>DLHY01000061.1 GCA_002483445.1 Blastocatellia bacterium UBA7656
GGGACGGTCAACGCAGGGAAGACATTTATGATCTTCGTGAGTGGGCCGAACGGAACGAGCAGGAATCTTGTGGCATCAGACACGAGACCGGCAGGATGTCCGACAGGAAATGAGCAGGGTATTCAGGTGACGTTCACCTGTTCATCGTCAACAACGCCTGAGCCTGGAGCAGACCTCGCGGTCATCACTGCGGTAAATGTCCAGCGGAGTTCGACTGGATCGGTATCGCTCGAAGTGATTGGAACAAACTTCAAGGAAGGTATCCAATTCACGGTCGGCGGCAAGACAGCGAAGAAGGTCAAGCTGTCACAGTTGCAGACTGGATCGAACACCTTCAACCGAGCAATCGTGAAGAAGGGGATATGCAGTGGATTGCCTGGTCTGTTGATAGGAACGAATCCAGGCGGGAGACCGTCTGCGGGATTCCAGGTCAACGGATCGTGCAACTAGGCAAAAACCCAGAAGACAGAGCGAGGGGATGACCCTGGCTTTGGCTGACGGCACAGAAAAAGGAGGATCAGAAATGATCCTCCTTTTTTTCATGAGGGAGAGGGCCAACAAGCTGTTTCGAACTGAGTGCTTTGATCTCCCTGAGATTATTTGCCAGAGGCTCAGGGAAACCGTCTTTCGTTTTCTCTCTTGCCCTTGCGCGCAAGCCGGAGGGCGGGGATGATGAAGTTATCGCAGAGAGTTCTTTCGATTGATTGAAACGCTGACGCGAAAAAGTGAATAACGAAAGTTGAGATTATATGAAAATGGCGACTTCAGCAGGTCGAGTGATCGTATTGAGTATCATCGCGATGGCGATGATATCTGCCATCCCTGCCAGAGCGAATCTGTGCGCCTGCTGCGCAGAATGGGGCGAGTGGTCTGAGACTGCCTCGAAGCTATCAGACTTCGAGATGGATGAGTTGAATCAACTGAAGTTTTCTCAGACGGCGAAACTTTATTCGACCGCCGCCTTCCCTGAAGATATATCCGGGTTGGGTGTTAAAGAAGACGAGATGTCGGAAGATTTCAAGCTGACCCTGTCACGAAGCGGAAACAAGTGGACGTTGACTTTCAAAAGCGATTCGGGACAGACTGGCGCTTTGGCGCTGACTCTCCCCGCAACAGCGACGCGATTTCATACCGACCCCAGAGATGGAAAAGAAGGAGGCGCGGGCGGCCCTCTGCTCTACAAAGAATTTCGTCTGCGCGGACAATGCAGCGGCACGGGCTTTTTCGCAAAGGGCATCGCCCCAGGCACGAAGTTCCGGCTCATCCTGCACGGAAGGGGCAACCGCTGCCTTACGACAGAAGATTTCAAAGGATGGAGCCTGAACATCTCAGGGCCGCGCGCTCGATATACCTTTTACGGTTCATTTGATCAGGAAAAGAATTGACACAGATGGCGATTCTGATAGCTGAAGACAATGTGGCGCAGCGCCGCTATCTGCGCGAGCTTCTGGAGCGCGAGTTTCCTTCGCACTGCCCAGTCATCGAATCATCCGATGGCGAAGAGACTGTCTCCCTCGCGCTCAAGCACAAGCCCGCGCTCTGCGTGCTGGATATTCAAATGCCCAGGCTTTCAGGCGTCAAGGCAGCCCGCGCGATCTGGAAAGGTTTCCCTGCGGCGCGAATAGTTTTCTGGACTCAGTTCCCGCACGAAATCTACATCAACGAGATTCGCCGAATCATCAAGTCCACAGACCCGCCGCCAGCCTACGGATTCATCGATAAGAACAACCCGGAGTCGCGCTTTCTTCGCTTCCTCGCCGCCGTACTCGAAGACGGCGCGGATATGATCGATCCGGCCTTCAAAGATTCGTTCAAACGGCCACTGCTTACCGAATTCGAAGCAGAAGCTTTGTACTATCTCGCGCTGGGACTTTCGAACTGGGCCATCGCGCGAAAGTGCAGCCTCTCGCTTCGAGGAGTCGAGAGTCGACTCGCCGCCCTTTATGAAAAACTGTTCGCGTCTTCGCCCGAAGGCACGACCGATGCTTCTTACGACAAGCTGGCCTACAACATGCGCACGCGGGCATTCTTCGAAGCCCTGCGGCGGGGGCTGATCAACAGCGATGAACTGGAAAAAGCCGCACACGAACTTGAAGCCTGGATAGAACGCGATCGCGGGCGATATCTTCAGGAGCAAAAACCACGCGGAGAAAAACAGTGACAAACATATATCTCACGCTCTCGATACTCGATGGCGCGTTTGCCATCTGTCGCCTTGATGCAGGCGCGCGACTGCCTGAGTGGGCAATGGCGGGCGATTTCTTTTCGATCACTCGCACCCCCGATGAGATTTCGATCATGTGCGCGCAGGATGAAGCGCCTGAAGGCATCCGCTGCGAGCGCGACTGGCGATGCTTCAGAGTCGAAGGGCCGCTGGATTTTTCGCTGACGGGCATTTTGAATTCTCTCACCGCGCCGCTGGCCGCAGCGGGCGTGAGCATATTCGCCATCTCGACCTACGATACGGATTATCTGCTGGTCGAAGAAAAAGACCTGGAACGAACGATTGAAACTTTAGTCGCTGCCGGACACATTATCGCCTGAAAGTAAAAAGTAAAACAGCGCGAGCATGAAGTTTTTGCCTTTTTATTTATTGAGCCTCAGCGATAGCCTTCCGCCTGCATCCTGAAAAGCTCGGCATAGAGGCCGCCGCTACGGACCAGTTCATCATGCGTCCCTTCTTCGACTACGCTGCCGTTCTTCAAAACGATGATCCGGTCTGCCATCCGCACAGTCGAGAAACGATGCGAGATGATGATGGCCATCTTACCTTCGACCAGCCTTGAAAATCGAATGAAGACTTCGTACTCGGCCCTCGCATCGAGCGAAGCCGTAGGCTCGTCCAGTATCAAAGCCTCGGCATCTCGCATGTAAGCTCGCGCCAGCGCCACCTTCTGCCATTCGCCGCCCGACAAATCCACTCCCTTGTCAAAACGCCGACCGAGCATCTGCCTGTATCCGTCGGCGAAGCGCGGCAGCAATGAAGCGGCGAGCGATTTTTCAGCCGCAGAGACTATGCTCCGAGGGGCCGCGCCATCGCCCTGCGTCGCAGAGTCCGACTGGTCGAGATAATCGCGCACGCGGTCGATTTCGCCGACGCCGATGTTCTCATCGAAGCGCAGATCGAAGCGCACGAAATCCTGAAAGATCACTCCGATTGCCCGACGCAGGGATTGGAGGTCGTAGTGTTTCAGATCGATGCCATCGAGAAGTATGCGACCTTCGGTCGGATCATAGAGCCGCGCCAGCAGCTTGGTGAGCGTGGTTTTTCCCGCGCCGTTTTCTCCCACGAAAGCGATGCGCTCGCCGGGTCGCAATCGAAAGCTGACGTGACGCACGGCCCATCGATCACTCCCAGGATATTGAAAACCAACATCCTCGAAAACGAATCCTTCTTTGATTATCTGCGGCACGCTTCGCGCATCAGAAGGAGAGGCGATAGAAGGCTTCATCTCGAAAAACTCGAACAGGTCTTTGAGGTAAAGACATTGATAGTAGATGCCGCTGGCCTGCATCAGTATCCCGCGAATCCCGCCGCGACTCTGCTGAAATGCGCCTGAAAGAAAGGTCAGCGTGCCGAGGCTTATCATTCCGTTTAAGGCCCGCAGCAGGATGATGGCGTAAGCCGTGTAATAGCCCAGCGTTCCTATGAGCGAAAGCGCCATGCTTACGACAGCCTTGCGAATCGATAGCTTTTTGTTTTCATCATAGAATTTTTCAGAGAGCGCGCGGAAGCGATCCGTCAGCCAGCGCGAAAGTCCGAACAGTTGAACCTCTTTCGCCGTCCTATCGCTTGCGCCCGCGTATCTGAAGTAATCAAGCTGGCGACGCTCAGGCGTCCAGCGATTGATGAGCGAGTATTCGAGGACTGCGAAATGATTCTCTCCCAGAAAACTCGGCAGGGTTGCGACGACGAGCAACAGCAGCAGCCATGGAGTGTAGAAGAACATCGCCGCGCCGAACGAGATCAGAGTTATGAACTCCTGCCCGATGGTGAAAAGCTGCGCCAAGAGTCCCACTCTGCCCGACGTTTGCCGACGCGCCCGTTCGAGCTTGTCATAAAACGAAGGGTCTTCGAAGTGATAAAGGTCGAGCGTCGAGGCATGTTCCATCAAACGAATGCTCGTGTGATTAGAGAAGAGATCGCCGAGCAGACTTTCGACCAGAGCCGAGGCTCTCGCCATCACCTCTCCTGCGATGACGATGGCGATCTCAACAGCGATCAGCTTCCACAGCCGCGCCGGATCGGGTACGGAGTTGATTGCAGCGACCACCGTATCGATGATCAGCTTGCCTACCCAGAGCGTGGCGACGGGGATGAATGCGCGAACGAGCCGAAGCAGCAGCATCGCGAGTGTGTAGCCGCGATGAGTCCGCCACACCATGCGGACGAGCGGGACGAGGTAGCGCAGTGCGGCGATGCGCTCGCGGCGAGTCGGGCCTTCATCCTTGCGAACAGACGAGACAGAGAAACTTTGTGACATAGGAGAACGGTAACGCCTGACTTGCGGGAAAACAAGAAGCGGATTTCAATAGAGCGGAAACCTTTGCATAGCTTACAATGACAGATATGCGCATCAGGAGCCGTCGAAAATCGATAATATTTTTCATCGCGCTCGGCGCAGCTATGGTGGCAATAGCCGTCGCGTTGAATGTTAGCTGGATACTGCTCAACTGGCGGGAGGTCGCGCTCCTCGTCTTCGGCATCATCTTCTTCGTTGCGATCATCGCCGGAGTCGTTTTGAACACGATTTTTTTAGTCCGCGAAATCCGCCGCAACGAACAGCACGACAGCTTCATCAACGCCGTCACTCACGAACTGAAAACTCCGCTGGCCTCGATAAAGCTCTATCTTGAAACGCTCAAGACGCGCGATGTGGATGAAACGAAGCGGCGCGAATTTTATGACATCATGCTTTCTGACAGCGAGCAGCTTCTTCAAACCATAGAGCAGGTGCTTCGCGCGGGCCGCAGCGGGCATCGTCGCCGCCGTATCAACACGGCGGCGGTCGATCTGGCCCAACTGGCCCGCGAATGCGTCGAGCAGTCGCGCCTTCGCTATACGCTAAATAAGGATGCGCTCCGCTTCACCGAGCCAGCAAACGGCCATCGCCCACTGGTGCGCGGCGACGCGGATGAGCTTCACGCGGTTATCTCGAATCTGATCGATAACGCGGTGAAATACTCCGACAAGGAAATCGATATTTCAGTCGAGGTGGGGATACCGGATCAAAAGACCGTCGTGTTGAAAGTAGCGGATCGCGGAATCGGAATTCCGGCGGAGCAGATCAAACGCATCTTCAAACGTTTTTATCGAGTACCCCGGCCCGTTATGGTGCGCATCAAGGGAACGGGCCTCGGACTTTTCATCGTGCGCTCGATAGTTGAAAAACACGGAGGCCGTGTCACAGCGGAAAGCGGGGGCGAAGGACTCGGCAGCGCCTTCACGATTCGACTTCCGAGAGCGGAAGAGAAATGAGAATTCTGATCGTAGAAGACGAAGAGCATCTGGCTCGCGGATTGAGATTCAACCTCGAAGCCGAAGGCTACGCGGTCGAAGTCGCGGGCGATGGGGAAAGCGCGCTCGCGCGACTGAGCGAGTCGCCGCACATGTTCGATGCTGTGGTTCTGGACGTGATGCTTCCCGGCATCGATGGTTTTACGGTCGCAAGTGAGCTTCGCCGGTCAGGTCAGTATGTTCCGATTCTGATACTGACAGCTCGCGGTCATCCTGAAGACGTGCTTCGCGGATTCGAAGCGGGCGCGGACGATTACCTTCCCAAGCCATTCGAGTTGGCGATTCTGCTGGCGAGGATTCGCGGCCTTCTCAGGCGGCGCGACTGGCTGCGCGGGCCGCAGTCGAAGCCTCAAAACGGAGATGTTTACACGTTCGACAGCAAGACCATCGATTTCAGCGCGCTTGAACTCAGGACGGAAAGCCGCACGATCAAATTAACTCTTATGGAAGCCGAGCTTCTTCGCTATCTGATCCGTCACGCGGGCAAACCGGTCTCGCGCAAAGCGATGCTTGAAGAAGTGTGGGGCTTGCGCGACGACACCGACACGCGGGCGATAGACAATTTCATCGTGCGATTGAGAAAGTACATCGAAGACGAACCTTCAAAACCCAAACGGCTCGTGACTGTTCGTGGAGTGGGTTATAAATTCATGGCGGATTGATCGAGTGGACTCATCCCACGATTGCTTCTCTATTCTCTCCTTCCTGTCCGAGTGCCCGCTTGATTATCAGGTAGTCTACGACAACGCGGCCTTCGATCAGGTGCTCCTGAATTATTCGCTCGATCACGTCCGTCGTGCAGGAGTGATACCACACCCCTTCCGGGTAAACCAAAGCGACGGGGCCGCCGGCGCATATCTGAAGGCAGTTGGCTTTCGTGCGATACACTCCGCCTTCGCCCACAAGCTTCAATTCCTTCAAACGTCGCTTGAGGTATTCCCATGACTCCAAACTCTTCTCTTTGTCCGAGCAGTTGGGCTTTGTCTGATCGCAGCACAGAAAAATGTGGCGGCAGATTTTATCGACGCCGAGCGAAAGAGCCTTCTTCTTGAGATCGTCTTCCATAAATTTCAAAACAACGTCGCGGCGCGCGGCGTTTCCTTCTTTTCATAGCCGGGATCGGGCGGCAGATTTTTCTGATTCGCCGCCTCCCACGAAAGCCGGTCGCATCGCTCGTTTTCCGCAATGCCTGCGTGACCCTTGACCCAGATGAATTCGACATCGTGCTTCGCGCACACATCGAGCATCCGCTCCCACAGATCAGGATTGATGGCCCGCTCTTTCTTATTTCTCTTCCAGCCGTTCGCGCGCCACCTTTCGGCCCAGCCCTGCATCATCGCATTCACAAGATATTGAGAATCCGAATAGAGTTTCACGCGACATCTTGATTTGAGCGATTCCAATCCGACAATCGCCGCGAAGATTTCCATGCGATTATTCGTAGTCAGTCGAAACCCGCCCGACATCTCTTTTCTGCTGTCGCCATAAAGCAGCACGACGCCATAGCCGCCCGGCCCCGGATTTCCTATGCACGCGCCATCAGTGTAGATCGTCACTTCTTTCATATTTCAGGAGTCAGAAGTCAGGAGTCAGAAGAAAGCATTCGGCGCAGGCTTCTGACTTCTGACTCCTGACTTCTGACTTCTTCCCCTGTCACCTCGTAAGATGTCGATACTTGATGCGATGCGGCTGATCAGCCGCCGAGCCGAGCCTCATTTTTCTATCAGCTTCATACTCTGAATAGTTTCCGTCGAACCACACTACGCTGCTGTCCCCCTCGAAGGCGAGTATGTGAGTGGCTATGCGGTCAAGAAACCAGCGGTCGTGGCTGATGATCACAGCGCAGCCCGCGAAATTCTCAAGAGCCTCTTCGAGCGCGCGCAGGGTGTTCACATCCAGGTCGTTCGTAGGCTCGTCGAGCAACAAAACATTAGCGCCCTCGCGGAGCATCTTCGCCAGATGAACTCGATTGCGCTCGCCCCCCGAAAGCATCCCGACGCGCTTCTGCTGATCGGTGCCGGAAAAATTGAACCGCGCAACATAAGCGCGAGAGTTCACTTCGCGCGATCCGAGTTTGATCAAATCTTCTCCGCCTGAAATTTCCTCCCAGATGGTTTTACCGGCTTCGAGCGTCCGGCTCTGATCGACGTAACTGAGACTGACACTGTCGCCTGTTCGTATGCTTCCGCTGTCGGGTTTTTCCTGTTCGGTGATGAGTCGAAACAATGTTGTTTTGCCTGCGCCGTTAGGGCCGATGACTCCGACTATGCCGCCGGGTGGAAGGCGAAACGACAAGCCTTCAAAAAGAATATTATCGCCGTAGGATTTGCTGACAGCTTCGGCTTCGATTACGACATCGCCCAATCGCGGGCCGGGAGGGATGTAGATTTCCAGATCGCGTCCCCGACGCTCGCTTTCCTGACTGAGCAATTCTTCATAAGCCTTTATGCGCGCTTTCGATTTCGCGTGACGGCCTTTCGGAGACATGCGAATCCATTCAAGCTCACGCTCAAGTGTCTTTACGCGCTGGCTCTCGGCTTTTTCTTCATGCGCGAGTCGAGTCTGTTTCTGTTCAAGCCACGACGAGTAATTTCCTTCCCACGGAATGCCGCGCCCCTGATCGAGTTCCAGAATCCAGCCCGCGACGTTATCGAGAAAATAGCGGTCGTGCGTGACAGCGATGACCGTGCCTTCGTATCTTTGAAGATGTTGTTCGAGCCACGCTACAGTCTCAGCGTCGAGATGATTGGTAGGCTCGTCGAGCAGAAGGATGTCCGGCTGTTTGAGGAGCAATCGACACAGCGCGACTCTTCTGCGCTCGCCGCCTGAAAGTATTTTGACAGGAGTATCGGAAGGCGGACAGCGGAGCGCGTCCATAGCCATCTCCAATCGGCTGTCTAAGTCCCACGCACCGGCGGCGTCGAGTTTTTCCTGAACCGATCCCTGACGTTCGAGCAGCGCAGTCATTTCGTCATCGCTCATCGGCTCGCCGAATTTCTCATTTATCTCGTCGTACTCTTTGAGCAGATCGACTGTTTGCTGCACGCCTTCTTCTACTATTTCGCGGACGGTTTTCGTGTCATCGAGATGCGGCTCCTGTTCGAGGTAGCCGATTGAGTAGCCCGGAGAGATAACAGTCTCGCCGACGAATTCTTTATCGACTCCGGCGATGATGCGAAGAAGCGAAGATTTGCCGGAACCGTTAAGGCCCAGCACGCCGATCTTCGCGCCGTAGAAATAAGAAAGGTATATGTCACGGATGACCGGCTTTTTGTCATAGAACTTTCCGACGCCGACCATCGAGTAAATTATTTTGTTCGCTGCTTCGCTCACCTGTGAAACCTCCGGGTGAATCATAGCTTTTTTCGCTGATTAGTCAAAAGGAGAGCGGTAGTGCAGGGCAGCAGAGATGAAGAGATGAAAGGGTAAAGCAGACTGACGATTGACGACTGACCGCTGAAAACTGAAAACTGAAAACTGAAAACTGTTCAGGCAAGAGGACTTTCAAGCTCGGCGTTTTGGGGGAATTCTATGCGGTCGTAAACATCCGAGAGCAGCAATCGGCACTGAATCGAAGCGATGTGGATGCTTTCGGTCATCTCGGTTTCAGACGAGAATACCCATCGACCTTTTGCCTTGCGGGTGTAATGAGCGATTGAGGGGCGGGATTGCGAGACGAGAAGGTAATCTGTCAGCGACCGATTCCTGCCATAGCGTTCGAACTTTTCACCCCGGTCGTAGCCTTCGGTTGATTTCGACAGCACCTCGATGATGACCTGCGGGTTGAGGAGAACGTCGCGATGCTTGTCGTGAAAAACAGGCTTGCCGCAGGCGACGGTCACATCAGGATAAGAGAAGAGTCCTTTGAGGGAAGTATCCGAAGGCAGCCGCGAATAGACTTTCATGTTCGGCGAAAAGACGAGGCAGGGTCGACCACGAAGCTGAAGGTTGAGAGAGGCATTGATATTCGAGCAGATGATGCTGTGATCAGGGCTTTCACCGGCCATCGCGTAGATGAGACCGTCGAGCCACTCGTGCCTTTCTTCCGCCTCGCGCTCGAATGCCAGATACTCATCCGGCGTAAACAGGATTTGTTGTTTTGGAAGACTCATAAAACATTGCCATCATGCCGGGCAGAAGCGCGGAAATCAAGTGATCGGAAAAATGCGACGGCCTGCTGTGATGATGTTTGTTGCGCCTTGAATGACCAGTCGTCAATTGGTAGCATTCAGCGCGTTGACCGAATGGGCCTTCCGGCTCACGGTTGTGTTTTTCCTTATACTGTTTGTTCCAATAGGAGTTGATTATGCTCGCGTCGGGCGATGTCTTGCAGAGCCGCTATCGCATAGAGGAACTGATTGCTGAAGGCGGAATGGGAGCGGTTTATCGCGCAACAGACACTCGTCTCAAAAGCACGGTCGCTCTCAAGGAATGTCGCATACCCATTGGCACAAATAGCCAGGCTCTTCGCGAAAAACTCATCCGCCAGTTCGAGCGCGAAGCTCAACTCCTTGCCAGCCTTCGTCACCACGCCCTGCCTAAAGTCAGCGATCACTTCACTGAAAATAATGGGCAGTTTCTCGTGATGGAATATATCGGGGGCGATGATCTGATGGAGATGATTGAGAAGAGAGGCAGCGCATTTCCCGTAGATGAAGTCCTCGAATGGGCAGACCAGTTGCTCGACGCGCTGGAGTATCTGCACGACCAGCAACCGCCAATCTTTCACCGAGACATCAAGCCGCAGAACATAAAGCTGACCGAGCAGGGAAGGATCGTTCTTCTGGATTTCGGACTGGCCAAACGGGAGGCCACCAGCATCGGCGTCGGCACGATTAGCTATGCGCCTCTTGAGCAAATAATGGTTCAGGGAACAGACCGGCGCAGCGATCTGTATTCACTGGCTGCGACGATGTATCACCTGATGACCAATCTTCAGGCTGCATCTTCTTATACTCGATTTTTTGAACCGCCTGACCGGCTCAGTCCCGCTAATAAAGTGAATCGGCTCGTCTCGCCCGCAATCGCTGATGTTTTGACGCAGGCATTATCGCTTACTCGCGAAGGGCGACCGGCAAGCGCAGCCGAGATGCGAAAGATGCTGCGCGAAGCGGGGAAACAACCTGCGCCTGTGAAAGAAAAAGAACAGCCATCTGGAGAAGAGGAGCAAACCAAATCATCAGAAGCGGAGGCTGGAAATTTACCTTATGAAGTGGCTGGAGCGTCATCGGCGGATGCTACTCTCTCTTGGTTCGACTTCGAAACCGTCATGTTGGATTCAAAAGGCGAGATAACGAATCGGCGCAAAGAGAAGGCTCGGTGTTTCATCGAAGACCTCGGCGGCGGCGTGACGCTTGAAATGGTCGAGGTACCCCGCGGCGCGTTCCTGATGGGATCGCCCGATAATGAAACTGATCGATCTCCTGCCGAAGGGCCGCAGCATAATGTTTCGGTGCCGTCGTTTTACCTGGGCAAGTTCCAGGTGACGCAGGCCGAGTGGCGCGCAGTGGCGAGCCTGTCGAAAGTGAGCCGTGAATTGAATGCTGACCCCTCAAGTTTCAAAGGCAATAACAGGCCGGTGGAAACGGTGTCGTGGGAAGATGCTGTTGAGTTCTGCGTGCGGTTGTCAAATAAGACCGGAAAGATTTATCGCTTGCCGACAGAAGCTGAGTGGGAATATGCGTGCAGGGCAGGAACGACCACTCCTTTTGCGTTTGGCGAGACGATCACGCCAGAGATTGTGAACTATAATGGAAACTATCCATATCAGTCAGCGCCTAATGGAGAGTATCGGAGCCGGACGGTTGATGTCGGCAGTCTGGGAATAGCGAATGGGTTTGGATTGTACGATATGCATGGTAACGTGTGGGAATGGTGCATGGACAACTGGCACGAAAATTATAGCGGCGCACCGAACGACGGAAGTGCGTGGGAGGGTGGCGATTCGCGATACCGGGTGCTGCGGGGTGGTTCGTGGAACGACGGCGGTCACCTCTGCCGCGCGGCCAACCGCTACAGGAACTCCCCGGACTTCAGGAGCTTCGACCTCGGGTTTCGTTTGGTTCTTGTTGTGCGGACGCGGTAGTGTACACTCTTGCGCTTTGCACTCTTGCGAGCGAGCTTGGCGAGCGAGCGCCGCTTGAATTCTTAAATTCCTGAAGGGGGTCTCGACGCAGAGACGCAGAGACGCAGAGTCCTCGCAGAGAAGATTTATGCAGGTCAATGAGATTACTCACGCTATCATCGGAGCCGCGATGGAAGTTCATCGCGCTCTCGGCCCCGGACTGCTCGAATCCGCTTATGAAGAATGCTTGTGCCATGAACTGACTTTGCGACAAATCCCGTTCCGTCGTCAGGTTCCCTTGCCGCTTGAGTACAAGGGGATTCGTCTGGAACAGGGCTATCGCCTCGATCTGGTAGTAGCGGAAATAGTCGTCGTGGAAGTGAAAGCCGTCGAGATCATACATCCTGTTTATGAGGCGCAGCTTGTGACTTATCTTCGGCTGGGCGGCTGGCCGGTGGGTCTGCTCATCAATTTCAATGTGCCTGTCCTCAAAGATGGGATTCGCCGAAAAGTGGCGAACCTCAAGGAATGATCTTCTCTGCGTAAGCTCTGCGTCTCTGCGTCTCTGCGTCAGGATACCCTCCCGTACAAAAAACAACCAAGCTTTCTCGCGCTTCCCTCACCAATTTGAAAAACCCCCTTCCATCCGCTATATTCACTCTCTTTTGTTATGAGCAAAAAAGTATTATTCATCGGTCTCGACGGCGGGACGTTCGATGTACTCGACCCATTCATGCAATCCGGCCTGATGCCGCGCCTCAAAGCCTTCATCGACGAGGGCGTGCGCGGGCCGCTTGAAACCACAATCCCTCCCATCACCCCCACAGCATGGGTTTCGTGGATGACCGGCAAGAATCCCGGCAAGCATGGAGTCTTCGAATTTCTCCTCAGACGCCCGGGCAGCGGCTCTCTCCCCGATATGCCCGTCAGTTCCAACGCTCGCGACGGACTGCCCTTCTGGGATGTGCTGGGCCAACTCGGCAAACAAGCCATAGTCACCAACGTCCCCTGCACTTATCCGCCCCGGATCGAAAACGGAGTGATGATATCGGATTTCCTCACTCCTCGCGGACGACAGGATTTCACTCACCCCGAATCCTTACGCGAGGAAATCGAGTCCCGCTTCGGCAAGTACGAACTCTATATCACCGAAGTCTATTCACCGGGCAATGTCGATAAAATTCTCGATCAACTCTTCCTCGAACTCGAATACAAAACCAAAGTCAATCTCTACCTGATGCGAGAGTACGGCTGGGATGTTTTCGCCACTCATTACTGGAGTACAGACCGATTCCAGCACGAGCTATGGCACCTGATCGATAAAACGCATCCGTTCTTCAATCAGAAAGAATACGACGCGAACCGCGACCGCATAGACAAATACTGGAACACAGTAGACTCGACTCTCGGCGAGTTATTCGATGAAGCGAACGATGACACGACTGTTTTCATAGGCTCTGATCACGGCTTCGGCTCGATCACGAAATTCCTGTGCTTCAACGTGTGGCTGATCGAAGAAGGATTGCTCGTCCTCAAACGCGATGCGATGACCCGCTTCAAGCGATTGCTCTTCCGATTGGGCCTCACTCCCGATTTCGCTTATCGCTCGGCGATGAAATTGGGGCTTGCGCATCTACGTCTTTCAGTAGGAGTCACGAACCGTTCCAGCCTGATGAAGCTTGCAAACAAACTTATGCTTTCGCTTCAGGATGTCGACTGGTCGCGCACAGTGGCTTTCTCAAAAGGCAACTACGGGCAGATATTCATCAACCTGCGCGGGCGCGAGACGAACGGAATAATCGAACCCGGCGCTGAGTATGAGCGCGTGATGAAAGAGATAACCGAAAAGCTGCGCGCGCTCACCGACCCGGAAACCCGCAAGCCGCTCATCGGCCCCGTCTGGCGACGCGAAGACCTCTACACAGGGCCGCACACGGAAGAGTCGCCCGACATTCAATTCCTGCCCGACGATATGACTCACAAGCCATTAGGCACGCTCGACCTCACGTCGAATAAATTCATCACTTCAGTCTACGGCAATTCGGGCGACCATCGAATGCACGGCATCTTCATCGGGCGCGGGCCGCATCTTCGCCGCGGAGTGAGAATCGAAGGCGCAAGGATAATCGATTGCGCGCCTACGATACTTCACGCCTTCGGAGTTGAAATCCCTTCAGATATGGACGGGCGGGTGCTGGAAGAAATTTTCACCGAAGAATACAGGTCGCAAAATCCTGTGCGAAGCTACGACGCATCAGGCACGGTCGAGCCTGAAAAAATCGTCACCCTCACGGAAGAAGAGAGCGACGAGATACGCGAGCGGCTCCGAAGCCTCGGATACCTCGGATAAAGTAATGAGTGATGAGTAATGAGTGGGCTGTTAAGCTCTGGATGAAAGAGCCATCAAACAATCTGATCTTTAGCCGTTGTCCGCTCATTACCCGTCCGGGCTTACTCATCACTCATCACTCATCACTCATCACTTGATTAAAATGTTTGACACGATTTCAGCCGTGCTTCCGGCCTTCGACGAAGAAGAAAATATCGAAACCGCCACGCGACAGATGGCCGACGCGCTTCGATCTTTGAACCTGCGCGACTGGGAAGTGATCATCGTAGATGACGGCTCACGCGACCGCACGGGCGAAATAGCTGACAGGCTTGTTGCTGAAGACCCCGATCATATCCGCGTCTTTCATCACAACCCGAACAAAGGCTATGCTCAGGCGCTAAAGACAGGATTTACCGGCGCGCGTCATCAACTGATTTTTTACACCGACTCCGATAATCAATTCGATGTGCGCGAAATCAGCGCGCTTCTCCCTCTGATCGAAGATGCCGATCTCGTTTGTGGATTCAGAATCTATCGCTTCGATCCGCTCTCCCGACTCGTGCTTTCGTGGGGGTTCAATCTGCTGGTCAGAATTATTTTCCGCATCAACGTGCGCGATATTGATTGCGCGTTCAAACTCTTCCGCCGCGAGATATTCGACCGGATAGAAATCGAATCGAAAAAATTTTTCGTAGATGCGGAGATTCTGGCCAAAGCGAAGTATTACGGTTTTCGCATGTGTGAGATAGGAGTGCGGCATTATCCGCGACCGGCGGGGCGCTCGACCGTAAGGCCGAGTCACATCTTTTCGACTCTCCGCGAACTCACGCGCATCTGGATCAACATCCACTCGAAGCCTAAACACAAATGAGCGCGCGACCTAACGAAGCAGATATGCAATCAAGCCGTCGCCGCGGCCTGCACTGGCGCGGCCTGATTCAGGCTGTCATAGGGCTGGGGGCGCTGGCGCTGGTCATCGTCAAAACGGACTTGCAGGCTCTTGCTGAAGCCTTCCGCGCAACAAAGATTTCTTATCTGCCTCTGGCTTTGCTGGCTACTCTGATGATGAACTGGCTGATGGCTTATCGCTGGGGCTTGATTTTGAGAGTGCGCGGCCACGAGGTCAGAACCTCTCGGCTGTTCGTTTATTATCTGATCGGAATGTTTTTCAGCAACTTCGTTCCGGGCGGGGCTGTGACAGGAGACGTTGCGCGACTCCTCTATGCAAGCCGCGATGTGAAGGACAAACCTTTCGTGCTATCGACTTTGATTTATGAGCGGCTGACAGGAATGATGGTGCTGTTGATGATAGGTCTTACGGCCACGCTCACGAGCCGCATCTATCGCCCCGACGGAAATCTTTTTTATCTGGCCGAAGCCGCGCTCGCAGCCGCCTTCATCGCTTCGGCGATTCTGATGAGCAGGCGCGCATCGACACGGCTTGCCCGATGGTGCCGGATGCTTGGCAACAAAATCAGACTCGCTCGCGCAGGCGACGCCGCATCGCGCACGCTCGAAGCCATCGCGTCGCTGAGGCAATACAAACAGATGTTCGTCTCGACCGTTTTGCTCTCCGTAGCGATACGGGTGGTGTGGAGCCTGGGCTGTTACGCGGTGGCGCAGGCGATGGGTTTGCCGCTCAGTCTGCCCGTCGTGTTCGCGTTCATCTCGCTTGTGGATTTGATAAGGATGCTGCCCATCTCGGTGGGAGGGCTTGGCGTGCGCGAGTGGACTATGATCGTCTTGTTCGCCAACCTTGGGATTGCGCGCGAGCAGGCTTTGCTGTATTCGCTGCTGGCCTTCGCGCCGCTCGTTCTGACTGCGATAGCGGGCGGGATAGTTTATATTTCACAGGCATCGGTGCTGCGCGTTGAAGACTCGGCGGATGTGTCCGTAGTTGGAGAGAGAAGTTAGGATTATTTGCGCATCGTATTCAACCAGCGGATAGTATGGCGTTGAGCATATTCACCGCCGAGACGCAGAGAGCGCAGAGATGGCGCAGAGAAGAAAGCTTAGGTTTCTGCGTGTCCTCAGCGTCCTCTGCGCCTCAGCGGTGAAAGCCCATTTCGTTATCTGGCTAATGAGGGCTGAGAGTGAGCGAGAGGTCAAAAGACTTTTTATACGCGCTTCTTTTTTTCCTCGTCGCAGCCCTGTTCTTTGGCGCGCTGTTCAATCGCGAAACCACGCTCTCGCATTCCATCGGCTACAGTCTCTATGGGGCCGAGCGCGCGCTCGACGGAGAAATTCCTTATCGCGATTTTCATACGCTCTACCCGCCCGCGATCATTTATCTCAACGCGGCGGTCTTCAAACTATTTGGCATCTCCCTCTACAACGCATTGTTTGCGGTCTTCATTTTCAAATCGCTCACGTCGCTTGCGATTTACCTTTGCGCCCGCCAGTTGATGCCGCGCCTGTGGGCGATAGCGGCGGCGGCCTTTTCGCTCGTATGGCTCAGACCCAACGGCCCTTTCAAAGCCGTGCCTATGCACTATGGGGCGCTGTTTCTGGCGCTCGCGCTGTTTTTGCTTTTGCGTTATCTCGAAAATCGCAAGCCCGCGCACCTTGTAGCTGCGGGCCTGTCAATCGGACTGCTCGCTTTGTTCAAGCACAACATCGGCGCATACACGCTGGTCGGATCGCTTGCGGTCGTCGCGTTCGATGAAGAAAGGTCGGAGCGACTTTCACAACTGGCCGGGAATTATCGCCGCGCTCTGATGCTCATCTTAGGGCTTGCCATTCCTGTTTTGCCCGTGTGCGCCTATATGTTTGCGCGCGACTCGCTCACGGCGATGATTCGCACTCTGGCTTTAGGGCCGGGAGAATTCCTCATCTCTCGATTGGCCGCGACTCCTTCGCCGCTCGTAGCCCTTACGTTTTTCGGCGCGATGGCAGCGGCAGCTTATGCGGTTTACTTATTCAGATCGAATCAGACAATAGCATCAGCCATCGCTGTTTTGACTTTGATGCCGGCATCGGCTTTTCTCCTGCTGGCGGATCAGGCTTATGTAGATTCGCTGATTTTTTATGCGCCCGTGCTTACACTCGCCCTGGGACTTGCGGCCTGTCTCGCGGGCAGGCGGGCTGGAGTGGAAGATCAGCGGACTATGTTTTTGGTCGTGGTGTTCGTTGCCGCGGCTTTCATGGAAACGTTCCCGCGATTCGCCCGCGAGCAGGCCGTCGCAGCCATGCCATTCGTGGCCGTGCTGCTGCTTTATCTGCTGCATCTTTTCAGGCCCGCGATTGAAGAACTGATTCGACCATTGCAGACAAGCGCGGCGTTGAGCGTGTTGCCCGCGGTGGTTTTATTGATAGGGGCGCGATTGTTCGTTTCAACTTACTTTGACGAGCAGTTTCATTTGAAAAGCAGCGCGGAGCTAACCGTCGAGCGCGGGCGAGGAGTATATTTCCCGGCAGAAAAAGCTTCTGAAATCGACAGCGTCGTGACTTATCTTCAACAGCGCATCCCGGCATCAGGATACTTCTTCGCGCAATCATACGCGGGGTCTTCTTATCTGTTTCTGGCTGACAGGAACAATCCGTCTGGCGCGCAGTTCTGGGGCGGCGTGGGCGTGACGGACGTGGAGCGGGCCGAGACGCTCACCAGCATTGACGAAAAGCGAGTCGAGTTGATACTGACCAACGAGCGAGATATCGAAGCGGAAAAGTATGAGCCGATGCGCCGCTACATCGATGAGCATTTCGAAATGAGCAGGCAGTTTGGCGAAGTGATAATTCTGGAGCGAAAACCCAAACCTTGAGAGAGCAGGATGGAAATAGCGGAAAAAACGTCTGAGCAGACCACCGCGGCCGGCAATGGTGTGCGCGCGTGGCTGCTTCCCGCGCTCATACTCGTTTCGGCTCTCATCGTCTATTCGCGCTTTCAGCCATACGATCAGCCTTCGACGGGTGACAGCGCGCCGTATGATTATTTCGCTCAACTGATCACGCGCGGCGGCGTTCCCTATCGCGACGTGGTCGATATCAAAACTCCGCTTTCGACTTACATAGGCGCGGGGGCAATAGTCGCGCTCAAGCCTTTCGGCGCGCGCGATGTGATGGCGATTCGCTTGGCCTTCATCGCGCTTGCCGCGCTCACCGTCTGCTTAACTTTCATCGTCGCGCGAAGCTATCTTGCAAACGCGCGCATAGCGGTGATGGCCGCCGCCGTCCTGATGGCTTTCGATAGTTTCGGCAAAACCAATTGCAGCGGCATTCAGCCGAAAACGCCGATGATACTTTTCGGACTCATCTCGCTTTGGGCGATCATCAAAGATCGCCCCTTCCTCGCCGGGTTTGCGGGGATGCTGTCGGCGCTGTGCTGGCAGCCCGGTTTGTTGTTCGTTGGCGCGGCGGGGCTGGCTTTTTCGCGCTATCTGACCAACTGGCGCGACGGCAAAGCGCTGAGGCTCTGCGCGGGCGCGGCTCTTCCTCTCGTCGTGATGATCGCATACTTTGCTGCGTCAGGCGCACTGAGAGATTTTTACCTCTGGACTTTTCACCACAACTATTCGGTCTATGCTCCTCACGAACTGCGAACGTTGTCGGAGTTCTTCAAGCGGCTGGGGAAAGTGATGGAAAACTCTTATAGCTCTGAGAGGGTATTTTTCTATCTGAGCATAGTCGGGGTTTTCCTCGTCGCGGCGCGCTCATTCATAAGGCGACGATTGCTTGAGTGCGCGCCCCGACATGCATTATTGATCGCGCCTGTGGTCTATTTCCTTTTTTGCGCGATCAACCTTCAGGCCGGTCCCGATCTGATTCCGTTGCTTCCGTTCGCAGCGATTTTTTCTTCGGCTGTATTCGTCTACTGGCTGGAGCATACAGGCGGGGCGCTATGGAAACAGGAGTCGTCAAAAGGGCGCGCGATCTTCGAGTACGCGGCCTTCGCCGTATTTCTCGGAGCGATTCTGATTCTCAAGGTGGGCGACGCTTTCTTTTACAGCGCCGAATCACCGACGCTTGCCGAGCAGGACGCACAGGTGGCTGAGATTATGCGCAACATCGAGCCGGGCGATGAAATCTACGTGCATGGGCAGATCGAAGCGCTCGTGCTTTCGGGAATGACCAATGCGAGCAGATATGTTCTTCTCGGTCGTGGCAAGGATGTCTATCTCGATTATGTCGAACCGGGCGGATTCGACGGCTGGCTTGAGCGATTGAAGATGCGTCGCCCCAGGGTTGTCGCGCTCACGAGACTCACTCCCGTCTCGCGCCGTGATGACTTTGAAAACTGGGTCAGAGAAGATTACCAGGAGCAGAGGGGTCATCTTTTCAATTTCTACGTGAGAAAATAATGCGCAGGCTGACAGTTGACAATTCTCCTGCGGAAATCGACGCCGCTTCCCGGATGTATGGCCAGCATGTTTTCAAACAAGCGATGCCTCTCGTCATCACCATCATCGCAGGCTTTATTTGTTACTCTCTTTTCTGGCGGCGCGGGGTGTGGCTTTCGGTCGTGGGCTATTCCATCTCTCCCGCCGAGAGGGTGATGCAGGGCGAAGCGCCTTACAGAGATTTTCTCTATAACTACACGCCCGGTATGCTCTGGCTCAACGCCCTTTTGATGAAGCTGTTCGGCACGAGCCTTGTGACCGTCGCCGCCGGTCTGTTCGTCTTCAAGCTGGCAACTCTCACGACTCTGTTTTACGCAGCGCGGAGACTCTCTTCCAACTGGGCCGCGCTCCTGCCCGTCGGGTTGACTCTTTTCTGGATCGGCTACAAGTACATATTCGGAGTTTACCCGACTCAGTATTCGCTCCTGTTCGCGCTCCTTGGTTTGATAGCGATGCTCCGCTATAACGAAACGGAGCGCGCGGTCTGGCTTCTCTTATGCGGTCTTGCAGTGGGCGCGGTGTTCGTCTTCAAGTACAACGTTGGCATTCTGCTTGTTGGATCGGGGACGGCGATTATCGCTATCAAAGAAATGCTGACGATGGAAACATCGTGGCGAGCGCGGATCATCGCCGCATTGAAGAAAGCGATGATCTTCTGGGCGGGGTTTGCAGTAGTCTTCCTCGCGATGGCGGCTTATCTCGCTCATAGCGGCGCGTTGGGCGCAATGATCGACCACTTCCTGCATCACGTTGCGGCTTACAGCGAAGAGCGCGCAGTCCGTCCGCCTCATCCGAAACAACTCTTGCCGTGGGCCGGGTTGATGGGAGTTGCAGCAATCGGGGCGGTGATCCTGTTCTTCAAAGCCGCGAAATATTTTGAAGCATATATCCTCGTCGTCTTTATTGCGCTTGCGGGCGTTTTAGTTTTTCCGGGCCGGGCATTCGTGGTCAAAAACTCGGCTCTCGTGAGTGTAGCTTATCTGCCGATATTTTTATTCGTCGTAACGACAGTTTGGGTCATCGTCGAGTTCAGAAAGAAAAAAAGCGAGTGGTGGTCGAGCGTCGGAATGCTGGTCATAACGGGATTCTTCGCTCTTGGGATTTACATGGAAGTCTACCCGCGCGCAGATTATTACCATCTGGTTCGGGTGCTGCCTGCCGTGTTTCTGCTTTTGCTTATTTTATTGGCGCGTATCACAAAGTGGCTTGAGTTGCGCTTTGAGAATCGGTTGCCCGCGCCGCGTCGCGCTGCACTGCTTTGCGCAGCCGTCCCTCTCGCGCTTCTTGCGATAATTGGTTTTCGGGAAAGCTGGCAGCCTGAGTTCGATTCCGCGCTTCGATTTAGAGAAAACAACGCGCTTCAAATAGAACGGGCGCGCGGGATGCTTGTGACTCGCCGTCAGGCTGAGATGGTCGAAGACCTCGCGCGTTTGATCGAAGCGAACAGCACGGAGGACGATTACATTTTTTCATTCTCTCAGCGCGGGACGGCTTTTCATTTTCTGACGGGTCGTAGGAATCCGACCCGCTTCGTGTGGTGGCGGTCGGTGGGGATAAGGAATCAGAATCGCGAAGCGGCGATAGAGATGATCCGCAATCGAGTTCCAAGGCTGATAATCCTTCAGGACTCTTTGAAGAGCCAGCGCATCCGCGAAACGGTCGCCGAGCATTACACCGAGGTCGGCGCAGTGGGGGGGCTAGCCGTCTTCAGCAGGAAAGCCACAACAAATCCGTAAAATGTTCTTGACATCGAAACCGATTCGGGATATATCTCATTCCCGCAAGTTACTATTGATTACGCTTGGAAGTTCATTTTATCTCTCCCCCTCTTTAGAGGGGTTTATGAAAAACAAAACTCTTCTTCAAAAGTAATGGCAGATTAAAAGGGGGTTTCTATGAGCGCACCTAATGTGAGAAAAATGTATTCTGTTTTCCTGGGACTGGCGGCTCTGTCCATCGGGATATACCTTGCTGCCAAAGCATCAGTGCTACACGCAGGCATTTCTCAGGAGCAGGAAAAAATCTTCGAGAAGAAGCCTCGCGCTCGCGTGCCGGAAATAGTTCAGTTGGCCGAGATAAAGGCGAGGGGCGCTTCGAGAGATTCCGAAGATGAAGTAAAGCCCAAAGAAGTTATCAAAGCTGTAAAAATGGGCGAAAGTTTCGAAGGGGAAGAACACTGGTTGAAAGGCTCTTCATTCAGGCTCAAGAACCATTCAAACAAGGAAATAGTTTTTATAGACCTTGATCTCAGTTTCCCTGAAACTACTTCATCGGGAAATGAAATGGCGTTTCCTCTCAAGCTTGGCCGCCGTCCCGGTATGCCGGAGTATGATTCAAAGGAGCCATTGTCAGTCAAACCCGGAGAAGAAGTCATTCTCACGGTTGATGAAGACACTTACGCAAGGCTGACGAGATTCATCGAAAAGCGGCAACCTATATCCAGTATAAATAAAGTAAGGGTCGGTATAGGGTTTGTTATTTTTGCCGACCTCACCGGATGGGATGGAGGAAGCTATTATCGTCAGGATCCGTCTGATCCGAGGAGATTCAAGAATATAGGTTATGAACCGCCGGATAACTGATCCCATGTTCGGGTTAAGACTTTTCAGCATAAGAGTCGTACACACTCAAACTTTTGCAATTTCTAGGGCAAGGAGAGTGATATGAGACATGCCTGCTTCCTGCTTTTAATCGTGGCGGGGTTTGCTCTGATGAGTACCTTCCAAGTATTAAACAACCACGTAATCCGTAATGTGTCTGCTCGAAACGCGCCTGCTCGGACTGCGCTTCTTCAACAGCTTCCACAGGGATGCGGTACCTTTGAGGATGTTCAAGGTGATTGCTCCGGCGGAAACTGTTTAAATGGTCACTACACGGAAAGCGTACTCACTGGGGCGGGGCTGAACGGTGTTATTACACAGGCTGTTCCTTGCGATGGCACAAACTGCGAAGATGTTCCAGGGGTTACCCGACATATGTTTAATGGTCTTTGTTGCGACCAGGATAACGATGGAGTGCCTCGTTCTGGGGGTGGCTGTGGCCCGTCCCAAGGTGCAGACTGCAATGATAATGATCCAAATATATATCCTGGTCCGATTCGTAGACAGTTTTTG
>DLHY01000045.1:0-26213 GCA_002483445.1 Blastocatellia bacterium UBA7656
GCTACGAAGAAGCGATGACAGTGCCGGTTTATTTGGTATTCAAAGCCGTGCGTTGATCAGTTTCTTCATAACCATTCGCTGTACACTCCACGCACAAACCCGCCAATCGTCGCAAAAATCCTGCGCTTCAGGGTGTCTTGCCCCTGTTGTAATCTCGGTTTTACAATAATTGCACACTGTTGTTAAACGGCATCGAACTTGCAATCTGTGAGAGACTGACTCCATGGCAAGCAAGAGAGCGACGATAATTTTCAACCCTGCCTCGGGGCGAAGCGGACGCCGCGCTGAAGATGCTCAACTGATGGCGCGACTGCTGGGCGAGAGAGGCATCGAAGCGCAGACCTGCGCGACACGAGGCCCTATGGACGCTACTCAAATCGCCCGCGAAGCCGTACTCACGGGCGCTGACATAATCATAAGCTACGGCGGCGACGGCACTCTAAACGAAGTGATACAGGCGATGGCAAACACCACGACGCAACTTGCAGTATGGGCGGGCGGAACGGCAAACGTCGTCGCTGTCGATCTCGAAATGCCGAAAGATTTCAATAAACTCGCGGACGTGATAGCCGCCAGTCGCGTGAAGCGAATCGCGCTCGGCGTCGCTTGCGCAGGGAATGAGCCAAGTGCGGAGTGCGGAGTGCGGAGTGCGGAGTGGGAGAAATGGAGCGTTGAGTCTTCCTCCCCCACTCCCCCACTCCCCCATTCCCCCACTCTTTCTTCCCCCATTGATCATCCCGACAAGCGGTATTTTTTCATGTTCGCAGGCATAGGGCTTGACGCCTCGATAGCCCGCGGCGTGAACCCCCGGCTCAAACGCCGAACGGGCGAGTTCGCTTTCTGGGTAGAAGGGATCAGGCATCTGTTCGCATGGAAGCCTGAAGATTTCACCATCGATATCGATGGCCAGAAGCACGAAGCGGTCTTTGCGCTCCTCGGCAAAGGCAAAGGATACGGCGGCGGGTTTCACGTCACTCCGAATGCTCGTCTGGAAGAGCCGTGGTTCGAAATATACCTGGTGCCGCGTCGCTCGAATAACTTCGCTTATCTCGCTGATCTGGCGCGCTGCTTCCGCGGCGCTCCTCCCAAAGAGGGAGTGAAGATGATTCGGGGTCGTCACATCGAAGCCAACTCGTCAAAAAATCCCTGGGTCGAAGTCGACGGCGAGGTGATAGGAAGGCTGCCTATGACCTTCGATGTAGCGCCCGATGCTTTATCAGTCATCGTTCCATAACAGCCTTGAAAGGATGAAAAACCGGGAGATCGAGTCAATGACCGAAGGCACGCACATTCTGACTTCTGTTTTTTGAGGAGTCGCCCGGTAGAACAGTCGGCCAGCCTGTTCACTCCCTGAAAGTAGAAGAATCGGGGAACCAGCAGGCTGGCAGCCTACTGTACATTTTTTGAGGAGTATTGAAAATGCGCACTCTCATGATTTCTTTTCTTGTGATTTTCGCTCTCGCAGGGTCGGCAATCGCTCAATCCTCGGCGACTGAGTTCGACCGCCTGAGAATCGAAGGCTTCGATCTGGTTTACAACATCGATTATCCGGCGGCGCGCGAGCGGTTCCTTCGCATGACGCGGCTCGCGCCCGATCACCCCGCAGGCTACGTTTATCTTGCCAACAATGTGTGGCTCGAATACCTCAACGCAAGCCGCAGGCTCTCGACTTCGCTCTACACGGGACAATCCTTTTACCGGCAGGACAAGGAAGAAGACGCTTCCGATATCAAGCGCGACCGCGAATTCGGCAACCTCATCCGACAGGCGATCCTTGTCGCTCAGGAGCGGTTGAAGAAAAATTCCAATGATAAGGAGGCGCTCTACTACCATGCGTCGGCCCTCGGCATTCGCGCGGGCTACAATGTCACCGTGAAGCGAAGCTTTCGCCGCGCCATCGGTGACGCCAACGAATCGGTTCAGATTCATCGCAAAGTCATCAAACTCGATCCCAATTACGTCGATTCGTATCTGAGCATAGGGCTTTACGAATATGTAATCGATTCGCTGCCGTGGGTGTGGCGAACGCTGGCGCGGCTTGCGGGCCTTTCCGGGTCGAAGAAGGAAGGCATCCGCCATCTTGAAATGGTGGTCGAGCGCGGCAAGTACGCTTCGGATGATGCGCGAGTCGTTTTGATAGGGCTTTACAGCAAAGACGGAAAGACGGATCGCGCGCTCGAAATGATCGGCCAGCTTTCAAACAAGTACCCGCGCAATTATCTGTTCTCAGTCGAGCGCGCGGGATTGTTTTATCGCGCGGGCCGCGCTGAAGAAGGCAGTCGCGTTTATGGTGATCTGCTCAAGGATGCAGGCGTGGCGCAGATAGCGACCGATCTGGTGAATTATCAGTGGGGCGAATCTCTGATGGCGAAAGGCGATTATGCTGCTGCGCTCGAAAAATACACAGCCGTCAAGCAGTGGAAGAAATCCAGTCCCGATCTGGTCTCGCTTGCGCATCTTCACGCGGCGCAATCGCTCGACGCGATGGGAAAACGAACAGAAGCGGTGGCCGAGTATCAGGCAGTTCTCAAACGCGAGAATGTCTTCGACTCGCACAAGCAGGCTAATGAATATGTGAAAAAACCGTTCGTGCCTGCGAGTTGATCCTCGCCTGTCATCAGGCGAAAAACTCCGAGATCAGTCGAGTCATCTCCTGAGTCACTTCCGTCGGGAAACACACACGGTCTATGCGATAGCCGCGCATACCCCGCACGACTTCCGATACTTCGCTGATTTCGCGTATCGCCGAATGCGGGCCTTCGGTTTCGATGTAGATCAGGTTCTTTCGATCAACATCTACAGGCGAATAATAACCATAGTAAGGCACGTCCGAAGCGCGATCCATCATCAGATAATACTCAGGGTCGAATCCGGCGCTGGTGATTATTTCACTCGCGCGATGGATGAACTTTTCAGACCTGTCTTCCATCGATCCGATGTCCATCGCCTTGAAGAGCTTTCTATCGATGAAGCGGCGAGCGAGGTCCGAAAGCAACGGGTCACGGTCGCGCATCCATTGCTTCAAATGAAACGTCACGTCCGTATCGTCCATCTGCAAATACTCGTCAGTCGTCACGCTTTGGCCGCAGAGCATCTTCTCGAATACAGACCCTTCAAGACGAAAGCCTATCTCGCCCCGCTCGGTCAAGAGGCGAGCGCGCTTGAGCGTTGATACAAGCACCGCTTCGGCTGATCTCAGCGTGCGATGAAAATAAACCTGACGGAACATGTAATAACGCGCCTGCAAATACTCTTCGACCGCGTAAAGCCCTTTCGCCTCCACATAGACTCTGTCCGACTGCTCATCTATCTTGAGCGCGTGCAGCACCCATTCAAGGTCATAGATTCCGTACTTCGCTCCGGTCATCAAACTGTCGCGCAGCAGATAATCCATGCGGTCGCAGTCGAGTTGCGACGATACTAGCTGCGATATGAAAGCGGGCGAATATTCGTGACGGTAGAGCGCGGCGAGTTTTTCGGGAAGCGAAGCGTCGAATCGGCGCAAAACGTGATTAACTTCGGTCGCGGGGTCGAGAACTATCGCCCGCGACCAGTCTTCGTGATGAAAGCGGAAAACTTTTTCTATGACATGAGAAAACGGCCCGTGTCCGAGGTCGTGCAGAAGCGCGCTCGCCCGCCCCACTATGCGCGCTTCATCGCTTACGGGGTGATGCGCGCCCAGTAGTTTCAATGCCCGCGTCATAAGATGCATCACGCCCAGCGAGTGAGTGAAGCGACTATGCTCCGCGCCCTGATAGGTGAACATCGCAAGGCCGAGTTGCTTGATGCGGCGGAGGCGTTGAAACTCAGCCGAATCGATGAGATCGACTATAAGCCGGTCGTCTTCTATCGTTTCATCCAGCGAGATGATGTTATGCAAAGGGTCGCGATAATTTCTCTGAGGCAAGATAGCACCTCTCTGCTTGAAACCGCTCGGATTATCTCCGTCGCCAGATATTACCATAGCCACCATAAAGCTCAGGTCGCAACCCCGCCCGTGTTTCGATATAATCGTGCGCTCGCAAATAAGTAGATGTTAGATGCCAGGTGTTAGATGTTGGAAGAAACTGCCTTCACGTCTTCCGCCCGCCTAACTGCTAAAATCTAACATCTGACATCTTCTTCAAAGGAGTCCTGAGCAATGAAAAGGATCGCCAGACTTTCGATGGTCTCGACGCTCGCCTTCATTCTGATGAGCGCAGTTGCGCCTCGGGATTTCGCCCTCGCGCAAACGGCGGCGGACAAAGCGGCGAAGATCGATCAACTGATGGCCGAATATTTCAAGCAGGGAACGTTTAACGGCTCAGTGCTTGTGGCCGAGCGCGGGCGTGTGATTTTCAAAAAAGGCTACGGGTTCGCCGACATGGAATGGGAAATCCCCAACGCAGCGGACACCAAATTCCGATTGGGATCGATCACCAAACAATTCACCGCGACTTTGATTCTTCAGCTTGTCGAACAGGGAAAGATCAAACTCGATGCGCGAATGACTGAATACCTTCCCGACTATCGCAAAGACACGGGCGACCGCGTGACCATTCATCATCTGCTCACGCACACATCAGGCATACCGAGCTATACGGGCCTGCCGGGGTTCTTCAAAGATATCAGTCGCAACCCTTACACTGTGGCGGATTTCGTAAAGAAGTATTGCAGCAATGATCTCTCCTTCGAACCCGGCTCGAAGTTCGCCTACAATAACTCAGGCTATTTTCTGCTCGGGGCTATCATCGAAAAAGTCACAGGCAAAACCTACGAGCAGGCGTTGAAGGAAAACATACTCGATCCTCTCGGCATGAAAGACACGGGCTATGATCATCACGAGACGATCATGAAAAAACGCGCCGAGGGTTATGAAAAATCTCCGCGCGGGATCATCAACGCGCCTTACCTCGATATGTCGCTTCCCTACGCCGCAGGTTCGCTCTACTCGACGGTCGAAGACCTGTTTCTGTGGGATCAGGCGCTTTATACGGAGAAAGCGCTTTCGGCGCAAAGCAAAGAGTTGATGTTCAAGCCGAACCTGAACAACTACGGCTACGGCTGGACGATAAACACTCAAACAGCAGGATCAAAGAGCATCAACATCGTAGGACACGGTGGAGGGATCAACGGATTCAACACGCTGATCACGAGGCTCGTCGCTGATCGTCATCTGATCGTTTTGCTCAATAACACGGGCGGCACGAAGCTCGGAGAGATGAGCCGCGAGATAACCAACATACTTTACGATCAGCCGTTCAATCTGCCTAAGAAGACGCCGTGAAGCGAGACGAAAAAAAGCGCGCCGAATAGTGGTCAGCCGAAAACTGATTGGCGCGCGCGGATTTTCCGCCTCCTGCTTGCGCGGGAGCGGCATCATCCAGCACAATAAACCGGTTGTGGCAAAGCGCCCACAACTCAATCAAACAATCAGCGAGGACGATAATGAAATCAGCAATTTTTTCCGCAACGCGGGTGCTTGCCGCATGTGCTGCGCTGGTCGCAGTCGCGACTATGGGACTGGCTCAACAGGATCCTTACAAACCTCAGCCGCCCAGTCAGCCGCAGCAAAAAGGGCCGCAGGTTCCAGAGGGTGAGCGCAGAGCCGTCGAGAAAATTCAGACCACGCTCGACATTGCGGCGAAGATGAAAGCCGCAGGCGAGTTCCTCAAGAAGTTCCCCAAAAGCACGCTTCGCGCTGAGGTGGTCGGTCACCTCGGCAGCCAGGTGACCAAAATGCCGGACGCGACGCAACAGATCGCACAGCTTGAAAGCCTGGCTGCCATGTTCGATCAGCCCTCTGAAGCCCAGACGATCTATCCCGCCCTGATCGAGGCATACATCAAAGCTCAACGCATCGACGACTCTTTCACCGCCGCGACGAAGCTGCTTGAAAAAAATCCGAATGATGTTTCGACCCTGCTGCGGATGTCGATACTCGGCACTGAGCAGATCAAGGTGAAAAATCTGAAGTACGTTCAGACGAGTCAGCAGTACGCGGCGAAGGCCGTCGGATTGATCGAAGATGACAAGAAACCCGACACCCTCAACGCCGAGCAGTGGGGCGACTATAAGACCAGATGGCTGCCTCACCTCTACTATCTGCTCGGTTTCATGTCTTACTTCTCGGATAACAAGCCGGGGGCCGTCGAGCATCTCGAAAAAGCGGTTGGACTCAATTCTCAGGACCCGATGACTTATGTGTTACTGGGTACGATCATAAACGACGAGTACGAAACGCTGGCCAAAAAATTTCAGGGATTGACGGGCGGGCCGCTCAAAGAGGAAACGCTCAAGCAGGCTCAGGCCAAGATGGATCAGGTCATAGATCAGTTCGCTCGCGCGGTCGCCCTCTCCGAAGGGCAGGAGCAGTACAAACAGCTTCACGATCAAATTCTGCCCAGCCTGGAGAACTACTACAAATATCGCCACAACAACTCTACGACGGGGCTGAAGGAGTTGATCGACAAATACAAAAAACCATGACGAATGATGAGTGACGAGCAACAGTTATCTCAGCTTCCTGTCGCTCGTCACTGCACGCTTTTGCCTGCGTCCGCGCAATGATCGCTCAAACGGGGAGGTACGATGGCCGTCAGCAAGGATGAGTTTCGCCGCGCGATGGGAAGCTTCACGAGCGGCGTCAACATTGTCACCACTCGCAGCCAAGAGAATGCGATGCTCGGTATAACAGTGAGCGCGTTTTCTTCCCTTTCGCTCGAACCGCCTCTCATCTTGATCTGCATAGATAAGCGCGCATCGCTTCACGATCATCTCAGCGAAGGTCGCCACTTTGCAGTCAACATTCTCGCCGAAGATCAGCAGTCGCTTTCAGCGCGATTCGCTTCCCGCGATGCGGATCGCTTCAACGGAATCAAGTGTGTGGAAGGAGCTAATGGCTCGCCGCTCATCGAAGGCGCTCTTGCTCATATAGAATGCCGCGTCGTCGCTGCCTATCCGGGCGGAGATCATACGATTTACGTCGGCGAAGTCGAAGCGACGCAGGTTACGGACGGCAATCCGCTGGCCTACTTCCGGGGCCGTTACTCCCGCCTCGCGTGACCCTCGCAATCTTCCTGTGACAATTCAGAAAGTGTCATAGCGCGGATGGTCGCATTCGCTGCATGGCTTTATTCTCGACTCGACGACAATGCGTATGTGCCTTCCATAGGCACGGACTTTCTCTCACGCGACGCTCAACCCGGCCATTTGATTCCACCGGGTTGAGCGCGCTTTTTGTCCCTGACTCAGTAACCATAATCAACCTGCCAGTCACCAATCCTTCTGGATTCGCTACCCTATTAACACTTTTCTCTTGAGAGAGGGGAACCAGATCGGCTACCGCTGCAACGAACCCTTCCCCGGAGGGCAATGTGCCGGTGAGAAAATTACTAAAACGCTACGCAATCTCCCTTTTCGCTTTCCTGCTGCTCGTGGCAGTCAGCCACACCGCGCTTGCCCAATCGACTTTCGGCCCTGAGACCTTCACGCTCACTAAAAAGAGAGCCAACATCACGCGCAACTTCTCGGTGAGCGATGCTTCGATCCCATACACGCTCACAGTGACGAACGGGCGCGACAGCGGAACTCGAATCAAAAAAGGCAAGGTACTACTCAACGGCAAAGAGATTCTTTCCAAAAAAGTTTTTTCCTCGAAGTTCGCCCGGCTCGTGGTCGCGCTCTCTCCCGCGCAGCAGAATGAACTGATCATCAGCTTGAAAGGACGTGAGGGGAGTTTCGCGACTATATCCATCGAACCGACGCCGAACGCGCTGCTCAACGATCCTTCTTTTCAGCAGGGGATAGGCTACCCGTACTGCGTAACGGTCGATCAGGCGACTCATCGCGCTTATGTGACAGACCGCCACCTCGATTCCATCCTCGAATTCGATGTGGCGCAGGCAAACATCACTCAGACATTTTCAGGCATGGACGGAGATCAGACCGTCGGCAACGGAGCGACTTCCGGCGCGCAGTTCAATCCGAACGCGCGGACCATCGTCGCGGTCAATGAAGGAACCGCCAGCAATCCGTCGGGCAGCCTCGCGGTGTTGAACCTTTCTACCGGATCGATCAACGTCACTCAACTCCTCGATTCGGGCAACAACCTCAATCCGGTTTACGTCGCGGTCAATCCCAACAGCAACGTCGCAGCATTCAACGCGCGCTATGCCGCGAGTGGCCGACGCGCTTACTTCTTCCAGATAGCGACGGGAGCGATTTCATCGCGCGGCGAGCCGATGACGCTCAACGGAGTTGCCGTCAACTCGATGACCAACCAGTTCGTCTTCACCGGAGCCGATGCGGATTCTGCGCCCGCGCTTTTCATCTACAGCGCGCTCTCGCCTTTTCAGCGCATAAAAAGGATAGATTCAAGCGCGCGCGTCGGGACGAGCTTTGAAAGAATAGCGATCAATCCGGCGACCAACATCGCCGCGGCGGTCAATCAGCGGGACGGAGCCGTGTTTCTTTTCGATCTCGAAGCGGGCAATCAGACGGCGCGCATCCCCATCAACGTGGGGGACGTGGGGGAGCCGAGCGCGGATGTCGCGATAAATCCTGAGACGAATCTCGCCGTAGTCGTGAGCCGCTACACTACGCGCGTTTCGGTCATAAATCTCACGACCAAACTTGTGATGGCTGAACTCCTCTTGCCGCAGGGCGCGCGACCTCTCGGCGTGGGAATCGATAATCAATCGAACCGCGCCGTGATAAGCGAAAACGGATTATCCAGCACTGAGCGCAATGGCAGCCTGCTGGTGATTCAACTGCCCGCGCCATAAAACCGCATTCTCGATTTGGGAGTCGCCCGCCACCTGGGGCGTTGTCGGAAGAATCCGATGACAGGCGCGCGACTCCTTACAGCCTCGTCTTCATCCTCCTTCAAAACCTGTGATATGCTCTCCGGCGTCGTCGCGCCTGTAAAATTCAGACTCCAGACTCGCGACTCCAGACTTCCATCGGAGGACATTATGCTCAAAAAACTCGCTCTGCTTTTTCTGATCGTTTGCCTGATCGCTCCCATCTCTCGCTCGCACGCTACTGAGCCTCAATATGATCTTGCGATAATCAACGGGCGCATAATCGATGGGACGGGCAATCCGTGGTTTTACGGATCGGTCGCTATAAAAAATGATCGCATAGTCAAAGTGGGGTGGGTTGATCCGAAAAGCGCCGCCCGCGCGATAGACGCCGCAGGCATGATCGTCGCTCCCGGTTTCATCGATGTGCATACTCACGTCGAAGGCAGCCTCGCCAACAATCCGACTGCGGATAACTTCGTTTATATGGGCGTGACTTCTCTCGTGAGCGGAAACTGCGGCTCCTCGTCTATCGATGTCGCGGGGTTTCTCTCTAAGCTCGAAAGCGACGGCATCTCGGCTAACATAGCCACGCTCGTCGGCCACGGCTCGGTCAGGCGCGAAGTGTTACGGGAAGAAAATCGTGATCCCACGGCGGAAGAGCTTGAGCGGATGCGCCAGATAGTCGACCGCGCGATGCGCGAAGGCGCAGCAGGCATGTCTACGGGTTTGATCTATGTCCCTGGCACTTACGCGAAAACGGATGAGGTCATAGAACTGGCCCGTGTCGTGTCGCGATACGGCGGCATCTATGCCACTCACATGAGAGACGAGGGAGATCACATAATCGATTCGATCAAAGAGACTCTCGCTATCGGCGAGAAGGCCGGTCTTGCGGTCGATATATCTCACTTCAAAGTTTCTTCCAAAAAGCGATGGGGCCTGAGCCGCGAGACCTGTCGCCTGGTCGCAGAGGCTCGCGCGCGCGGGCAACAGGTGACAGTCGATCAATACGTCTACACTGCCTCTTCGACTTCGCTCAATACCCTGCTTCCTTCGTGGGTTTTGGAAGGCGGGCGCGAGAAGGCGAAAGAGCGGCTCGATAACCCGGAGATGCGCGCGAGGATCAAACGCGAGATGATCGATTCGATTCGCAAAAGCGGCTTCAAGAATTTCTCCTATGCAGTCGTCGCGGGCTATCGCGTCGATCCTTCGTTCGAGGGCAAAAACATCTCTGAGATAACCAAACAGGCTCGCGGCAAGTCGAGCGTCGAAGAAGAAACGGAGCAGATAATCGCGATGTATCTGGCCGGGTCAGCCCAAATGGTTTATCACAAGATGACCGACGCCGATATAGAGAGGATAATCGCGCAGCCTTACACGATGATCGCATCCGACAGCGGCGTGATTCAGATGGGGCGTGGCGCTCCTCATCCGCGAGGCTATGGAAACAATGCTCGCGTGCTTGCGGTCTATGTGCGCGAGAAGAAAATCATCCCGCTCGAAGACGCCATTCGCAAGATGACATCTCTTCCTGCTGCAACGTTCAAGCTGTGGGATCGCGGTTTGATAAGACCGGGCATGGCGGCAGACATCGTTGTGTTCGATGAAAAGACGGTCGCCGACCGCGCAACCTTTGACAAGCCTCATCAGTATACGGAAGGATTCGGTTACGTCGTGGTCAACGGCAAGTTGGTAATCGAGGCGGGCAAGCATACCGGGGTGAAATCAGGCCGCGCGCTTTACGGCCCCGGCAGGATGAATATGACGGGAAATCCAGCGCCCTCGTCGTTCTAGTAGATAGTGACGCCGTTTGTTTTTGTTTTCATCGCTTCACTCCTCTCTAATATTTTGTAACATCTCCACGTTTTTTATCTGCGAGCGAAAGAGCTTCGACGCCGAAGACAGGAGACAGAAGTCAGAAGTCAGAAGTCAGAAGTCAGAAGTTATACTGCCAACGGGCATAATTTGCGCTTTTGGCAGCGAGGCTAAAATCGTACAACAGGCTGCCAGCCTGTTGGGAAACGCGGCAACAGGCTGACCGACGGTTGTACGATTACGACCCACAAAAGCACAGTTTATGGCCATGCTGAATATAGTGGCGATATTCTGACTCCTGACTTCTGACTTCTGACTCCTGACTTCTGCAAGATCGTTTCCATTCGTTACGCGAGGAAATCAACACTTAGAGCCATTACCGTTTTGCAAGAAAAACGCAATAAGTGGTCATAAAACGTTTTGCCAGCACAAGTAATGGGTCTGTTCGATTGCGATACGAATGGAGTTGCAGCCTTTTACATACCGAGATTGTTGACATCGCGTGGTAGACTCAGCGTCTTTGTTAAACGTGCTGTCGGGAGGTTTGAAAAGAGACGCGCAGGCGTCCGGCTCCGACAAGCGCATGGCATCAACCAAAAAATGGAGGTTTGAATGGGGGCAGTCCTGAAGAGAAAATCCAAATATCTTTCATCGTGTCTTTCGGTCATGGCGATATTCGCCGTCAGTTATCCATCCAGCGGAGAAATCTATTCGGCATTCGCAGCAGACGAAAAAGCGGCAAAGCCCGCTCAAACGGTTTCAGCGGAAACTTCACCTTCTTCGGAAAAAGATGAGGCAGTAAATAAAAAGCCTGTCATAGAAGATAATTCCTTAACTCCGACAAAGCCTGTCATCACGGAATCAACCAAAACCAATTCAGCGAAACCTGAAACGAAGTCCGAAGAAGACGACTTCCTCGAATTTCAGGCGACGGCCTACTGTCTCAAAGGGCGGACAGCTTCGGGCGAGTATGTCCGTCCCGGAATCATAGCCGCCGACCCGCGCGTGCTGCCCTTAGGCACCATCGTTCACATAAAAGCGGGCCGCCACACGGGAACATACAAGGTCGCCGACACCGGCGGGTTGATCAAAGGTCGCAAGGTCGATATCTATTTCCCGACCCGCAAAGAAGCCATCCAGTTCGGTCGTCAGAGAGTGATGGTCAGAGTGGTCAGCCGCAACAAGAGCGAAAAGCGCAATCGCGCGGGCAAGCCTGCGGCAACAGAATCTCTTCAGTAGTCACCTCTTCAAAAAACACAGCGCAGAAATTCGAAGCTCATAATATTTTTGCGCTGTGACTTTTTTATCTCTCGACGAGAGAGCTTTCAAGCGATGCGCGGCGACGGGTGGCGAGCGAAAAATATCTCTCCTGCTCGCGGCGATATCGGTCGAGCCGTTCAATCGTCGCCTGCGAGGGCTGCTTTCCTCGCTCGACGATCAGCGCGAACGCGACGCGAAAATTCTTAGGCGACGAGGAGTAGTCAGGCGCTCGCGGCCCTTCGTGGCGGATTATTTTATCGATGGAAACTTTTTTCTGCGGCGCGCTCATTGAAAAGCCCGTCACGGGCGACCTTGAGCGAATCAACTCCTTGAGGTCTTCATCCAGATCGAGATAAGCGACATCTTCGACTTCATCAGCCGGAAGCAGGCCCATCAGATAAAGATCGAGATCGCTGAAATGATTGACCGCCGTTTCAATCGTAGTGAAGATGCCGACGCCGTTGTTGCGCCATGCATTGCCTTCCATCAGCGATGAAAAACTCCCCGCGGAATTTGTGCGTGTGTCGAGAAGGAAGCTCCAGTGTTCGCGGCTGCGTCCGAGCAGGTCGTCTCGAACCTCGCGGCCTTCCTCGAATCTGACGTAAGAGAGCCAGCGATGGCCCTGCTCGTGGCAAACTATGCTTATCGCAGAGTTGAGTCCGACCACATGAGATTGCGGATCATCAGGCCAGTCGTCGACGACATTTCCCATAGTCAGAATCGAAGAAAGTTGCGCCGGACTTCCATAAATCCCGCCCTGATCGTAAATTCTCAGGCCGATTCCTGAAATGTGATTGCGCACATTGAAGGCGTGCGCGTAGCCGGTGCCGTTGTCGAATTTGAAATCAGTCCAGACGTAGAGCGTGTCGAACTCATCCGCGTGCGCGCTGTAGAAAGCTCGCGCGAGGGCAGGCTCGTCGAGGCGTTTGTCTTTCGTGAAGGCTTCGAAGACCGGCCCGTTGAAAGGCGCGGCAGGCGGGTCGGAAAAATCGATCAACCCGGCTCTCTCTTCCGCCCCTCCCGGCGATAATCCGACGAGCGATGCGTGCGCTTTTACTTTTTTGTAGACGAAAGCGATTCGACCGTCATCGTAGAGCGCGACCTGAAACGTGGACGCGCCGCTGTAGCGCACCTGATTGACTCCGTTCCACGTGATGAGGTGATGATCCGAAAGCCGGTTGTAGTAGATCGATCCTTTGGAAGTGATGTCCAAATCGGCCCACAGAAGAGCGATACGAGGCTGTTCGGTCGCAAGCGAGGCAGGTGAAGGACGCGCAAGAAAATCGCCCGCGTTGAAAGTCACATAGCCGTTGGTTGAAACGAACAGGCGATCATACTCCGCGCCGAAAAAAACAAACTGCGCCCCCTCAAGCTCAACTTCACGCGAGCCGTTGTTGAAATTAGGCGCGCCGCTCAGCCCCGTGAAATCACCGAGTCGGGTTCCGAAGTTCTTATTGAAAGCGATGTCGGCGCGCTCTGCGCGGTAGCCCGACTGTTCAGGCGTGAACAGAAGCGATTTGTTTTTCAGATCGAATTTATTTGGCGGCATCACTATCGAGCCGTCGTCTTCTATCACGGCGATGTTGCCGATGTCGGTGACTTGCGCGGCAGCTTTCAAATTAAAGCCTTCACGCGCGAGGCGGCGGACGTTAAGCTGATGGTTGTAGAATCCGTCTTCGGCGCCGCGAGAGTCGTATCCGCAATCGAGTCGCTCGAAGAATGGTTGACTCGTTTGGGGCGCAGACGCGCCAGCGAGCGAAGAAAGAAGGAAGCAGAGAAGAATGAAGAAGAATCGATGCAACTATTTTCGCCCTCCGGTCGTGCAATTATAGCGGAAGGAGGAGCGGAATTGAAAACCGACGCAATTATTAGCTTGACAAAAATATTGCGTTGGCATAAAAGGCAACCAGCAACGGAGACCCCTTGACTCTGTACCCCCTAAGCTTGGCGAGTTGTACCTGAACAGGTCTATAATCAAGGCCAGGAGGTTACGCCTTCAGGCCCGGCTCCTGGATGGCTCTTTCAATCATTATGGTTTGCAGGCGCGACCCCGCAAGGTCGCCTTTTCCCAGGCTGGAGTAGGTAATCGTGGAAGAAACACAAACGAAAAAGCAACAACGGGTGGCTCTCAATCCCGACAAAAAAAGTCCGCGCGCTCAGGAGTTCGAATCCAAGCTGACGGGACTCATAGTCGGACAGGAGCGCGCAGTGCGGAGGATTTCTGCGCTCTATCAGATTTACCTGGCAGGGATGCAGAACCCAGGCCGACCCATCGGGACGATGCTGTTCCTCGGCCCTACGGGATCGGGCAAGACTCGCGTGGTCGAGGCTGCCGCTGAAGTTCTCTTCAACGACAACAACGCGGTAGTCAAGATCGACTGCGCAGAGTTTCAGCACTCTCACGAAATCGCAAAGCTCATCGGCTCGCCTCCAGGCTATCTGGGCCACCGCGAGACCGCTCCCATGCTGACTCAGGAAAATCTGGACAAGTATCACAGCGAGCAGGATAAGCTGACGTTCGTCCTCTTCGACGAAATCGAAAAAGCGAGTGACGCGCTGTGGCAACTGCTGCTCGGTATTCTCGACAAGGCGACCCTTACTCTTGGCGACAACAGAAGAGTCGATTTTTCCCGCTGCATGATTTTTCTCACTTCGAACCTCGGCGCGAAGGAGATGAGCGAACTAATCACCGGCTCGATAGGATTCGCCCCGGCTCGCGGCAAGAGTTTTATCGAGGATGAAGTCGATCAGAAGATTTATCGCACGGCCAGCGAGGCCGCCAAGCGCAAGTTCTCGCCGGAATTCATGAACCGCATCGACAAGGTGGTCGTCTTCCGCAGCCTCAAGGAGTATCACCTCAGACAGATTCTCGACCTTGAGCTTGGACTGGTGCAGGATCGAATAATGAAGAGCGTCGGCGAAAAATTCGTCTTCACCTGCACGGAAGAGGCCAAGAAATTCCTGCTCGACGAAGGAATAGATTTCAAATACGGCGCGCGTCACCTCAAGCGCGCTATAGAGCGCTTCCTCGTCTTTCCCATGTCGAATCTGGTAGCGACGGGGCAGGTAGTGACCGGAGATTTACTCGTCGTCGACTTCGACGCGGAATCAGGGAAGCTGTCCTTCTCAAAGGAAGAAGGCGGCGCGTTGATCGACCCTTATCGCGATCAATACAAGGAAGTCTTCGAAAACAGTTCGGACGGACTCGCCGCCGCTGCCGAGGCCAGCGATCAGGGAGTTACGACCGCGCCGCTGAAGGCGGGCGAAAAATAAAAATCGATAAAACCGTTTCCCGGAAAGCGCAAGCCTCGTGCTTGCGCTTTGTGTTTTCATGCCAACTCTGGTTGCCACATTCGCGCTGATTTGTTCGATCTCTCCGCCAGCAGAACAAACAGTGCGCATAAACGTGTTCAGTTTGTTCAAGCCTCAGATCGTGGAGGCCCGTATTTCGCGCGGCGATAGCGCCCGACTCGAATCCGGTGATTTCTCCGGCTCAATCGCATCGGGCGCTACTGTTCGGATGCGGGGCGCGGACGATCATCTCAACGTAACTCTCATCGATTCGTTTGGCCGCGTGATTCGCTCGTTTGCCACGCGCGAGGCTCGAATCATTTCGCAAACCCCGGTTGAACTGACTATCCCAGGAAGAATCAGCAGAGAATTTCGCGGACAGGTCGAAGTCAGCGTCGAGCGAGGAAAGCCTCTGCGGATCAATGTGGCGACAGATTGCGAAGCGGCGGTCGCTTCTGTGGTCGCGGCGGAGATGAAAAGCCGCGAGCGGGAAGCTCTCAAAGCGATGGCCGTGATGGCCCGCACTTACATGCTCTCGCAAGCCGCGCGACACCGCGATGAAGGTTTTGATTTTTGCGACACGACGCACTGCCAGCTTTATCGAGGCGAAACCGATCTGGCGAACGAAACGAATCGGCGAGAGGTGATGAATGCCGTAGTCGCAACTGAAGGCGAGCGGTTGATCTTCAATAATTCAGTCGTCGAAGTGTACTTCACCGCCGTATGCGGAGGGCTTACGGCCACGCCTGCGCTTGTGTGGGGCGGCGAAACGGGCGGCTATCGCTACAGTCGTGTTACGTGTCAGTGGTGCCGCGCGTCGCCTTACATGAAATGGGAGCGAACGGCTTTGGTCGCGTCAGTGCTTGACGCGCTCTCATCATCTCTGCGAGCGAATATCTCGCAGGACGCAGAGATCGTCATCGAAAGAAGCGGAGATGATCCGGTACGATCGGTCATCATTCGGAACCGGGGGCAGCAGATAATTTTGAGCGCGGACGAATTTCGCCGCGCATTGGGGCTGAAGCTCGGATGGAACCGAGTGCTGAGTCCGACATTCGATGTGGCGCGGCGCGGGCAGCGATTTATTTTTCGCGGGCGAGGGTTCGGCAGTCAGGTCGGCCTGTGCGTCGAAGGCGCAACGCGTCAGGCTGCGGCAGGTCGCACTTATCGCGATATTCTGTTTTTTTATTTTCCGCAGACGGAGATTGCAAGGGAGAGTGGGGGAGTGGGGGAGTGGGGGAGGAAGACTTATCACGCCCGCTCTCCCATTCACCCATTCACCCACTCTCCCATTCTCCCATTCTCCTGCGATGGGGAACTGAGCAGATGGCGTTCATACTTGGCATAAAAGATTTTTTCGCGAATCTCGGAGGGAAACTCATAGGGTTTGGCGCGACAGGGCTGTTCGCCATCGCGCTGCTTGATTCCGCATTCGTGCCGCTTCCGGGCGGGCCGGATGCGGCGATGATAATACTGAGCGCCGCTGCGCCCGCCTGGATGCCGCTGTATGCGCTTGCAGCGACTATCGGATCAACAATCGGATGCGCGGTGTTGTACCTGATCGCGCGGCGCGCAGGCGCAAGCATCCTCAAGCGCGTATCTGCCGAGCGACGCGACAGGATCGAAAATCTGCTTGGCCGTTACGACATGCTTGCGGTGATGGTGCCTGCGATTTTGCCCCCGCCTTTTCCGTTCAAGCCGTTCGTGCTTTGCGCCGGCGTCTTCAAGTTGAAGCTATGGCGATTCGTCGTTGCCATATTCACAGGTCGCGCTGCGCGATTTCTCATCGAAGGATGGCTTGCGGTCAAATTCGGCGATGAAGCATACTCAATCATCCGTCAGCATGGTTTGAAAGTGTTGATAGGAGTTGCGGCTGTTTTGCTCGTCTTCTTCGCCATAAAGTTTTATCGCTCGCGCAGGTTGAAGAAAGCCGTGGCTGACGAGATTCAATCACAGAATTGACCCTCTCTTTGAAATTATTATTGAACTGCGCGCCTCTGAACGCAGTTTGATAATCGGGTAGAAAAGTTCCTTTTCGGCTCTGCCTCCGTGTGATAGCATTATCAACTTCTATTAGGAGCAATTGACCCTTTCATGAAGAAGATCGCTTTGATAATAGCGCTGCCCCTTCTCGTGATGTCGGGGCTTGCGCAAACGCGCAACTGCCTGCGCGTCATGCCATTGGAAGAACTCATCCGAACCGCATCTTTCATAGCCCGCGTGAGGGTCCAGAAATCAGGCAAGGCGAATTATCGCGGATTCTATCGCCAGCTTGCCACGCTGCGCTCGGTCGAGGTGATCGAAGGCGATTTCACGCTGGAACAGGCTTACGTGCTTGCGCGGTCGAATGTGCCATGCGCCGAAGACAGTTACACCGAGGGGCAGGAGATGCTGGTTTTTCTCGAACCCGATTCGGGACTGTTTCGCACGGTAAATTTTCAACATGGTCATTTTGTGATCGAAGGCGAAATAGTCAAAGGCTGGCGCGATAAGTCAAACAGAACCACTGACAAGCCTTATGCTGAAGTGCGCCAGGAAATTCTCGCCATCCTCAACCCCAAAGGCGCGCCGCCTCAGCCTCAGCCTTCTCCTCCCGCATCGAAACCGCCGCTGTTTTGATTTCAAAGGTAGAGCAGGCTGCCAGCCTGCGGATTCTCCAGATTTTCATGCTTTCAGCCCATCAACAGGCTGGCAGCCTGTTGTACTTCGTGGATATACTTCCACGTCCGGCACAGGAGGATAACCAAACGATGAAAAAAATCGTCGCCACATCCGTCTCTTTTTTAATATCGATCAGCTTCTTTGCGCTGGCCTTCGCTCAGGGCAACGGCACGGCGAAGATGCGCGGATACTCAGACTCGAACGCGAAGACGCACGCTGCATGGGAAGAAAAAATGCGCGCCGTCCCCAAGCCTGATCTGCTGCGCGAGTATATGAAACGTCTTTCGGCAGAACCTCATCACTTAGGGTCAGCTTATGACAAACAGAATGCCGAATTCATCCGCGACAAATTCCGCTCGTGGGGATTCGACGCCAAACTCGAAGAGTTCGACGTGTTGTTTCCAACTCCCACCGAGCGCGCGCTCGAAATGATCGCGCCCACCGTCTACAAAGCCGCGCTCAAGGAACCCGTGCTTTCTGAAGACCCTGATTCTTCAGACGCCAATCAACTGCCGATCTATAACGCTTACTCAGCCGACGGCGATGTGACAGGCGAACTGGTTTATGTCAACTACGGCGTGCCTGCCGATTACGAGCGATTGGAAAAGATGGGCGTCGATGTTCGCGGCAAGATAGTCATCGCGCGCTATGGAGCAAGCTGGCGCGGCATCAAGCCGAAAGTCGCCTACGAGCATGGCGCTATAGGGTGCATCATTTATTCCGACCCTCGCGATGACGGATATTTTCAAGGCGATGTTTATCCCAAAGGGCCATATCGACCGGATCACGGAGCGCAGCGCGGCTCGGTTATGGATATGCCCATTCATCCCGGCGATCCGCTCACTCCCGGATGGGGCGCGGTCAAAAACGCTCGACGAATCAAGCGCGAAGAATCCAATGTCATATTGAAAATCCCCGTGCTGCCCATCTCCTACGGAGACGCGCTGCCGCTCCTGAAATCTCTAGGCGGGCCAGTCGCGCCTGAACCCTGGCGCGGCGCATTGCCTATCACTTATCACGTCGGGCCGGGAGCCGCGCGCGTGCGACTCAAGCTCAAATTCGACTGGTCGCTTAAAACTTTGTACAACGTCATAGCGCGCATCAATGGCTCTCAGTATCCTGATGAATGGATCGTCTACGGCAATCATCACGATGCATGGGTAAACGGCGCAGAAGACCCTACGAGCGGCATGGTGACGGTTATGGAAGCGGGTCGCGCGATGGGCGAGATGGTCAAACAGGGGTGGCGGCCCAAGCGCACGATCATACTTTGCGCCTGGGACGGCGAAGAGCAGGGGCTGTTGGGTTCGACCGAATGGGTTGAAACTCACGCCGAAGAACTCAAACAAAAAGCGGTCGTTTATCTCAACTCCGACAGCACAGGCAAGGGATGGATGAATGCGGGCGGCTCGCACACGCTCGAAGCGTTCGTCAACGAAGTGTCGAAAGCTATCCCGCAGCCCGGAGCGAATAAGTCTCTGTGGGAAGCGCTTCGCGACCGCAGACTTGAGCAGGCTTCCAATGAAGCGGAGAAGCGCGCAATTCGCGAGCGCGCCGATCAGCCCATAGGCGCGCTCGGATCGGGGTCGGACTACACGCCCTTCATTCAGCATCTCGGCATAGCCTCGCTAAACACAGGCATGGGCGGAGAGGGCGGCGGCGGGATTTATCATTCGGTCTATGACACCTTCGCGTGGTACACCCGATTTTCAGACGGCACGTTCGAGTACGGGCGGGCGCTTGCGCAATTCAACTCTTCGATAGTCGCCCGTCTCGCGGACGCCGACGTGCTGCCGTTCGGATTCACTAACTTCGCTGAAACAGTAGGTCGCTACGCGGATGAAGTCGAGAGGCTTTCGCGCCAGAGCAGCCCTCCTCAGCCGATAGATTTCGCGGAGTTGAGATCGGCGGTGCAATCCCTTGGTGAAAGCGCGCGTCGTTATGAAGAAGCCCTCGCTAAAGCGCAGACGAGCGGCTTCGCTCAGGTCAAGGATTTCCGTTCGCTCAATCGCGCGCTTTACACAAGCGAGCGAAAGATGACGAGTGAAGAGGGGCTTCCGCGTCGTCCCTGGTTCAAGCATCAGATTTACGCGCCGGGTTTTTACACCGGCTACGGGGTGAAAACTCTTCCGGGCATTCGCGAAGCGATAGAGCAGAAGCAGTGGAGCGAGGTCGGCCAGCAGATGAAGAAAGTAGTCGATACACTGCGTGGACTTGCTTCGCACATCGACTCAGCCACGCGGATGCTTGAAGGTCAATGAGCAGCGTCGCCGAAATGCTTCAGGTGAGTTGAGTTTTCCGCTGGAGTGGTATGGAGTGAAGCAATGAAGAGCGAACGCAGTGCTTGGCAGTAATGAAATGATGACGGGTGACTCGACAATCCTGGAAGTCTTCAGCCGTTGCGTTCAAGCTATCCGCGACAGCAAGCTCATTGGCCGCGAAAGCAGGCAGGACAAAGAGTTTCATTTTCAGAACTGGGTTGGCGATCGGCTTGCGGAAACCGGCTACAATTATGAAACAGGCGGACGAAACAGCTTCCCGGATTTTCGCATCGTGCAAATCGCTGAAGGATACGAAGTGAAAGGTCTGGCTTATCCTGGCCGCGAGGTTAATTATGACTGCAACAGCCAGATTCCTTCAGGCAGTCATAATGGGCGTGCGATTTTTTATGTCTTTGGCCGTTACCCTGCTACACCCGACGGCGACACGTATCCGGTTTTGGATATGGTTATAGCTCACGGCGACTTTCTCAACGCCGACCACGATTACGTCCACAAAAACCGAAGCGTCAAGGGATTCGGCAGCTATGGCGATATCATGATACGTGATCGAAAAATGTATGTTGCCCCAACGCCTTTCGGCCTCGTTTCCGGACTGGCACACTTGCAAACGCTCATCCTTCCCGATGACTTTCCTGTGACTGAGGATTTCAAACAAGTCGGCTCGCTCGCGCGGAGAGAAACAACCACCCTGATCATCGGCTATAGCTTCGATCTTCGTCGGAATGCTCTCAACCCGGAAACTGTTCCTAATCCTTCGGCAGGCAGAGAGCATATTTTCAGAGCATGGCGGCTCAGAGACGGGCCGGATGAGATGGTAGCCATGCGTGAAACGGCTTCTGACAGCGATGATAGCGAAGAAAGTCATGTTGAGTGAAGAAACCAATGCGTCGTCGCGCAAGGCGCGGATGATCGAATCAGATTCTTTTCCTCTCGAATTCCTTTCGGCGATTGCCGAGAGAGAAAGCTGGAGGAAGGAAATATACCGCCCCGTTTATCACATACATAAATGGTGGGCGAAACGACTTGGATCGATTTTCCGAGGCATTATACTTGGCTGCCTTCTGCAGGAGGACGAAAACCTTGAAGCATCTTTCTACCAGAGACATAACTTTTCCGACGTCTCCATTTTCGATCCTTTCATGGGAAGCGGCACCACGCTGGGCGAGGCTCACAAACTCGGCTGCACCGCGCTTGGCCGAGACATCAATCCCGTGGCCTGCGAAGGCGCGCGCATTGCTTTTGGCCAACTCTCGCACAATCAGTTGCAGGATGCCCATGCTCATCTTTCCAATAAAGTGGGCGAACGAATACTTGGGCTTTATCGATCAACAGACAGGGGCGGGCAAGTCTGCGATGTGCTGTATTATTTTTGGGTCAAGTATGTCCGGTGCCCGCATTGTTCGACCGATGTGGATTTATTTTCCACTCGCATCATAGCTCGGAATGCTTACCCGGAGCGCAAGCCTGAAGTTCAAATCTGCTGTCCCCTATGCAGTGATATTTTCCCTTCGTTGAATCAGAACAAAAATGTTTGCTGTCGCTCTTGCGGATTGGATTTCGACCCACATCACGGCGCTGCTGTGGGAGCTAGGGCAACCTGTCCTGCCTGCTCGCGTTCATTCTCCATACTTGATGTCGTGCGCGCTTCGGGTCGCCCGCCTGCTCATCGGCTTTACTGCAAACTCCTGCTTGATGAAGCAGAGAAGCGTTACCTGCCTGCATCACGGGAGGACATACTCAGTTATGAGAAATGCTCCGAACTTCTCCGCGTCGAATTGGAACGCGGAGCCATACATCTGCCGGAAGGGGTATTGAAAGATGGCTTCAACACTCGTCAGGCCATCAACTACAACTATCGCGTCTGGCGCGATTTTTTCAATGACCGCCAGCTTCTCGCTTTAGGCTGGCTTCACTCGGCCATCGCAGATTTGCCCGACGCTTCGACGCGAGATCCAATGCTCACGATTTTTTCCGGCCTGCTTGAGTTCAACAATGTGTTCGCTTCTTACAAAGGCGAAGGCACCGGAGCGGTGCGTCATATGTTTTCGCATCACATACTCAAACCCGAACGCGCGCCTATAGAAGCCAATGTGTGGGGGACACCAAAGAGTTCCGGCTCGTTCACTAATCTCTTCAAGGCTCGATTGCTCCGCACTCTGAAATATAGAATGGAGCCTTTCGAAGCGGCAATGTCTGACTCAGGCAAGGCATACAAGTGCAGCCTTCCGTTTTCCGGGCGGGTGGAAGATGGCTGGCCTGAGAAAGGAAACTTTAAGACGAGAGGCATTTATTTGTCGCGCGGCAGTTCCGACAACACTTGTCTGCCGGATGCCTCAGTGGATTTCGTTATTACTGACCCGCCGTTCTTCGATAACGTGCATTATTCCGAACTGGCTGATTTTTTCTATGCATGGCAAAGTCTCTACCCACGTGGATTTATCGAAAGCGATTCTACAACTCGCCATCCAAGCGAGGTTCAGGATGCCGACCCCGATGCTTTCGCTCGCAAACTGCTCTCTGTTTTCCTTGAGTGTCGACGGATGTTGAAAGACACGGGGATGCTCGTCTTTACTTATCATCACTCTCGCGCTGAAGGTTGGGAATCTCTGGTAGAAGCTCTTTTCGGCGCTGGGTTCTCTGTAGTCAATGCGCATCCTGTTAAAGCTGAGATGTCAGTAGCCGCGCCCAAATCCCAGGCGAAAGATCCGATTCAACTCGACATCATTTTAGTTTGCAGAAAACAAAATCGCGATGAGCGCGCCCATCTGGAGCCTTCGACCTCTTTGGATGATGCGGCAAGGCGAGCCTGTCAAAAGCTGGCTCGGCTCAGATCAGTGGGGTTGAACCTGTCTCAAAACGATTGCCGTGTGACGGTGATAAGTCATTTTATTTGTTCTATAGGCCCGGTAATTTCTGCCGAAGCGGCTTCGGATGTTTTGGTGAAACATCAGGCGCAGTTGGAACGAGTGGCGCAAAGCGTATACAACGCGATGTCTGCGCCAGCGGATTCAACTGCCGAAGGCGTGCCTTCTCGACAAATGGCGCTCTCATTCGATCAATCGATTTCGGAAACTGCCCCTGTGGATATGAAGTAGATATGTTCGATGGGGCCAATTTTGCTCTCACATCTGCTCAGTTCGAGGCGTGTCACTTGAGGTTTTTAATCATCTTGTCCATGCTATCGGTCGCCCGCCTGAGACGATCTATCGAGTTTTTGCTCTCCAGAAAGTTCTCATATCGATCAAGAGACGCCTCGATATCCTGTAACAGAGCCTGCGCCTTCCAGGGCTTGTTTATTATCCGCACTGCTCCCGACTTCGTCAGCGCGTCTATGAAAACGCTGGTGTCGTTGACGCCAGACATCAGCATACAGACGATTTCAGGATTGATCGAACGGGCCAGACTTATCAACTCCGTCCCTTTCATTCCCGGCATCTGCTGATCGGTGATGAGCAGCGATACCTCTTCGCGCCTGATTATCTCTACCGCCTCCTGCCCGGAAGAAGCCGTGATCGGCTGGTGGCTCTGCACGAGCAGTTTCTCAAGCAGCTTTCGATTGACCGGCTCATCATCAACTATCAGTATTTTATGCGTTCGCTTTGGCATGGTTCTCCTCTTTCAAACAGCACATTCCTGGGGATCGCGTAAGAGGCCATCAAGGGCCAGATGGAGTCGTTTGATTTCCTGTTCCAATTTCTCCATCGCCGCCCCTGCCTCAGTCATATCCTCTTCCCTGCCCATCCTCTCCAGACGCGAGGCGACGTGCCAGGCGGCCCCGGCCTGAATTCCGCCCAGCGACCCTTTCAGCTTGTGCGCCGCTTCATTCACTGATTTACTGTCGCTGGTCGAGATGGCCTGTCGGAGCGCGGACAGCGATTGAGGATAGTCTTCCAAAAACAGCCCTACAACCTCCCGCAGCACTTCCATATCTCCCAGGCTGTTTTCTATGAGCGCCTCTGTATCGATCACGCTCTGACCGATCTCTGCTGCGGCCCGCTCTGTTGCCTCGCGCGCCGGAGCAGAATCTTCGGTCAATGTGTAGATCACCTCGAAAAGCTCATTGGCCTTGAACGGCTTCGACACATAGTCATCCATTCCCGCTCTGATGCACTCCTCGCGGTCGCCCTTCATCGCGCGAGCCGTCATGGCGATTATGGGAGTGCGCTTTCCTGCGAGTAGTTCTCTTTCCCTTATCACAGCAGTCGCTTCGAAGCCGTTCATATCGGGCATCTGCACATCCATCAGGATCAGATCGAAACTGTCTTTCTCGTGTAACCCTACGGCCTGCCTGCCGTTGTCGGCCAGAAGAACTGTGTGACCCTGCATCTCAAGTATTTTCGCCCCAAGTCGCCGATTCACCGGATTGTCATCGACGAGCAGCACGCGCAGCGGCCTGGCACTTTGAGGCAACAGAGGCCCGTTTGCTGAAGAGCGTTCAGCCCTGCCGTGCAATTCGAAGCCAAGAACATCGGCCATCGCTTCGAGCAGGGCGGACTGAGTGATGGGCTTCATCAGATAGGCATTGATACCCAGTTCACGACACTGCGCATCGACTTTCTGCTGCGTGGCCGAGGTGAGCATGATGATAGGGATTTCCGAAAGCGATTCTTCACATCTGATAGCTTCGGCCAGCCTGAATCCGTCCATCTCGGGCATGTGAAAATCGATGATCGCCAGCGAAAACTGAGCGTCCTCGCGGGCGGCCTCTCTCATCTCGGCAAGCGCGGGCTGGCCGCCCTCGACGAGAACGGGTTTCATCCCCCACTGACTGAGCATCGCTTCAAGTATATGCCGGTTGGTCGCATTGTCGTCTACCACCAGCACCCGCATATCACGCAGATTGGCCGGAGTCGCAGGCGCAGTCTTTTCGCCGGGTTCTTTTTGCAGATCGAATCGCGCGGTGAAATAAAATGTGCTGCCGCGACCCGCCTCACTTTCAACCCAAATCCCGCCGCCCATCATCTGCGCCAGTTGCGAGCATATAGCCAGCCCCAAACCTGTGCCTCCATACTTGCGATTGGTCGAGGCATCGACCTGCTCGAAGGGATCGAATATGTGCGCCTGTTTTTCAGGAGGAATGCCTATGCCTGTATCTGAGATGGCGAACTGCAAGACAGTTTCTTCTGAAGAGAAGTTCGCCACCTCGATGCGAAGAACGATCTCGCCCGCCTCGGTGAATTTGATCGCGTTGCCTACGAGATTGACTACGATCTGTCGCAAACGCCCGGAGTCTCCCCGGAGATAATCGGGCGCATCGGGCGCAATATCGCAGGCGAGTTCGAGACCTTTCTCGTGCGCGCGCAGCGCAAGCGTTCTCATCGTAGTGGCAAGACAATCGCGCAGGCAGAAATCGGCTGAATCCAGTATGAGCTTTCCGGCTTCGATTTTGGAAAAATCCAGAATGTCGTTGAGCAGCGAGAGCAGCGAATCAGCCGAAGATTTGACCATCTCAAGATATTCGCGCTGCTCGGCTGTCAGGTCTGTTCCGAGCGAAAGCTCCGTCATGCCGATGATGCCGTTCATAGGGGTGCGGATTTCGTGGCTCATATTGGCCAGAAACTCCGATTTCGCGCGAGTGGCGGCCTCGGCTGTTTCTTTGGCTTTTTGCAAAGCGGCCTCGGCGCGTTTGCGCTCGGTGATGTCGACATACATCGCATAGGCCCCTTCCCACTGCTCTCCCCTCACGATGGGTACTCCGTAGATTTCCACTGGAACGAGGCTCTCGTCTTTGCGCATCCGCACGGTTTCTTTAACCGCGCTCTGAAGATTGGAAGCTATCTCGGACAGCCTGGACGCCTCTTCAGCCAGCGATTGAGGGACGATTATTTCATTGACCTTTTTGTCGCGGATTTCGTCGAGCGAGTATTGAAAAATCCTCTCGAAGCTTCGGTTCGCGTTGATGATCGTTTCATCTTCATCGACAATGGCGATGCCGACCGGAGAGTTTTCAAAGAGTTGCTGGAAACGGGCCTTCTGAAGAAGTATCTCAACTTCGGCGCGCTTGCGTTCGGTGATTTCCTGTTGCAACTCCTCTGTGCGTTCTTCGACTCTGATTTCGAGTACCCGTTCGCGGGCTTTCAATTGTTTGACGCGAATACGGTGTCCGGCAGCAACCATA
>DLHY01000045.1:26252-27027 GCA_002483445.1 Blastocatellia bacterium UBA7656
CCGTCGTTGTTGCAGGCCATCACACGGAAGGTATAGTTTCCGGGCGGGACGTTAGTGTAATAAGCTACTCGGCGCGTATTGGCATCGATCCAGTCTTTGTCGAAACCTTCGAGCTTGTACCTGAATTTCACCCTTTCAGGAACGAAGAAACTCAGGGCCGTATAATGAATCTCCATATCTCCGTTGCCGGACGGCAACTGAGCCGATTCTCTTTGATCTATAGTTTCTTTGTCTATGATGACCTGTTCGATAAGAACTGGTGGCGACAGTCCGTTCATTTTCAAATTATTTGGATCGACCGTTACTACCCCATTCACAGTGGGAAACCAAAGCCTGCCATCGGAAGTTTTCCAGCCCGGGGATTGATTGCGACCGTTGCATTCAGCGCTTCTCATCCCATCCGCTTCGCCATAAGAGACGCAACTGAGAGACTGACTTCTTCCTTCGACAACATCATCAAGCTCTTTCCTGCTCACACGGAAAACACCTTTATTCGAACTCATCCAGAAATTGCCGTTGGCATCCTCTATAATCTTGTAGATCGTGTCGTCGAAAAGCCCATTCCGAGTCGTGCAGGCGACGAATTTTCCGTCTTTGAACCTGTTCAAACCGCCGCCCGGTGTGCCTACCCAAAGAACTCCTCCTGTATCTTCATAGATCGTGGTGACAATATTATTGGATAGGCCATCTTTATACGCAGTAAATGTTCCGTTGAGGTACAGGTTCAATCCTTCCGCTGTGCCTATCCAAAGTTTTTTTCCACTATCCTCGTAAA
>DLHY01000008.1 GCA_002483445.1 Blastocatellia bacterium UBA7656
GGTCAGGGGTCGGGGGTCGGTTCGCGCGCGCAAAGCATAATAAGCCATCGAAGCAGCGCCATTGCGAAAAAGAGCAGAAGCAGAAAATCACTGACCCCTGACCCCCGACCCCTGACCCCTGCTCTGCGCGTTATGCAATCGAACGGCGGATCAGTGTCGGCGGCGACTGCGGCTCAGGAGCCGGTGCGCGCGATTCTTTCAGGTCCGGCGGGCGGAGTCGTCGGCGCGCTGAGGGTCTGCTCGCTCGCTGGCATTCGCGACATCATCACGTTCGATATGGGCGGCACATCGACTGACGTTGCGCTGTGCCGCAATGAGGCGCGCGCCACGAATGAGGCTCTGGTGGCCGGTTTGCCGGTGGCTGTTCCCGTCATCGATATTCACACCGTAGGGGCGGGCGGAGGATCGATTGCGCGAGTCGATGCGGCAGGAGCTCTGAGAGTCGGCCCTCAGTCGGCGGGCGCTGATCCCGGCCCCGCCTGCTATGGCCGCGGAGAAGAAGTCACTGTCACAGATGCCAATCTCGCGCTCGGTCGCTTCGGAGGCATAAGCCTTCTCGGCGGCGAGATGCAGCTCGACGCAAAGAGAGCGAAATTTTATCTATCGAAACTTGCCGCTGACATGTCCCTGTTCGCTCGGAAGTCAGTGAGCGCAGAGCAGGCCGCGATTGGAGTCCTTAGAGTTGCGAATACGAATATGGAGCGGGCGCTTCGCGTGGTTTCAGTCGAGCGAGGGCAGGACCCGCGTTTGTTTACGCTCGTGAGCTTCGGCGGGGCGGGCGGATTGCACGTGTGCGAGCTTGCTGCGGCTCTGCGCATCCCGCGAGTCTTCGTTCCGCGCTCGCCCGGCACGCTTTCGGCTCTGGGAGTGCTTTTGGGCGATGTGGTCAAAGATTATTCGCGCACGGTGATGATGAAGCTGTCAGGTTTGAATGAACGTGTGATAGAACGCGCCTTCGCAGAACTTGAGCGCGAGGCCATTCGCGACCTGCTTCATGAAGGATTCGGCAAAGAGCGCGTGCGGCTCATTCGCTTGGTCGCTATGCGATATGCAGGCCAGTCGTTCGAGATCGATGTGAAGTGGAGCAAAAAATTCGAATCGGTTTTTCACGCCGCACATAGCCAGCGATACGGCTACGCCGACCGTTCGCGCCCGACTGAAATCGTCTCGCTTCGAGTGAGAGCTTCCGGGATCACTGAAAAGCCCCGATTGCGACGAGCATATTCCGCGCGAAATCGCGAAGCGAAACCTTCTCACACCGCAGCCGTTTATTTCAGCGAAAAGCCGGCGCGCACGCCCATTTATCAGCGCGATGACATCCCGGCGGGCGCGAAACTGCGCGGCCCTGCAATCATCGCCGAATACAGTTCAACTACGCTTGTGCCTGCGGGCCGCAGCCTGGAAGTCGATGAATGGTTGAATCTGATCATCGCGTGATTCGCGCGTTCGATGCAGCCTGTCTTTTCTGCATACGAGGCTCCGCGAATTTGAAACGCCGCGCGGTCGCTCCGTTCATTCTCGGCAACTATAGAGCGACCGCGCGGGCTAACGGGGGGCTACTGGGGGATAAACAATTTTCTAATCGCCCGCCTGACTCATCGCCGCCTGACCCGCTGTGATAATTTCCTCTTCGGTCAGGTCTTTGACGTGAGTCGCAACAGACCAGTCATGGCCGAACGGGTCGGCGAGTTTGCCGTAGCGGTCGCCCCAGAACTGGTCTTCGACAGGCATTCGAACAGTCGCGCCCGCTTCGACAGCGCGATTGAAAAATTCATCGACGTTTTCGACGTAGAGGTGCAACGTGACGGGACTGCCTCCGAGCGCGACGGGCGAGCGCGCTATGCCTTCGAACTCGTCGCAGAGGTAGAACATCGAATTGCCGACTTTCAGTTCGGCGTGCATGATCTTGCCCGCGGCGTCGGCCATGTGGCAGCCAATCACTTCGGCTCCGAAAGCCTGTTTGTAAAACTCGATTGCGCGACCGCCATCGTTTACTACGAGGTGCGGGGTTATCGTGTGATGTCCTTCAGGGATAGGGTTGACTTTGCTCATTATGCTTTTTCTCCTTTTGATTGATCGAAATTCAAATCCTGCTAACTGCCTTCGCACGTCGGTTCTATCAGCGGTTGATACAACTCTATGCGATTGCCTTCCGGGTCGGCGATCCAGGCGAAAAGGCCATAATCATAATCCTCTCGCTTCTCAATTGCGACGCCCTGGCTTTGCAACTGAGCCAGAAATTTTTCGAGATCGTCGACTCGATAGTTGACCATGAATTCGCGCCGCTGGGCAGGCAAAACGGTCTTCGAATCCATGATCGAAAACACTGTGTGAGTCCTTTTACTCAGGTCGTTTGCGTCGTAGTAGCAGAACTCCAGCCCAAAACATTTTTCAGGTGTGTAACACTGAAACTTCAAACCGAAGTGCAGCGCATACCAGTCCGCAAGCGCCTTCGCGTCGTTCGCGTATATAAAAACTCCGCCTATGCCTTTTACTTTTTCCATCCTCTCACCTCTGCCCCATTGCTCGCGAAAGCGGTTGCGACTCCGCGAGTTCTTTCAGCTTTTTCATCTGACGGTCGAGTAATCTCCTTGTGAATCCGCTGAAGAGGTTGCCCAGAAGTCGAACGAACCATGTTGCTTTGATGGTCTCAACCGAATAATCCAGTCGCGTTCCCGTTGGGGTGGGTCTTAGTCGATAATCGACTCTCATCGTGAACTGACGATTACCGATATCGATGGCGAGGCGCGCGGGTTTTTCATAAGCGATGACTTCCCCATCGTACTCGCCCACTCGACCGCCTTCGCGAATTTTCTGAACGAACTTAGTGCCGAGCGGATTTTGGGCGTCACGTCCCGACGGGTAAATGGTTTCCTCAAGCCCTTCCATCCACAGCTTGAGCTTTTCGTCATCGTCAAGCTGTTCGAAGACCGTCCCTATAGGGGCTTCGATATCGAGTTGATAAGTGATTCGCATCTCTCCTCCCCTGAGAATCGTGGCGCAAGCTGTTAGCTTGCGTGGCTCCAAACCTCGTACTTTCAAAGAGCGCAATCCGTCAGATTGCGCTACGGCTCTTCATAGAGCGGCGGCTTTACCTGCAAGAAACTGATGGATGTTTTCAAAAGTTTTTTGCCATCCCATTTCGCAAGCCGCATAAAACTCGTCCGCTGACGAGTCGGCAGGAAATCCGTCCTGAACGACACGAAGCAGCGAACCGTTGGGCCTTCGTTCGATGATGAAATCAATCGTCGTCTCGCCGCCAAACGAAGGGCGATCCGAGCGGGCGTAGTATTTGACATTCGCCAGCAGAAGTCTTCGAGGCGAATCCAATACCCGGATTAGGGCGGCGGTGGCGTAATCGGGATCGTCTTCGTCCTCGCCCCACGCTGCCGCCCACACGCCTCCCTCTTCGGCTATGACTATAGCTCGCGAAGCCCGCCACCAGGCGCGAATCGCTGTAGGCGTGCGCAATATCTCAAACGCTCGCTCAGGGCTGACCGGCAGTTCGATCTGATGAATGTGCTTTCGAGTGATCGCCACGTCTTCTTCAAAGCTCATGCCCTTACCTCTTCACGTGCATTGCAGTATCATCCAGACTTCATCGAACCGACGATGTTCGAGCGACTGTTTGCGAATCCAGAAATAGATGCAGCCCATATCTCCCCACATCATTCCTGCGTCATCATCCGAATCGACCTGAAGCAACAGCATCCAGTCATCAGCGCCTTCTTCAAGTTCTTGGCCCCTGGGATCCGAGTACCCTTCCGGTGTGCCGCAATAGATTCCGTTCGAGACCAGTTGACACTCCAGTTGCATCTCGCCCTGTATCTGGTATGGATGGCCGAACATCTGATGGCGCGGGCCTTTCGTCATCTCTTCACTATCTTCGAAGAAAGCAAAGTGCGCGTTTTTCTCCTCGTCGCTGAGTTCGAGTTGATCCATACAACCCGCGTCGGGCGGAGGCAATGAAGTCTCCTGCTTGAAACTCAATCTGCCAGCTTCGAATTGCCCGTGAGCCGGAAGCGAGTCGGGAAACCTGACGCGAATCAAAGAAGCGAAGTCTTGGTCAAAGTAAAAAACTTTCCAGCTTCCGGCATCTTTCGGATCGAATCCCCAGGTGCGCTGCTCCGCGTCATAAAAAAAAGAGAGCAGCCCTGCGCGAGGAAGTTCAGACAATGAGATAAAAGGAGCCAGATCGCTGAGATTGATCTGAGCGATGAAGGACAGAGGCATCCCCTGCCACTCAGGCCAGTTCAAACTGACAGGAAGATCAGGACGCCCTCCAATTTTTGAAGTCCCCGGCGCAAGCTCATCCTCGCTGACCGCTTCTCTGATCAGCCTTACCAAAGGCAGGGAGAGCGATTCGATCTCTTCCGCGACTCTGCCCAGACCGGCTTTGATGAGTTGTTCGTTTATGCTCTGGGCCATCGCTCTCATTTGGCTGAAGCATCCGCCTGATGCAGCCCGAAGACGCTCTCTTCGGTGTCCTGGCAGTAGACCAGCCAGCCCACGCCGGGTATGGCCATCTTTTCGACGACGACCTTTCCGCCGTTTGCGATGACTTTGCCCACATACACATCGAGGTCATCTACGTCTATCGTATTGACGTGACCGACCTGGCCTTGCCGTTTGAAGAGACCGCCGTTGATGCCCGGTTTTCCATCCTCGCCTGTCTTGACGAGCCAGTATTCCTGCGGCCCGTCCCATTTTTGAATCTCCCAGTCGAAGACATCCGAATAAAACTTCGCCGCGCGCTCAGTATCGTCCGCGCTTATTTCGAAATGAACTACTCGTGGCATGATTTTTTCCTCCCTGCTCTGATTACTGACGGGTTGCTTTGAGGGTGAGAACCAGCATCATCTGATTGGCTTCACCCATGTAAATTTTGCTTGTGTATGAGGTGGGTGTGATGTCCGTGTAGACCTGCTTGAACTGATATTTCTGCCCCATCATTTTCTGCTCGCCTGTCAGGATGAGATCATTGCCTTCCCATCGGCCAGTGGTGATGAAAGCGCCTGCCTGAAAATTGTCGAACCAGTATGACTTGTAAATCTTCTCTTCGCCATCCCAGGTAGCAATGCTCTTGCCAATGAACTGACCAAGCGGCCCTGTTCCGTTGTAGTCAGTCTCAACCGAAAGTCCGCCCGGCCCTTTCCAGGCTTTGATCGTTGCTTTTCCTGCGCCCCCTGGAAATCCCGGCGTTGATTCGTGCTTTTCAATAACCTTCCAGTCCCCGACCTGAAAATAGAGTTTCTGCATTTCAGCCCCTGGAACAGGCTTGGTATAGGGCATCTCGCCCTGCGCTTTTTCCTGTGCCATCGCTGCAACAAGTGAACAGAAGACAGCCGTCAAGACCGCTATGATTGAAAATCGACGCGCGCTCGCCATAATGGTTTCCCCTTTCTTTTCTTCGGTTTGTCAGACTTCGCTCCTGCCGCGTTTCAGATGCGCAACATCGTACTACAAACAGTTTTCTGTTTCAAGCATAAAATGCGGTTCCACTTGTAAAAAATTTATTAACGATGGACGGAGGCTTTTTGCGTGGCAGTTTGTTAGTTCACGTTACGAGGTTTTCCCATTTGAGAGACCTGCTTTGACACTTGTGTGAGTGTGGCCTATCATCGCCGATATGAAATTGCTTCGAGCCGACCAGATGCGCGAAGTCGACCGCTTGACCTCAGAGCGTTACCATATTCCGAGTCTGTTGTTGATGGAGAACGCTGCCGCGCGGACAGTCGAGGCGGTTGAAAAAATGTTCGGGTCTGTCTCAGGCAAGCGCGCCGTGATCTTATGCGGCAAGGGCAACAACGGTGGAGACGGCGCAGCCATCGCCCGACAGTTGTGGATGCGAGGATGCAGTGTCGATCTTTTGCTCCTCGGTCGCATCGATGAAGCTCAGGGCGATGCGCGGATCAACTTCGAGATTGTTCGCGCTCTTTCTGAAAGCGACCGGCTTCGCCTCATCGAGATTGAGAGCCTGGAGCGATTGAGGGTAGCGAGCGCGGCATCATTCGATTTCGTCTTCGATGCGATCTTAGGCACAGGGCTGACTCGTCCAGCTTCAGGCATCTTTGAAGAGGCCATAAATATAATCAACGCGCTCGGCCAAAAAACGCCCGTCATCGCAGTCGATATTCCGTCGGGCGTTTCGTCAGATTCTTTTGAACTGATAGGCCCGACAGTACGGGCTCATCTCACTGTAACATTCACTGCGCCGAAACCGGCCAATGCGCTTCCGCCCGCAAGCGATCTGAGCGGCGAGCTTGTCGTAGCGTCCATCGGCTCTCCTCAAGAGCTTATACTTTCATCAGGCTCGCAGCTTTCACTCGTTGAGCGTGAAATGATCGCGCGATGGCTCGATCAATCGAGGCGCAGCGCGCACGCGAACAAGGGCGACGCAGGCAAAGTTCTCATCCTTGCAGGCTCGCGAGGAAAGACCGGCGCGGCCTCGCTTGCAGGCGACGCGGCTCTGCGAGCAGGCGCGGGACTTGTCACCATTGCGACGCCTGAGTCTTCATTGCCGGTTGTGGCTTCTCTCTGCATTGCGGAATGCATGACCGAGCCTTTGGACGAAACCCCTACAGGCTCGATTTCTCGCATGGCCGCTCCGCGCGCCGTCGAGCTTTCCTCTGCGCGCGATGTCGCGGCAATCGGGCCGGGGCTTGGATCACTTGATGAAATGACGCGCCACTTCGTGCGCGAGTTTGTCACTTCTCGCCCGCGCCCGACTGTCGTAGACGCTGATGCCCTGAACTCGCTCGCGCCGTGGGATGCTTCGATCAAAGGCAGCGCGGAGTTTCCTCTCATACTCACCCCGCATCCCGGCGAGATGGCCCGAATGACCGAAAAGACTGTCGAAGAAGTTCTTCGTGATCGCGTTGAAATAGCGCGCGAGTTCTCCTCGGCCCAAAATTTGATTCTCGTCCTCAAAGGCAGCCGCACGCTCATAGCCGCGCCCGATGGCGAAGTCTACGTCAACTCGACGGGCAACTCTGGGATGGCAACGGCAGGCACGGGCGATGTGCTTACAGGGATGATCGCAGGGCTGATGGCGCAAAAGCCCATTGATCCGCTCGGCGCGACCATCGCCGCCGTTTATCTGCACGGACTCGCGGGAGACATCGCGGCTTCGCGCACGAGTACGAGAGCGATGATCGCTTCCGATATCTCAAGGTGTCTCGGCGATGCTTTCATAGAAGTCGGCGGCGCTGCTGAAAGGCTCAACAGGTAAGCGCGCGTGTCGGATCAAACACATATCGATTCACTTTTTGGCTCGCGCGTCACCCGCTCGCCCGAAGAGACATTCGAGTTCGGGCGAAAGATCGGAGAAAGCATCGCGGGAGGATCGATCATCTTGCTTCACGGCGATCTTGGCGCGGGCAAAACGCTTTTCACAAAAGGTCTGGCCGAAGGCTTAGGCATAGACGCGGAGGATGTCACAAGCCCGACGTTTACGCTCGTCAACATTCACGATGGTAGATTGCGACTTTATCACATCGATCTCTATCGCCTCGACGAAGGCGCGTGCCGCGAGCTTGGGATTGAAGAAATGTTTGCAGACCCGAACGGGGTAACGGTGATCGAGTGGGCCGAACGTCTCGGCTTTGCGCCCGACAATGCGATTGAAATAGAAATCGAATACGTCTCTGAAAGCAAGCGAAAAATTTCAATCAGCCGAAAGGCGAAATGAAAAAGTCTGGAGTCGAGAGTCTGGAGTCCGTTATTTGGAGTCGTCTCTGACGACATGAAAGACTCCTCAGAAAAGGTACAGTAGGCTGCCAGCCTGCTGTTTCTCCAATTTTCATATTTTCAGGGCGTGAACAGGCTGGCAGCCTGTTCTACATCACCGACTTCTTTCAGACTGTCATCACTTCTTTTTCCTTATGCTCTGAAAGGTTGTTGATATCTGTTATGTGCTGATCCGTAAGTTTCTGCACCTGATCCAGTCCGTCGCGCTCCGCATCTTCGGAGATGGTCTTGTCCTTGAGCATCTTTTTCAGATGATCATTGGCATCGCGGCGCACGTTGCGAATGGCCGTGCGATGCTCTTCAGCTATTTCATGAACGACCTTGACCATCTGTTTGCGCCGCTCTTCCGTGAGCGGCGGTATAGGCACTCTTACAAGCTTGCCGTCATTCGAAGGATTGAGTCCAAGATCGCTCGCCCGTATAGCCTTTTCAATTGCGGCTATCTGTGTGGGATCGAAAGGCTGAACGGTGAGCATCGTAGGCTCAGGCGCGTGAATCGTCGCCACCTGATTGAGCGGCATCTCTGTGCCATAGTATTCGACCGTAACCGTGTCGAGAATGCTGATCGTTGCGCGCCCGGTTCTGACTGAAGCGAGTTTTTTGCGCGCATCTTCGACCGCTGCGCTCATTCGCCTTTTGGCGTCGCTTACAATCTCTTTGATATCCATTCTAATCCCTCCGCATTATGAATTCCGGTTTTAGATTTTGGATTCTCAATCAGGATAATGCAAGCGCATTGCTCAGGGCGCGTCGGCTGCGCACACTATGGTTCCGACTTTTTCGCCCGTGACCACTCGCGCGATGTTGCCATGAACATTCAGGTTGAAGACGTGAATCGGCACGCCTCGCTCGCGGCAAAGGCTTATGGCCGAGGTATCCATAACCTTGAGGTCGCGTTGAATCACATCCAGGTAGGTGATGCGTTCGAACATCGTCGCCGTCTCGTCTGTTTTCGGATCAGCCGTGTAGATGCCATCGACTTTAGTGGCTTTCAAAATCGCATCGGCGCGGATTTCGAGCGCCCGCAGAGCGGCAGCCGAATCGGTCGTGAAGTACGGATTGCCCGTGCCTGCGGCGAAGATGACCACGCGGTTTTTTTCCAGATGACGGGTCGCGCGGCGGCGAATGAAAGGCTCGGCCACTTCGTGCATCTCTATGGCGGTCATCACGCGAGTGAACACGTCCTGATTTTCGAGCGCGTCCTGAAGCGCAAGCGCGTTGATGACGGTCGCCAGCATTCCCATATAATCAGCCGAAGCGCGATCCATCCCCTTAGATGACAGAGCCACCCCGCGAAATATGTTTCCTCCGCCGACGACTATGGCTATCTGAACGCCGAGCCGGTTGACACCCTTGATCTCCTGAGCGATGCGGGTAATGGTCGCCGGGTCGATGCCGAAGCCCTGATCGCCCATCAGGGCCTCGCCCGAAAGCTTCAACAGTATGCGCGTGTATATAGGGCTGGGTTGGGCAGACATTTTTTCGTTGCCTTTCCTGTTCCCCTTTGCGGGGAGTCGAGCGCAACCATGCGCTACGGGGCGAGCAATAAAAAAGCCTCTCTCGCGAGAGGCTTTCATCCTACTTGCTGTCGCCGAGGAGTTCCTGAACCTCGGCGCTCAGATCCGAGACACGTTTTTCTAATCCTTCGCCCATCTTGAATCGGATGAAGCGGCGAACGCGGATGTTCTCGCCCGTCTTCGAAATCATATTTCGCACAAGATCACCGACCGTTATGTTTTGATCCTTGACGAAAGGCTGCTCCATCAAACAGGTCTCCTGATAAAACTTCGACAACTTTCCTTCGATGATTTTTTCAAGCACCTGTTCGGGCTTGCCAGCGTTTTTGGGATCGAGTCTGGCCTGTTCCAGAGCTATCTCATGCTCTTTATCCAACACACTTTGAGACACGTCTTCTTTCGAGACGAATCTCGGCTCGGCGGCGGTTATGTGCATCGCCAGATCGTGAACGAAGGAGCGGAAATCCTCGCCGCGAGCGACAAAATCCGTCTCGCAGTTGACTTCGACCAGCACGCCTATCTTCCCGCCCGCGTGAATGTAAGCGTCAACCATGCCTTCGGCTGCCACGCGGCCCGACTTCTTGGTTGCGGTCGCAAGTCCGCGCTTGCGCAAAACCTCTATAGCTTTTTCTTCGTCGCCGCCCGCTTCGGTGAGCGCGGATTTACACTCCATAATTCCCGCGCCGGTTTTCTCTCTGAGAGCTTTTATTGCGGCTTGTGTTATTTCATTCGCCATTACTGATCGCTTCTCCTTCAGAAAACAGTTTTCAGTTTTCAGTTTTCCATCATTTCAGGATGTTGTTGAAAACGACCTGAATGAGTGATCTGAAAAAAATGCCGGATGTTGAAAATCAGATGTCAGTCACCTGATGACATCCGACATCCGATTATGTCTGTTATTTTCCTACTCAGTCGACTCGCTGCTTTCTTCCGCTCTCGGCTCTTCCGCCGCGAGGGTTTCAACCGCAGGTTGAGCTTCAGGCGCTGCGACTGGGGCAGCCTCGCCCACAGGCTGAGATTCAATTACTACAGCAGGCTCCGGGACGGGAGGAGCGCCCGGCGGAACATAAGTGGTGCGGCGGCCTCCCCGGCGGTCGCGCCCGCGCGGACGGCGGCCTTC
>DLHY01000116.1:0-61816 GCA_002483445.1 Blastocatellia bacterium UBA7656
CTTAATTGGATAAAGTCGAGTTGCAGTCACGCTCTTACTCATACTCGCTTTTGCCTTGTGTGAGCCTGATAAGGCAATGGCTCAGACAGTGAGCGGGTCAGGCACTACAGGGAAAATACCCAAATGGACTAGCCCCAACACGATCGGTGATTCAGTAATTACCGAATCTTCCAGCAAAATCGGAATTGGGACCTCAACTCCCGCTTATAAGTTCGACCTGTTCAGCACGGGAGGCGCTCAATTCCATATAACCAGCAACGGTGCAGACACGGGCCTCTACCTGTTCGCCAACGGCGATGACGCCTGGTACCTTGGAGGCGCAGCTTTCAATGGCAGCCAGTGGATTGCAAAATCTAACACTGCAGCAGCGCTTTCTCAGGCGCTGGGAACATTCGTCTTCTACAGTAACAGTGGCCTGACTGTGGGAAGTAGTTTCGCCCCAACCGAGCGTATGCGCCTTACCCCACTTGGCAGACTCGGCATTGGCACGGCAAACCCATTAGTACGCTTGCATGTGGGAGCTGGAACCAGTGCGCCGACTACTTGGGGAGCAACATTGCTGGTTGAGGATGGCGACCAAACTTCTTTGGTTGTCAAGTCGAACAGTGGCGGCGAGTTGTTCATGTACCAGGCCAGTGATGTAGCAGTAATAGGGACAGCGACTCCGCACAGGCTTCACATTCGCACCAGCAATGTTGACCGTATATATATTACAGAGGCTGGGAACATAGGCATAGGCATCCCTTATCCCACCAAAAAGCTCGATGTGGTTGGCGATATCAATGCGTCAGGCACGATCACGGGAGGCAACATCGTCGCTAAGTATCAGGATGTCGCCGAATGGGTGCCAGCCGACAGGCCGATGGCTGCGGGTACGGTCGTCGCGCTTGATCCAACTCGCTCCAACCTCGTCATCCCGTCTTCTTCAGCTTATGACACGAGAGTGGCGGGGGTAGTGAGTGAAAATCCTGGAGTGATACTGGGCGAGGCGGGAGCAGGCAAAACGATGGTGGCGACGACGGGTCGGGTGAGGGTGAAAGTCGATGCGACTAAGGGGCCGATTATGGTGGGCGATCTGCTGGTGACGAGCGGGGAGGAAGGCTTGGCGATGAGGTCGGAGCCGATTGATGTAGGTGGAGCAAAAATACACCGACCGGGGACGATCATCGGGAAGGCGCTCGAACCTCTGGCCAAAGGCAAAGGCGAGATTCTCGTTCTGCTCAGTCTTCAGTAAAAGGCGAGTCGTTTGACAGAGCCACGCGAAGAGAGTACGGGTCTGCGGCAGCGCAGGATGACCCGATTGAATTTGTGTTGATCGAACGGCAGAGAATTGAACGAGGCTGATGGAAGCGGACATCAGGAGGAAGAGATGAAACTCTCAAGTCAAAGACGAGGCAGAAAAGCGGGAATCAGAGTTCGTATATTTGCATTGATGCTCATCGCGGCCATAGGCTTGCAGCTTACTCCCGCGCAGGCAGACGCAATAGGCGAGCAGGCGCGAAAAGCAGCCGAGTCAGCCGTCGAGATGGTGAGCAAGATCAAACTCCCGTTTTTCGAGAAGACCGTTGCGCCCAAACCGCAGAGCGTCGAATCGCCCTCGGATCGCGCTTTTCACGTCCGTAAGATTCGACTCTGCCCGCGCCGACTCACGCTTTATGTCGGCGAAGAGTACGCGCTCGTTCCGCTTCCCCTCGACTTCAGGAAAGAGCCGGTTCACAGCGCGCTTATGACCTGGGACAGCCGCCAGCCAGAAGTCGCTTCAGTCTCTTCGACGGGCGATGTCACTGCCGTCGCTGCGGGCAAAACCATCGTCACCGTCAGAGCAGGCGCCGCAAGGGCCAGCGTGCTGGTCGAAGTCCTCGCCGGAGTTAGACCTGTGGTTAGAGATGATGAGTATGAGACCAAGCACGGGAGAGATTGCGATGATCCCGAATCGGAAGACGCGCCTGAAGATAGGGTACAGAGTACAGGTGACAGGGAACAGGCAGGAGCGGTCGGTGGTCAGTTGTCAGTGGTCAGTGGGGAGCAAGCGGCAGGCAGAAGTCAGAAAGCGGCAAGCCTGCCCTTCAAAGATCGGGTTGCGTTCGCTTCGCATCGCGCTCGCAGTCGAGATTATGACAGCAATCGGGATTTGAATGCTGCGCCAGCAAGCGCGACCACAAACACAGCCGCGCCTTTTCAGATCGGCGAGATAGACGGTGATGGGTCGGACACTTTTTCGCCTGCGGCAACCAATTACAACAATGCCATAGGTTCTCCACGATTCGCCGCGCAACTCGACTCGGAAGCCAGCGCCATAAAGACGCGAAAAGTTCTCGGCAGTTACAACTATGTTCTCGGCATCCCTGTTCTGAGCCTTCCGGGAAGAGGATTGGGAGTCAACCTCGCTCTGGTTTACAACTCTCAGTTGTGGACTGAAGATTTCGGACAGATGACCTTCAACTACAATAAAGGCTGGCCCGCCGCCGGGTGGAGTTTCGGCTACGGGCGATTGATCGAAAACTATGACAGCACAAGAACCGGTAACGGATCGGGCAGCAGCCAATCGAACTCTCCGGGCAATCGCTTGTTGATTCAGCCTGACGGCACTCGCGTTCATCTTCAACAAAGCTGGGACTTCGTCGGGCAGGAATGGGACTTCAATTCGACCGACGGCACATTTCTCCATCTCAGCATGTCGAACAACCGCCTCAAGTACCCCGATGGCACGGTGGTCAAGTATCAGGATACGAATAATCGTTTACTGCCCGTGTGGATAAGAACGAGAAACGGCGATAAGGTGACGATTGCCTACAAGCCATACAATTCGAGTACGTTCAAATTCCGGTGGGCGATTGACAATATAAATGATTCTCTGGGACGAGTGATTCAATTCAATTACGACCCTTCGACCGGCGCGCTTGTTTCAGTCACCGCGCCCGATGAGAACGGCAATCCCCGCCAACTTGTCCAGATCGATTACCAGACCATCACGCTTTCTTATAACTTCACAGGCGGGCTGACCGTCGTAGCTCCCTCGAATAATCAATTGATGGTCGTTCGTCGCATCTATCAACCTCAGACCGGACGCGGATACCTCTTTTCTCAGTACAGCAGCTACGGCTGCGCCAGACGCATCTCGATGAATATCGGCATGACGACATCGAGCGACGGGACGGAGACGGCTTATACTCGCTATAACTACTCGACCGCCACGGCTATGTATTCGGGAGACCCGGACGTGCAGACAGGCGCTCTCAACGATGCGCCTCAGTACACTCAGCGAAAAGAATGGTGGTCAGGCAAAACCGATGACAGCGGCAACCCTACCTCAGCCGAAACTGTTTACAACTATTCTCGTCAGACGGATCAGATCGCTCAGACCGAGACTCACACGGAAACCGATGCGCTTCATTTGACCTCAATCGAGAGCAAAATCAGCACCAACACGAGCGATGAGAGCAGCGGCAAGTTGACGGAAACTCTCTTCAAAGACTCGACAGGAACGGTCAAGCGCAAAACCACATCGAGCTACACGGCGGGGCCGGACGGCGGAGTGCAACTGAGCGCGGTCGAAAGCTTCGATGAGGAAAATAATCGTGTGAAGACGGAGACTGTTTATGGCAACTATGGGCGTGTGAGCGAGATAAAAGAATATGGCTACACGACGACTGTTCAGAGACGAACCGTGTTCAATTATATCGACACGCAGGCATACATCGATGACCGGCAGTTGCAACTCGTGGATCGCGTGAGAGTGTACGATCAGAGCGGAACGAATGTGGCGAGGACGGATTATGTCTACGACGACTATGGCAGTATGGGAGGAATGGAAAGCTACAACATGCCGACCAATCCGTTTCCGCCCAATCACGAATCGGGTTATGATCAGAGCAACACAGTGAGAGGGAACGTGACGGGCGTGAAGGTCTACAGCGACATCGTGGGCAGCGTGTTCGTTCAGAGGAACACGAAGTACGACATATTCGGCAATGCAGTCGAGGCGCAGGTAAGCTGCTGCGGAGTGAAGACTGCTCTGTTTGGGACATCGAGCGGATCGGCGATGCTGTATTCCGCGCCGCTTTCGACAACAGACGGGAGAGACGGGATCGCGCCGTTTTTGAAGACGAGCTATGTTTATAATTTCTACACGAGCGTGGTCAAGCAGACGACGGACGCTAATAATCAGACGACGAATTTCATTTATGACATTGCGATAAGGCTGGTGCAGGTCAACAGTCCAACGGGAGCAGTGACGGTGACGGACTTCGACAAGGACGCGAGCGGGAAAGATGTGTTGTCCTATTTTCAGAGAGTGAGCTACACGGATGTGGACTCGACGAGTAAGGTCATCACGACTCGGAGTTGGTTCGATGGAGGGGGTCGTGTGCTGAGGAGCGGAGTAGGACAGGGTGTGTCGCCCGCGAGTTACGACGCGGTGAAGACGGTTTATGATTCGCTCGGAAGAGTGTTGAAGCAGTCTAACCCTTACGCTGGCAACTCGTCGGGAGACGGGACGCCGACATTTTGGACGACGAACGAGTATGACTCGTTGTGGAGAGTGACGAGAGTGACGCTGCCCGATGGACAGATGATTCAGACGGCTTACAACGGAGATGAAGTGACGGTGACGGATCAGGTAAACCGTCAGAGGCGGAGTCAGATAGATGGATTGGGGAGGCTCATCGCCGTTACGGAGCAGGACGTTGCTACAGGCAGTTTGTCGGTCGTGACGAGTTACAGCTACGATGCGTTGGATAATCTCGTGGGGGTCAATCAGGGAGGACAGCCTCGTTCGTTCGGTTATGATGCGCTGTCGAGATTGAAGAATCAGACTACGCCTGAAGGCGGGCTGGTGACTTATAGTTACTGGGACTTCGACGCGGTGAAGAAGCGAGTGGATGCGAGGAATGTGGAGACGCACTACAAGTACGACAGTCTGAATCGGCTCGAAAGAGTGTGGTACACGGGGCTTGGAGGAGACGACACGGGAGCAGTGCGGCCTGCGCTGCCAGCAGGGGTCGAGGCGACTTTGGATGTCGTCTTGCAGTACAACACAGCGAGTCCGGGCAATGGAGCAGTGAGCCGAGTTGACGATGGAGCAGGGTACGAGACTTACGCTTACGACTCTCTTGGAAGGAACACGTCGAAGAGCCGGGTCATTGACGGATACACTTTCACGACGAGCTATGAATACAACCAGGTGGGTCAGCAGACGGCGATCATTTATCCATCGCTGAAGCGAGTGAGGACGAACTACGACGCGAGAGGGCGATTCACGGGACTCGACAAGATGAATGGCTCGACGTTGGAGTTGAGCTATTTGAGCCAGGTGGGATATAACACAGCGGGACAGGTGACAGGATTGACGCTGGGCAACGGAGTGGCGGAGAGCTACGGGTATTCTCAAGACCGGTTGCAGATGACCAGCCAGACAGCAACGAAGAGCGGGCAGACGTTGATGAGCATCGGCTACAACTACACCGCAAGCGCGGGGCAGAGCGGAGCGGCGACGACAGCAGGCAACAGCGGTCAGTTGATGGGGGTGACGGCGGCGATCAATTCACCGACCGCCAACAGGAATCAGGCATTCACTTATGACAATGTAGGGCGGCTCAAGACAGCGGCAGGATGGAACTCTACGACCAATCGGCGGTTCGATTATGACCGATGGGGAAATCGTGTTGGAGTGTGGAATGCGGTGAGCGGAGGAACGCAGATACAGAGCGTGACTCTTCAGCAGCCGGGAGGAGTGACCAATAATCGAATCTCTGCGGTCAACACAGTGAGCTACGTTTACGACGCAGTGGGAGATGTGACGAACGACGGAGCGCATTCATATCAATACGACGCAGAGAGCCGGATGGTGAAAGTGGACAGCGGAGCGACAGCCATCAACACCTACGACGGGGCGAACAGGAGGGTGAAGAAGCAAACGTCGGCAGGTACGACGTGGTATGTGTGGGAAGGTGGACGGGTGATAGCCGAGTACGGAGCAGCGCAAGGGTCGGGAGGGACGAGATACTATCACCCAGACCGACTTTCGACTCGAATGATAACGAACGTAAGCGGAGCAGTAGCAGGGACGCAGGATCACCTGCCGTTTGGAGAGGATGCGGGAGTGGTTGGTGAAAATGAGAAGCACCGGTTTACGAATTACGAGAGGGATTCGGAGAGCGGGACGGATTATGCCGTCAATCGGCAGTATTCGATGAACACAGGGAGATTCCTACAACCAGACGTTATAGGAGGACATAGGGTAAATCCTCAGTCCCTCAACAGGTATGCGTATTCGTTGAATGACCCTGCCAATCTTATGGATCCCCTCGGACTTAGTCCAAGTGACCCCATATGTATGGTTGATAAGCAAGAGATTCCATGCGGTCTCGCTTATTCACTTCTTGAATCGGGTGCGGCTGACTTTTTAAGCATTACAGAAGGAGGGGTAACTTATTTCCTGAATAGAGATTCCTTTTATGATGAGGTGGTACAAGAGGAGAGAGAGATTCCAAATCCAGCGGTGCCAGGAGGTGTAGAGATACTGATAGTTTTTAAGGTCACTTTTAACGATACTGCGTATGAGGTTGCCGCAAAAGCCATGCTGTCTCGTTTTAGTCAGGCATCTATTCAGCAAATGGTAAATCAAATGGAGAGAGACGGTATGTTTGATCCACCAATTGCTGGAATGACAGTCAAGGGAGCTAAAATTGCTACAGGAATTCTGGCAAAGCTTATTCAAAAGGTGGGCAAAGGCGATGCTAAAAAATTTGAGAAAGCAGTGGAAAAAGGGATTGTCGGTCCAAATAACCAGAGCGGAATAAAAATCCTGTCGAGACCTGAGGGCAAGTACACACATGAACTGAAAATAGGCGGAAGCGCGCAGAGGCTGCTTGGATACGTTGATGAATCTGGACAAATTATTTTCGATTTTATCAAGAGAGGAGGGCTTCACTAGATGGATGTTTTTGGCTTGACTCAAGCGATAGATAACGCCTTGCCCGATCATCAAGTGATAGCTGATATTCGGCGCATACTAGAGGATGAGAGTGGAGGCAAAGCTGAAGTAGCCGTTGAGGTGGAAGAGGATACTTGGGAAGAAATTCCAGTCAATGCACCGATACAGGTTGTTACGAAGGCATTTTTCAAGGAGTATTTTGAAATCGGATTTGGCAGTTTCCGAGTTCTAATGGCAATTGGGGGAGTGCAGGATGAGAAGTTTGGACTGCTCTCCGCAAAATATTGTTTCGCTACCATATACTACGATAAAGCTGGGCAATTAATAACCGTAGACTTCCATAAGGAAATGAGGTAACCCTTGCTGTTCTCGCAAGAAACACCCGAAGGCGGGATGGCGTCCTACAGCTATTGGGATTTCGACGCGGTGAAGAAGCGAGTAGACGCTCGCAACGTGGAGACGCACTACAAGTACGACTCTCTGAATCGATTGGAGCGAGTGTGGTACACGGGGCTTGGAGGAGACGACACGGGAGCAGTGCGGCCTGCGCTGCCAGCGGGAGTAGAAGCAACGGCGGATGTCGTATTGCAGTACAACACAGCGAGTCCGGGCAACGGAGCAGTGAGCCGTGTTGATGACTCAGCCGGATATGAGACTTATGGCTATGACTCTCTTGGAAGGAACACCTCGAAGAGCCGAGTGATAGACGGATACACTTTCACAACGAGCTACGAATACAATCAGGCGGGCCAGCAGACGGCGATCGTTTATCCGTCACTCAAGCGAGTGAGGACGAATTATGACGCGAGAGGGCGGTTCATCGGATTGGACAAGATGAACGAGACGAGCGTAGCGTTGAGCCAGATGTTGTCGATCAGCACAGCGCGCCTTGACTCCGGCGCGGGCGAAATATAATCTCCCTCAACCTGTGGAGACTAACGTAGAACAAAACACTCAACCCGCAATCGAAAAACCTTCGCTTGAGCGAAGGCTCGGACTCCTGAGCGCAATAGCCGTCCTCGTAGGCTCGACTATAGGCACGGGAATATTTCGCTCGCCCGCAGGGGTCGCCCAGAAAGTCCCGGATCAGTCTCTTTATCTCGCGATGTGGGCGCTCGGCGGATTCTTCTCTCTTTGCGGCGCATTGACTCTGGCTGAACTCGCGGGCCTGTATCCCAAAACCGGCGGAGTGTTCGTCTATCTGCGCGAAGGCTGGGGCAAATTGCCTGCCTTCCTCTTCGGCTGGTCTCAACTCGTCATCATCCGCGCATCGGCTCTGGGAGCCATTTCTACGGTTTTCGCCGAATACTTCCTTCGACTGCTCGGAGTAGATAACCCTCAATTGAACAACCCTCAGATGGTGAGCCTCGTCGCTGCCTCAGCGATACTCACAGTCGCTTTGTTCAATCACTTCGGCGTCCGCCTCGGCGCGCTGGTGCAAAATGTTACAACCGGCGCGAAGTATATGGCCCTCGTCCTGCTCGTGCTTGCGGCCTTCCTGCTTGGAGCGAATCATCCGGTTCCTGAGCATCTTGCGAACGCGACTTCAACAGGCTCAGTCTCGCTTGGGCTTGTGGGACTGGCATTCATCTCGATGCTGTGGGCTTATGACGGCTGGGCCGATGTTACTTACGTGAGCGGCGAAATCCGTCGCCCTGAGCGATTCCTCCCCGTCGCGCTCATCGCCGGCACTCTTGCGGTCATCGCCATTTATCTGCTCGCCAACTTCGCTTATCTTCACCTGCTCGATATCAATCAGATAGCTCGCTCGCCGCTTGTTGCTGCTGACACGGCCTCGCGAATAATAGGCGCGGCGGGAGTGAACCTTATATCCATCGCTGTGATGATTTCAGCCTTCGGCACTCTCAATGGCTCGATGATGACCGGATCGAGAATCTTCTTCGCCATGGCCGATGACGGATTGTTCTTCAAACAAATCGCCGCCGTGCATCCGCGCCACAAGACGCCTTACGTCGCTATCTGGCTTGCCGCTGCTATGGCGATGGCCCTCGTCTTCGTTAGCGGTTTTCAACGACTGGCCGATATGTTCGTACTCGGCATCTGGCCTTTCTACGCCGCGGGAGTCGCCGCCGTTTATGTGATTCGCCGCCATCGCCCCACAGCCGAACGTTCTTATCGCACGCTTGGCTACCCCCTGACGCCTGCGCTCTTCATACTCGCCGTGATGTTTCTGCTCGGCAACGCTCTGAAGCAGGATATCAATTACTATTACGAGTTGATAGCGACAGGCTCTCCTGTTGCTGAGAGGAGCGGCGCCCTGATGGTCGCTGCCATAGTGCTTGCAGGCATACCCGCCTACTACATCTGGCAGAAATTAGGGGACAGGTTACAGGGAACAGGTTACAGGGAGCAGATGTGATTTATCCCCTGTTCTCTGTTCCCTGTTCCCTGTCCCCTGTAACCTGTAACCTGCATTGACTTGGCTGCCCCAAAAGGACTAACCTGCTTTTGAAGTTATGGTTCGACAGCGGATTTGCATCCTTTCAAGAGCCAGTCACTTTCGCAAGGTAGAGACCAGATGAAGCGATGTCCCAAATGCAACTCGGAATACAGGGAAGAATCGCGCTTCTGCCCGCGCGACGGCCATCAACTCGAATCCGTTCCGACGATAGTCGCAAAGCCTGCTCCTTCGCTCACCGAAGAGAGGCGGCAATACGTCAGCGAATCGCTGGCCGCAGGGGCCGTCAAACTCTGCCCTCAGTGCGGAACCGAATTCCCGCCCAAAGCCCGCTACTGCTATCGCGACGGAGGCCGACTTCAGGAAGTTCAAATCACAGCCGACGGCGATGAAGAGACTCAGCCTGAAGAAAAAGTCGAGAAGGCTGAAAAGAAGGAAGACGGTCAGGATAAAATGATTGGCCGCACCATCGCCGACCACTACAAGCTTGTCAAAAAAATCGGGCAGGGCGGAATGGCCGTCGTCTACAAAGGCGAACACGTTCGCATAAGTCGCCCGTCAGCGATAAAAATTCTCAACCCCGATCTGGCATCCACGTCCGAACTGGTCGAGAGGTTCGAGCGCGAAGCCGAGATGGCAAGCCGCATCAATCATCCTAACGCAGCCGGCATCTATGACGTGGGCGAAGAAGAAGACGGGCTGGTTTACATCGCTATGGAATATGTCGATGGCGATCCGCTGTCGAAAATAATCAGGCGCGAAGGGCCGCTCACGCTCGACCGCGTTGTAAACATCACTCGCCAGGTCGCCGACGCCCTCGACGCCGCGCATCAACTCCATATAGTCCATCGCGACATGAAACCCGACAACATCATGATCTGCCGCCGCGAGGGCAAACCTGACTGGGTGAAGGTCGTCGATTTCGGCATCGCCAAACAGGCGCGTCACGGAATCGGATACAAGGCGCTCACTCAAAGAGGCGTCATCCTCGGCACGCCCGAATACATGTCTCCCGAACAACTTCTGCGCAAGCCGCTCGATCCGCGCTCGGATATCTACAGCCTCGGCCTTGTAGTATTCAAATCGCTCACAGGAAAACCCGCCTTCGAGGGGCTGACTCCGCAGGCGCGCATGATTAAGAAGTTGAGCGAGCCTCCTATGCGGCTTTCGGAGGCAAAGCCTGATCTGAAAGTGTCGCCGCAGGTCGAGGAAGTCATCAGACATGCGCTCGACCCGGAACCCGATTTGCGCTATCAGACAGTTTTGGAATTCGCTATCGATCTTGAGCGCGCTGCCCAAAGTAACGCCGCCTGGGCGGTGCAATCGGCGGACGCGGAGCAGGCGACCGGCGCAAGCGATTCGATACTGGACGTCGATATCGGGAGCCGTCCGATCGATGCCATAAATCCTTCGGACGACTTCCCCATTCCGCCTCTGGTCGCGCAATTGAAGGCAATGGAACAGCCGCCTCCCGTGATTCAGGAGAAACCACCCGCTTCGATTCAGGAGGAGCCGCCTCCCGTGATTCAGGAAGAGCCGCCTCCTTCGATTGAAGAATCGCTTCGCGAAACGCGGCCCGTTCCGGTAGTCGTCGCAGACACGCGCGAACATGAGGCTGTCAAAATCCAGTCACTACAGCCAGCCTTGAGAGCGACGAAAGCTCCTTATTTCGAGGCCGCGGCGGAACGGAAAAAAAGATTCACCTGGAAGCATTACCTTCTGATTGCAGCAGTGCTGGCTTTGCTCATAGTCATCGGGGCGGTGGCTTATACCAGATGGATACGAAACGCTCAAAGCGCGCCTCCACCCGCCGAGCAGCCGACGAATAATTCCGAGCAGCAGTCTGACCCGCAACAGCAGACCGCGCAGGCTCCGGTCGAGGTTGTAAGCAGAAAGATTGATGCGGAGCCTCCAAAGGAGACGCCTCCGAAAGCCAAATCGCTGTCTGATTCGCCCGCCGCAAATGCGAACAAGTCTGTGACGGAAACTGAAAACAAGGATCAGCCAGCCGAACAGCCCGCCGCGCCGGAGCAGCCCAAAGAAACGGAAGAGAAAAAAGAGCCGCCGCCCGAAACCAAACCGGAAACAAAACCGCCCGATGCGGCGCGGCCCTCTCAGGTAGTCGAAGGGCAGATACTCAGTCGAGTCGCTCCCGTCTACCCTTCCGAAGCGAGAGCGCGCCGCGTGGGGGGTGAAGTGGTCGTCGAGGTCGAGATCAGCAAAAAGGGCAAAGTGAAATCGGCGCGAGTCATATCGGGCCACATACTTCTGCGCGAAGCCGCGCTCACTGCCGCCAGACAATGGAAGTTTACGCCAGCGACGCTAAACGGCCAACCGGTCAAATCTACCCGCAGTCTCACCTTTCGATTTCAGGATTAGAGCGATTTCCTTTGCCTGAAAAACAGCCGCTCGCTCACCAGCCAGAACGATCCTGTGATAAGAAGCACTAGACCGAATATCAACACGCCGCTTTGAAAACCGGTCGCCGCCTTTCCCGCAATCGCATAGATGAGAGCAGGCGGAAAAGCTCCTGCAACAGAAGCTATCACCATGCCGGGAAAAGATAAACGCGAGGCTCCGGCAAGTATAGCGAAAGTTTCGGCGACGATGGGCAAAGGTCGAGTGGCCACTATCGCAAGCGCGCCCCACCTCGAAAATATCTGCTCGACTCGCCGCCGCTCTTCCTCCGTCACGAAACGCTCAAGCATCGGCCCGCCTCTTCTTCCGATTGCGTATCCCACAATCGTCGCACCCATGCTTCCGATCATCGAAAGCAGAGCGCCGGTTAAAACGCCGAATAAGGCTCCGTGAGCTATCATCACGACGCTCGACGGGACGGGCAGCGCAACGTCAGCTACGAGCAGCCCCACTCCCACGATTGCAGCTATCCATCCGCCCCGGCTCAACAACTCTGATGGGTCAGTCAGTATGGGAACGCGAAGAGCTTCGACTGCGAAGAAGATCGCCAGCATGAAAATCATCAAAACGAGAGCGGCAGTCCAGTATCTTTTCATGTCTCACCTGCCGAGCAGATTCTTCGTCTCGATAGTCACGCCGAAAATCAGCCCTCGTCCCGCAGCGGGCGCGTTCTGGAAGTGATCGAAATACAACCTGTCGCCGACGTTCTCCACTCCCACGGAAAATACCATTCGCAGATTCTCCCGGCGATGGGTGTAGCCGCCTCGAAGCGAGTGCGTCGCCAGCGAGTTCAAACTCGCGAACGATCCGTATTGAGTCAGTATGTTTGTCGAAAGGTCAATCGGATCGACTCTGCGGACGCGCGCCTGATAGCGCGCCTGATATGAGCCGAACCATTTGCCATCCACGCTGCTGTAACGCGCGCCGAATACGCCTCTGAACGGAGTGATGCCTGCAAGAGGCGCGTCCGTTGCGGAGCCTTCCAGTTTTATCGGCGTGTCCCGTCTGTTGTAGAAACGCTCGATCAAGGCAATCGCGCCGGGATCAGGAGAGAGGTCTGATCCTTTCAGCCAGCCCAGCGAGCCGAACGGCGTGACGGTTCCCCATCTCGACAGCATTATGTCAGCTTCGTAAGTTGCTTCGACTCCCTGTATGCGCGCCCGCGCGATGTTGGCTCGTTGCGCGTAGAGAATTCCGTGAAACGGAAAATCGGGAGAGATCGGCTCCAGCCCTCGCTGAGGGTCGGCAGGCACGAAGAGAACATCGCTGAAAACTATGCGCAGGAAATCTTCGAAGTCGTTGCGAAAGTATCCAAGCGAAGCGTTCCATCTGTCGCGCCGGACTTTGACTCCCAGATCGAGGCTTCGCCCTCTTTCGGGTCTGAGCGCGGTGTTGGAGGCGAGCAGCACGCTGAAAGTCGGATCGCCGAAATTGCGAAGTATGTATCGCTCGGTTATTCCCGGCTCGCGATAGCTGTTGCCCCATCGCAGATATGCGTTGACTCCGATTTTCGTTCTCGCGACCGCGCCTAGGTTGCCCGTCGCCGTCGTGTTGGAGGTCGTGATTCCTCGCCTGCCAGCTATAAGATCGGCGATGCCTCTCAATCCTTCGACGTTGATCTGGCCGGGACTTGCAATCAATCGGTCAAACGACGCCGCAAGGATCGCCGATTCGGTGCCGAGCGGAAACCCACGGGTCACTTTCGCCTCGCTTCGCCAGTCGTCCAGGCGAAGGCCCGCCGTGAGGCGAAGCCACTCGAATGGTTCGTACTCTGCGAGGTTGAACCACCCCAGATTTCTGTAAACGGAATCGGGATTGCTCGCTTTGCCCGCGATGACTCTTTGCGTAGATATGAAATCAATGCGCGAGAACTCGTCGCGCGACGAGTCCCGCAGATACCCCGCGCCGCTCGTTATCAGCAGACGCCGCAGCGGAATGAAGCTCGCCTGAAGGTCTAATCCGTAAGATGTGACCGCGCTTTTGCCGTCGGTGAAATTTCCCGGAGTGAAAGTTGAAGGGCGGTCGGTGATATCGGCTCGACTGCCGGTTGGAGACTGAGGGTCAGGAATCAATTCCCAACTGCTGCCTTCGTTGATCGTCGAGACGAAGTTACCGTCGGCGAAGGAATATTTCTGGCGATAAAACCCTGCTGCAAGCCGCGGCAGCCAGTCGCGCATCTCGTGGCCTTCGTACCTCAACCCGTATTTATCCAGTCGCCGAAATCCGTTGAACTGACGGCGACCATCGAAGGGAGGAGTGATGAAGGGAAAGCCGATGTCTTTGTGCTGGCTGTTCAACTGGCGATAGCGAATGGAATGACCGAAGGCGGGAGAAAACCATAGATCGATCTGATCATTGAAGCCGCGGCCTTTGCCGTTCGGTATCTCCGCTTTTGCGGGCAGACCCCAGACGGCATAAGTCAGCGCGACATTGTTTCCGATGGCGTTTCCCATCTCGGAGGCGAATCTCCCGAATCGCGCGACTTCATCAATACTGATAGCGCCATCGCCCGAACGATAGCTATCCGTCTCGAAGAGGGAACCGGCCACTCGCGCGGCCATTCGCGGACGGCTCCAACTGATCGCCGCCGCGCCGCGACTGAAAGGGCCGTTCGTGCGCAGGTCGCCATCGAGTCGAATGCTCAAACGCTGGCGGTCGTTTTCATGAGCGGGCGCGCGAGTGATGATATTGATGATGCCTGCGACGGCATCCGAGCCGTAGAGACTCGACCCGGCTCCGCTGATGACTTCGGCGCTTTGCAGTTGAGCGATGTCGATTATGGCAGGCGACACACCTGAGAGCGGATCGCTGCGCACGTTGTTGAGCCGGTCGCCGTCGATGATTATCAGCAATCGATTCGACGCCAGCCCGCGCAATCGAGGCCGCTCTCCTGCCGGGTTCGAGCCTATGGGCGTGAGGTTGGGAGTCTTCTCAATCGCTTCGAGGGTCGAAGCGGGGCGACGCTTTTCGATTTCCGTCTCATCAGTGATCGTCACCGTCTGCGGAGTCTCAGCCGACATGCGGGCGAGGCCTCTGGCGGCGGTCACTGTCAAACTGTCTTCGATAGCTCCGGGGACGAGCAGGAAATTCTGAATCGTTTCAGCGCCGCCTATCGTCACGCTTCGAGCGGCAACGGCAAAGCCGTCGCTCGCGACTGACAGACGGTATGAGCCGGACTGAAGCCCTTCGATGCGATAAGCGCCCTGTGAATCAGTCCGGACGGTGATGATGCGCCCGCTGGCGATGTTTGTGGCTTTGACTTCTGCTCCTGCCACGGCAGCTTTGTTCTGATCCGTCACCGTTCCGGTCAGCGTGACGAGCGATTGCGAATGAGCGGAGACAGAAAGCATCACTGCCAGAGTCAGGAGGAAAACGAATCGGCTCTTTCGAGAAGGCGTGTTCAACGCAGAGTCGCAGAGAGAGCGCGGAGAAAAATCTCTGCGCCGTCTCAGCGACTCTGCGGTGAGAGATGCTTTCGCAATCCGAGACATTGAAGTTAAGAGGATGCCTGTCATAATCTCACTGATCTTCACGGCGTTCTTTCGAGATAGACCTCATAGATGGTCGAACTCGCGAAAGTGGGATTGAATTCGCTGCTCTGCTGCGCGGTGGCCCAGATGCCGCCGTAGATGCGACCGACCAGCGCCTTTCCCGTCGGAAGTTTGCTGAAGTCTATGACCTCGCTGCTTCCCCCATACTTTGCAAGGCTATGGTCGGGGACGAACACTGCGTTTGCTCCCATCAACTGGGGCAACGACATGGAAGGAGACTGCGGCCATTCCATAGTGCTGCCGTTCGACAATCGCGCGAGAGTGGTTATGGAGTTGATGAACGGCAACGGATTGTCGAGGTTGCTCTCTTCCAACTGACCCTGCTTGTTGTAGTAGTAGTAACTGATTCCGCCGAACAAAGTCGTGTACATGTTCTTCGACGAGGGATCGAACAGCAAAAGCTTCGCGCATTCATAAAGACTCATCTTCTGCTGAAAAGAAGTGTCTATGGTTATGTTGGTATTTCCCATCGCGTTCTGATCGATATAGATGGGATTGCGCCATGCCGATCCGCTCGGAGTGAACACGCCGCCGTAGACGGTGATTCCCTTCGATCCATCGGCGCGGATGGCATCCACTACGTTGAGGTCTCTGCGATGATACTGCGACTGCGGGCCTGACCCGGCGGGGTCTGTGAATGCCTGATAGTCGCTGATGGAGAGATTCTTTCCGTCGAAGTTGATTTTGAACCTTCGCACCTGCTCGGTGTACTTGCCGGTGTATGCGCCCTTGTAGATGTTGTCATAGTTCTGGCCGAAGACGAGATAAAAGTAATCGCCGATCTTTTTCAGATCGCCTCCCGTCACTCTCATCCTCTCGTCCGATATCGAGACTATGCACTTCGGGATGTCGGCCTGTTTGCCGGAAGTGATCGCCTTGATGATGTCAGGCACTTTGATGGCCGTCAGGTTGGGATAGGTCTGGTAACATTCGGGCTTGTCATCATTGCAGGTCGAACCATATCCTCCCGCCAGATACAGCACATCTCCATCCTGATAAAACTCCATGTTGGAAGTGCGCAGCAGGTTTTTGAGCTTCGGCGGCAGGCCGACTTTCCACGCGAGGTCGTTGGCGTAATCGACGACATAGATATACTCGTTCGAGTATTTCGAAGGGAAGGTGCTTTCAGGTTGTGAAGTCCGATGAAAGCCGCTCGTCCGCCCGCCGATGATAAGCCACCTTGTTCCGCTTTCGGCCAGCGCGAAAGATTGCAGCGCGGGGGCGGGCTGATTGTCAGCTTTCTGAACGCTGATACTGAAGGGCGCTGATGTCTGGCCGCTGGCCGTGAGGCTGACAAGAAAGATCGCCGCCAGAGCGAGGCAATAGAGTTTCGTTCTTTTCATGTTCGCTTCCTCCTCAAAAAATGTACAGCGGGCTGCCAGCCTGCTGGTTCTCCACTTTTCGTACTTTCAGGGCGTCAACACTCTGGCCGACGATTCTACCGGGCGACTCCTCGGAAAATGTAGGGCAAGCTGCCAGCTTGCCGATGCCCCTGATCGAACAGATAAATCCGTCAGGCCGTCTGAGTGTCGCCGTTTATAATCTTCAGACACCAGGCGTGCAGGAGCGTCCGGCGGCTTTCAGACAGATCGCGCGTGCGAGGCATGTACTCGGACTTGTCCCACCAGCTTTCCTGCGTCCGCTGCATCAGGGTTCCGGCCATCACAGGGTCGGCCCATTGCTCCGGGTCGTTCAAAGGCACTCGCTGATTCATCGCCGGGTATAGCAGGTAATAGTTCCTCAGCACTTCCCTGAATATCACCTCGAATGTGAGCTTGTCATTGCCGACGGGCTGTTCGGCGTTGGGGTCTATGTAATACTGGCTGTAGTCGAGGTTGTTGGGAAGTATTCGAAGATTGATCTGAGGAATCGTCGTGAGAGCCAGGTTGTTGGGATTTTCGGGCGGGTCTGGCTGACCGGGCAGCGTGAAGGTAAAGAGCCGGTTTCCGGGATCGCTGACATCTACGGTGAGCGGCTGACCGGGTTTGAACCCTGTGGCAATCTGCTCGCGCATACCGGGTTGCTGATTCGGCGTCGTGTCGTACTGCCAGACGGTCAAAGGCGGACAAGTATAGGCATCAAGCTCCTGGCCTTTTTGAAACACGCGGATCGTGGCAGGCTGAGGGATCGGGCTTTCGTTCAAAAACTCGTCGATAGTCGATCCCTGCTCGCCCTGATCGCCGAATATGCATGACTGATCGGAAGCGATGAAGTAATCCGCTTCTGCAAGCAGGTCTCCATACCGGGCGCTATTGAGCGCGAAGTTGCCTTCGGTGATCATCTGAAGCGCGTCTGAAGAAAGGTTCTTGATCGATATGTCGAACACCCAGCCTGCGCGATCTCCCGCGGCAGTGTCCTGATAATTGATGGGGCCGAAATCATGACTCCCGCTTCCGCTGCGCACGAGCAGGTTGACCTGTCCGAAATCGTATTTCGGATTGTCGCCTGTTTGAAGAGGATCATAAGCGGCGCTTGTATAGTTGTCCGGGAATGTGGCGGAAAAATCGACCGAGATGAGTCCCGCCTCCTGATCGACGGCCAACATGGCCGGAGCCAGAACGAACTGACTCCCGTTGCCTTTGCTTCCGGGAGGGATGGGGAAAGTATTGTTCGTCGGATAGAGCGCGCGGCCGGCTGGCACGGATTTCATCTCGCCCTCGAACCACGGGCTTATCGTCCCGCAGATTTCCGAATAGCCCGGATTGAGTCCCTTCTCTTTGTAGAGCGCGACGATTTTCTGAAACCATTCCGCCTGCGCGTACCTGAATGTGTTTATCTTTTGCAGGTTGCGATAGATCACATATCGAAACACCAGACCCGCAAGCGGCTTCCCCTCATTGCCCTGAGATAGAATCTCGACTATAGGCTGTCCCTCGATCTCTTCTATGGGGACTATGCATTGAAAAGACCCGGCGGCCCCGTTCGGCCCGCCGAGGTTCGTGTTGCGTTGGAAATTGATCCAGCGTGTGCCTGACTTCGAAGGCTTGCCGTTGAATATCGCCTCGCCGTTTTTTTCCAGCGTCAGAGAGTCAGAAAATATCTGGCTGCACGGGACGCTTTCGGGATTGACATCGATCAGCATTGCGGTGCTGCGGCCTGTGTCTCCGGGACGGTTCTTGAAAGAAAGCGTGGCCCCGATGATCTGGTTCTCATCGGTCGCCGTCTGGTCGGGGTATTGAACGGCCAGCACATTGACGCCCATCATCGTCATCCCCATATCGCCGTAGTAGTTCCACTCTGCCGGGATGAATTGAACCTCCTGGCGGTCAGATGGAACGGCTTCGGCTTTGGTCACGGCGGCCTTAGCGGAGGGCTGAGAGGGTTGGACGAACGAACTCGGTTTTTGAATCCACTCTATGTAGCGGTCATCCGTCAGGCCGTAGGTGAGGGGTTGGACGTTGATCGAGTCGGCCAGTCGCAAAGGGTCTCCGGCGTAAGGTCCCCAGCTTTCCGGAAACTGGACGCCGGAATAATCGTCATTGTTGGCAGTGCCAACGTTGATCATAATCAGCCCTTTTACGTTTATGCGGGGAAATGAGAATACGCTCATTGCTGCCTCCTTTTGATTGACGGTTATCGGGTCAAAGGCTTGATGCCCGCACCGGGTTGCCGCAATAGAGTGAATCCATCGGCGGAAGTGATGCGACCGGGCCTGAGCGCATCGCGCAACCTGCTGCAATTTTTCAGCCAGGCATCAATGTTACGGACGGCATTCTATCTCAAACCGGAATTTCCTTCCAGTTCGAGTTACACTTATTACCTTTCGTGTCGAATATGTCTCGCTGAGAGTCAGGACACACAGCGTCGCGCTTCGTTCGATAATGAACTGGCGTGATCTTCCGGGCTATGGCTTATAATCTTTTGTCTGAGCGCAATCCGATTTCAGGAATTTTGTGATGGTCGAAGCGGCACCGGAAGTAAAAACCTTTCGCGCAAAAAAAGTACGCCCTCCCTGGCGTGTGTGGACGAAGCGAATCCTGCTCGGTCTCGTCGCGCTTGCGGCGCTTTATCATCTGACGATTGTTTTTCGGGTGTTTCGCTACCGGAGCGTCGATCCTCAAGAGACGGCGATGATGGCGCTAAGGGCGGACGAAGCGGAATCGAACGGAGTAGCGGTCAAGCGAGAACAGACGTGGGTCGGGTATGATCGCATCTCGCCCAACCTCGTTCGCGCGGTGCTTGCGGGCGAGGACTCGCGATTTTTCGATCATTCGGGCTTCGACTGGGAAGAGATAAAAAAAGCGATAGAAGAAGACTGGAAGAAGCGCGAGTTCAAACGCGGCGCATCGACGATCAGCCAGCAGTTGGCGAAGAATTTATTTCTGTCGACATCCAAAAATCCTCTTCGCAAACTGCACGAAGCTCTCATCACGTGGGAGATGGAATTGATGTTGAGCAAGCGGCGGATACTTGAGATTTATCTCAACGTGATCGAGTGGGGCGACGGCATCTACGGAGCCGAAGCCGCCGCGCAAAAGTATTTCAATACCTCGGCTGCGTCACTGAGCGCAGAGCAGGCGGCCTTTTTATCAGCGATGATCCCGAACCCGCGAACCGTTTATAACCCGCAGAAGCATCCTCGAAGAGTGGAACGCAGAAAGAATCTGATACTGCGCTTGATGCGACACGTCGTCGTTCCGAAAGATTTGAGTTGAGCGAATCGATGCGCTGCCGGTCTCGCATCATCTTATCGATTCACGCCTCAGCGCGACTGCGCAGGCACGCGGCGCTTTATGTCCTCGAACCAGCCCGACACTATGTTTAGTCGCGTCGGGGCCGATTGCTGCTCGCTCCTCATCATCAGAAAACGGCGACCATCGGCGGCCAGATCGTAGGTCGATAACAGAGTGACCGACTCCAGCTTGTACTTGCCCTCGAAGACGACTTCGGGCTTCGACGCCTTGAATCCCGCGCTCGCGTCAATCGTCACCCTCATCACCCGGTCGCCCGCGCGATAGAATAATTCCTTTCCGTCGCGTGACCACACAGGCTCAGTCCCGCCGTCGGTCGATATCTGCCACTTGCCTCCTCCAAGAGGAAAGGTTTGCACGTATACCTGTCGCGGCCCGCTCCCATCGGATGTGTAAGCCAGCCATCGCCCGTCGGGTGAAAACATGGGATGGACTTCATTGGCGTCTGTGTTGATTATGGGTCGCGCGCTTCTTTTGCCCTGATCGAATTCGAGCAGCCAGATGTCCCATCGCGTGTCGGGAGCTATCTCGGAATAAGCGAGCGCGCGGCCATCGGGCGACCATGAGCCGGGGATTTGAAGGTTCCGGCTCTCGATCAATCGCTCCGCCGAATCGCTCCCGTCTGTGGCTTTCCAGTAGAGATTCAACGGCGGCCCGCCCGCGTCGGAACTGAAGACTATGCGCCGCGAGTCGGGCGTCCATACGGGCGCAAAATTCCCGCTGCCGAAGGTCAGTCGCTTGAACGCGCCGCCCGCGATTTCATATATCCAGATGTCGAAGCTTTCATTCTGAATTGCAACGGCAAGCCGATTGCCGTCAGGCGAAAGTCGCGGCGTCCAGTAAGCCTGTCGTTTGTCGATGACAGGATTTGTCCGGCCCTCTCGATCAACCCAAAGGAGTCCGTCTTCACGTCGCGCGCGCTCAGGCAGATAGACCAGCAGCCCGTCGCGCGAACAATCATAGTGCGCCGCGCCGCTGATGAGGCTCGTCGCTATGCGCTCAGGCATCATTGCTGCTTGCCCCGTCACTTCGAGACTATCGAGGTCGAATGGGACGATGCGAAGTGTGCCTTTTCGCGCATAGACCAGATGGCCGGTCGAAAGATACCGTGCGCGCGAACCGCCTTTGATGAGTGTCCTTCGCTCTCCGGTCTCAAGCCTCAGCACATCTATCTGAGCTTCATCGACGCCGTTGCCATACCAGGCTGTAAAGATCACAGCTTTGCTTCCGGGGAGAATCTGAGGCCAGAAGTGAGATTGTTCGCCCTCCTCAAGGTGCGTCAACGACTCTCGACTGCCGCCTTCGGCAGAAATGCGCGAGAGACCTTCGAGGAATCGCCTCGCGTAGATTATCTTTCCGTCCTCGCCCCAACTCGCTCCGAGCGCGTCATCAGCCTGACCGATGACGACAGGAGAGCCACCGCTTACCTGTATTTTCTTGAGCGCGCCTCCGGCATAAAAACCTATCCACTGACCATCGGGCGAAAAGAACTGACCCGCTCCGCCTTCGGTTCCGGGCAGAGGCGCGGAGTCGGCCTGATCGAGCGAGCGGGAAAAGAGTTGATAGCGGCCTTCGTGCCTTGCCACGTAGACGATGCGCGAGCCATCGGGCGCGAGCGCGAAGGACTGAAAGAGGTCTATTTCGGGCGGGATGCTCTCCGAAAGATCGAGCGTGAGTCGCATCATCGGAGCAGTCGTTCTTGAAGGCGACCTGAGCCACCCCCACGCGGCAACGACCGCGAGCGCGGCAACGAGCAGCGCAGGGATGATGAATTGGGGAGTGGTTCGGGCGGGCGCGACCTTTGTGGTCGGAGGCGCGATGCGGGGAAACTCTATGGTCGTCGCCCCGGCATCACTCGCCTCGGATTTGCTGCTGGTCTCAAAAGAGACTGCCGCGATCAGGCGGTAGCCGGCCTTCGGAATCGTTTCGATTATGCTCTGGGTTTTGGAATCGTCGGCAAGAACTTTGCGCAATTCCGATATGGAGCGCGAAAGCACCTGCTCGCTGACGAAGACATCGCCCCAAACGGCAGACATCAACTCTTCGCGGGTGACGACCTGTCCGCGCCGTTCGGTCAGACAGACCAGCACTCGCATGATTTTAGGCTCGATCTGAAGCGTCTCGTCGCCGTGGACGATTCGGTTGAGTTGAGGCTGGATGAGGCTTTCTCCGATAAGGAAATCCCCGATCAACTCTTTGTCTGCGCGCGTCGACATCGGCGAGATTATAGCAATTACCCCTGTCGGACGGAATTCAACCCCGCCCTTACAGGGCCATAAGAAAAACCTGCGGGAAATTTTACTTCTTCCTCAAGCAATTTCTCCCCGTCTGTCGTAATCAACTCAACGAGGCTCGATGCAAGCACTGTTTATGGAGAAAACCATTATGACTCAGATGGCATATAAAAGGTTCATCCGTTCGCTGCGAACGTCGGGGATCATCACCCTCGTCTCGCTGCTCGCGGGACTGGGAGTGTGGGGCGAGGCGCAGAAAAAAACTTCCAATCTTGCGGCTTCCGACTGGCCCGCCTACGGGCGCGATCCGGGCGGGAGCCGCTACTCGCCTCTTTCTGAAATCAACCGCGAAAACGTCCATCGCCTCAAGGTCGCCTGGACTTATCGCACGGGTGACGTTTCCAATCGAGTCAATGCGCGCTCGACTTCGGCTTTTCAATGCACACCCATTCTCATCGACAACACTCTTTTCGTCAGCACGCCTTTCAATCGCGTCATCGCGCTCGACCCTGCGACCGGCCTCGAGCGATGGGTTTATGATCCAAAGATCGATCTCAGGAGAAACTATCACAATCAACTCGTCTCTCGCGGGCTTGCGACGTGGCTCGATACGCGACTCAAAGAGGGCCAGCCCTGTCGCCGCCGAATATTTACCGCCACAAACGACGCTCGCTTGATAGCCATCGACGCTGCAACGGGCAGGCCCTGCGCGGACTTCGGCCAGCAGGGTCAGATTGATCTTACTGCGGGCATAGGCGTGTCTGAATCGGATCCCGGCGAATATCAGGTCACATCTCCTCCTGCAGTCATAGGCGATCTGGTCGTCGTCGGATCGGCCATCGGCGATAACAACCGGGTCGATGCGCCGAGCGGAGCGGTCCGGGCCTTCGACGCGCGAAGCGGACGATTGCGCTGGAGTTGGGAGCCGCTATCGCCTGAGACGTCTCGCGCCAAAGCGAAAAAGAAGGACGCTTCCTTCGAGCGAGGCACGGCCAACGTCTGGTCGATTATGTCCGTAGATGAAGAGCGCGATTTGATCTTTCTGCCGACAGGAAACACAAGCCCCGATTACTACGGAGGAGTCCGGCGCGGGAGCGATTATTACTCAAGCTCAGTCGTCGCGCTGCGAGGCTCGACGGGAAAAGTGATCTGGCATTTTCAAACCGTGCATCACGACCTCTGGGATTACGACGTTCCTGGGCAGCCCTCGCTCATCACGCTCAAGAGAGACGGGCGCGATATTCCAGCCGTCGCTGTCCCGACCAAAGTCGGGCATCTTTTCATACTGCATCGCGAAACGGGCAAGCCTCTCTTCCCCGTAGAAGAGCGAGCCGTCCCGCAGAGCGGAGTCGCAGGCGAACCGCTGTCTCCGACTCAACCTTTTCCCGTGCTGCCGCCTCCGCTCGTCCCTCAACGTCTGACGGCAGACGACGCTTTCGGCATCACGCCTGAAGACCGCAAGGCTTGCAGCGAGCAGATAGCGGCGCTCAGGTCTGAGGGCGTCTTCACCCCGCCGACCGTGAGAGGGACGATAGTTTATCCGGGGGATGTCGGCGGTATGACGTGGGCGGGAGTTTCGTTCGACCCTCGGCGCGGGCTTTTGATCACAAACGTCAACCGCGCCGCTCGCGTCGTCTGGCTCATACCTCGCGAGGAGTACGATCCGCAGAAAGCGCGGCGGCTCAGAACCAATTTCACGTTCGAGATAGCGCGACAGGAGGGGACGCCTTTCGCCATGCGCCGCGAGTTTTTATTCAGGCCCAACATGGTTCCGTGCAATCAGCCTCCGTGGGGTACGCTCATCGCCGTCGATCTGGCGACGGGCCAGTTGCGCTGGGAAGTGCCGCTGGGGGTGACTCCTGAACTTCGAAGCATACCGGAATCCGTCAAGTGGGGATCGCTCAATCTGGGCGGCTCGATAGTGACGGCGGGAGGATTGATATTCATTTCCGCAGCGCGCGACAACATCTTTCGCGCATTCGACGTAGAGACGGGCCGGGAGTTGTGGAAGGCCGATCTTCCTGCGGGCGGACACGCGACGCCTATGACCTACAGCGCATCGGGGCGTCAGTTCGTCGTCATAGCAGCGGGCGGGCATGGGAGACTCAATCCCCGTCTCGGCGATTACGTCATCGCTTACGCGCTTGAGTGAGACGCTGACATAATCACCGCGGCATCGCTCGACAAAGAGCGATGCCTGAATATCTCGCAAAACAGGAGCGATTATGGAAGAAAGAATTTTGACCCGTCATCCGATGAAAGAAAAAAAGGGAGTGAGAATCAGCAAAGCCAAATATGATCTGATTCGAGAGCTAATCATTTCTCTGCTTCGAGCCGGAGAGATGACCTTCGAAGAACTGACTGCCCTGGCTAAGAAAAAACTGAAAGGGAAATTCGACGGCTCTGTCGCGTGGTACATCACGACAGTCAAGCTCGACCTTGAAGCCAGAAAAGTGATCCGTCGCGCAGCGGGCCAGCCTCAACGATTGCGACTCGTCCGGCATTGATGCTCAAGAGAAGAGAGTTGAAGACGCGATGAGAGAGCGAACCTTTCGTATTGTGTCAGCGTAACCGGATTCAAAGATCAACACATGAGGAAATCATGCTGCGAACGCTACTGATCATTATTGCTGGAACCATCGCTTTTCTTTTTCAACTCGACGCCGGCGCGCAGGAGGTCGCAAAGCTCGCAAGAGCCGTCCGGCCTCCTCTCATCGATGGCCTGCTCGACGATGCGACGTGGCGAGGGGCCTCAGTCTTTTCCGACTTCAAAACCATGCTCCCTGAAGCGGGACTGTCTCCCTCGGAGAAGACCGAAGTTTACCTGGCTTATGACGCGGAGAATATCTATGTGGGATTTCGGTGCTTCGACAGCGAGCCTGCGAAGATAAAAGCCGCCGCTTCCGAGAAAGACAATCCTGCTAGCGACGACTGGATAGCTTTTTGTCTCGACACCTTCGACGATCATCTCGGCGCGCATTTCTTCCTGGTCAATCCCCGAGGCGTTCAATCGGACGGCACGCTCGACGGGGAAGGAAGCCCCGACTTTACTTTCAACTCCCGATGGTCGAGCGCCGCGAAACTGACCGATGAGGGCTACTCAGCCGAGCTTTCCATACCCGTCAGAAGCCTGCCGTTTCAATGGAAGAAAAACGTCCGAATGGGGTTCAAGGTCGCCCGATTGATAAGCCGAAAATCAGAGGAAGTCGATTTCCCCGCCATCCTCCCTGATCGCGGGTCTCACCTGTCGCAGTTTCAAAAGATCGAACTGTCAGGAATAGCGCGGGGCAGGACTGCGCGCGAAACGGTCGATGTCAATCGGAAATACCTCGCCAAGCTGAAAGCCGGTTCTCAGCATGACACCGCGACGCTCGACGGCAGGTGTCGCGCATGGGGCGATGCGGCAGTAATCGATTACCTCCTCTTTCCGCGACATGACATGAAGGCCGCAAACGAAACTTTCCACTTTCGAAGAGAACCGCGCAATCGCTCGGTCGCTTCGATCTTCGAGGGTCTCGAATATGCGGAAGGAAAACGCATAGAAAATTTCGAGCAGTTCCTGACCAGAACCCGGACAGCCGCATTCATCGTCATCCACAGGGATCGCGCCATCTACGAGAAATATTTCAACGGCCACAGAAGAGATTCCATCGTAACTTCCTTCTCGGTGGCCAAATCGATTGCTTCAACGCTCGTCGGCATAGCCATCGATGAAGGGCTTATCGCCGACGCGCGAGACCCCATCACGAAATATCTGCCTGAGTTGAAAGCGCGCGATGAGCGTTTTTCGCGCATCACCATAAGAGACCTGCTGAGTATGTCATCCGGCATCAGGTACGAAGAAGACCCTCCGCATCGCGACGATGAAATAACTTACTACCACCCGGATTTGAGAAAAGCGGCTCTCGAAGAAACGAAGATCATCGAAGGTCCGGGCGCGCATTTCCTCTATAACAATTACAACCCGCTGCTGATCGGCATGATATTGGAAAGAGCCACCGGAAAATCCGTCGCGCAGTATCTTGAAGAAAAAATCTGGAAGCCGCTCGGTATGCAGTACACGGGTTCGTGGAGCATAGACAGCGAGGCGCGAGGTTTTGAGAAGATGGAAAGCGGCGTCAACGCAAGAGCCATCGATTTCGCAAAGCTCGGAAGGCTCTTTCTCAATAACGGTCGCTGGGGCGCGCGTCAGATCGTTTCATCCCGGTGGGTAGAAGAAGCCACACAGCCCGGCGAAGCTGTCGAAGGGTACTATCCTCAGTGGGGTTTCTTTCGCGACGGTTACTACAAGTATTTCTGGTGGGGAAGGAAGAGAGCCGGGGGCAGGAGCGATTTCTTCGGCATGGGCAATCGCGGGCAATACATCTACATCTCCCCGCAGAAGGACCTCATAATAGTTCGCAATGGTATAGAGTACGGCACTTCTTCGATGAGATGGCCGCGCCTGTTTTCGGAATTCGCCGATAGAATACAATAAGCGGACGCGATAACCATCAAGCAAAAGCACTCGAAGAGGAGATTTGACATGCACAAAAAAATCATTCTTTCTCTCTTCATTCTCCTGCTCGTCTTTGTCACTCTGCCGGGGCCTGCGCCTCTGGCGCAATCGTCGCCAAAGCCCCGGCTCATCATTCTCATCGCAATCGATCAGATGCGGCCCGATTACTTCACGCGCTTCAACGCGCAGATGACAGGCGGATTGAAACGGCTCTACTCCGAAGGCATCGTCTACACGAAAGCCGATTTGAATTACTCGCTGACCGCGACCGGGCCGGGTCACGCGACTATGTCGACGGGAGTCTATCCGCGAACGCACGGGATACTTTCAAACGAATGGATCGACCCTGTAAGTCGCAAGCGTGTCTACTGCGTCGAGGACACACAGGCCGGGAAGGTCGAAGGCGAAGGAGGGGGCAATTCGCCTCGCAACCTCAAAGCGACCGGCATCGGAGACTGGCTCAAGTCGGCTTCGCCGCGCTCGAAAGTCATGTCCGTCGGGGGAAAAGATCGCTCCGCCGTGCTGATGGGAGGCCAGCGACCTGATTATGTGTTCTGGTACGAATCGAACACGGGACACATGGTCACTTCGGATTATTACACCAGAGAGCTTCCCCCCTGGGCCCAAGCCTTCAACGCTTCGGACTGGACGGCGAACAATACCCCTGCCGCATGGACGCGACTGTTGCCCGAAAGCGATTATGCCGAAGATGCTCCCGACGATTCTCCCGGCGAAAGAAAGTGGGGGCCGAGCCGCGCCTTTCCGCATCCGTTTCTCCCCAATCAAAAAGCCAGTCATCAGAGGACGAGTCCCTTCTGGGACCGTTTGATTCTGGATTTCGCGCTCGAAGCCGCGCGCGCCGAAAAACTCGGACAACGCGGAGTAGCCGACCTTCTCTGCATCGGACTTTCAGCCACCGATTACATAGGCCACTCCTACGGCCCGAACAGTCACGAGATGCGCGATAACATCGTCCGGCTCGACCGCGCGATGGGTGAATTCCTCTCTGCGCTGGAAAAACTGGTGGGTCGTCAGAATATTCTCCTGGCATTGACCGCCGATCATGGAGTCATGCCTCTGCCTGAATACCTCACTCGCGTCGGAAACAAAAAGGCGCGACGCATCGATGTCGAAAGGGTCGTCGAGCCGCAACTCGTTGCGCTCGACCTCGCGTTGCAGAAAGAACTGAAGACGGACGAGCCGTTGATCGAGCGCGGCAGGTTCCTCAATTACGAAGCGGCTCGGCGAGCCGGAGTTGATCGTCGCACGCTTGAGCGTCGCGTCAGGGAAGGATTGATGCGCATGGATGGAGTCGAGGACATCTATTTTCGCAATGAGCTTGAAAGAAATAATACGCCCGACCGGGCTTGGCTGCGGCGCTACCAGCGCAGTTACTACGCGCCGCGCGGCGAGGACTTTCAGATTCGATTCTGCGAGCATTGCCTCGTCGGTTCGGGCGATGCGGGAACCGATCACGGTTCGCCATACCTTTACGACACTCACGTCCCAATTCTGTTCTGGGGGATGGAACTCAAGCCATCTCAGATAGCCCGTCCGGTTTATACCGTAGACATCGCTCCCACGCTTGCGCGCGCGCTCGGCATCAGGCCGCCGCGCGGGATTGACGGGCGGACGATCAGAGAGTTGATTCGTTGAAAGCGCCCTGATGCAGTGAGCCGCTCACGAAATGTCAGCATGTTCTGACTGGAGGAACACAGTTATCTGTGCGCATCTGTGGTTTCTTCCTTACCGGTTGTATTACATGGCTTTGGCTTTCACCACAGCTTGGCATTGATTGCAAGGGTGCTGCATCAGGAGTGAGAACGAACTGAAAACCAACAGCATAGGAGGCCGAACGATGAAATATGTAATAGTGATCTTTATATTTCTTCACTGCGCCGTCTCGTCAGGCTACTACGACGTGGCTGCGCAGACAGCCTGCTCTGGCGGCAAGTATGATCTCCCAGGTCGCTTCGTCGGCACCTGGAAGGAATACACCGTCACCGAGAAGGGAGAGGTACTGGCAGGCACGCTGAAATCCGGTTTCGAGGTTGACGGGTGCGTGTTTTCGCAGCGGTTTTCGAGCGTTGACGGACGCCTCTCGTTTTTATCCTTCGCCTACATCGACCCTTCGACTGATAGCTGGCACGAAACCTTCGTGATGAACAACGGTCGTGTAGCCAGCTACAGATGGCGTCAGTCCGGCGACGAGGTCATTATTGATCGTATCAGCGGCAATCCACTCGATATGCGTCGATTGCGAATCACCAACTTCAAAAAGGACTATTACGAAGTCATCGAAGAACGTTCCCCGGACGGAGGCAAAACCTGGACACACGTTGAATTAACCCGCACCCGGCGCGAAGAATAGAAGGATCGAAAGCAACTGCGACGAAGGAGGAGACGATGTATGACTGCTCACGAGGTTCGAGAGTTCGGCTTGTCGCTGTCGGGCGCGACCCAAGAGATTCAATGGGGCAAGGATTTGTTATTGAAGGTCGCAGGCAAGATGTTCGTCTGCATGGGACTCGATCCCGGAAGCCGTTATTCCTTCAAATGCGAGGAAGAGACTTTTTATCAGATGACCGAAATGCAGGGCGTCTATCCGGCTCCATATCTCGCTCGCGCGCACTGGGTTCAAATCGATCCGGCGGAGTGTCGGTTGAGCCGCAGCGAGATCGAAAATCTCGTTCGACGGTCTTATGAGCTTGTGGTGGCGAAGCTGTCAAAGAAAGCGCAGAAAGCTCTTGAGTCGAAATGAAGGATGCTCTTGGAGAAAGAATGTTTGAAAAGAAAATTCTCACGATCATTTATGACAAGGCTCAGTCTGCTGAAGACCTCATCTGGCACAGCGAAGAACCGGCGAAGTTACTCAAGGATGCTGTCAGTCAGAGAGAAACACCCGGTCGCGCGCTCGACATCGGATGCGGGGCGGGAACCTTTTCGATCTATCTTGCAAAGCAGGGTTATGAAGTTACGGGGCTTGACTTCATTCCGAAGGCGCTCGATATGGCCCGCAGGCGAGCCGACTCGGAGGGCGTCCAAATCAACTGGGTGATGGCTGATCTTCTCGAATGGACGTCTCCCCACGAATTCGATCTCGTTTTGGATTCGGGTTGTCTTCATAACATCAGCGCGGGGAACCTCGCTAGATACAAAGAGCGACTGCTCGGCTGGCTTGCTCCCGGCTCGGATTTCGTACTGGCGCATTTCGGAAAAAAGCATACGTTTGACTGGCGACCCGTAGGCCCTAAGAGAAGAACGCGAGAGCAACTCATCGGCCTCTTTTCGCCTGAGATGAGAGAGAAAGCCTACGAGCAGGAGTTGATGACGGGAATCCCTTTCCCCATAGGCCCGACGATCATGACTCAGAGTTTCTGGTTTCAAAGATCAGACTGATTATGGAGTATAAGATGAAGATACTAATCTCGTTCTTCCTGTTGCTGTTACTCTCGATTGCCTCAATCTCACACGCCCAGACTATGGTTAAAGTCCCTCACAGCAGGAGCATACTCATTGACGGCAAATGCAAAGCAGAAGAATGGGGAGATGCTGCTGAAGTGACAGCCCCAAAAGATTACAGACTTTACTTCAAAAAGACAGATGACTATGTCTTCATCTGCGTCAAGCCGCCGCAGGAAAGATCATTCAGCGTGGATCTGTATTTGTCCCCCGCAGACGGGAAAATGTTCACGCTGCACGTCTCGGCGAAGTTGGGCGAGCGAGTGCTGGAAGGGGATAAATGGAAAGAATGGACTGTTGACTGGAACTGGTGGGAGGTCGACGACTGGTGGGCTAATGTCCTGAGAGCCTCTGATTTCGAGAAGAGAGTTTTCCTGCCGCACCAGGCCATAGAATTTCAGATCCGCCGCAAACGATTCGGCGGGGAGCGATGGCGAGTGATGCTCGATGTTTCAGGAGGCTCGCTCATCTTTCCGGCTAATGCCAGCAACATCAGGAGAGATACCTGGCTTGAGCTTGATTTGAGCAAATGAGCTTTTGCGGGAAATCGGGCGACCCTGCCCGCTATAGATGCGCAAAGAGAGTTGTTGCCTCGTACCTCAAGGATCGTTACTCTCTCTGATGTCCGGTCGATATTCGAATGAGAAGGAGCCAGAGATGAAGACGGCACGATGGCTTATCATCGCTGCGAGCGTGATACTCTTCGCCACGGCGCTGTTTCACGCTTCGGGTTACAACAGCGTTGCGAGAGCGATTGAAGCGAGCAATGCGAAGCCTTTTCTCATAAGCGCAGTCAAAGGACTGTGGCTGATGTTTTCGATTCACCTGATAATTCTGAGCCTTGTGCTGATCGCATTGAGCCGGGGCTTACAGGCGAAACGACTGGTTCTCCTCTGCGCGCTTTTCCCCGCAGCCGACACTGCGATTCTGCTCGTCTTTGCCGGGGTATTCGCGGGGACGATAATGCTGGCGGTCGCCTCGCTTCTCCTGATCGCAGGAGGTCTGCTTCTTCCGCAAGCCTCGTCTTGATGAACTGATTACAATTCGCCGATCACCGCGTCGGCTTCGATCTCGACGAGCATTTCAGGCATTATCAATCCGGAGACTTCGACCATGCTGGTCGCGGGCCGGATATCGCCGAAGAATTCGCCGTGGGCGCGGCCTACCTTCTCCCAATCATCCATTATGTTGGTCACGTAAATACGAGTGCGCACGACATCCTTGAGCGATGCGCCTGCTTGCGTGAGGGCCAACTCGATATTTTTGAGAGTCTGAATCGCCTGAGCGTAAGCATCGCCGATGCCCGTGAGGTCGCCGTTCGCATCGGTCGCCGTAGTGCCTGATACGTGAACAGAGTTGCCTGTGCGCACGGCTCGCGAATAACCCACGAGGGGTTCCCAGCGCGTTCCGCTTGAAATATTTTGTCTCTGCATCTCACACTCCTTCTCTCTCAATTTACATCCCATCGGCCCTTAGCGCAAAGAGCGAGCGGCTATAGTCAGGCTTGAGTAATTCATTTATTATTGCCGTGTCGAATGATCCTGACGGAGAGACTTTCATGAAACGATGCCCGTTATGCGGGGAAGACTACTCCGACACGACTCGCTTCTGTGTGCGCGATGGTCACGACTTCGCCTCCGCGCCGCTGGAAGCGCCGACCGAAAAATTTCCCGTCGTGCGCGATGCTCCCACAGACCCGCTCATCGGGCGCGAGCTTGCCGGACGCTATCGGGTGATAAAAAAAATCGGGCAGGGCGGAATGGGCGCGGTCTACAAGGGCGAACACATCAAGATGAATCGTCCGACTGCGATCAAGGTGCTTTCGCCCGATCTTGCCCGCAATGCCGAATTCGTCGCCCGCTTCGAGCGCGAAGCCGCGATGGCCGCGCGCATATCTCATCCTAACGCCGTCAATATTTATGACTTCGGCGAGGCCGAAGACGGGATAGTTTATCTGGCGATGGAGTTCCTCGAAGGCGAGCCGTTGTCGGCCATCATAACGCGGGAAGGCGCGTTGCCGCTCGACCGCGCAGTGAGGATGGCCCGACAGGCTGCCGAAGCTCTCCACGCGGCTCACCGATTAGGCATCATTCATCGCGACTTCAAGCCCGACAACGTGATAATGTGCCGCAAGCAGGATCAGGCGGATTGGGTTGAAGTCCTCGACTTCGGCATCGCGAAGGAAATCGCAATCGATACGGAAAAACAGGCGCTCACGAAAACCGGTTTCGTCCTCGGCACTCCGCAGTATATGTCGCCCGAACAGGTCAAAGGCGAGCCGCTCGATCCGCGCTCCGATCTCTACTCTCTGGCGATAGTCTGCTACGAGATGCTTACAGGCGCGCTTCCTTTCGGAGGAGATTCGCCTCAAAGCCAGATGGTCAAGCGCATACTTGAGCCGCCCATCCCGATGCGGCAGGCGCGACCTCAACTCTGGCTTCCGCCTGCCGTCGAGCAGGTGATTATGCGAGGGCTGGCCCTCGCTCCTCAGCATCGCTTTTCAACGACTACGGAGTTTGCCGCTGCGCTCGAACAGGCGGCGCGAACCACTCAGGCTCAACCGCTCCCGCATCAGCCGACGACCCCGTGGGGAGCGCCGCCACAAGGGCCGCAGCAGGGGCCTTACCAAACGCCTCCGCACAGTCCGCGACCGACTCCGCAAACCCCTCAACGCCCCACGCCCGTTATGACACCGGGCGGACAGCCTTCATATCAGCCTACGCCGCCGCCTTTTCAACAGCCTTCCGTGCCGGGTCAGTACCAGCCGCCTTATCCGTCGCCCTACTACGGACAGCAGCCGCAGAAATCAAAAACAGGTTTGATCGTTCTCATCGTCGTAATCGTGTTGCTGGCGCTGATGGGATCCTGCCTTATGCTCATGGCCGTTTCCAATAATCTGTAAATCGCGCGAATGCCCGCTCAACTCCCTTCGCTTTGATCGCTGACTGGTTTGATTCCGCCTCAAGGATTCCTCAAGCCCGCCCTGCTAAGTTGAAAATGCGACTCCAGAGTCGGACTGTCTCAAAGAAGCAGGAAGATGACCCAACTCATTATCAACAAGATTTCCCTCCCCGCCGAGTTGCCCCGCATTTCGCGCTTCAGGTTGATTGAGAAACTTGGCGGCAGCCTCGCGACCTGCAATCTGACTGTCATCAACGGACGAGCAGGCACGGGCAAGACTCTGTTCGCGACCGATTTCGCGTGGCAGTGTGGTCGCAGAGTAGCGTGGTACAAGGTCGATGCTTCGGACAGCGATCCGGCAATCTTTTTTCGATATTTGATCGCAAGCATAAATCGGCAGCGATTCGGATTCGGCAGCATAATGATTGAAGATTTTCTGAAAAGCAGTATGACCGGACTGGCGGAGTCTCTCGCCTACGAGTTGGAACAGGCGGCGATCCCGCTGCTCATAGTGCTGGATGATTTGCACCTCATCTATGACGCGGAATGGATAGCCCCATTCTTCAGCCGCTTCTCGCCCTTGCTGCCGGCAGAAACCCACCTGATCATAATCGGGCGCATACAGCCTCCTGCTCCTCTCTGGCGTATGCGCTCCAAACAGACGCTTTCGATAATCGATGAAGCCGCTCTCGATTTCACTCTGGATGAAATCGAAATGCTGCTCGAAATCTACGGCCTTGAGCGGTCAGCGGCTTCAGAAGTTTTCACAGAGTCTCGCGGGCGGGCGTCCAGGGTGAGCGCAATCGCGAGGCAGATGCTTATGGATGACCGTGGCATAAGCAAATTCGAAAGAGCGCCGCGGAAATTCCTCCAATAGCCGAGGGCGTCGCGTCGAGCGTCTACGCTCGGCGGATGGGACTCTTTACTCTTATGGAGGTATGTGTTACCTAATGATCGTCAGAACGCTTTTGATAATCAGTGACCTCAGTCGGGCGCGGCTGCGCAGGTGCCCGCAGCCGCGTCTGTTTTCAGCGCGTGGGAGGCTCGACGTTGTATGCTCGGCTCAGGCGCTGACAGCATAACAAAGGCCTCGTCTTTGATGGCGGACATTTCAAGCCATCGTGAAGCGTCTCGGTCTGCCCCGCCCGCGCGGGAAAGTGTCTCTGCGTCTCTGTTTCTTCGCGCGAAACTGCTGCCTCCGCGACCCGTGCCGGAATTGCTTGAGCGTCCGCGCCTGACCCAAAAGCTGATGGCCAATCTCGCGCATCCGCTCACGCTCGTCACAGCCAATGCCGGAACGGGCAAGACAACGCTCGTAGCGGACTTCGTTCGACAGCACGCGCCGCAGTTCATCTGGTATCAACTCGATCACACTGACGCCGACCCCTTCGTTTTCCTCGGCTATGTGACCAACGGTATCAAACAGGTTGTCAATGGCTTCGGCGGAATCACTTTTTCTTATCTTCGACAATCGGCAGATGAGTTGACCCGTCAGCCCGAACGCGCAGTCGATGTTTTGCTCAACGAGATACTTGACAGCGTGGAACATCGCCTCGTCCTTGTGCTGGATGACTATCATCATCTCGGCGCGGAGACCATAGTGCATCGCATCGTCGACAGATTGCTGGCATACCTGCCCGATGTGATGCACATGATTATCATCTCGCGCGATATCCCGCCGCTTTCTCTGGCGCGGCCTCGCTCGCAGGGGCAACTGGCCATCATTGATCGAGACGATTTGCTGTTTACGGACGAAGAGACGCAGGAGCTTTTCCGCAGAGTGTTCGATCTGGAAATGACCACCGAGCAGTTGATCGAATACCGTCAGCGGACGGAAGGGTGGATCACCGCATTGCAACTCGTCCGTCAGCGAGCCGAGCGACGCGCTGCGGGCGCGCTCGATCTGGCGGAAATACTCAGGCAATCGGAACAGGATATCTTCGATTATTTCGCGGAAGAAGTTTTCGCCGACGAGCCGGAAGAGGTGAAACGGCTGCTGATGCGGATCGCCCTCCTCGACCGCGTCGACCTGCGGCTGTGCGCCGCGCTTTATCCTGATTTCAATTGCTCGCTCATACTGCCCGCGCTTGTGCGCCGCAACGTGTTTGTCACTGTTGCAAGCGATGAGCGCGGCGAAGAATATCGCCTGCACCCGTTATTTCGAAGCTTCCTGCAACGGCGACTCCGGTTCGATGTCGGCAGAGCAGGAATAAGGGCGGAGCATTCGCTGTGCGCGGATCATTTTCTCGCGCTGGGTCAGTGGGAGTCGGGCGTGCGCTGTTTGATCAAAGCCGAAGATTTCGAGCGCGCAGCCCAAGTGATCGCCCTGCGCGGCGGCGAGTGGCTCTCTTCAGGCGCGCTGGCTTCGCTGCTCGCTTTTGCTGAAGCTCTGCCTGCGACAATAATTGAAAAGCACCCGCGCGCTCTCGGATATCAGGCCGAGGCTCTGAGGCTTCGCGGCGAGTATGACGCGGCGCAGACGATGCTGCGTCGAGCAGCCGCGCTCCTCGATGAAAACGGCGACCGCGAGGGTCAGGCCGAAGCGTTGCGCTGGCTGGCGACGATAGCCCGGAGGCGAGGGGATTATGAAACTGCTTTCGATCTTTTAGACAGAGCGAAGGAACTGGCCGCCGAAAGCGGAAGCGTTCGCGTCCGCTGCGGCAACACGCGCGGGTTGTGCCTGATGGCGGTCGGAGACCTGTCAGCCGCCGAGCGCGAGTTTCGCGCCGCCCTGCATTCGGCAGAAGAGCAGGGCGACGAAGATTATGTGCGAATCATCGCTCATAACCTCGGACTGCCCGCAATGATCCGGGGAGATTTCGGCGAGGCGTTGCGATGGCTGCGCCAGATGCTTCGCCACGGGAGCGGGGCCACTCCTATGCCGAGAGATGCGGCGGCGCATCTGAACATGGCGCGCTGCTATCTCTTTCGGGGCGATTTCCCGGCCTGCGAAAAACATCTCGCCTCGGCGATGGAATTCGGCCAGCTTTTCAACCTCACCGCGCTTCTTGGAGAGATATTCGAAGCCTACGGAAACTTCTACCGCGAGTCAGGCGATTTCTCTCGCGCCGCCGAGTTTTATGAGCGCGCCCGCCGGGCTTATGAAGAAGCGGGCATCGATCTGACGCAGCAGGAACTCATCGAAGAGCAGGCCGTTTTGTATTTGAAGGCGGGCGACCTCGTTGCGGCGCGGATGCGAATCGACCGTCTAATCGATGCGCGCGCTGCCACGGGAAACGAACTGGGATTTCAGATCGCAACGCTTGCGCGCGGGCGCATACTGCTGGCCGAGGGCGACGCTGAGGCCGCCGAGTCGGATTTGCAGACCGCGTGCGCTTACTTTCATAAGCGCGGGCTTCACTACTACGAAGCTCAGGCGTCTATTGCGCTCGCCGCTTGCAGTCTTGAGAGAGAAGCCGAAGGGGAAATGCTCAGGTGTCTGCGTCGCGCTATCGATCTGGCCGTGAGCTATGACTATGAGCACTGGCTGCAGGGAGAAGTTGCGTCGAATGCGCGCCTTTTTGTCGGGCCGGAAGCGGCGGCGCTGCTTGCTCCCGATATGCGCGAACATCTGGCGACTGCTTCGTTCAAACCCGCTGCGCCTTCGATCATCGTCGCCTCGCAGCCGGTGACTGACCTGACGATAATGCTGTTAGGTCATGTCGAGATTTTCCGCGACCCCGCGCATCCACTGACCGGAGATGTTTGGAATACGCGGCGCGCCCGCGATATACTATGTTTCGTCGCAAGCCGCCCTCACCGCCGCGCCTCGAAGGATATCATCATCGACGCTTTCTGGGGAGAGGTGGATTTCGAAGTGGTTGAGAAGAATTTTCACCCGACCATATCGCACATACGCAAGGCGCTCAACAGCAATCAACCCTTCAAACAGAATTTCCTCATCTATCGCGACGGCGACTATCAACTGAACCCGGATTTCACCTACCGAATAGATGCGGAAGAATTCGACCGCCTTCTCGCGGAAGGCGAAACGGCTCGCCGCGCGGGAGATTTCCGAACCTGCGCGAAGGCTTTTGAAGAAGCTGTCAGTTTGTATCGCGGCGAGTTTATTCAGGGCTGCTATGACGCATGGGCCGAAGAGCCGCGCGCCTGCTATCGCCAGCAATACCTGCGCATTCTTGAGACCCTCACCGACATCGCGCAAAAAGAGGGAGACTGGGCGCGCGCGCTCGATCTGGCTCAGAAGATACTCGGCGATGATCCGTTCCGCGAAGATATTCACTGCAAAGCGATGCGCGCGCACTCGGCGCTCGGCAATCGCGTGGCGATAAAAGATCAGTTTGAAACCCTTCGCCGCCTGTTGCACAAAGAACTCGGAGTCGAGCCTTCAGCCGAAACCTCACGACTTTATAAAGAACTGGTCAAATCATAACGGTCGCTTCGAGCGATGTCTGATTCGCCCGGTCAGGCGGGATCGCTCAAGAGGGAGTATTTTATGAAACGATTCGGCAAACGCGCTCAAAAAACAATCGCTTCGGCTCTGATGCTTTTGCTTATGTCGCTGCCTGCGATGGCAGGGTTGATCGTGACCGGCTCAAACGGCATAGCGACCACAGGAGTCGACGGAGTCTCTTTCATAAACACATCAGGGATAGCGACGACCGGAGTAGACGGGCTGCTTGCATTCAATCCGAACGGAATAGCCACGACCGGAGTAGACGGAATAGCGACGACCGGAGTAGACGGACTCACTTTCCTCGGCTCGAACGGGATAGCGACGACCGGAGTAGACGGACTGACAGTGACGGGCGCGGACGGCATCGCAGTGACGGGCGTAGACGGCATCGCAGTGACGGGCGTAGACGGGCAGACTTTTCAAGCCGATTCGCTAATCATCCAGAGACCGCAGGGCATAGCTACAACGGGCGTAGACGGTCTCGATATGATAGGCGTGAGCGGGATAGCGACGACCGGCGTTGATTCGTTCGACGTTGCGTTCGCAGACGGAATGACAGCGACGGGCGCAGACGGCATCACCGTCGCGGCAGCCGAAGGCATCGCGGTTACAGGCGTAGACGGGCAGGTCTTTTCAATATCTCCGAACGGCATCGCGGTCACGGGCGTGGATAACATAATCTTCACCTGCGCGAACGGAATCGCAGTCACGGGCGCGGACGGCATAGCCACGACAGGAGTGGATGACATCTACCCCGGCGCGGGACTTACCGGATTGCAAAGCCTCGATCCTGAGCTTGCATTGCTGCTCGACCGCCTGACCGACGACAGCAACGTGAACGCGATAGTCGTCTATCATCATCTGCCTGCGGAGGCCGATATCGCTGACCTTCAGCAACTCGGCATCACGGGAGGCGTTCGCTATCGCGCGCTGCCGATGATAGCCATGACGACGACGAAGCGAAAGCTCATCGACGTGTCCCGACTTCCCGCCGTGCGATCCATCTACGGCGCGAGGACTCTTCAACTGAATTCCGATCCGTATATATCGCTCAATTGCGCGGAGCGCATTCCTACAGACAGCGATCTGACGACAGGCAATCAGGGCTTGCCTGTGTCGGGCAACAACGTCGCGGTTGCAGTCCTCGACACGGGCGTCGATGGAACTCACTCGGATCTCGCGGGGCGTGTGACGAAGAACGTGAAAGTTCTCGACACGCTGGGGCTGGGCGCGGGATTCATCAATCCCATAAACATCGAAGGACTGTCGAACACAGACCTCCTGTCCGGGCATGGCACTTTCGTCGCGGGCGTGATCGCGGGAAACGGGGCGCGCTCATCGGGGCGTTACGCAGGCGTAGCTCCGGGCGCGAACATCGTGGGCGTGAGCGCGGGCGACCTCTCGTTGTTATTCGTGCTTGCCGGGTTCGATTATATTCTTGATCGCGCATCGTCTCTCAACATCCGCGTGGTGAATTGCAGTTTTTCGGCCAACACCGTTTTTGACTTCAACGATCCGGTCAACATCGCCACTCGATTGTTGACTGATGCCGGAATCAATGTCGTCTTTTCCGCCGGGAACAGCGGGCCGGGAATGTCGACGTTGAATCCTTACTCTGTCGCTCCGTGGGTCGTAGGCGTAGGAGCTACGGATGAGCGCGGGCGACTGGCCGCTTTTTCATCACGGGGAGCTTTCGCAAACCTGCTGTTTCATCCGACTCTCGTCGCGCCCGGCACGAGCGTCGTAGGCCCGCGCGCTTTGGGTGTGACCGGCGTGCTTGGCCTGCCATCGGATATTGGAAGGCTCTCTTTGAGCGATCTGTCGTGGTACACGACTGCAAGCGGGACGAGTTTTTCCGCGCCGCAGGTGGCCGCAACCATCGCGATGATGCTTGAAGCGAATCCTGATCTCACTCCGGCACAGATCAAAGACATCCTTCAGCGCACAGCCACGCCGATGGCTGAGTATCACTATCACGAAGCCGGAGCGGGAATGCTCAATGCTCATGCTGCTGTGCTTGAAGCAGCTTTTCCTGATCGCCGAATGGGCGCGTGGAGGGCGACGCTAGACAAAAAAACTGCGCGATTCGTCAATGATCCGCCTCAGCAGGTATCAGGCATCGTGCCGCAACTCGGAGGAGTTTTCGAGAAAACCGTTTCGATACCGCAAAACACGGTGCTGGCGTCGGTGCAGATAGCGTGGGGGCCGGTACTCAGCACAGCCGACCTCGGATTGAAGCTCATCGATCCGGCAGGACAGGTCTACTCGGTCAACACTCTCAATCTTCCGGGACTGACGGGCAAGCGCGAGCGATTGATAATCAAGATGCCGACAGCGGGAGTGTGGCGAGTGAGGGTCAACAACTCGGCGCTCGTCTCGCTCACGACGCAGCCATTTACGGGAGCGGTCGAAGTGACGCGCGCTGAGATGGCTTCCATTCAGGACATCGGCGCACTGAGCGCCGCCGAGCAGGCAGAGATTTATCAAACGCTGCGGACTCGCGTGATGACGGCTTCGAGCAATCGCTTTCGGCCTCAGTTTGGAGTGACGCGGGCGGCTCTGGCGGAGGCTATGGTTTTGGGGGCGCGCGTTCCGCAATACCTTGCATCAGGGCCAAGCTACACGGATGTTTCTGATCTGAGAACAAGGAACTTTGTCGAGAGCGCGCAACTGTCTGCAAACGGCGTGCTGTTTCCCGAAGACGGAAGCGGATCGTTCCGACCCCGCGATATGGTCGACCGCACTACGGCAGCGGTCGTGCTGGTGCGCGCAGCGGGCCTTGCCGCGCAGGCTCAAGCGCAAAGCGGGGCATCGTTACCGATTTCAGATGGCGCATCGATACCAGCCGAGTTGCGCGGATATGTCGCGGTCGCGCTGACGCAAGGATTGATGACGGCAGCCGCTTCAAGCTTCCGCCCTCAAGCTGCCTTGACGCGCGTCGAACTTGCGCACACGATGGTTGCGCTTCAGCGGCTGGCGACGCAGTGAAGCCTGGGAAACAGTTTCCAGTTTTGAGTTTTCAGTTTTCAGTTTTTCGCCATTTCCGAGTGTCGTCACTGGCGACCGGTCTCCTCGGAAAAGGTACAACCGTCGGCCAGCCTGCTGCTCCCCCGAATTTTCATGCTTTCAGAGTGTCAACAGGCTGGCCGACGGTTCTACATCCGCGACTCCTCTGAAATAGTGGCGCGCAAGCGGTCGGGTTGCGCCTTATCACCATCATCTTCAAGACTCTCTCAAGTTTTTCTCAAACCCAGTTTATTACTCTTCCCTGTGAAGCACGGGCTGCTAATTCAAAAGCTCAGGGAGGCCATAAAGAGATGAAGTCTATGTTGGAAGAAAGAAAAGCAACGATCCTGATAGTAGACGATGAAAAGATGGTGCGCGATCTGCTGACACAGATTCTTTCGAGCGACTACCCCTGCATCGCAGCCGCGACGGTCGAGGAAGCGATGATGTTTATGTCGAATGGCTTTTTCGATGTCGCCATCACAGACATAGATATGCCGGATGATTCCGGGTTTACTCTGTGCGATTTTATACGGAAGACTCATCCCGAAACGTTCATCATCGTTATTTCGGGTGATGTGGATAAGGATAAGGCTGCCCTGCATGGAGCGATTGATTGCATCGAGAAGCCTTTCGATCTGGTGCATGTGCAGATGATCGTTAGGCGCGCGCTTGCCTATTGGAGATTGAAACAGAACCGGGCCTTCGCTTCGCCTCATAGCTGATCGATGCGCGCGAGATGTTTCTCAGGCCGCTGCTCAAGTATTGCTCAAGGCTGATCGGCCATACTCAGCTTCGCTCAGGGCCGGAGCAAATGAAGGACAACAGTTAGATTCCGGGCGCGCTGCGGACTTACGCGCAAGTCGCTTTGGACCAATGGAGGTTCAAGGCATCCCGGCTGAAGCGCGGCAGGTCGCGCCCGGTCAATTCGCTGCCCCGATGTGCGAAGGAGGTGATGACCCTGCTGGATAATCTGGAAGCGACCATCCTGATAGTAGACGACGAAAAAGCGGTGCGCGATCTGCTGGCACAGATTCTTTCGGGTGACTACACCTGTATCACAGCCGCGACGGTCGAGGAAGCAATGATGTTTATGTCGAATGGCTTTTTCGATGTCGCTATCACGGACATAGGGATGCCAGATGATTCCGGACTTACTCTGTGCGATTTTATACAGAGGACTCATCCCGAAACGGTCATCATCGTTATTTCGGGTGATGAAGATAAAGACAGGATCGTCCTGCACGGAGCCTTTGATTTCATCGAGCAACCCTTCGAGCCTGAGCCGGTTCAGATGGCGGTCGGGCGCGCGCTTTCATATCAGAGATTGAGACGCAATCTCACCTGCGCTTCGCTTCACGGCTGATCGATGCGCTGAGAAGGCCGGACAAGACCGCTCTGGAACCTGTTTTTGACCTGGAGGCACGCACCGTTTGGGGAGTGTGCGGGCCTCCTTAGAGGGGCGCGCGTCGTTGGGGGAGTGTGACGCGCGCCTCTCCTTCTTTTCATTTCACGAAGAGTTCTTCCGCATTCCACAATGAATAAGGCAGGATATTGCTGGGGCGATAATTTCCCGTGCTGATGCTGGCCGCGACGAGTATATGACGCGAGACGATGGGGATTATCGGCAACTGCTCGGCCATGATCATCTGTATTTCGCGAATGAGAGCGCGCCGCCGCTCCGCATCTCGTTCTCTCGCCTGCGCTCCTACAAGCTCATCGATGCGCGTTTCCCATTCTGTTGCAGGCTTTGACTCATTCGGATGCCACTGATGTCCGGCTGCATCGCTGCGCAGAAAGTTCGTATACGAAGACGGCTCGGTGTCCGTAAGCGACAGCCCCAGCAGAATCGCGTCATAGTCGTAACTCTTCGACCATCGCTCGGTGAGCGATTGAAATTCTATCGGCGCGACATGCACTTTCATACCGAGTTTGGAAAGGTCTTCCTGAATGAAAGCCGCCATCAACTTTCGCGGCTCGTTTTCGGTCGGCACGATCAGAGTCCATTCCACCCGGTTCCCTTTCTCATCAAAAAGCTCCGGCGCGCTTTCTGTGCCGCGCAGAGTGAAGCCCGCTTCCTGAAGCAGCGCGCGCGCCTGATCAAGGCTGTAGTCTGTGCGCGGCAGGTCGCTCGCAACCCAGTTTCGATTCGCCGGAGTCATGAATTGGTAAAGCGGCGTGGCAAGCCCCTGAAGAGTTGACTTGGCGATGGAGTCGCGATCTATCGCGTGCGAGACCGCCCGACGAAAGCGCGCATCATTAAACCATGCGCGTTTCGTCGCGCTGACTATTGGCTGCCCATTGCGCTCGCCGTCGTTGAGATTGAACCACAAGTGATCAGTGCTCAGCCCCGGCCCAAGATCATAACTTCGCGCCGATTGCGACGAGCGCAAACTGGCATAATCGGTGGCGCGCAGGCGGTCGACTATGTCGATGGTTTTTTGCTCAAGCCGCATCACTGCGTTGTTGAGATCGGCTATCACTTCCAGCGTGAGCGAGTCGAGATAAGGAAGTTCGACGCCGTTTGCGTCTTTCTTCCAGTAATGCGGATTGCGCCGAAAGATGACTCTCTCGCCGGGAGCGGACGACTCGACGGTGAAGGCTCCCGATGTGATTATGCTTTGCGGCGCGGCGGCGACTCCCCAAGCCTGACCGAGTTTGCCCTGTTTGAAACTTTCTTCGAGAGCGTGACGCGGCAGCACGGGCAGATTCGATATATAGCTTTCAGGCGCGGCGACCGGTTCAGGAAACGTGAAGCGAATGATACGCGGGTCGAGCGCAGTCGCTTCGATCTGCTTTCCGCCGATCCTCATCGCGTCGCTGAGTATGGGCGCGCCTGTGCGCTCGTCATAAATCGCTTGCAGAGTGAAGGCCACATCTTCCGTCGTGAGAAGGTGACCGTCGGAAAACTTCAACCCCTCGCGCAGAGTCAATTCGACCGCGCGCCCGTCCTCATCTCTTTTCCAGCTTTCTGCAAGTCCGGGGACATAGCTCTGCGTATCGTGATCGAAATCTATGAGCCTGCCGCTCAGAAGAAAAAACGAAGCGGTCAAAGAAGCTTCGTCTGCGGCCAGCAGCGGATTGAATGTTCTGGGCGGCGAGGTCAGGCGGGAAACAAGCGAGCCGCCGCGTTTGCCCGCGACGCGCTCGCGCGCAAGCTGATCCGAAGCTTGCGGCTGCGGCGGCTTGTCGCAGGCGATGGATGCCCAAAGCATCAAGGCTATCAACGCGATGATCAATCCTGAGCGCGGTTTATTCATGAGAGTTTGAGAACCGGCATAAAACTTGTCGCTTGGCAAGGGATTGAATCACACACAATGAGCGATTGTCCAGCCGCGTCTTGACGAGCGATTTCCCGCGAGTTTATAAAGACCACGCTCGCATCGCTGATGAAAAATCCGGGAGGCGAGGGTGCTGAAACTGATCTCGCAAAGACTGGCGCAAAGTGTGGTGTCTCTGGTGATAGTCACGATGTTGACGTTCGCTCTGCTTGCGGCGGCGGGCGGCGATGCGTTGACTGCTCTCAGCGATGATCCTCTCGCGTCGGAAGCGACCCTTGAGCAGATGCGACAGGTTTATGGTCTGGATCAGCCATTGATCGCGCGCTACTGGAGATGGCTTTCAAGCGCCGCGCGCGGCGATCTGGGCGAGTCTTTTTTCTATCGCGCTTCGGTGTCGAGCCTCGTTATGCCGCGGCTGCTGAAAACGATCAGGCTCGGACTGATCGCTTTAGGTTTCGCCTGGGCCTTGTCTCTCGCGCTCGGTCTCCGTGCAGCGCGACGACCGGGGGGATGGCTTGATCGCTTGTGCGAGATTCTCATCACGCTTGCCGCTTCGACTCCGCGCCTGGTGGTGGCGCTCGCCCTTCTGGCTCTTGCGTCAAACCTGTCCTTGTCGACTTCAGGTTCGGTCGCGCTTCCCGCTTTCGCGCTATCGATTCCGCTCGTGGCTTTGTTTCTCGCTCAGACGCGCGAAGCGGTAGGCGAAGCGATGAGCGAAGACTTCGTGCGAACGGCGCGAGCCAAGGGGCTGTCTGAGAGAGCCATAATCCTCAGACATGCATTGCGACCGGCGCTCGCTCCGCTGATAACGATACTGGGATATTCGCTGGGGAGCGTGATGAGCGGATCGGTGATAGTTGAAACCGTGCTGAACTGGCCCGGTCTCGGATCGTTGAGCGTCAATGCGGTGCGAAGCCGCGATGTGCCGCTTTTGATGGGCGTGGTGCTTGTGACTTCGATGACCGTCTTCATCGGCAATATCATCGCCGATGTTTTGCTCTCACTCAATGACCCGCGCTTGCGAGAAACGCGCGCGCGGGCAGTGTAGATCGCTCACATGCTCTCTCTGAAAAAAACAGCCGACGGTCTGCGCAAATTCGTGTCTGCGGCCAGAAGTCATAAAAGATTATTTGCAGGCTCGATCATACTCTTTGTTTTTTATGCGGCGGCGATCTTCGCCGATTTCCTCGCGCCTTATGACTATCGCGCGCAATCGCGTCTTGAACCTTCGGCCCCGCCCGCGCGGATTCGCTTTCGAGATTCGGCGGGCGACTGGCGCATACGACCTTTTATTTATGCGCGCCGACTCACGGATCCGCTCGCGCGCAGCTACGTTGAAGACGAAACGCAAATCTACCCGCTGGAGTTTTTCGCGCGAGGCTACTCCTACAAATTTCTCGGCCTCTTTGAGACCGATCTGCACCTGTTCGCGACCGAGGCGGACGGGCCGCGCATAAATGTGCTTGGAACGGACGCGCTCGGTCGCGACCGTCTGTCGCGACTCATTGCGGCTGCTCGCTTCTCGCTCACGGTCAGCCCGTTGAGCGTGTTGATGGCAGGCGCGCTCGGCATACTGCTGGGCTGTCTGGCGGGCTACGGCGGGCGATTGATCGATGCGGCGCTGATGCGCGCGGCGGATGTGATGATGGCTTTGCCGACGCTTATCATCGTACTGGCTGCGCGAGCCGCGTTTCCGCTAGAACTTCCGCCCTTGCGAGCAGGGTTTCTGCTGGTTTCGATTTTCGTCGCCACGGGCTGGGCCGAGATGGCGCGGCTCACGCGGGGTCAGGTTCTCGCGGTCGCTGGCCGCGAATTCGTTGTTGCGGCTTACAGTCTGGGGATGCGGCCCTCGCGCATTCTGTTTCGTCACATACTGCCGAATATGAGAGGGGCGCTCGTCGTGCAGATGACTTTGATGATTCCGACATTTCTTCTGGCCGAGACGGCGCTCTCATTTCTCGGCGTGGGGTTGCAGGAACCTGAGCCGAGTTGGGGCAATATGCTCGCTCAGGCAACCGATCTTCAGCTTTTGCGGGCGCAGCCGTTCGCCCTGCTGTCGCCCGCGCTGGCCATATTCTTCTTCGTGCTGGGCGTCCGCCTGGTGAGCGACGGATTGAAAAAGCTCTATCGAATCTGAAGCGCGATCATCCCGAATACATTCCGCTCTCTGTGCCTGCCCTTTTCAATCGGAAAGCATCTCGCCATCCGGGCCATCAGGAATTGATCACGATTCGATCATAGTTTGATCAAAGTCATTATCCGGTTTCTGCCATCCCAAGCCCGGACGATCAGAGCGAATGGCTTGATCGCTCAAGTATCGAATTAAAGAAAGGGAGTTTTTATGTTGAACGATAAGACGAGAATTAAAGAATCCAATCCATCAACAATCGCAGACGCGGTAATCAGTCCGAGGAATATAGCTTTGAATCTTGCGATTTCACGACTGGCGAAAACAGTATTTTGCGGCGTCTTCCTGTTGGCCTTGACGCTGTTGATTCACCCCGCCACAGCAGCGGGGCAGCAATTAGACAGGCAGGGAGACCATGATGCCGGTTCGATCTATTACGGCATGGCTACTGCCACCGTGCATCAGGGTTTGATGGTGACAGCCGTGCGCCTTGGTACGACTGGCGAACTCAGACTCATCGCCTGGGAAGTTTCGGGCAACGGCCTGGGGACCGCGGCAGGCGGAGAAGAAATCGTGCGCAAGGGACACGTCACTCCGCCCGGCCCTGTCACCAATGTGGCCGTCGTGAACATGGGCAATCACCGGGTGGTGACGGCGGCTCGCAATGAGGATGGCAACCTTCAACTCATCCTCTGGCAGCTTTCGCAGGACGGTTTGCAGATCGAGAAACTGGATGAATACGTGGCGGGAGGCGTCACCGAGATATCGCTTGCTTTACTGACTACCAGTCAGTTTGTCACAGCAGTTCGTCTCGCCAACAACAAACTCAAACTCATAGTCTGGAAAATATTGGATGGACATCTAATCGACCGCAGAGGGGAATACACAGCAGGAGCGATTGGCAGCAAGGTGTCAGTCGTATCGACGGGCGCGCTGGGCAACGGCAGCGGGCTGGTGACAGCCGTCCGCCTCAAAAGTGGCGGCCTTCTCAAGCTCATCTCCTGGTGGATATCGAATGACGGTCTGACGGTTGAACGCAGAGGAAGCGCCGTTGGTGAGGCCATCAGCCAGGTTGCAATCGTCCATTCCGGGCAATATGCCGAGCCGGGTTTTACTAACGTGCAGGATGTGGTGGTGACAGCCGTCCGCGACGGCGACGGCAATCTCAAGCTCATTTCCTGGTGGGTCTCGAAAGACGCCAATCAGACGATCTCGCGCAAAAGCGATTCATCCGACGGACAGATCGGCGGTATATTCAGCAAGCTTGCCCTTACCAGAGTCGGCACGCCTTTCCATACGGATCGGTTAATCACCTCCGTCCGCGATGGCGACGGCAATCTCAAGCTCACTGCCTGGGATGTTCTATCCGACGGGCAGATCACGCGACAGCAAAGCGCCTTCGCCGGAGGCATCACCGATCTGGCAGCCAACCGCGTATGGTTCAATTATCTGGTCACGGCGGTTCGCACGGCATCAGGCAATCTCAAGCTCATCGCCTGGAAACATTCTTTTTAGCGACACCTTTGGCGTGAGCGATTCAGCTATCATCAACTGAGCCGCTGACAGCCAATTCTTGAAGCGGTTCCAACTTGAGGCGCGGCCCCGAAAAAAAACAGGGCCGCGCCGTTTTTCAATGCTCGATCAAACAGGCTTCTCAATCACTTTGCCAGCCCGACGCGCCGCAACAGGTCTGTGAGCCGAGCATCTGAGCGCAGGGGGTCGAAAGCCGGATCGACTCCGAGCAGCAGCAGATGATCAGAGCGATCCGCGAAAGCTTTCTCAAGCCAGACGAAACTCTGATCCCTGTCGCCAAGTCCGGCATAAATTCTCGCGATGTAGTAGGGCGAGATGTACCTGCGTCTGGCTCTCTGTTTCAGTTGATCGAGCCTTTTAATCGCTTCGCTTCGTTTGCCCGCAATCGCATAGACATAAGCCTGATCTGAGAGGTAGGCATAATCGTCTTTCAGGTCTATCGCTCTTTCCAACTCGCTGATGGCATCTTCAAGCGCCCCCTTTTGAGCCAGCGCGAGTCCGAGATAATAGCGCGCGGTCGCATAGTTCGGATCTAAACTGAGCGATTGCTGATAGGCGGCAACGGCCTGATCGTACTGGCGCGTATGGTGGAGAATCCATCCGAGCATAGTGATGACCTGCACCGACAGCGAATCGATCTGCTGCGCTCGCCTGATCTGTGCGAGAGCTTCATCGAATCTGGCCAGTTGAGCGAGGAAACGGGCGAACTCTCTGCGCGACTGCGTATCGTTCGGATTGATTTCAATGGCGCGACGGAAGCTCGTCTCGGCACCCTGCTGATCCCAATCGCCCCACCATTTGATCTTCGCCAGCGACAGGTGACATTCCGCAAGCGTATCGTCCAACTCCAAAGCTTTTATCGCCGCCTGCTTTGCCAGAGGCATCACGTCCATAGGCGGATAAAACTTGCTCGATGCCTGAGCATAAACATCCGCTACGCCCGCGTAAGCCAGCGCATAATCGGGGTCGGCCTCGATAGCCGCGCGGAAAGACCCAATGGCTTTGGGGCCGCTGTCTTCGCGGTATTGATAAAAGTAGAGGCGGCCCTGCAAATAAAACTGATAGGCTTTGGCGCTGTCGGTCGGGCGACGGGTCAGTTGCCTGCGCTCTTTGCCCGTGAGCGCCCCGATCAGTCTGGTGGCCACCTGCTCCGATATCGAATCCTGTATGGCGAAGATGTCAGCAGGTTTCATATCGAACTGATCCGCCCAGATTGCAGTCCCATCCTTGATATTGATCAGCCGCACGGTGACTCTCACTTTGTCGGTTGATCTCTGAATGCTTCCCTCCAGAACGGAGTCCACATTCAACTTTCGACCAATCGCTACAGGGTCTTCATCGAGCGCAGTATATTTGCGCACATCGCTCAACGGGCGCACGATGACCTGTTGAACTGCGCTCAATCGAGCGATCAGCGTTTCTGCCATTCCCATTTCAATCGCTTCATCTCGATCATCGGCGACCAGCGGTCTGAAAGGCAGCACTGCTATCGAACGGACGGGCGCAGGTGGTCGGGCAGGCCAGAGGAAATAAACCGTCAAACCGGCTGTGACCAATATCAGGCCGAAGGCAAGAGCCAGCCAGCCGACGCGCACCCGGCGTTTCGCCCAACGCCTGATCCGCGACCTCGCGGGACGGGACGCTTGTGTTTCAACGACTGCCTGATCCGACTGAGCCGACAGCTTCTCATCGCTGCCGGTTTGCAACTCCGCGCTTTCTTCTGTGACTGCCGACTCTGAGGCGATCTCTTCCACACGGGCGATGAATCTGTATCCGACTCGCGGCACGGTTTTGATGAAGGAAGGCTGATAGGCATCGTCTGCGAGCGCCTCGCGCACTTCTTTTATCGAGCGGGTCAGAGCGTTTTCAGTCACGAAGGCATCAGCCCAAAGGGCGCGGAGCATTTCTTCTTTCTTGACCAGCGAGCCGTGGCGCTCGACCAGATAAAGGAGGGTTTCAAAAGTTTTGGGTTGAAGATAAATTTCCTCTTCATCGCGCCTGAGCCGCCGCTCATGTGCGTCGAGCGTGAACGAGCCGAATCGGTAGATTTGTTTTCTGGCTGGGGTGGCCATAAGACCATCACCGACAGGTCATGAGATTGATTAGCATTCAAGCAATCTCATCGCGCGATCCTCACCGCGCCGATCATAACTTCGATCCGCTATCAGAGTATTAGCCCGCATTGTAACATATCCATCCTGCGCCTTCGTGATTGAAACGAAAGGCTTGAGGGTGGCAAAGCTCGGCCAGTATTTCGAGCGATTCGACGAGCCGAGGGCCGGGACGATTGAAATACTGATTGCCGTCGGCTACGAACACCCGATCTGATTGAACGGCTTTCAGGCTTTTCCACTCAGGCCGATTTGAAAGCAGATGCATCTCTTCCATCGTGCGAGGTATGTCGAATCCGCAGGGCGTGACGACTATGATATCGGGATCGCGCGCCGTGAGTTCTTCCCACGTCATCCAGGGAGAATGTTTTCCTGCTTCGCCGAACAGGTTGACTCCGCCTGCCATCTCCACAAGCTCAGGCATCCAGTTGCCTGCCGCCATCAGAGGCTCGATCCATTCTATGCAGGCGACCGTCGGGCGACTTTCGAACGACTGCGCCCTTCGCGTGATAGCGCTGATTCGCTGCTGTAGAATCTCGATGAGTCTCTCGGCGCGATCTTCCGCAGCAAGCGATGAGCCGACGCGGCGAATGTCCGTCCACACATCGGCAAGCGCGTTCGGTTCGAGAGAGACTATCGCAGGGCGGGAGCTTGTCATCTCACAGACCGCCGATTCGACATCCCGCAAAGAGACGGCGCATACCTCGCACTGCGACTGAGTGATGATGTGAGTCGGTTGAAGTTCTTCGAGCAGGCCGGCATCGACGCGATAGACGCTCAACGATTCCTGAACTATGGCTTTGACGCGCTCGTCGATTTCGTAGCTCGTGCCATAGACGTTGAATTTCGGGCCTGTGCATACGGGCAGGCGCGCGACCGATGCGGGGTAATCGCATTCGTGCGAGCGGCCCACGAGTTCCGATTCGAATCCTAAAGCGCAGACGATTTCCGTCGAGCTTGCTATGAGCGAAATTATTCTTGGCCTGTTCATCGCGGCCATTCTATCAGGCCGGAATCAGGTCGCAAAAGTAGTGATGGTCTCTCCTCACGGTTTCACCAATGGTGAATTTTATTTCTTCACCGAAGATCGGCCCGTCGAAGACGAACGAGTGAAACTCTCCGTTCTCGCCGCATGGATCGACATTTTGGGGAAGACTCGCGGGAAAATCCTGATCGATCAGGCGACCGACCATCGAGGAATCCAGCTTTTCGGCATTGACGCAGGTGGTGATGGCGTGAAAGCCCTCGGCGATGAATTCGCGAATGAGCAGGGAAGTATCGCGCTGCCAGATTGGAAAGATGGGCTGCATATCGATCCGGCGGAGCATTCGCTCGCGGTATAGGCGTATATCTTCGAGGAAGAGATCGCCGAATACGACTCTACGGACGCCGCGCTCGAAATGATGGGCGAGGGCTTCTTGCATTTGCGATTCGTATTCTTCGTTGGTCGGGGCGGAGGGTATGAAAACTTCGTGAAGCGGGAGGGCCAGAGCGCGAGTCTGACGATGGAGTAATTCTCTTCTGACGCCGTGCATACTTATGCGGTCGGAGTCGCGTGTTACGGTCGTAAGGAGCGCACAGACGGCGTAATTTTCTGATCGAAGAATTTCGTTGAGCGCCATCGCGGAGTCCTTGCCTCCGCTCCACGACACGAGAACCTGTTCCTTCATAAGCGCGATCAAATTAACATGCCACTCGTTGCTGGCACAACGACGAGCGTGTATGGACGAGGTGAAACCATGCTATATTCAATTGGCAAAATCGGAGCCTGGGCAATCGCGAAGGAGTTAGGTATGACGACATCTATGAGATGGACTTCAGCCGATCTAGACTCGCTGCCGGAAGACGGAAAGCGATACGAGATCATCGAAGGAGAACTCCACGTGTCGAGACAACCACATTACTACCATCAGCGCGTCTGTGGTCGTATCTTTTCTGCTCTTGAGATATGGAGCGGGCGATCAGGAATGGGAGAAGCGAACCTCGCGCCGGGACTGATCTTCGATGATGACGATGACGTTGCCCCCGATGTTATTTGGATAAGCAGCGGAAGGCTCGTCTCTTCGCTTCAGGATGACGGAAAACTGCACACTGCGCCCGAACTCGTGGTCGAAGTTCTCTCGCCCGGAAGCCGTCAGGAGCATCGCGACCGCGAGGCCAAACTCAAACTCTATTCGCGTCGCGGAGTGCAGGAGTACTGGATAGTCGATTGGCGCAGCCGTCAGCTTGAAGTTTATCGCCGCGAGCGTATAGAGTTGCGGCTTGTGGGAACGTTTTTCGAAAATGACGATCTGACGACACCGCTGCTTGCGGGATTTTCATGCAAGGTTTCTGAATTCTTTGAAGGCATCCCTGCCAACTGATATTGATCTCTGCATTGCTGATACGATGACCCGATTCGAACCAAATACCAGAATAAAATTTGCGCTTCGCCCCGCCGGGATCGATGATGAGGCTTTTCTGTTCGATCTTTACTGTTCGACCCGCGAGGAAGAGATATCTGCCTGGGGATGGGATGAGTCTCAAAAGCAAGCCTTTCTCTCTTTGCAGTTCCGCGGGCAGCAGCAGCATTACCTGATGGCTTATGAAGGAGCCGATCACCATATCATTATGATCGATAATCAGGCGGCAGGTCGCTTGATGGCGCTGAGGATGGAGACGGAAATCCGACTGGTCGATATATCGCTTTTATCCGGGCATCGTGGCAAAGGTATAGGCGCGCGGTTGATTCGGGATTTGCAACGGGAAGCCTCTGAGGCAGGAAAGCCTGTGCGCCTTCACGTCGAGCGATTCAACCGCGCCGCCAGATTATATGAGCGATTGGGATTCAGGGTGATCGAAGACCGGGGAACTCATTTTTTCATGGAGTGGAATGGGCAAAATACGGGAGGGACGTATGACGATTGAAGACCTCGACGCAAAAGCATTTTCCGAAAACCTGAACACGAAATTTCGAGCCACGCTCGGCGGGAAGACCGTAGAACTGGAACTCATCGCTGTCACCGAATTGAACTACTCTCCGCGTCAGGAAGCGTTTTCAATCGTGTTTCGCGGATCGGTTGATTCTCCTCTCAATCAGGGCTTGTTCGACATCGAACATGAAAAGCTCGGATCATTGGCTATCTTTATGACTCCCATCGCCCGTCAGCAGGATGGATTCCACTATGAGGCTTGTTTCAATCGATTGCGAGAATAAAAAATGTGGCGCAATCTGACAGATTGCGCTTCGCCCTGAAAGTGTGAAAACGGCTGCATCCGATGTCCGACAATCTGCCAGATTGTCGTCGCCATCCGGCTGGCGGCCCTCGACAATCTGGCAGATTGTCGGACATTCCCGGAGGGAACGGTGACAGTAACTTTTCGCCCTGTGAAAGAAGAAGACGAGGATTTCCTCTTCCGCGTCTATGCCTCGACCCGCGAGGAAGAGATGGCTCGGGTCGAGTGGAGCGATGCGCAGAAAGAAGCTTTCCTGCGTATGCAGTTTGACGCGCAGTCGCTCCATTACCGCGAGCGATACCCCGAAGCAAGCCTTGAGGTCATACTCGCGGACGGCCAACCTGTGGGCCGTCTCTATAAGGCGATGCTCGATGACGAGATACGCATAATCGATATAACGCTTCTGCCCCGTTATCGCGGACATGGCGCAGGCACGCCGATAATCCGCCGTATCATGGATGACGCGGCAAAGATCGACAAAGCGGTGAGAATACACGTCGAGAGCTTCAACCGCTCGCTGCGCCTTTTTCATCGTCTGGGGTTCGTCCCCGTTGAAGAAAGCGAAGTCTACACGCTGATGGAGTGGCGAAAGAATCCGTGATTCAGCGCGCAGATCGAGGGCGAACCTGCACAGAGCGATTCCCGAAAGCTAGATTCTGTTTATGACTGCTCGATAAAACTTCATGTTTCCCTGCGAACCGGCCGGGACTATGAACAGATCGAATGCCCCAAGTTTGGTGTGTTCGAACCGGTATGTGTTCTGACGAAGCCGGGTCGCGTGGACGCCGCGGAAGACCAGTGAATAATTGTCCAGAACGACAACGCCCCCCTCTTTGCTTTCTTCCACCTGGTAAAGCTCGGCCTTGAGGACGGAGGTTTTTGAGAGGCGGATATTGAAAGAAGTGTAAAGTTGCCCTTCGAAGTCCGATTGTTTGAGTTTCGAGAGCGCATCAACAGGAGTGACCGAGGGCTGCTTTGCGCTTTGACCGAAAACGCTCATACTGGTTGAAGGAATTACACAGGACAGGGCCGCGATAGTCCCCGCCTTCATGAATTTTCGACGACTAACAGACATAGATTCATCCCCTTTCGAAATGGAGGTCTGGCATTAAACCTGAGGCTCCCAAGTCTATAGCCTCGCGGCCTTAGATGCGATAGAAATATGTTGCGAAAACATAATTGCCTGAAAAGCCTGAGAGAAAAACCCTGGCAATCTCTTCTGCAAGTGAGGGAGTTTATCTCAGAATTACGCGATATCAACATAGAGAAGAATTCTTCTGAGAATTTCGAGTCGGCAGGGCCATAGCCTGATGGGGATGGAATGTTCTCTTCTGACAAATCAGATTAGCCGAGCGGCGGGCTTGTAGTAATTTCACTGCCCTTCTTTTCTGATGATTGCGCGGGGGCAGGCAAAGAGTTGGCTTGACTCGGTTGAGGGCTGGGGATAGAATCGCTGCGTTTATAAGTCGGAATACCTGAGTCGGCATTAGCAGTTTCGTCTTGATGCCAGTGCTTTCGACTACCGGAAGCGGGTTGTACCTCCGGCGAGTTTCTTTCGGTCGGAGGCCGTAATGACTTTCAGGCAGGATAAAAAGGAGAAAGAGCAATGGCTGAACCTTTCCTCTCGGAAATCAGGATAATGAGTTTCGAGTTCGCTCCAAAGGGCTGGGCCTTGTGCAACGGCCAACTACTTCCCATCAATCAGAATCAGGCGCTCTTTTCGCTGTTGGGAACGACCTTCGGCGGAGATGGGCGAGTCAATTTCGCGCTGCCCGACCTGCGCGCCCGCACGCCGATTCACGTAGGCAGCGTCCACACTTTAGGTGAGCGCGGGGGCGAGCAGGCGCATACGCTTTCGATAGCTGAGTTGCCGACGCATACGCATGTTGCTAATGCCTCGTCCAACTCTACTGGCACTCAGGCGCTTCCAACCAATACATTTCTAGCTCCGCTCAACAACACCTATCACGGGCCGCAGAACCTTGTATCTCTGCAACCAGCTTCGGTCACGAACACTGGTGGCAGTCAGGCGCACTTGAACATGCAGCCGTTTCTGACACTCAACTTCTGCATAGCGCTACAAGGAATTTTCCCAAGCCCAAACTAAGGAGATTACGATGGCACAACCTTATGTAGGAGAAATCAGAATGTTTGCGGGCAACTTCGCACCTGCTGGTTGGATGTTTTGCGAAGGTCAGTTGCTCCCGATATCTGAGAACGAGACGCTGTTTCAACTGATAGGGACAACCTACGGCGGAGATGGGCAATCAACATTTGCCCTGCCTGATTTGCGAGGACGCATCCCGATTCATCAGGGCAATGGATTCATCCTGGCAGAAACCGGGGGTGCGGAAGAGATCACGCTCACGGTGAACCAGATCGCGGCGCATAGCCATCCGCTATTAGCCTCGACCTCGGCTGGAACTTCCCCCAACCCTCAGAACAACGTTGTGTCGCAAACGGACGGCACCATCTCGCTTTATATCGCTGATCCTCCGAACGTGAATATGAATGTGCAGGCAATCTCGCCCGTAGGCGGGAGTCAGCCGCACACGAATTTTCAGCCGTACCTTTGCATCAATTTCATCATTTCACTGTTCGGGATTTTCCCAAGCCCGACATGAAGTCTATATATGCATCTGTTTTTATCCGCAAAGCCGGTCATGTCGATGGTTGGTTTTTCTTAAATTAAGGAGATTAACATGGCAGATCCTTTTGTTGCTGAAATCAGAATCTTCCCTTTCAACTTCGCGCCGAAGGGCTGGGCGTGGTGTGACGGGCAGTTGCTACCGCTAAGTCAAAACACAGCTTTGTTCTCGTTACTTGGAACCACTTACGGGGGTAATGGCAAGTCAAACTTTGCACTGCCAGATTTGCAAGGCCGCGCACCCATGCATCCGGGGCAAGGGCCAGGGCTTTCGCTCCATGATTTGGGCGAGACCGGCGGGTCAGAGACGGTAACGCTGCTCGAATCTGAGATACCCTCGCATAGCCATTCGCTGCGTGCATCATCAGATGCTGCTGACCTGTTCGGGCCGGGTCCGGTGACGAGTTTGGCCTCCTCTACAGGAGCCTTTGCCTATCAGCCCTCGAATGCCAATCTTGTCCAGATGGCTCCCGAGGCTCTCCCTCCAGCAGGCGGCGACGCGCCGCACAACAACATGATGCCGTACCTGACGTTTTACTTTTGCATCGCGTTGCAAGGGGTTTTCCCGCCTCGAACATAAAGCGAGGAAAAGGTTGCTCGCCGTCAGCGAGTGTGAAAAGAACCTTGAATGTGCCATTGAGGCAGGACACGGAGATTTGAGAGATGGTTTGATGATAGCCTCACTTCGCTCCGTGTCCTTGTCTTGTTCAAGTTGTTATTTGCCAGATAAAGTCTGATCGGGGTATCGACGCCCCGGCATTTTTCAGGATGTGGCCGAATCGGCAAGCCGAATGCAAAAGCTCCCCAGTCTCAGGCGCGATCAGGTCTTATCACTTGCAGGATTGTTCTTGACTACATCTCGCACAGTTCTGGAATCAAGTGATAGCCCCCAATGTGCTGGATCAATTCGCAGATCGCCTATGGTTTTCATCGCGCTGATTGAAATCTGTGCTTCCATTAACGCAGGTCTTTGATTGAGAGTGGTTGCCGCCAGCAGAATGGTTCGAATATCTTTCATCGCTGCGCCGAACAAGATTTCAGATTTGTGTTTCTCATTTGGCCTTCTTTCAATCAATGACCGAACTGCTTGGATCGAACAGCCGCTCATTCACTTTGCTGTAAAAGGAGTATCGTCTATGCCCAAGAATAATTCCAGCCTGATTCGCTGTCTTCTGTGCGGACTAGCGTGTTTCTTATTCATCTCTTTATTGCCCGGTTCGTTGAGTCAGACAGATACCTCTCCGTCTGATTTGCCTGTCGCTGATCAAAGCCGACAGATGGAGCGAATCCCAGACCCCGCTATAGCCAGACCATCGTGGGAACTCGATAGCCCGTTGAAGAACCATTTTCTGACTTCGGAGAATCGATCACCGTGGGCAAAAAGGGCGATCAGAGCATCCGCAGCCGCTCCCTTCGCTGCTATGTTGTCAGCCACAAAGACCGCCACCGATGTCAACGGCGGAAACGCCGAACCTGGCGATACGCTGATGTACTCCGTCACCATTACCAACTCCGGCGCTATGGATGCTACGAACGTCAATTTCACTGACACGATTGACGCCAACACCACTCTGGTCGCGGGTTCGGTCAATGTCTCGCCTCTTGCGGGCAACGACGCTTACACCACAATCGGCAATACTCGACTCACCGTCGGTTTCACCTCAGTCGGCGGCGCTTCCGTTGCTATTCCGGGGCAGAATATCTTCGACAATGATATGGACTTTCTCGGCGACACCTTCACCGTCACTGCGTTTCAAAACCCAAGCGCGCAGGGCGGCAACGTCAGCATCAACCCGATCTTCGGTCGGCTCGATTATGTGCCGCCCGTGGGATTTACAGGGACAGACACGATCAGCTACACCATCACGGATACGGGAGGAAAATCCAGCACCGCAACGATCACCATAACAGTCAACGAGGTGGTCTGGTACGTCAACAATGCCTCTGCCGCAGGCGGCGATGGTCGTTCGACTTCGCCCTTCCAGACACTCGCGCCGGTAAACGGAGCGGGAGGCGGGGGCGACGCGGACGCGCCCGGACATTTCATCTATGTTCATACGGGGAGCGGGAATTACACGACAGGCATAGAGCTTGAAAACACGCAGCAACTGATCGGGCAGGGGGTAGCGCTGGTCGTCTCAAGCCTCACGCTCAACCCGGCAGGTACGAAGCCCACAATCTCGAACGGATCGGGAAACGGCGTGACACTGGCAAACGGCAATACGGTGAGAGGATTGACGGCGCAGACGACCGCAGCAGGCGGCGCGAGCGCCGGCATTGCAGGCTCAAATGTTGGCAACCTCAGCACTGATACTGTGATCGCGATAGGCAATCCCGGAGCAGCCGTAGATATTCAAACCGCCGGGACTCTGGCCGTCACCTTCGAGAGCCTGTCTTCGACGAACGGCACGCGCGGCGTGAGGCTGACGAGCGCCACAGGCGGAACCTTCACGGTTCCGGGAACGACTACCATCACCGGCACGACGGGCGATGGCGTCACGATCACAATGGGCAACCCTACGGTCAATTTCAGCGGAGGGGTCAACATCACGACTATGAGCGGCAGAGGAATAGTCGCCAACGCCGCAGGGACTCTCAGCACGGGAAGTTCAAGCACGGTCAATGCGGCTAATGGCGCGGCGCTCGACCTGCAAAGCATGAACTTCGGCACGGGGTTGAACTTCACGAGCCTTGCATCGACTAACAGTACGGCTGAAGGCATAAAAATCAACGGTTGTATACAGAACCTCACCGTGTCGGGGATGCCTGGAACGACTAACATCCAGACGCCTACGGGAGTGGGAATCGATATACAGAGCATCTTTGGAACCTCGGTGTTCTCGTTAGGCGCTACGACGGTAAACAAAACATCCGCAGGAACGGGCGTCAACCTTGCGAACAACGGCACAGCTACGGTTGGCTTTTCATCGCTCGCGCTGACGGCTGGCAACGGATCGGGGCTGGTTGCGATGACCGCAGGGACGGTCAACGTGACGACCGGCACGATCAGCGCGACCAACGGCCCTGCGTTATTAGTCAACCCGACTACGCTGGGGATGACCTTTACGAGTGTGACGTCGACCAACAGTGCGACGACAGGCATAAGTTTGACGAACGCAAGCGGCAGCCTTTCAATCGGCACGACGACGACAACGAATCCGATGGGCATCGGCATCAGTGTGAACACGTCGAGCGCGACTTTGAACTTCGGCACCACGACGGCGAATCAATCAGGCGGCACGGGAGTCAGCCTGACGACCAACACAGGCCCGATCACGTTTGGCGATCTCGACATCGCGCCGGATGCGAATCAGAAAGGCTTGCTCGCAACCGACAACACGATGACGATCACGACGACGAGCGGAACGATCAGCACCTCGGCATCGAGCGGCGCGACCAACGCAGCAGGTGTCGAAATCACGCGCGGGAGCGGCACGACTCCTTTAGCAATCGCGTTGACCAGTGTTTCAACAGCCAGCGGCGCTAACGGAATTATTTTGTCCAATACCAGCGGCAGCTTTCTGGTCAACGGAGATGGCACGAACACCGCTGTCGGCGGCAATAGCACAGGCGGCACGATCTCGAATATGTCGGGCGCAGACGGAGCCGTTGCCGGAAGGGGCGTTTCGTTGAACAATGCCACGAACGTCACGCTCAGGCGGATGACGATCAACGGCACGAATCAAAACTTCGGAATTCGCGGCTCATCGGTTGTCGGCTTTACCCTGGAATATTCAACTGTAGGCGGCACCAACGGTAATAACGGCGCGTTTGACGAGGGAAGCGTGCGGTTCACCGAACTGACAGGCTCGGCGACGGTCACCAACTGTAACATCAGCGGCGGGTTTGAAGACAACTTCGCCGTGGTTAACACCAGCGGAACCCTGAACCGGATCACGTTTAATGGCACCATGTTCGGGGCGAACAGCACGACCGACGGGAGCGACGGCATACTTGTCGAAGGTCAGAACAACGCCGTTGTCAACACCACCGTGCAGAACGGCACTTTCACTTCGACCCGCGGCGATCATTTCCAACTCAACCTCACCGACACGGCATCGACTGATTTGGTTTTCACCGGCAACAACATCACTAATGCGCATCCGGCGGTGGTGAGCGGTGGCGGTGGCATTCGACTGACGGGCGGCTCCGCCGGGGGCAACGTCACGGCCACCTACAATTTCTCCAACAACATTATGCGGGACTCGAACGGCACGGCCATCGGCGTGACCAAAGGCGCTGGGGCTGGCACCTTCAGCGGTACGATCAACAACAACCAGATCGGTGTTGCCGCTACGGCTAACTCTGGTTCATTCGCCGGGTCTGGCATCTCTGTCATCACGGCGGAACAAGGCTCGAGTACAGTCGCAATCACCAACAACCAGGTCCGCCAGTACAACAACTTCGGGATCATCGTCCAAGCCGGGGGATTGCCTACAGTAGGCAGCGGCAGCCTGAATGCGACAGTTACGGGAAATACCATTTCCAACCCCGGCACAGCGATCTTCGCCAAGAACGGCTTCCAGTTAAATAGCGGCACGGTGCCCAACGATGCTTTTCAAGTCTGTCTGGCGTTCGGCGGCGCGGGCGCTTTGGCTAACTCGCTCACCGGCACGGGTACCGATGGCGGCACGGATTTCCGGTTGCGCCAACGGCAATCGACAACAGTGCGCCTGCCTGGGTATGGCGGAGCCAACAACGACGATGCTGCGGTTGTAGCCTTTGCCCAAGCAAACAATGACCCGGTCAGCACGCCTACAGGCTCGGCAACGAACACCGTTCCGACAGGCGGCGGCTTTGTGGGCGGCGCAGCCTGTGCGACTCCGCCCGCACCTGCAGCATCTTTTGATCTTCCTGAAACTTCGGCGAAGGCGCGCACGGATGATCCGGGTTCGACCCTTGCTGATGACCCATCCAGCCTGCGTATCCCAACCGGCGAAGTTGCGCCCGATGATTCCATTCGCAAACTCATGCAGGAAGAACTGACCTTGACTCTGCAAGCGGCGCTCGACAGATGGCGACTTGCCGATATTCCTGCCGAAGACCTTGCTCGCCTGCAAGCCATGCAGTTCGAAATCGCCGATCTGCCCGACTCCGAGTTGGTCAGACGCACCGGATCAGGTGTCCAGATTGACGAACTCGCCGCAGGCTACGGCTGGTTCTTCGATACCACGCCTTTCACCGATGAAGAGTTCGCCGTCGGTGTCCCCGGTCGTGAACTCCAAACCACCGAACTCAGTTCGGCCCATGGGAAGATGGATTTGCTCACCGTCTTGATGCGCGAGTTGGGCAAGGAATATCTCAAAGACAAGAAGCGTGTGCCTAAGAAACTCCGCCCGCTGATGGAAGCCACTCTCTCGCCTTCCGTCCGCCGGTTGCCCGATGCTTCTTCGATTGACTTCATCATCCCTGAACCTGAGATCATTGCTCCGGTCTCTGAGATCAGTTTCGCTTCCGCAGCCGCAGCCGCCGCGCCTGCGACTCCCGCTTCCAGAACCCCGGCCAAGCCACAAAGAGGCGCGAAATCTCGTCCGACCATCACTCTCTCTCCACAGTCAGGCGAGACGGTTATGGTTCCGGCGAGCGGTCCTGGATTTACTCTTCCTGCGGGCAAGAGCATCACCATCATGTTCAACGTCACAATCAATAATTCTCTGCCCGCCGGAGTTTGCTCGGTCTCCAATCAAGGCACGATCACTGCTGACGGCGGCATCAGCATTCAGACCGACGATCCGAGCGTGATGGGTTCGGCCAATCCGACCGTCACCCAGATAGTCACTCCACCGACTATCTCCTGCAACACGGGGAACATCACTACCAATACCGATCCCGGACTCTGCACCGCGAGCGTGACTTTCAGCACGACGACTACGGGCTGCCCGGTGCCGACCGTCACCTGCACCATTCCGGGGCCGACGACCATTACCTCGCCTCACAATTTCCCCAAAGGAGTGACAACCGTCACCTGCACGGCTACAAACACGGCAGGCTCGGCGAATTGCATGTTCACCGTGACGGTCAACGACAATCAAGCGCCGGTTGTCACCTGCCCGTCGCCGATAGTAATGAATTCGCCCGCAGGTATGTGTTCCGCGACTGTCAACTTCAGCGCGACGGCAACGGACAACTGCGACGGNNCCGACCTGCACGCCCGCCTCTGGCTCTACATTCCCCAAGGGCGTGACGACTGTGAGTTGCACGGCTACAGACTCATCGTCGAATATGGGCAACTGTTCCTTCACAGTGACGATCAATGACAATCAGGCTCCGGTTGTCACCTGTCCGTCGCCCATCTCGATGAACTCGCCCGCGGGGATGTGTTCGGTTGCTGTCACATTTACGGCTTCGGCAACGGACAACTGCGACGGT
>DLHY01000116.1:61858-62005 GCA_002483445.1 Blastocatellia bacterium UBA7656
AACATGGGCAGTTGCTCCTTTACCGTTACGATCAACGACACTCAAGCGCCAGTCGTGAGTTGCCCGTCTCCTGTCGTGACCGGCACGACGGGCGGCTTGTGTTCGGCTGTCGTGAATTTCACCTCGACGGCAACGGACAACTGCGAC
>DLHY01000099.1 GCA_002483445.1 Blastocatellia bacterium UBA7656
CGATCAAATTTCTCCTTTGCCATTTCCCATCTCCTTTTACGGCGGGATCGAATCCCGCGCGAGATTATTACCTCGAGGTGCCTTGCACCTTAGCTATAATTTCTTCGCGCACACTGCGAGGCGCTTCCTCATAAGCGTGGAAGTGCATCGTATAGGTTGCGCGTCCCTGCGTCATCGAGCGCAGGTCGGTCGAATAACCGAACATTTCCGAAAGCGGCACGAAAGAGGTGATGACCTGCGTGCCGGGGCGCGAATCGATGCGCTCGATTCGACCGCGCCTCGAATTTATATCTCCTGTAATCGATCCCATGTACTCTTCGGGCGCGACCACTTCGACTTTCATGATCGGCTCAAGCAGGGCCGGGTTAGCCTTTTTCGCTGCGTCCTTGAAAGCCATCGAGCCTGCGATCTTGAAAGCCATCTCGGATGAATCCACTTCGTGATAACTTCCGAAGTGCAGAGTCGCTTTGATGTCGACCAATTCGTAGCCCGCCAGTACGCCGCCTTCCATAGCTTCTTTTATGCCTGCTTCTATCGGCTTGATGTATTCGCGCGGGACGACTCCGCCGACTATGGCGTTGACGAACTCGAAGCCTGTTCCGGGATCGAGCGGCTCTATGCGGACTTCGGCATGACCGTACTGACCGCGCCCGCCCGTCTGACGGACGAACTTGCCGACGCCCTCGGCAGCCTTGCGGATGGTTTCGCGATAAGCGACCTGCGGCTTGCCGATATTGGCATCGACTCCGAACTCGCGACGCAATCGGTCGACGATGATCTCAAGGTGAAGTTCGCCCATCCCGCTGATTATCGTCTGCCCGGTTTCGTGATCTACGGAGACGCGGAAGCTGGGGTCTTCGGAAGCGAGTTTCTGAAGACCTGCGCTGAGTTTTTCCTGATCCTGACGGGTGCGGGGTTCGATTGCCTGAGAGATTACGGGCGCGGGAAATTCGAGGGCTTCGAGTATGACGGGGCGCGATTCTTCGCATATCGTATCGCCCGTCGTGACCTGCTTGAGTCCGGCGACGGCGACTATTTCGCCCGCTGATGCCTGCTCGATATCTTCGCGCTTATTGGCGTGCATTCGCATTATGCGCCCGACTCGCTCTCTGTTGTCCCGCGTCGAGTTGAGCGTGTAGGAGCCGCTCTTGAGCGTGCCTGAATAGATGCGAACATAAGACAACTGACCGATATGCTTATCGGTCATGATCTTGAACACGAGACCGGAGAAAGGCTCTTTCGCGTCTGGTCGCCTTTCTTCTTCTTTGCCTGATTTGGGATTGATTCCGATGACGGCGGGGACATCTAGCGGGCTGGGGAGATAATCGACCACAGCATCGAGCAGCGGTTGCACGCCTTTATTTTTGAAAGCGGTTCCGGCAAGCACCGGCACGATTTTCAAGGCTATGGTTTCGCGTCTCAGCGCCGCGCGAATTTCGTCTTCTGAAATCGCTTCCCCGCTCAAATATTTTTCAGCGATCTGATCATCAACATCGGCCAGAGCCTCGATCATTTTCTCGCGCGCCGATTCGGCTTCGGCTCTCAACTCTTCGGGGATTTCAATAATTTCGGGATCAGCGCCCTTATCTTCGACGTTGTAAACGACGCCCTGCATCTTGACCAGATCGATGAGACCGCGAAACTGATCTTCCGCTCCGATTGGAATCTGGATTGGGACGGGGTTGGCGCTGAGTCGGTCGCGGATGGTCTCGACGGAGTGATTGAAGTCCGCGCCCGGTCGATCCATTTTATTCATGAAGGCGATGCGCGGGACGTTGTACTTATCGGCCTGACGCCACACGGTCTCCGATTGCGGCTGCACCCCGGCTACGGCGTCGAAGACGGCTACAGCGCCGTCGAGTACGCGAAGAGATCGCTCGACTTCAATGGTGAAATCGACGTGGCCCGGAGTATCTATTATATTGATGCGGTAATCTTCTCCCTCGCGCGGCCAGAAGCAGGTCGTGGCAGCGGATGTGATGGTGATGCCACGCTCCTGTTCCTGCTCCATCCAATCCATCACGGCGGTGCCTTCATGCACCTCTCCTATCTTGTAGGAGACGCCCGTATAATAAAGGACGCGCTCAGTCGTCGTTGTCTTGCCCGCATCGATGTGGGCCATGATTCCGATGTTGCGGAATCGTTGTAATGGCGATTGCTTCGACATAACTCATCAGTTTTCAGTTTTCAGTTTCCAGTTTTCAGAAAGAGGCATCAGCCGTCACTGAAAACTGAAAACTGGAAACTGAAAACTGCCTCTCACCACCGATAATGAGCGAACGCCTTATTGGCATCGGCCATTCGGTGCGTGTCTTCCCTCTTCTTGACGGCGTTGCCGCGGTTGCCTGCTGCGTCGAGTATTTCTCCGGCGAGCCGCTCGGTCATCGTTTTCTCTCCGCGAGAACGCGAGTAGTTTATGAGCCAGCGGATAGCCAGACTGTTGCCGCGCGATTTCTGATCGACTTCTATCGGCACCTGATAGGTGGAGCCGCCCACGCGACGCGATTTGACTTCGACTTTCGGCTTGACGTTATCGACGGCCTTCTTGAAAGTCTTGAGCGGGTCTTCCTGAGTCTTGGCCTGAATCTGCTTCATCGCGCCGTAGAAGATTCCCTCTGCTGTAGATTTTTTGCCGTCCCACATCAACGAGTTGATGAACCTCGTCACCATTGTCGAGTTATAGAGCGGGTCAGGCAATACCTCGCGTTTCGCTGCTACTCTTCTTCTTGGCATAGTCTTCCCGAGTTAAAAAGCAATGAACGATGGGGGTTGAGTCCTGCGACTCATCACTCATCGCTCATCACTCATCACTTATTTTTTCGGAGCGGCTGCTTCCTTAGGTCGCTTGGCTCCGTATTTGGAGCGGCCCTGTTTGCGTCCCGCCACGCCTACCGAATCCAGAGTTCCGCGAACGACGTGATAGCGCACGCCGGGCAGGTCTTTGACGCGGCCTCCGCGAATCAGCACTATCGAGTGTTCCTGAAGGTTATGACCTATCCCTGGGATATAGGTCGTCACTTCTATAGTGTTGGTAAGTCGCACGCGCGCCACTTTGCGCAGGGCCGAGTTAGGTTTCTTCGGCGTCTGAGTGTAGACGCGGGTGCAGACTCCTCGCTTTTGCGGACAAGCCTGAAGAGCGGGGCTTGATGTCTTGTACTTGACCTTCTGACGTCCTTTGCGAACTAACTGATTCAATGTCGGCACGCTCTGACTCCTGTTGCTTAAAGCGCACAATGGCGAAGCGGCTCTGCTTGCCACAGCGCGATTACCCGAAAGGGCTTTTATCTATATTGATGGGGAATGATCGAGATGCGAGTACGGCCTCCCCTCGGCCCGACTTTTCTGTGGCGTCGATTCAGGTCTGCTCTGAAGAATTCGGGATCGCGGAGTTTGATCCGCATCCTTTTACGCCACAATAGCGTTCGCTTCGCATCCACTTCAAGCGCGGCCTCAGATGCACAGCTATCGACAGGGCCGCTTCAGCAAAAGAGTGACTATAGCCATCGGCCAAATCTTTGTCAACCCTGATTGAAAATTTATCCGGGGGCGTTGCTACAGTCCTGGGGGGCGTTAGAAGCGTGCTGGGCTAAAAGCAGAGCCTGATCGAGGACGCGATCATCAGCGGATTAAGGGGAAAGCCCGGAGAGATCGTTTGCTCTCCGGGCCTTTTTCGTTTCATTGCTGAGGGATTCAAACCCCGTCGGAAATTGCCTCTCAGACCGCGCTTAAATTGCAGAATTCCTCCAATCTCTGCCTCGTCCTGTCCGACAATTCTCCTTTCGTCGCCATTTCTATAGAGGCTTTCGCAAGCGCCAGCGTGCATCGCAACCTATCCCCTGCTGGCCCTGCGCCCGGAGCCGGAACGAAGGCAACTCGAACCGCCCTGAGACTGAGGTCAGACGGCCCATCGCCATCACGGGCGCTCACCTTCCGGGTCAATCCTTCCAGCATTGAATCAATCTCTTTCGTGAGTCCGTTTGACTGCGAAGCGGCCTGTTCGAGTATTCGCTTTACGCCGCCCTGAGCGCGTATCGAGGACTTGACGCTTTCATTCCTGATCGCTGCTACGATTTTCGCCTCAGCGCTCGCGAACAGTTTGGCAGAGTCGAGCCTGGAGATGAGGGAGCGAATCGCCTGCTGCATCTGAGGTATTTGCTTCTTGATCTCGTCAGCCTGAGCTTTTGCAGAGTTGAATTCGACGCGTGTGACAGCGGCTTTTTTGCCGAGATCGGAGACGTTCTTATCGAAATTACTGAGCAGATTGTCGAACGAAGAGATGGTCTGCTCTTCTGCCGACAGGTTGATGTCTGCTGTATTTGCAGTCGTGCGCGCGCCTGTCGCCGCTATCGTGAAGCAAAGTATCAGGGCTGTTGCGCCTGTGACTATGGATTTGCGAATGATCGTGTTCATTTCCTTTCCTCCTATTCAAAATAATTATGATCCTGAGTTCAGGATAGTGAAGATGATTGGAAGCCAGTCCCAAAAGAGATCGAAAGCTTCCCGTCAGTTGAGTGTTCCTGCCCATGGAAACAGTCACCGAAGTTTTAACGAGGTCGATTACAGTCGGGGTCTCGCCGCTCAGACCAGCCCCCGCGCCGCTGCTTCTCTGAATGTTGACGAACAGGCCGTCATTTTTATTTGCGGCACATCCAATTTAGAACCTCTACCATTTCCTCACCACGGCTCGCAGCATAAGGCCATTGCCCGACTGGAATCTTTAGAGGCTTCTAAAAGATTTTTAAAAGACTTCTAAAACGCGCTGACTGATCAATCGACGGCTTCTCTCAGCGCAGACCTGATCGAAGACGCCTGCGGCTGATGGCTGATCGCTTCAAGCGAATCGAGGCAGACGAGCAAAAGGCCTCCGTCGTTTTCCGTGAAGTGCAAATCTCCGGTTTCTACCAATCGATAGATCATCAGTGATCTGATTTTCATCATCAGCGCGGCCTGGTCTACGGTGAGCATCCTCACCTCAGCGCGACACTGTTCACACCACATAACTGATTGTGGTCGATTTCTCATCACCAGCAGCCGCTCGGTCTCAATCGTCACCTCAGTACGTTTTTTCAAGTCCCCTCCTTGTCCCCCGGCATCCCCTTACTTATAATGACATCGCCTGAACTAATAGCCCTCGGCTATCTTCGCAGTCGAGGATACGCTGACGACGATCTGCGAGTCTTTAATAACGCCTAAAACTTTTATAAAAGAGTTCTAAAAATCATGCCGCACACCTGCTATGAATTCGGGCCGTTCGCACTCGACACCCTGGAGCGCGCGCTCCTGCGCGACGGCTCCCCTGTGTCGCTTACTCCAAAAGCTTATGAAACCCTGCTGGCGCTGGTTCAAAATCGCGGGCGCGTTCTCGAAAAAGAAGAGATGATGCGCGCTATCTGGCCTGAGACCTTCGTCGAAGAAGCCAATCTCGCCGTCAACATCTCAAGCCTGAGAAAAGCTCTAGGCCCAAGACCCGATGGCGGGCAGTACATCGAAACCGTTCCGCGTCGCGGCTATCGCTTCTCCGCGCAGGTGCGGGAAGTGATCGAAGAAGCGGACGAAATCATCCTTCACGAGCGCGTCCGCGCAAGCATCGTCATCGAAGAAGATGAAGAGGCGGATACCGCGCAGAAGAGTCTGCCGCCTGCGCCTGTCATTCGTCGCGCGCCTGAAACCCACTACGCGCGAAGCAATGATGTCAACATCGCTTATCAGGTGACGGGCAATGGCCCAATCGACGTGGTGTTCGTCATGGGCTGGGTGTCTCATCTGGAATACTTCTGGGAAGAGCCTTCATTTGCGCGTTTCCTCTCGCGGCTGGCATCTTTTTCGCGATTGATCCTGTTCGACAAGCGCGGCACGGGTCTTTCAGACCGAGTGCCTCTCAATCAGCTTCCCACGCTTGAGCAGCGAATGGACGATGTGCGCGCGGTGATGGAAGCCGTAGGCTCTCAGCGAGCCGCGCTCATAGGCGTATCGGAAGGCGGCCCGATGTGTTCGCTCTTTGCGGCAACCTATCCTGAAAAAACCACGGCGATGGCGATGATCGGCACTTATGCCAAGCGCATCCGGGACGTGGAATATCCGTGGGCGCCGACTGCCGAAGAGCGCGCGCATTTTTACGAAGAGATTCAAAATCACTGGGGCGGCCCCGTTGGCATAGAAGAGCGCGCTCCGAGCATGGCCGACGATCCGCAGTTTCGCAACTGGTGGGCTACTTATCTCAGGATGGGCGCAAGCCCCGGCGCGGCTGTCGCGCTTACCCAGATGAACGCCGAAATCGATGTGCGGCACGTGCTGCCCTTGATTCGCGTGCCTGCGCTGATAATTCATCGCGCGGGCGACATGTGTCTCAAAGTCGAAGAGGGCCGCTATGTCGCCTCGCGCATTCCTGGCGCGAAATATGTCGAGCTTCCCGGCATAGACCATCTTCCGTTCGTCGGCAATCAGGACGAGATACTCGACGAGATAGAAGAATTCCTCACAGGCGTCCGCCACTCTCACGCTTATGACCGCGTGCTTGCAACCGTCTTGCTTGCCCGAATCGAAGGGCCGACGGTCGAGGCAGCCTCTCGCGGAGAAGCGCGCAGCCTCGACATGCTGGATCGTTTTCGCTCTCACACAAAAAAAGAGATAGAGCTTTTCCGCGGGCGCGAGGTTTCGACTGCGACGGATCAATTCCTTGCCACATTCGACGGGCCTGCGCGCGCCATCCGCTGCGCCTCGGCCATAGCCGACACTGCCCGAAGGCTCGGAGTTGAAATCCGCGCGGGTCTGCACACGGGAGAGTGCGACGTGACGAACGGCGGCGTGTCGGGTACGGCGGTAGAGGTAGGCGCGCAAGTGGCTTCCAGAGCCGATTCGGGGGAAGTGCTTGTGTCGAGCACCGTCAGAGATTTGGTCGCAGGCTCAGGCATCAGATTCAACCCTCGCGGCGCGCATCTTTTGGGCGGTGATTTCGGCGAATTGCGATTGTTCGCCGTAGGCGCGTAAGGACGCGGATCAAAAAAGATGAGACGGACTGCGCCGATCAGGATGCAAATCCGTCTCACCCTTCCCCTCCCCGTGTCGTGTTTTCGGATCAGGCGCTGATTTGAACTACGTTTGTCTTGACCTTTGAAACTACGGGGCCGACTTCATTGCCCTTGCGCAAGGTGAGATCGGCATAAATCTCATCCTTGCCAATTACATCCTCGTTGAGAATTTTCAGTTGTTCGGTTGAACTGAACTCGATAGGAACGGCTGTTGTAAATCCTCCCGCGTTGAATCCTCTGGGTTGGTATTGGAAAAGCTTGTCGTCCACCAGAAGATCATCCCCAAGAACCGAGCATTCTACGATGAACGAGCCTACATCGTTGGGAGTAAGCAGTACCTGCCCTGTTACCAGAACGCTCGCCGTCTGATTGGATTGGTTGACATCTATGCTCAATTGCACATTAGTGAATCTAGCCATCGTTTTTTCTCCTTTTTATGAAATAGGTTTTAAGCCTGGAACAATCCCATTTTGAATGATTGAGAGCGCGCTGACTGGAGCGAGGGTGGAAAGATTGACCGATTAAACCGAGCAAGTTCATCTGGACATTGGCCCCCAGTGGGCCTGACCACCTTGCCGCAATCAGCGCGCTTTGTGGCAGGCAAGTTCGAGGCAATCTCTCGCTCTCGCTCGCCTGACTGCTACGCCTGCGAAGATACTCCTCACAGGGGCGGCAAATCTTTAAGCCGGTCTAAATTTTTTCTTGGAGACTTCTAAAAGAGTTATAAAAGGCCTGCCTGTCGCTAGTCGAAAGCGCGATGATGGAATATAGTTTTGTCTTCCAAGCATCCCAGACGTTGCACGTCTGGCTAACTTCGGATTGCGCCTCTGGCGCAAAGTTTGAATTTCTCAGAAGCGTTTTTCAAAACGAGGATGATCTACGCGGCCTTTTTCACAGACATGCTTTCGCCGGGGCGCATCGCCCTCCTGTTCGGTTTCAACGACTTCTGGTTGAAGATCAAGGAAATCGCCGAGCGGGACAGTCTGATCCTGATGACAACCGGGTTTCTGCTGCTGGCGGCTCTGCTTTTGAGATACGTGCCGGGCGAGCGGTCGCGCATACGAGCGGCAACGTGGCTCTACGGAGCGGCCCTCTTTTTCATACTCATCTCGACCCTTATCGATTCAATCGGGGCGGCGGCGGTTCCCGATTCGATAGGGATGTCTACAGTCACGCGGGTGATTCACTGGATCGCGCTGTTGCTGGGCGGCATAGCGATAATCAATCTTGCGGGCATCTTTCTTTTCGATGTCATACTGCGCGCGCTCAAGCTTTCGACACCTCGCATACTGCGCGATTTGATAATCGCTTTCGGATACGTGGGCGTCGGCCTCGTTCTGCTTTCGAGGGAGGGAGCGTCTCTTTCAGGACTCATAACCACATCGGCGGTGCTTACGGCGGTGATAGGTTTTTCGCTTCAGGACACGCTTGGAAACGTGATGGGCGGATTGGCTTTGCAACTCGAAAAGAGCATAAACGAAGGCGACTGGATAAGGCTTGATCACATCGAGGGCCGCGTCAAAGAGATTCGCTGGCGGCACACCTCGATTGAGACTCGCAACTGGGACACGATGATAATCCCGAACAGCATGTTGATGAAGGGGCAGGTTCTCGTTTTGGGTCGAAGAGACGGGAGATCGGTGCCGCATCGCATGTGGGTTTATTTCAATGTAGATTTCCGATTCGCGCCCACTGATGTCATTGCGCTCGTCGACGCGGCGCTTCAGGCCGAGCCTATCACGGCAGTGGCCGAAGACCCCAAGGCTCACTGTATACTATTCGATTTCAAGGAAAGCTTCGGAGTCTATGCCGTCCGCTACTGGCTCACAGACCTTGCGGCTGACGACCCGACGAGTTCCATAGTGCGAGCGCGTATTTTTTTCGCGCTCAAGCGCGCAAACATTCCGCTTTCGATTCCCGCGCACAGTTTGTTCCTCACTCAGGAGAGCGAGGAGCGCAAAGTCATCAAGCACGAAAGAGGGATCAAGCATATTCTGCGCGAGTTCGAAGAGGTAGAACTTTTTCATTCGCTGACAGAATCCGAACGGCGGGTGCTGGCCGAGCGCGTTCGCCCCGCGCCTTTCACCAGAGGCGAGGCGCTGACCCGTCAGGGAGCCGAAGCGCACTGGCTCTACATACTGACGAAAGGCTCGGCGGAAGTCGTCATATCGAACGAAGACGGCACGAGCCGTCAGGTGGCGATTTTGAAGGACGGAGATTTCTTCGGCGAGATGGGATTGATGACCGGCGAGCCACGCTCGGCGACGGTGATAGCGTTGGAAGACGTGGAGGCATGTCGGCTCGACAAGCATGATTTCTACGACATCATTCACTCTCGCCCTGAGATAGCCGAGCAGTTATCTCACGTACTGGCGCGCAGAAGAGTAGGGCTTGAGGCAGCGCGCGAAGGACTGGATGAAGAAGCGAAGAATAAAAAGATGGCTCCCATGCAAAAGGATATTCTTGATCGGATAATAGAATTCTTCGGCCTTAAAAGAAATGAAGAGAGATGAAACGCAATCCCTCAGTTATAGAGGAGAAAGTACGACAGGCTGCCAGACTGTCTTACTCCCCCTTAGCTTATGGCATTACAGATAAAACAATGCGCCTGTTTGGGAGGAAAAATGAACAGGCACCTCCTCTCATTAACACCGCGATTGATCGCGGTGTTAGACAATGTGCAAAGGACAGAGAACTGTTTTAACAGTTTCCCTCCGCCGATCTTTAATTCGTCGGCTTGTCGTCAAGCGCGCAGATGTTGCCGAGATTGACATCTGCGCGGGCAGAAAAACTGTTAAAACAGCTTCGGATTCCGTTCTCTCGTTTTTTCACCTCGATCAATCGCGGTGTTAATGAGAGGGCCGCGATCCTGATGTATTCAACCTGTTCGCCCAAGCGCCTACCGCTATAACGAGAGGATTTTTCTCCTCCCATAACCAATGGATTACGAGATAAAAACCGCCGTTGTTTGTGCCTCATCTCGATCCACAGGTAAATTTTTCAGAGTTCAAGAAAATTTTTCTTGACATCCGAGAGAGCCTTTTAATACAATCGCCCACGTTCCATTTCGTGCAGCAGATGTTGCCGGGGTTGCTTCCGGCTTCCATAACTCTTAACCCGTGCAGAGTATAAACAGAGTCGTCCTTAACGATCAGCCGTGCTGATTCCACTATCAGCTTGAGGAGATCCTTTATGCCAATAACTCCCCCCCCCCTTCAGTTAGCAAATCCTATCGCGTTTTCTTCATCTCCCTTCGCAGGAAATTTCTCTGCACTGTTCTGATTCTCAGTCTCCTCGCTCTCCCCGGCAATCATCTGGCCGATGCCTTCTCCGCTATGGCCTCATCGACTGTCGAAATCTCCTCGGCTCCCGTCAGGTGGGTCGCTTCGCTCTTCGACGCTCTCAAATCCAAACCCTCTCGTCGCCAAAGGCCATCCATTGCTGATCGCATCGCTCGCGTCTCCCGCATTCGCGTCACCCCTTTCAAGACCGTAGGCTATCAGGGCGACACGATGACTTTCTCCGCGCTCCCCTCGGATTCTTCAGACCTCACAGTTCAAGGCGCGCGACTCGAATGGGAATCTTCTGACACCAGCAAACTCAAAATCGATAACACTGGCGAAGCCACACTGCTTCGACCGGGAATGGTTCGCGTGATTTGTCGCGCAGGGTCTTCGCAGGGCGTCGCCTTTGTTTTGATTCGTCCCGGCGCGCGTCCTCCTCAAACCGATCAGGAGTGGGATGCTGATCAGTCGAGCTTTTCCGTCACAGGCCAGTCGTCGGATAGTGGTCAGTCGTCAGTGGCCAGTGGTCAATTGTCGGATCAGTCAGCAGAAGATGGCGAAGTACAATCAGCAGGCTTGATCGCTTCTTTCATGGATCATCTCTCGCCCACCGCCTTTGCTCAGAATTGCAATCAGGACTTCGGCGGCGACAGTTCGGATTTTGGCTATGATCAGTTGTGGACTCAGCCCCGAAACTACACAGGCAATCCCCGCAACCGCGCTATCGAAGGCTTCCCACTTGGCTCGATTCTTCCCGAAGGCTCGAACTTCAATGCCGCCTTTCCTCTCTACTCTCTTGGAGGACGTGGGCTTGGCGCGAGCCTCACTCTGTTTTACAACTCTCGCGTCTGGGCCGTTCATGGCTCGGCGATCACCTTCAACCCCACTCAGGGCTGGCCCTTCGCGGGATTTAGTCTCGGTTTCGGTCGCATTTTCACTTACGGTTCGGGCAGTAGCACCAAGTATGTTCTCATCGATCCCGATGGCACTCGTCGTTATCTTGGAACAGGCAGCGATACGACGACCTCCACTTACACAACCAACGATGGCTCGCACATAACTTTCGTCGGAAGCAAAACAAGCGGAGGGTCGCTTTATTTCAACGACGGCACGAAAGTCACTATCACCGTCACCAATAATCGATTGCTGCCGACTAAGATCAGAGACGCAAACGGCAATTACATCTCGATCGGCTACAAGACCTACAACTCTTCGACATTTCCCTGGCGACAGGCTCTCGATTATGTGACCGACACTCTTGGCCGCGCGCTTCAGTTCAACTATGACTCGTGCGCCAACTTGAGTTCGATCACCGTTCCAGCCTTCGGCAGCGGCACGACCGATATTGTGAAATTCGATTATCAAAGTATTTCGATCAGCAACAGCTTTTCGGGACTTACGGTCGAGAATCGTCCGACTTTGCCTGTCCCCGCGCTGCGACACATCTTTTTCGACGCGACCGACAGCGGATACAAGTTCGACTATTCCGTTTATGGGATGATCTACAACCTATCGATGCGCAAAGACATGAGCATCGATGTAAATGGAGTCATCAGCGATGGGACAGAGCGAGCGGCGATCAGTTTCAACTATCCGGTGAGCGCATCCTCGCTAACGGATGCGCCCGCATTCACTCAGAGGACAGAGACGGCGACCAACAGCCCGACTGCGAGTTACAGCTATTCCACGACGACTGATACGGTGGCTCAGACCAAGACGATGACGATCACACAGCCTGATTCTTCACAGGTCTTGCTCACTCGCTCGACCGACGGGACTTCAGTGGCGAACACGCTGATGATCCAATCCGAGGTGAAGAACTCGACAGGCGGATCGATGGCAAAAAGTACGTTCACTTATGCCAACGACCCGGCGGGTTATCCGCAGATTCAGTCGGTGACGAGTTACGACGACGCGGGGACGCCGACGAAAGTAGATTTCGATTATGACAGCTATGGGAATGTGACCAACTCTCGACAGTACGGCTATCAGATCAGCGGCCAGTGGCAGGTTCGCAGACGCAGCAGGTCTGTGTTCAAGACCGACTCGGCATACATCAACGCATACCTTCGCTCGCTGGTCATCGAGAGCGATGTTTATGACGCGCAGCAGAACACAAACGACGCTGACGATGTGATGATAGCGAAGACGACCATCACGTATGACGACTATCAGGCGATGGGAGGGATGGAGACGTATTCAGGCCAGCAGATGCCGCCGGGTCACGACTCCTCATTCGATCAGAACTACACAACTCGTGGCAACATGACCGGGACGACCGAGTACAAGGACATCGCAACGAGTCAGACGATCGCGCATTTGAGAAAGCTCGACATATTCGGCAACGTAGTGAAGGAGCAGTTGGATTGTTGTACTGAGCGGGAGTACATGCGAGATGGGGGGAACTGTTTCAACTCGCCTTATGAAGTGAGGAGCGGGACGAGCGGGATGCAGCTTGCTTCGACGATGGAAGATGATATGAACACGGGGCTTGTGACGAGCCAGACCGACCCGCGAGGTGAGACGACGACCATCACTTATGATTCGGCTCTTAGGACTGATGTGATGACATCACCTACCGGGGCGACGCAGGACGCGAGTTATAACGACTCGGCTCTGACAAGCACACAGACTACGAACTGGACTGAGGGGTTGACGAATAAGAGCGCAACGACGAGTTACAGTTATGACGGATGGGGTAGAGTGAAATCAGTCGTCGGGCCGAACAATGGACAGGTCAACACGACTTACGATTCGATGGGCAGAGTGTGGAAACAGACCAATCCGTTCCAGTCGGGTCAGACGCCAGGAGCAGAGACGGTCAGCACTTTCGACGCGCTTGGAAGAACGACAGTGGGTACATTGCCTGATAGTCAGACTGTGCAAACCAGTTATTCAGGAAACACCGTGACGGTGACCGATCAGGTGAATCGAAAGATGAAGCGCGAAGTAGATGGGCTTGGGAGGCTGGTGAAGGTCTACGAGCAGACGGCATCAGGCGGGACTCCCACTCAGGAGGCGAGTTATACTTACGACCTGATGGACAGGCTGGTGGAAGTGAATCAGGGCAGTCAGTTGAGGAAGTACAAATACGACTCGATGGGGAGATTGCTCTTCGAGAAGATACCCGAACAGGCTGCGACGATAAACGACGGGACAGGGACATACTGGACTTGCAAATACACCTACACGGATTACAACGCGGTGGCGACCAGGACGGATGCGAGGGGAGTCATCACGAGTTATACGTATGACGATTTGCGACGAATGACCGGGGTGAGCTACAACGTGACGGGAGCGACGGGAGTGGCTTCGACACCGACAGTGACTTATTCGTATGACACGGGATCAAGCAGCACGACGAAGGGGCTGCTGCTTTCAGTCAACGTGAGCGGCCAATCGTCGGAGAGCTACAGCTACAACACAGACAACAGGCTTTCATCGCTGACGAGGACAATCGGGACGCGGAACTATGCGACGAGCTACCAGTACACGACCGCAGGACAGTTGACGCAGTTGACCTATCCCTCGACGAGAGCCGTCAATATCAATCACGATTCCATCGGGCGGCTCTCTTCGATAGTCAACAACTCAGACAGCGCGAATTATCTGAGCGGGATAAGCTACAACCCGGCGGGACAGACGACCGCCTGGACATTGGGAAGCAACATCGCTGAGAGCTTCGGCTACAGCAGCACAAGGTTGCAGGTGACAAGTCAAACGGTGACGCAGAGCGGGTCAACTCGATTGAGTTTGAGCTACAGCTATGCGGCGAGTTCGGGACAGATGGGGGGAGGCTCGACGGCTGGCAACGCTGGTCAGTTGATGTCGGTCAGTGGGAGCATAGGAGGGCAGACGGAGAGCGCGGCTTACACTTACGACAATGTGGGAAGGCTCGTGACATCGAACCAGACGAGCAACTCAGTGAGCGCGCAGCGGCGATTTGTGTATGACCGATGGGGCAACAGGAGTGAAATGTGGAACGCGACGAGCGGAGGAAGCCAGATTCAAAGCGTGAGTTTGGAGCAATCGGGAGGAGTGCCGACGAACAGGATCACGAGCGTGACTCAGGGCAGCACCTTGAATTATTCGTATGACTCGGCAGGGAATGTGACGAGCGATGGAGTGCATAGCTATACCTACGACGCTGAGAATCGGGTAGTGAGTGTTGACAGTGGTTCGACTGCCAGCTACAGCTACGATCATCAGAATCGAAGGGTCAAGAAGACGGTCGGCTCGACGACGACGCATTACGTGTGGCAGGACGAGCAGGTGATAGCAGAGCATAATGGCAGCACTGGCGCGATGTTGAATGAATACATTTATGCAAAGGGGAGGATGATAGCGCGAGAAGGCGGGAGCGGGAGAGTCTTTTTTCTCTACGACCGATTGAGTGCAAGAGCGACGATCACTGACGGGCAGGGGAACATTCAAGGTCGTCAGTCGCACTTGCCGTTTGGGGAAGAGTTGAACGCGACAGGTACGACTGACAAGCATCGGTTTACGAGTTACGAGAGGGACAGCGAGACGGGAACGGATTATGCTGTCAACAGACAGTATGCGCAGGGGGTGGGAAAATTTATGCGAGTTGATCCTATACTGGACGAGGGATTCAAAGCTCGACGATCCATTGGCTGTGCAGAAGGCGGGACAATTAAAGGTTATCTAACCAATCCACAAAGCTTCCATCGCTTTAGCTATGTCTTGAGTAATCCTATCAATAAGACTGATCCATTAGGATTAGAGGATTATTGGGAGTGCCTCGCTAGAGAATCCGATGATTGTTTAGACGCACAGCTGGCTGATATAGATGAGATTTTTTATACATTCCTTATAGACGTGATTGTTTGTGCAATTGCATGCCTTAGTGGCGCGATTCCTGCCTGCATTGCCTGCATTGCTGGGGCAGTGGCCAGGTCAACAAATTCTGAGTTTGTACTCAAGTACCGTAGAATGATGCAAAGATACAACAAATGCATGAACAAAAGGTACAGAACGTGCAATGGTCGCCCTGGGGATCCTGACCCTTATAGCCCTTTTAGGGATCTGTCTCCTGATGATGAAGGGGGCCTTCCTCATTGGGAAGGCGATTGGGGTATCGGTTCAACCTGCAACACATTCAACTGGGTAGCGAATGCTCAATGTCAAGGGGTCATGCGGATAGATCCTCTGGCGTGGACCATGGAAGCAGCAGGGATAGGACAGTAGTATAGACTATCAATGAAGATTCAGTTTGGCCTAAGTGGTGCGGGAGTTTATGATCAACGAAGAGAGGCAACTTTGAGAGCAACCGCAAGGAAAAGATTGGAAGCAGTGTGGTGGTCGATAGGAGAATGTTTCCTGAAAACAACGACGATTCTAATCCTAGCCCCAGCGATGCTGCTCTCTCTCTCAGGCTGCAAAGACCCGAACGCTCCGCTAAGTCCTGAAGCCGCTCGCGCAGAGTTGAAGAGGAAAGGTATCAAATATGATAAGGAGACTTTATAGTGGACCCGGAAATTTAGACAGCGAGATGTGATAAAAATAAGTGGGAAATGACCACTATGAAAAAAACCTACACATCTGCTTTCAAAGCCAAGCTCGTGTTGGAATTGCTCAAGGGGGAGAAGTCTCTCTCTCAGCTTGCCAGCGAGCATAAAGTTCATCCCAATCTCTTGCGTAACTGGCGCGATCTGGCCCTGGCTGATTTCGCCTCGCTCTTTGATAAGAAAGATAAGACCGCTGACCTTCAGTCGGCTCACCTGCTTGAGGTCGAAGAACTCTTCGCCCAGATCGGCAGATTGACCACTCAGGTCAACTGGTTGAAAAAAAAATCTGGCCTCAACCCTGACTCGCGCTCAACGCTTTGCTCTCATTGAGCGCGCAGACTCGGAGTTGACTCTCGTCGAGCAAGTGCAACTCCTCTCGGTGAGTCGGGCCAGCCTTTACTACCACAAGGTTGGGCCGAGTGAGGAAGAAGTGCGGATCAAACATCGAATTGATGAACTCTATACTCAGTATCCTTTCTATGGGTCGCGCCGTTTGACAGCGCAACTCAGGCGCGAGGGTGAGGGAGTGAATCGAAAACGGGTGCAGGGCTATATGAGGGAAATGGGAATAGAAGGCATTGCGCCAGGGCCAAACTTCTCGAAGCGCAATCAGGCTCACAAGGTCTATCCGTACCTGCTCAAGGGGTTGGTCATCAATCGCTGCAATCAGGTTTGGGGAATAGATATTACCTATATCCGGCTCCTTGCCGGATGGCTCTACCTGGTGGCGATACTCGATTGGCATTCACGCTTTGTAGTGAGTTGGGAGTTGAGCGACACATTGGAGATGGCATTTGTGTTGAGTGCGGTCAGTAGAGCTTTTAGAGGGAGGGTGCCGGAAATCTTCAACTCAGATCAAGGGTCGCACTTCACAAGTCCCGTGTATATAGAGATGCTCAAGGAAGCAGGAATCCAAATCAGTATGGACGGGAAGGGGCGAGCGTTGGATAACGTCTTGACTGAGCGGCTGTGGAGGACGGTGAAATACGAAGAAGTATACTTGAATGAGTACGGCTCGCCGAGAGAGGCAGAGCAAGGACTGAGAAGGTACTTTGAATTCTATAACCAGAGACGGCTACATCAGGCGTTAAACTACCAAACTCCGGCTGAGGTTTACTTTGGCTGAAAGGAAATTTGTAATGAAAGGAACCACTGATCACGACCTCGAATTTTTGTCTTGATTTTGGGGTCCACTATACAGGATCAAGTATAGTAAGGAGACCTTTTTTGAAGCTGTAAAGGGTGGAGATAAGAATCTTGTCACTCTATTCCTTGATGCAGGGATAGATACTAACGCAACAGACGAAAATGGATGCACAGCCTTAATGGCAGCGGCAGCATTTAATGAGGTTGGAATAATCCAAGTTCTCCTATACAAAGGCGCTCAGATAGATGCTCAAGATCCAGATGGTGACACTGCTTTGCATTTTGCGGCTTTGATAGGGAACATTAAGCCCATGAAGGTTTTAATTGATGCAGGAGCTGACGTAAATACTTCCAACCATCATGGGTGGACACCTTTAATGAATTCGGCATCCATGGGGAATTACGAGTGCGTTCGTATACTCCTGGAAAAAGGGGCTGATGTTGACGCCAGAAGTGAGGAAGGTAATACGAGCTTGATATTATTGGCAAAATCTACCAAACCTTCAAATATCGAAAGGTTGAAGGGCTGGAAGCGACTTTTGCTGCCTTGGGATCCATTAACGACACTGCAAATTCTTCTAGAAAAAGGCGCAGATGTTAATGCCAAGAACGACAAAGGCCAAACAGCCCTATCGGCTGCTGAAGAGAACGGTGTCGTTGAGTTCACTGAGATGCTTAAAAGAGCCGGAGCAAGAAATCAATCCTTTAATCAAAAGGTTTATGAGTTTGGCAAACTGATTTGAAGTACCCTTGTTGCAGCAGCAAGGCGTGTAGAAGTCCTGTAAAATAGCCGCGACTTCAAATGAATCTCCCCGCAGCAAGCTGCGGGGTATCGAGAGGGTAAGGAAGGCAAAGGAGGCGCAGCAAGCTGCGCGGAATCGCCTCACCCTCCTCAGATTGACAAGAGCAATTTGTCTTCCGCTCAACAAACCTCTGCGCTGCTGTCTCCCGTGTGAGTCGCGCGCTCGGCTTCGTTCCATATCGCTTCGTAAATCTGAACAGGCTCTTCCCGTTCACCTGACAGATGGAGGCGAGTGAAGTCGGTCGTCGGGCCGAACAACGGACAGGTCAACACGACTTACGATTCGATGGAGAGGGTGTGGAAGCAAACCAATCCGTTCCAGTCTGGAGGGACGCCGGGAGCAGAGACCGTCAGCAGTTTCGACGCGCTCGGTCGCGCGACTGTCGTGACGTTGCCTGATAATCAGACGGTGCAGACGAGCTATTCGGGAAACACGGTGACCGTTACGGATCAGGTGAATCGAAAGATGAAGCGCGAAGTCGACGGGCTTGGGCGATTGGTGAAGGTCTACGAGCAGACCTCAGCGGGAGGGACACCCACGCAGGAGACGAGTTATACTTACGACCTGATGGACAGGCTTGTAGAGGTGAATCAGGGAAGTCAGTTGAGGAAGTACAAGTACGACTCGATGGGGCGATTGCTGTTTGAGAAGATACCCGAACAGGCAGCGACGATAAACGACGGGACGGGGACGTACTGGACTTGCAAATACACCTACACGGACTACAACGCGGTTGCGAGCAGACAGGATGCGCGAGGAGTGGTGACGAGTTACCCCAGTTGCATCATCTACCATATTCATCAGGCAACTGTGTTGGCCGCGCGACTCGAACCAATGATGGTGTGAACCATCCATCTGCACTAACTCGCCGAAGTGAGAGCGTCGCTCACGCCAAGACCGGTGAAGTGATCGTTTGCGCCCTTTTTCCCACAGCCCCTCTTCAATTCAACCTCAATCCGGGTCAGAACTTTGTTTCTCTTCATATATGTCCCCCTTGGGACGCACATTGAAAAGAAAGTGATCGTTTCTAAAGAGTTTTCCAGTCATCATTTCTAAAGAGCTACCACAGCTTTTTTGTTGACGTTGACCGACTTTGTTGCGAGTGCTACTGTAAGCCACAGGTTTATGAGGCAGAGAAGTTCACATCACTGGCTTGCGATATTCTTCATCGCTTTCGCGCTCGCGGACTGCTGCTTTTCGGAGTATTGCTGCGAAGAAAAAAGAATCGGCTCGCTTTCAGGCGATGAGCGAAGCGCGATCAATACAATCCTCGATTCGAGTGGTTCGAAAAACGAGCGTTCATCCGACCCCGCTCCGATTGAAGAAGAATGCTTCTGCTGCTGCACTCACATCCTGCCCGGTATTCATTTCGAAGCGGTTTCACTTGACGCGCGTCTTCCTGAAGATGATTTGACGAACCCGCATTTGCCTTCGCCTCCGCCTCAAAATACTTTTCACCCTCCACGCTTTTCCTGATCCCTCTTCGCTAATCACCCATTCGCTGTTTTGCAAAACCGCTTGAGCGCGCTTCATTCGCATGAGGATCGATGTCGATTGCGGAGTGATAGCTCTGCAAAGCGCAACCCCGAAATATGTCCGCGCGCTCAAGCCGAAACCTTTCCAAGAGGATCACAACAATGAAGGTTCATTCATCAGTTCACGCTGCAATAATCCTGCTCATCGCAATCTCTGCTTTCGCGCAGGACAGCCGAGGCATAGTCTCTCGCAATACAACCTCTTCAGCTACTGCATCTCTCCCGCCTTCCCTTGTCAATCGCTACAAAGACACCTCGCAGGGCGCGACGTCGGAAGACCTCATTCGCCGCGCGCTCGCTTCGAATATCGAGCTTACAGCCGCTCGACTGGATACGGAGCGCGCTCGCGCTCGCCTTCGTCAATCGCAACTCAGGCCCAATCCGACCATCGAATTCGAGCAGACAACCGGAAATCTCACAGGCTCGAAGGGCGAACGGGAAACCAGCATAGGCTTTTCGCTCCCGCTCGAAATCAGCGGGCAGAGGCGGAGCCGAATCGATCTGGCTCGCGTAGAACTTGAAGCCGTCACGGCTGAAATCGCTGACCGCGAGCGACGCCTTGTGGCCCAAGTGCGCGCGGCGTTTGCAGAAACGCTGGCCTTGATTCGCGAAATGGAGATCACCGAAGGCATAAACAACCTCGACACCGAGACGGCCCGCATCATTGAAGCCCGCGTCACTGAAGGCGAATCCGCGCCGATAGAATTGAACCTGCTGCGAGTCGAGGTTGATCGTTTGAAATCGCGCCGCGCCCTCGTCGAGGGACGATTGCAGGCCGCGATGCTCAGATTGAAAACTCTCGCAGGCATCCCGGCCAATGAACCGCTTCGAGTGAGAGAAGACCTCGTCGCGCCGCCCTTCGTCAATCCTCCTGCCTCGCTTGAAGCCGCGCTCGATATCGCCTTGCGAAGTCGGCCCGACCTTCGACTTGCGCGACTCCTTGAAAAAGCAGCCGAAGCGGGTTTGCAACTCGCCCGCGCTCAATCGAGACCCGATGTCATCGCGTTCACGAAATACTCTTCCGTCCGCTCTACTTTCGACGACACGCCTGTGGGAGTCTTGCGAGATCGCGACAAGCTGCTCACCTTCGGGGTTTCGATCAGTCTTCCCGTCTTCAATCGCAATCAGGGAGCGAAAGCTGAAGCCACTGCCGCGATCATTCAGGCGCGTCATCGTCGCGAGTTCGTCGAGCAACTCGTTCGCGCAGAAGTCGCAGGCGCGTTCGCTCGCCTCGAAGCAGCGCAGTCGGCAATCGAGACGTTCGAGCAGGGAGTGCTGGCGCGCTCATCTCAAAACGTCCAGTCAATTCGCGCAGCCTATCAGTTGGGCGCGTTTCGCCTCACCGAGCTTTTGGTCGAGCAGCGCCGTTTGCTCGATTCCGAACGAGAGTTCATAGAAGCCCTGGCCGAACGCTTCCGCTCTCTCGCTGATCTTCTGTCGGCCATCGCCGCCCCAATTGAAAAATAACTCTCGCATCGCATGGAGGAATGATTATGGAAAATCAATACCAGAAAAAATCGAAGCGCAATTCAATCATCATCGTCGGCGCGATCATCGCTGTCGTCGCACTCATCTTTGTGATCTGGTCGCGGAGTGAAAATACAAATTCCAACAACAAAGAGGCCGCGCACAATGACGAGCATAAAGAGGGAGAAGGAAAAGAAGTCGAGCTTTCGCCGCAAGCCCTCGAAGCCGCAGGCATCGAGATCGTTACCGTATCCGGCCAGCGGGTCGCCTCAGCGCTGCGCGTCACGGGGAGCGTCGAGGTCAATCAACAGCAGACGCAACAGGTGACCCCGCTTGTCAGCGGGAGGGTCGAGCGCGTAAATGTCGCTCTCGGCGACGTGGTGCGCGCAGGTCAGACGCTTGCCGTAATCGCAAGCCCTGAGATCGCGGAAATGCATGGCAAACTTCATGAAGCGGAAACGCGCCTCGCCCTCGCCGAGCAGGATTACCAGCGAGTGCAGCGCGCAGAAAACCGCGCCTCTGTCATTCAATCGAAAGCGCGTCTCGAAGAAGCTGAAGCCACGCTCCGCCGCACGCAAAAACTCATCGAGACAGGCGCGGGCGCGGGCAAAGATTTGATCGCGGCCGAAGCCGCTTACAAATCCGCGAAAGCCGAATACGATTATCAAAGCAACATCTCGGTCAACAGAGATGTGCAACAGGCAAGAGCGGAGGTGGAAACCTCGAAGGTCGAAGCCCAGCATCTTCGCAACAGCCTGCGCGCGCTGGGCGTGGATGTCCCTGAAAACGAGAGCGCCAGCATCAATCACAATACTTCATCAATAGCTCTGACCGCGCCCATATCGGGCAGCATCACCCAAAGACTGGTCAACGCCGGCGCGGGCATTCAGGCGGGCAGTCCGATGTTTACGGTTTCGAATCTTTCAACCGCCTGGGTGATAGCCAATGTGCCGGAATCGCAGGTCAGCCTACTGAGCGTCGGCCTGCCTGCCGAAGTGCGCGCAGCCGCGCTCGGCTCTCAGTCGCTCGCGGGCCGCATCACTTATATCAACCCGCTGCTCAATGAAGAAACCCGCACCGCCCTCGTGCGCGTCGAGATAAAAAATCCGGCGCAGAGGCTCAAGATCGGCATGTTCGTCGAAGTCATTTTCGAGACAGGCGACGTGAGCGCAAACGCTGATCGGGAAATAGCCGTGCCTGAAGAAGCCGTTCAGCGCATAAGCGACCGCGCTGTCGTTTTCATTCCCAAAGAAAACGAGGCGGGGCATTTCGAGGTCAGAGAAGTTGAACCCGGCGGCACGGTTGACGGATTGAGAAAAATCATCAGCGGATTGAAGGCGGGAGAGCGAGTGGTCACGAAAGGCAGCTTCACCTTGAAGACTCAATTGATGAAAGGCGAAATGGGGGAGGCGCACTGATGATAAACTCGCTCATAAAATTCGCTGTCTCGCAACGCCTCATGGTTCTGATGATGGTGATGTTAATGATCGCCGGAGGCATATACAGTCTTCAACGCCTTCCCATCGACGCTGTACCCGATGTTACAAACATTCAAGTGCAGGTTCTGACCGCCGCTCCATCGCTTGCGCCGCTTGAGATAGAGCGACAAATAACCTTCCCCGTAGAAGTCGCTATGTCCGGTTTGCCTGATATAGAAGAGATTCGCTCCGTCTCGAAGTTCGGGCTTTCGGCGGTCACGATAGTTTTTCACGACTCGGTCGATACTTACTTCGCGCGTCAGCTTGTGCTTGAACGGCTCGCTCAGGCGCGCGAGCAGATACCCGCATCCATCGGCTCTCCTGAGATGGGGCCGATATCGACCGGGCTTGGCGAGATTTATCAATACGAACTCAGAGCCGCGCCGGGAAGCGATCATGATGCAACCTCGCTTCGCACCATTCAGGATTGGAGCGTGAGGCGGCAGTTGCTCGGCGTAGCGGGAGCGACGGAAGTCAACAGCTTCGGCGGGCTGGAAAAACAACATCAGGTGCGACTCGATCCGACTCGTTTGCAGGCTTACGGACTGAGCCTGCGCGACGTGTTCGAATCCGTGTCGCGCAACAATGCCAACGTCGGCGGCGCGTACATAGAGAAAGGCTCTGAGCAATATCTGCTTCGCGGCATCGGCCTTGTGGAATCAGCCGAAGATATCGCAAACATCGTCGTGAAGACCGGCAGAGAAGGCGTGCCGATTTATGTGCGCGATGTCGGAGAAGTGGTCGAGGGCGCGACCGTCCGACAGGGCGCGGTGACGGCTGACGGGGCGGGCGAAATAGTCGCAGGTATAGTTCTTATGCTCAAAGGCGAAAACTCGCGCGCTGTCGTCGAGAGAACCAAAAAGCGAGTCGAGCAGATAAAGAAGACCCTGCCTGAAGGCGTCGAGATGATTCCCTTTTACGACCGCGCGGAACTCGTCAACAGAACCATCTCGACTGTCATAAGGAATCTCGTCGAAGGGGCGGCTCTGGTCATCCTCGTTTTAATTCTGTTGCTCGGCAACTGGCGCGGGGCGTTGCTGGTCTCGGCGATCATTCCGCTCTCGATGCTCTTTGCCGCTATCTGCATGGTCATCTTCAAAGTGTCAGGCAATCTGATGAGCCTCGGCGCTTTGGACTTCGGCCTTATCGTCGATGGCGCGGTCGTGATGGTGGAAAACGCTGTGCGCCGACGGGCTGAAGCTCAACGCGAAGGCGGGGATCAAAAGCCTGAGCAAACGATTCTGGAAGCCTGCAAGGAAGTCGGGCGTCCCGTCGTCTTCGCCGTCGCTATCATCATGATAGTTTACCTCCCCGTACTGAGCCTCACAGGGATCGAAGGCAAAATGTTCAAGCCCATGGCGATGACTGTCCTATTCGCGCTTGCAGGATCGCTCCTGCTTTCGCTCACTTTCATCCCGGCGGCTTTGACGTTTGTGCTTCGCGGAAAAGTTTCTGAAGAGGAGAGCTTCATCATACGGCAGGTGAAACGCTGGTATCCGACGGCGCTGGACGTTGTGAGCCGCAATCGTCTTAAAGCTCTATCAGGCGCGGCTGCGCTGGTCGTCGTGTGCGGCGTAATTTTTCCGTTCCTGGGTTCCGAGTTCATCCCGCGACTTGATGAAGGCTCGCTCGCAGTTCAGGTTCAGCAGTTGCCCAGCGTTTCGCTCAATCAATCGATCCGCACGACGACCGAAGTTGAGCATGTGCTGATGAGATTTCCTGAAGTGACGAAGGTTGTTTCGAAGACGGGGCGGGCCGAAGTCGCTACCGATCCGATGAGCGTCGATGTGAGCGATCTCTATATCGGATTGAAACCGCCTTCGGAATGGACGAGCGCAGAGACGAAGGAAGAGCTTGTTGAGAAGATGTCTGAGGCTCTGGAAGGCGGTGTCCCCAATGGCGTTTTCAGTTTTTCGCAGCCCATCGAATTGCGCGTGTCGGAACTCATATCGGGAGTGCGCTCGGACGTGGCAATAAAATTATTCGGCGATGATCTTAACACACTCAGGAAGACCGCCGAGGAAATCGCCCGCGTCGTGCGCGAAGTGAGAGGCGCGGAAGATGTGAAGGTCGAAGCGATATCAGGATTGCCGCAGCTTCAGGTCAAGCCCGACCGCGCCGCGCTCGCCCGATACGGCATCAACGTGGAAGACATAAACGATCTGGTTGAATCTCTCGTCGCGGGCAAGAGCGCGGGCCTCGTCTATGAAGGCGAGAAGCGTTTCAATCTGGTGATTCGTTTAAGCGAAGCCACAAGCCGGAATGTTGAGGCTATCAGGGGATTGCTCGTCCCTGCGCCCAACGGAGCGCGCATTCCGCTTGAACAGATTGCCGATGTGTCGATTGTCGAAGGCCCCGCTCAGATATCGCGCGAGGATGCGCGTCGCCGAATAGTCGTAGAACTCAACGTGCGCGGGCGAGACATCGGGAGTTTCGTCCGAGAGGCGCAGGAGCAAATCGAACAGCGAGTGAGCATACCGCCGAGCTACTACGCGACATGGGGCGGGCAGTTTGAAAATCTCCAGCGCGCATCAGAGCGGCTGGTTGTAGTCGTGCCGATAGCATTGTTTCTGATATTCGTCCTGTTGTTTACGACCTTCGGCACGGTCAGGCACGCGCTGTTGATTTACACAGGCATTCCTTTTGCGATAGTCGGTGGAGTGCTTGGGCTTGCGCTGCGCGGGATGCCTTTTTCTATTTCGGCGGGCGTCGGCTTCATAGCTCTGTTCGGCGTGGCCGTACTCAATGGCGTGGTGATGGTGAGCTATATAAATCGGCTTGTGGAAGAGGGCAAGCCTTTGGAGCAGGCTGTGAGCGAAGGCGCGCAGACAAGGTTGAGGCCCGTATTGATGACCGCGCTTGTGGCAAGCCTCGGATTTATTCCGATGGCGGTGGCGACATCCGCAGGCGCGGAAGTGCAACGCCCTCTCGCTACGGTCGTCATAGGCGGCATCATTACGTCAACAGTTCTGACTCTTCTCATTTTGCCCATGCTTTACAAATGGTTCGAGCGCGGGCGTGAAAGGAGTGACGAAAACGGATGAATCAATCAACGATTTCACTGGAAGGCGTGAGTCGGACGGCGCTAGTAAAGCGCGGGCGACGACTCGAATACTTCACCATAGGATGGAATATGCTCGAAGCCCTGATAGCTGTCGGCGCGGGTTTCCTGGCCGGAAGCAGCGCGCTTGTAGGCTTCGGATTCGATTCCGTAATTGAAAGCGCGTCCGGCGCGGCGCTCCTCTGGCGACTCCACGATGGCGAGAAAGGGGAGCAAAGAGAACGCACGGCGTTAAAGCTGGTCGGCGCGAGTTTCCTTTTTCTTGCCGCCTACGTCGCCTTCGATGCCGGAAAATCTCTCATCCTGCGAGAACCGCCAGAAGAAAGTTACGTGGGGATTGCTCTGGCTGTGTTGTCTCTTGTGGTGATGCCGATTCTTGCCGGAAAAAAGCGACGGGTCGCGGCGCAGATCAACAGTCGCGCGTTGCAGGCCGACTCGCGCCAGACAGATATATGCGCGTACCTGTCGGCAATTCTTCTTGTCGGTCTTGCTCTGAATGCTCTCTTTGGATTCTGGTGGGCCGATCCGGTTGCCGCATTTATAATGTCGCCGATCATCGCCAGAGAAGGAATGGAAGCTTTGCGTGGCAAGACCTGCTGCGATGAAACCTGTCACTGATAGACAACTATGCTGAGGAACAAAATCATGCAAGACGATCTCACATCGAATAACACGCGCTTTTCCGTCCGGGCGATTTTAATAACCGTGATGGCCTTGCTTCTTGTCGCGCTCGCGGCTTACCTGCTGTGGCCGCGACAGGAGAAAACGACAGCGGCATCGGAAAATCCCGCTGAAGAAATGCACGACGAGCATAGTCAGGAAGGAATGATCGAAATCGATGATGAAACCGCCGAACTGATCGGATTGAAAACCGAAAAAGCCGTGCGGGGCGAGATAGAAGAAACTCTCTCGACGATGGCAAAAGCTCTGGTCGCGCCCGCAGGAGAAGCTGTAGTCGGCTCGAAAACAGACGGGCGCGCGACGAGCGTCTTCGCCGAGCCGGGACAAAACATAAAAGCCGGTCAGACGCTTATCATCATAGACAGCCTGCAGGTTGCCGACCTGCGTGGGCAGTTGATCGAAGCCGCGGCGCGATTGAAACTCGCCGAGCAGAATCGCGCCCGCGTGGAGAAAATCGAAAATCGCGCCGCGATGATTCAATCCAAAAACCGGCTCGATCTCGCGCAAGCCGGACTTGATCGCAAGCGTCGGCTCGCGGAACTCGGCGCGGCATCGGGGCGCGAAGTCGCCGAAGCCGAAGTCGAATACAAAAACGCGAAGGCCGAGTATGAATATCTCTCCGGCATCCAGTTCACCCGCGAGCAGCAACAGGCCGAAAGCGAAGTGGAACAGACTCGCGCAGTCGTCGCCCGCCTCACCACGTCGCTCGCTGCGCTTGGCGCAGACCCAAAAGGCAAGGGCGGCGCGCTCAACATCACATCTCCGATTTCAGGCACAGTCATCGACCGTCACATCTCTATCGGTCAGGCAGTGACAGCAGGCGCGGAGTTGATGACCATCATGAATTTATCGAACGTGATCATCGAAGCGCAGTTGCCCGAATCGCAGGCATTGAGAGTCGAGAAAGGACAACGCCTGATCGCGCGATTGCCCGGACTGCCCGACCGCTCGTTCGAAGGTCGCGTCGAATCAGTGGGCGACCGGGTAGACCGCGAAAAGCGAACTGTTCCTGTTCGCGCTCGGATAACGAACGCAGGCGCGATTCTCAAACACGAGATGGCAATAGAAGCGAGCATAGTCACAGGCGCGGGCAAAGAAGGCTTGCTCGTCCCTGCCTCCGCGATAGTCGATGACGAAGGATTGAAAGTCATCTACGTCCGGGAAGGCGAGCGATGCGAGCGCAGAGTGGTGACTGTCGGGATAATTAATCACCAGTGGGCTGAAATTCTGAGCGGCATCGAAGAGGGCGAAGAAGTCGTTACAGCCGGAGCATACCAGATCAAAAACTTCAAGAAGGGCGGAGGCGAAGGAGAACATCATGACGACCATTGAACGCGGCGGCTTGCTCAATCGAATCATCGAATCTTCACTGCGCAATCGCTTGCTCATGGCGTTTGCGATCATACTCGCGTCCGTGCTGGGGCTGATGAGTTTTCGCGCGATGGAGACCGATCTGTTTCCCGATCTCTCTTCGCCCGTGATAACAGTGATCGTCGAAAATCCGGGACTGGCGGCGCAGGAAGGCGAGACGCTCATCGCCCGTCCGCTCGAATCCGCTTTCCGCAGTCTGCCCAACGTCGTCCGCGTGCGCTCCGAATCCGAAGTCGGTGTGGTGTCTGTGCGAACCGAGTTTCGTTTCGGGACTGATTATTACCTCGCCCGGCAACTGCTCGCGGAGAGACTGTCAACAGCGGCTCGCGACTTTCCTGCCGGAACTCAGTCGCCTGTGCTTTCATCAGCGGCGTCTCGTCTGGGCGAAGTGATTCAGTTCTATGTCGCAGGCAGTGAGGACAAGAAAGAGCTTAAAGAGACTGCTGATTATCTCATCCGCTACAAGCTTCAGACCGTTCCCGGCATCATCCGCATAACTTCGCACGGAGGCGAGCGCCGTCAGTATGAAGTCGCGCTCGACCCTGATCGTATGCGCGCTTACAACGTCTCGCTCGACGAGATAATGAAAGCCATCGAAGAATCGAACCTGAATTTTTCAGGCGGATTCATAACAGGCACGGCGACTGAAATGGACGTGCGCGGATTGGGCCGAATCAACTCGCTCGATGACGTGGCTAACACGGTCGTCGTGGCCCGCGACGGAGTTCCTGTCCACATAAGCGACGTTGCCGATGTGCGCGATGGCTCATTGGTGCGGCGCGGCATAGCTCGCGCAGATGAACGCGAAGCGGTGGTTATGACCGTCACCAAACAGTTCGGCGCGGATACGCTGTCGGTCGTCGAGAGAACGAAAAAAGCTCTCGACGAACTAAAGCCGTTTATGCCCGAAGGCGTCAGGACGGTGACATTCTTCGATCAGTCGGAGTTAATCAACGTGGCGACAAGGACGCTCGAAGAGGCATTGCTTGTCGGCGGCATCGCCGTCGTGCTGATCATTTTTTTATTCCTGGGCAACGCGCGCTCTACTCTGATAGCGGCGATAACGATTCCGGTGGCGGTGATAATCAGCTTCATTTTTCTGCGCCTGTTCGGAGTCACTCTCAACATAATGTCGCTGGGTGGGATGGCCGTGGGTCTCGGCATTATGATCGATGCGGCGATAGTCGACACGGAAAATATTTTTCGCCATCTGAGGAAAAATACGGAAGACTCGCTTCTTGCGACTATGCGAGGGGCAAGCGAAGTGCGGCGGCCTGCGGCTTATTCGACGGCGATAATCATCGTCGTCTTTCTGCCGTTGTTGTTTCTTTCGGGGCTTGAAGGAAAGATACTCAGCCCGTTCGCTTCGACGGTGGTCGTGCTGATGGCCGTAGGGCTGCTGCTGTCGCTCACGCTCACGCCCGCGCTCTGTTACACGCTGCTGAGACGTGTCGCGCCGCGAATGAAAGAAGAAAGCTGGCTCGCGAGACAATGCGAGCGAGTATATGAGCCGATGCTTCGCTCATCGATTCGTCGTCCGCTGCTGGCTGTGGCGGCGGCGGCGGGCATATTTATTCTCTCTCTGATCGCGCTTCCCTTCCTCGGCACAGAGCTTTTGCCGCGCATGGATGAAGGCGCGCTGCTGGTGTCGATAACCACGCCATCGGGGACGAGTCTCGAAGAAACCGACCGCATCGCATCGCAGGCGACTCGCCTTTTAGAAGGCGGGCCGGACATCGCCTCAGTGATTCAACCCGTGGGACGCGCGGAAGGTTCGGAAGACCCCATGCCTGTCAACAGCTCGGAGATTTTTCTTCAACTCGTGCCGCGCTCCGAGAGGCAACACAGCATTCCTGAAATAGAAGCGTGGGTGAGAGAGCAGATGAAGAAAGTGCCGGGCGCATCTGTCTCGCTGACGACGCCCTTGAATATGAGAATCGATGAATCGATTTCAGGAACGTCTGCCGCGCTCACTGTAAAAATTTTCGGCAGCAATCTTGAGACTCTCGCGCAGAAGGGTGCGGAGGTAAAAAGCATAGTTGAACGAGTGCGCGGCGCAGTCGATGTGCGGCTTGAGCAGTTGGAAGGCGTACCGCAGGTCGTCATCCATGTAGACCGCCAGCGCGCTTCACGCTTCGGTCTCAATCCCGGCGAGATAGGCCACACAATTGAGACACTTCTCGCGGGGCGCGAAGTCACGACAGTCATCAAGGATCAGATCAGGGAATACCCGGTCGTGGTGAGGTTGAAAGAAGAGTACCGCAACGCGCCCGAAAAAATCAGCGGCCTGATGATAGACACACCCACGGGTCAGAAAGTGCCGTTGAGCGACATAGCCGATGTGAGAGTCGAGCGCGGCCCTGCGACGATAAGAAGAGAAGATCAGGTGCGGCGCATTCAGGTTTCGATGAACGTCGAGGGGCGCGACACGGGATCAGTCGTCGCGGACATTGAAAAAGGTCTGAGCGGTTTGAAACTGCCCACAGGGTACTTCATCAGCTATGGCGGCGGATACGAACGTCAGCAGGAGCTTTCGCGGGAACTGGCGGGCGCGTTCGTGATTTCCGCGTTGATGGTTTTTGTGCTGCTCTATCTGGCGTTTCGCTCGATCACTCAATCGCTGATGGTGATAGCGACGATCCCGCTCGCGCTTGCTGGCGGATTCATCGCTTTGTGGGTGACGGGCGCGACGCTCAACGTGTCATCGATCATCGGGCTGCTGGCTCACTTCGGATTGTCGGTGCAGAAGGGATTGATACTTGTCGAGTATGTCAATCAACTTCGAGCAGAGGGGCTATCATTGCGCGATGCGTTATATACGGGCGCGCACACGCGAATGCGGCCTGTCTTGATGACAGCGGCTGCGGCGGGGCTTGGCGTGTTACCGATTGCGATAGGCTGGGGCGCGGGCGCGGAGTTGCAGCAGCCGATGGCAATCGCACTTGTCGGAGGGCTGATTACTTCAACGATACTGACGCTCATCGCGCTCCCATCGCTTTACGAACTGAGCGAAACTTTGCGCGAGAAAATCAGCGGCGCTTGGTCAGCGTGGAGACGGGAAGAGGTTGCGACGGCGTCGGCGGGTGATTAGAACCTGCGAGATGATTTGCAGTAGCGCCTGCGTTGCGCACGCATTCCCGCTTGCGGATGATGAGACTGCGCAATTTGTCTGTATGAGTGAATTGAACGTATGGCATTGAGGATACTCTTCACCGCAGAGGCGCAGAGGACACAGAGCGGGCGCAGAGAGTCTCTTCTTCTCTGCGCTGTCTCAGCGATCTGCGGCGACTCTGCGGTGAATCAGATTTCGCTCAACACATCTTGAATCCGACCTAAAACGATATACTGTAGCTCACGCCGGGGTTGCGTCCGCGCTCTAAGATGAGGCTGAACTGATGCCGCCCGCGCGCATAATTTAAGAGCGGATGCACCCGCACGCCGTCGAAAATAATCGTCGAACTCCAACGCTCGCTCAACGTGATGTTCAAACCGCCGATGGGTCGAAAGCGGTCTTCAAATGTTCCGTAAGCGACGCCCGCATAAGGCGCTACGGGCAAGCCTGTCTCGTGTTGTAGATTCTTGCTCAACGTAGCGTAGTAAGATTGACCGAAAGGCGTGCCGATGCGGTCAGAGCTTGTGCCAAAAATCAAGGCCGGTCGCTTATGCGTTTCCGTTAGCGCCACAAGGTTTGCCAGCGGGGATACTTTTCCGGCCAGCGGATTATATTCGACTCCGGCTGTGAAGCGCGGATGAAACCTGTAAGTGAGAGTATTACGCCAGCGCGCGCGGTCTATCTGATTGGCGATCAGGCGCACGCCGAAAGTCCATTTGTCTGCATCTTGATTTCCCGTCCCGCCCACGGCGCGACCTTCGCCCGGTCAGAGCGGTCAACTCGGCACACTCGAAGCGCGTGCGGGCCGGTCTTTCGCCGCGGCGATCTGCGCTTTGGCTTCCCGCTTCGCTTTTACTTCGACTGATGCAAGCATCTGATCGATGTGTTTCTTGAGGTCTGCCTGATTGACGATGCCGGAAATAACTTTCACTACTCGCCCGTCTCTATCGATTATGACCGTGCCGGGCAGCGCTCCGCCCAGCCCTAAGCGCATCATGTCATTGGTCGTCGCGCCTATCCATATAGGGAAGTTGATTTTCGTCTCCTTGATGAATTGCAGAACCTTCGCGCGTTCTTTCGCCTCGTCGACTGAAGCTCCGATGACTTGCAATCCGAGGGCGGCATACTCGTTTTGAATCGCGGCGAGATCGGGCATCTCCTTTCGACACGGGACGCACCACGTAGCCCAGAAATTCAGTATGACGATGCGCCCTTTCAACTGGCTCAATCGCTGCTCCGCGCCGAATAAATCCTTGAGCGTGAGGTCGACTTGAGTGCCGAGTACGTTCGCCGCTTCGCGTTCGGCAAGACTTGGCGCAAGCACTTCGAAAGTATCGACGCGAATGATGCTCGTCTTTTTAGCTTTGCGAACGGTTCCTGTCACGGCGACTTTTTTCCCTACGAAGGCAAGCCAGTTTTTATCCGTCAAACGAAACCGGCCCTGTTCGAGTTGATAAAGCGTGAACTTGTCGCCTTCGCGCACGGCGATGAGCGTCGGGTCGCCGCCTTCGACGCACGACCGGGCTTTGAGCAAATCTTCCGCCGTGCCGTATGCGACTTTCGTTCGATCAGCTTCCGCCCAGCATTCAGCGCAACAAACGACCTGCCCTTCGAGTTTGACGGACGAGTTTTGCGCCAGCCCTGCGAAGGCAAAGGTCAACAGCAAAGACAAAACGAGATACAACCTTTTCATGAACAACCTCCCAATGAATTTGAGTAAGATACTCCCGCGCTTTCGCAAAAGAAAGCGTAACGAGCGATGCGCGCGATTGGAGGTTGCTAGATGCGAAGGGTCGGCAATCTTTCTAAGGGCGGACACGAAAACGATGATTCATCGGGCCGTGAGCTAAAAGCGATGAGCGGCAAAGGCTCGGCCGGATGAACGGAACGAGCAACGACAGGAGTTGTTTGTAAATCCAGCGCCTTCCGCTCAGGGATCGTCGCTTTGAGAGCGCGCGTGATCGGGCAGGCATCCGAATCTGGCGCGCCCGTAATCTCGAATGATGAAAGATCGGTGTGACAATCCTGTTCGTCCGCGCATCCGGATGAACAGTGCGAGACACAGGAGACGAACAGCCATAGAAAAGTTACGGGCAGCAACGCAGCGATCAATCTTTTGAGTGGAAAGCGCGTCATAAACATCGCGGTTATTATACATATCCGGTTTGCTTCAATCCATTCGACGATGCGGCTTGATGTTATGCAAATCAACAAATCAATTCAGCGGGGACTGATGTATAATGAAGCCGCTATGGTTACGATTGAAACGACACAAGCCGTTCCTTTGACATTGTGGGAAGACGGCACGATTCGCATCACGGGATCGCGGGTGACTATCGATTCCATCGTGCATCAATTCAAACTCGGCGCGACTGCTGAACAAATTCAACACAGTTTTCCGTCGTTGACGCTTAGGGAAATCTACGGCGCTATCTTTTACTATCTCGATCATACCGAGGAGATCGAAGTCTATCTCCGTCAGCAGGAAGAAGTCGCCGAAGAGTCTCGCCGCTTTATCGATAGCCATTTCGATACTAAAGACCTGCGTGAAAAAATCCTTGCGCGGCGCGCTCGATTAGCGAGGAAGTAAAGGGCGGGCAGGTAATGCGGTTGTTGATTGATGAAAATTTCAATCATCGAATCCTGCGCGGCCTTTTACTTCGATTCCCTGCGCTTGATCATGTGATCGCCCAAAATACGGAACTCAAGGGCGTTCAGGATACGTCTCTTCTCGCATGGGCTGCGGAACAAAACCGGATTCTCATCACTCACGACATCAAGACGATACCCGGTTAGGCTTACGAGCGCGTTGCAGCAGGTCAGCTAATGCCCGGTGTTATTGTCATCCCGGAAACATTTCCAATAGGAGAAGCTATTGAAGAGTTGCTAACTATAATCGAGTGTTCCGAACAGAGTGAAATAGAGAATCAGGTCCTGCATATCCCGCTGTAAAAACATTTGCCGAAAATCAACAGAAGAATCCCGATTGTCCGGCAAACCAAATGATCGCCTGACTCAAACCGACCCGTTGCGTTACAATACCTGCGCGCATCAGACCGAACTGCTCTTGCTGTGAACAAAAATCATGCGCGCTCATCTGCTCACTTTTCTCGATGACTGCAAAAGGCGAAGCCGCGAGACCGCCTTCGTTCATCATCGCAACCTGAGATCGGCTCGCTGGTCTTACGGCAAACTTCGATCCACAGCTTCTCAATTCGCTCGCGAACTCGAACAACGCAATGTCAAAAAAGGCGACCGAGTGCTGTTCTGGGGCGAAAACTCTGCTGAATGGATCGCCGCTTTTTTCGGCTGCCTCATTCGCGGAGCCATAGTCGTTCCGCTCGACCAACACAGCGCGCCCGCATTCGCCCGCCGCGTTCACGCGCAGGTTGATGCTCGACTCTTATTGAAAGGCAATGTCGACGTGAGCGATTTCGACGCCGATGTTCCGATAATCGATCTCGATGATCTAACGTCGCTCGCGGCTCATCACAGCGACGCGATGATTGAAATCCAAAACATAGCGACCGACGATATCGCTGAAATCATTTTCACGTCAGGCACGACCGCAGAGCCTAAAGGCGTTTGCCTGTCGCATCGAAACATCGTCGCAAACCTCGAACCCATCGAGCGCGAAGTTCAAAAATACCTCAAGTGGGAGCGCCCGTTTCATCCCATCAGATTCCTCAATCTCGTCCCGCTCTCTCACGTATTCGGTCAGTTCATGGGCATATTCGTCCCTGCGCTCATCGGCGGCGAAGTCTTCTTTCTCGACTCGCTCAACCCTTCAGAGATAATCTCACTGACTCGCCGCGAGCGCGTATCAGTCATCGTAGCCGTGCCGCGTCAAATAGATTCTCTGCGAGAAAAAATAGAGCGCGACTACAAAACCGCAGGCCGCGAGTCCGAGTTTCATCGAAAACTCGAAGAAGCCGAAGGGCATCATTTTCTCCGACGCTGGTGGGATTTTCGCCGCGCGCATCGACAGTTCGGATGGAAGTTCTGGGCCTTCGTCTCAGGCGGCGCGACGCTCGATCAGGAGACTGAAACCTTCTGGCGAAGACTGGGCTATGCGGTGGTGCAGGGCTACGGGATGACCGAGACTGCTTCGATCATCACGGTCAATCATCCTTTCAAACTGAGTCGCGGCTCCATCGGAAAAACGATTCCCGGTCAGGAAGTCCGCCTCGATGAAAGCGGCGAAATACTCGTGCGCGGGCAGGGCGTGTCGCCCGGTTACTGGAGCGGAGGCGTCAAACCTCTGACTGATGAAGAAGGATGGCTGAGGACGGGCGATGTGGGCGAGCGCGACGAAGCGGGCAATCTCTACTTTCGCGGTCGCAAAAAAGATTGCATAGTCACTGCCGCGGGACTCAACATTTATCCCGAAGACCTCGAAGCAGCGTTGAACCATCAAAGGGAAGTGAAAGAAGCGTGCGTCATAGGAGTCGAAGGCGCGCGCGGGCCTGAGCCAATGGCCGTGATCATACTCAACGACGAACGCGCTGATCCTGCCGAGATAATCAATCGCGCAAATGAGAGTCTCGCCGAATTTCAGCGCATACGCCGATGGGTGGTCTGGATGGAAGAAGATTTTCCGAGAACCGCAACGACCCGAAAAATCATCAAGCGCAAAGTCGCCGAAGCGATCAAGGATCACACTCAAGGGAAAAAAACCAGCGAAGGCGTATCCCCACTCTTTGAGATGATCGCTCAGGTGAGCGGCTCCGCTCCCGCGCATCTTGACGCGACGGCGAGTCTCGCGACGGATTTGAAACTCGACTCAATTGGCCGCGTCGAGTTGATGAGCGCGATAGAAGATCGTTTCCAGATCGATATCGATGAAGCCGTTTTCACCGCTGCGACGACGCTCGGCGACATTGAAAAGGTGATTCGCACCGGCGCGCAAACATCAACCGTAGAGTATCCTTACCCGGCGTGGTCTCAGCGAGCGATTGCCAGGTGGATTCGCCTGATTTTTTATTACCTCGTCATTCTTCCCATCACTCGATTGATGTGCTGGCCGAAGGTGCAAGGCGCAAATCGTTTACGCAATGAGCGCGGCTCTGTGCTTTTCGTTTCGAATCACATCTCTATGGTCGATCATGGATTGATTCTCGCGGCCCTGCCCCGGAGGTTTCGTCACAGGCTCGCCATCGCGATGGAAGGCGAGCGATTGCGCGACTGGCGATATCCGCCCGATTCGATAAACTGGTTCGCGCGCTTCTGGCTGCGCGTTCAATACGCGCTTGTCGTCACGTTGTTCAATGTCTTTCCTCTTCCTCAACGGAGCGGATTTCGTCGCAGCTTCGCTTACGCGGGTGAGGCAGTTGATCGCGGATCGAGCGTGCTGGTTTTCCCGGAAGGCCGGACGACTGAGGACGGGAGGATGAATCGATTCATGGGCGGTACGGGATTGCTTGCTTCGAACCTTGATATCGCAGTCGTGCCGATAAGGATCGAAGGTTTGTTTGAATTGAAGCAGAGACGAAAATATTTTTCGCGGCCCGGAGCGGTGAAGATAATATTCGGCGAGCCTGTACGGTTCGACCGCGACCGAGACCCGGCAGACATCACCGCAGAGCTTCAATCGCGAGTGGCCGCTCTTTCATCCTGAGCAGCGCAATGGCTCGGTTATGAGAGGAAAAGATGATTGAGCATCTGCTCTCATTAACACCCTGCTTCAGCGGGGTGGATATCAACTGCACAGATGCCTTCAACCGTTTCAACGGTTTGAGAGTCGAAAACGGTTGAAACCGTTGAGGAGAATGTTGCGCCTCTACCCACCTCGATGAATCGAGTTGTTAATAAGAGGCTCTCCTTCCTCCCATGACTGAGTGATTACTGAGCAGCGCAAATAATCGTTTCGAAGATCGGTTTGAACATGAGAGAGTTTCCATCACGAAGCGATTAGCCGAGTATGCGCCAGCTTCAATTGGGGAGTGCGAGCATGAAATCTTCCATCAAAGAAACAATCGAGAGCTACAACCCGCGAGCGCCGCTTGAGGAAGCGTGGACTATCCCTGCAAAGTGGTACATCGATCCGCAGATCATCGACCTTGAGCGGCGAACGGTTTTTACTCACTCGTGGCAGATGGTGGGTCGCGCCGATCAGGTTCGTGAGCCGGGTCAGTACATAACTCACTATCTGGCGGGAGAGCCGATTCTCGTCGTCAGAGGGAGCGACCGTGTTCTGCGCGGCTTTTTCAACGTCTGCCGCCATCACGCCGCTGTCGTCGTGACCGAATGCGAGGGGAGAGCTAACAACCTGCGTTGTCCGTATCACGGCTGGACTTACACGCTCGAAGGAGAGTTGAAAGGAACGCCCGACTTCGCTGGCGTTTGCCATTTCGACCGCGCGGCAAACGGGCTTGTGCAGGTTGAAACGGCAGTATGGGAAAACTGGGTATTCGTCAAACTTGAGAGCGACAGTGTTTCGCTCGATGATTTTCTCGGCGCACATCTTATCGAACAGATGCGACGATTGAACCTTGAGAAACTTCACTGGATCGAGCGGCGTCACTACACGCTGGAGTGCAACTGGAAGGTGTTCGTCGATAATTATCTCGATGGCGGTTATCACGTGCCTCATCTCCATAAAGGATTGGACAGCGTTTTGGATTACAGCCAGTACACAATCGAAAACGGCGAACGATTTTGTCTGCAATCAAGCCCTGTGGTGACAGCAGGGGCTGAGGCGCAGACGGGCGCGGTGCGCGGAGGTGAGCGCGCGCTTTATTACTGGATATATCCGAATTTTATGATCAACTGGTACGAGGGAGTGATGGACACGAACCTCGTCTGTCCGCGCGGGATTGACCGGACTGAAGTGATTTTCGATTTTTACTTCGCGGACATCTCAGAGCAGGTCCGCGAGCATAACATTGCGAGCATAAACGTGGGTCAGCGGATTCAGAGCGAGGATGTGGCGATATGCCGTTCGGTTCAGCGCGGTCTCAGGTCGCGCGGTTATACGGCGGGGCGGCTCTCTGTTCGACGCGAGGCGGGAGAACATCTCTTCCACAGACTGCTTCACAAGGATTTGAAAGCGGGCCTCGACAGCGAAATGTCGTGACGCGAGCGGTCGGCTTCACGCGCAGGAAGGCAAAAGGATTTTGAAAGCTCCGACGAGCAGCATATTTTTAAAGGCTATCGCCATTCCATGTCCGTACACGAAAATTGTAAGGAGAAATCGAACAGAGGGCGTTGAATTAAGGGCATCTCCCTTTATGCCGCGTTCTGTTGTAGAATGGTTTTATGCAAAACACAGGTAAATCCAGCCGCGCTGTAGATTTCGATATTCGGGAGAGGACGATAATTGGTTATGAAAACTGAGCTAATAGAAACAAAAGACGGAGAATTTACAATGATGCGGTTTGGCAAAAACCTAGCTGAAATGGATCGGTCTTTTGATATTGAATTTTGGCAACGTCAAGGTGACGCCGCGATTTTTCAAGCGGCCTGGGAATTAGTTGAATTCTATTTAAGGGATAGAGGGGCAAGTCCCGATGAATACAGACTTCAAAGAACTATTGAAAATTTTCAACGAACATGAGGTTAAATATCTGGTCGTTGGCGGCTATGCGGTAATGAAATATTCTGAGCCGCGCTATACGAAAGACCTTGATATTTGGGTCGAAGCCTCACGGGAAAATGCCAGGAAAGTTTTTCAAGCCTTAAAAGCCTTTGGTTCTCCGCTCGAAAACCTGACGGAAGCTGACTTTGCCTCTGATGGCTTTTTTCAGATGGGCAGGCCGCCTGTCAGAGTCGATATCCTGATGACCCTTGATGGGGTAATCTTTCAAAACGCCTGGGCAAATCGAGTTGCTGCTTTTTTTGATGAAGTCTCGGTTCATATCATCGGGCTTTCCGATTTGATTGAAAATAAAAAAGCGGCTGGTCGTCCACAGGATTTAGAGGACATTGAGAGAATGAAATTAAGCCAAAACATCAGTCAAAAATTAGAGCAGGAAAAAGAACGGAAACCCGAACACAAACAGAACAAAAAGAGCTAGGCGATGCGTGGCGGCTCTCGGCCCGACGCGAGGCGGGAGAGCATCTCTTCCACAGGCTTCTCCACTCGGATTTGAAAGCGGGCCTCGACCTTTCCTCAATGTAACATTTCAGTGCGAATCCTCTTCCATGCATCCTCGCCAATTCCTCAGAACAATATCGACCTGGTCTGCCTGAATGTAGCAGAACAATTATTCTGTTACATTCAAATCACACGATGATTTAGTTTGGATAGCTGCCGCATAGCATATTTTTTGAATTAGACACTTCAACCGTTCTGTCCAATCAGGCTGAATGAAATACAATTTCAGTAATTATCTTGGCTGAAATCATAAGCGCTGGTGTATAGTTAGACTCGGCTTCATAAAGAAAGGATGGGACAAGTTCATTGGCAGAAAGGCTGACTAAAAACAATGCTCGAACCAGTAAGGACCCCAAAAGACAATATTGCTTTGATATTACCGGCTCAAGTGTTCCGAAGGTAAATGTTGCTACTCTAGACTCACCTAATGATTTGTATGCTCGATGCTGCCAAGATATCAATAGTACGTTACGCTGCACTGGAGATTCAGCGGAGCAAATACTAAAACAGGCAGAGCTAGATTCTCTGGTTGGCCCTATCCTACCTATTCCCATTTCAAGAATCATAAAGACTATATTAAAAATCATAAAACCAACACCTACTGTTTCTCAAAAAGACGAGATGGCTCAAAGAGAAAAAGACAGAGGAGACAGGCGACCTGATAAAGATGAATTATCTACGGGTGATAGGCAAAGGGATAAGGCGACTGGTTTAAAAGAAAAAGAATCTAAATCTCGCTCCAACAGCGATAAGTTTGATAGTCGTGGAGATAAAAGATCAGATAAAACCGATGGTAAAAAGACTGAACCAGCCGGTCCTAAACAAGACGATTGGAAACCTCCAAGACTCACTTAGTTTTTAATTACAAAGCAATGATCAAATGGTACTCCGTAGCTGATCTTTG
>DLHY01000024.1 GCA_002483445.1 Blastocatellia bacterium UBA7656
GCAGTCGTGTCGATTCTCATTTGTCTGAGAATCGACACGACTGCTGACGAAAAAGATTTTGGCTCAGGTTTGACTGCAAAGACAGTCAAGCGCATTTCTGCCGCGTAGCGGCACGCTGAATTTAGCCCGGTCTTTCAAGGCCGGGTCGCGAAGTGTGGAAGCTACAGCGTCGCGTCAGCGACGATTGAATTTTTCAATGCCACGCTCAACCGTCGCTGACGCGACGTCACGGCGCGATGGTTTCCGGGTTCCGTGCCTTAAAAGACACGGCTAAATTCATTCGCCCGCTACGCGGCCAGCATACCTCGTCTGCTCAGTTGTGGAAGAAGGGCTGACCCTTCCACGTACAGGTCGAGTCTCTCGATTTTCGCAAGCAGCATACCTCGATCCGTTCCTTCTCGTAGACCGCTTCCGGTCAGAAAATCGAATCGCTAGAACTATCGACGTTCTTCCAGCCCATGAAAGCGCCGCTCGCCGCGGCTCACGACTGATGAGGTCTTCAATTCCCCACATGAGTGACCAGATAGTTTGCTTCACGACGAAACAAAGGAGAAAAATGTTTATGAAAAAAATCCGCACATCAATATCTCTGTCGGCGCGATTCCGCCTGCCGATGAAACCAGTATGGCTGGCAGCCCTTCTCATTCTCAGCGCCGTCATAGCCCCTGCTCAAAATCCGACCGGCGCGGAAGGCTGGGTCGTGCTTCCCGTGGATGACTATCGCGCTCTGCGACGCGCAGCCTTCCCCTCCGAGCGAGACCCTGACCCGCCTCCTGTCGATGCCACGCTCACTCGCGTCGATTACGATCTGAAAGTCGAAGGCGACCTCGCAAAGGGAGAAGCTCGCCTCGCGATAGACGTGATAAAAGACGGATGGGTGCGCGTGGCGATGCCTGACGGTCTGATGATTCGTGAAGCGCGCCTTGATGGTCAGCCGGTCTCTCTTGTCGCCGGAGACTCAAAAAAAGGACCCGGCGCAAGTTACCTGCTTCTTTCCCGCACGGGGCGAGCGGTGTTGACGCTCAATATCGTCGCTCCGGTTTCAACCGTAGCGGGAACCGAGATGCTCAAGCTTCCTGTCAGTTCGTCGGCGGTCTCTCGCGCGGTGGTCACTCTTGCAGCCAAATCAGACCGCGGGGTCGATGTGCGGATTACCGGCGGTCTCCTCCTTGAGCGATCCGATACGGCACAGGGAAGTCGGTGGGTCGCGCACGGGCAAGGCGACGAAGCTCTCACCTTTGCGTGGAAGCGCAGAGTCGAAGACCAGCGAGCGACGCAATCACTCAGACTGCGCGCCGCGCTCACTCAACTCGTCGGGCTGGGAGAAGACAACACGCAGATCAACACTGAAGTTCAGATCGAAGTGCTGCAAGGTCTCGCCAGAGAAGTCCGATTGCAGTTGCCCGCGCAACTCAGCGTCGATCAGGTTTCAGGGGCGATGGTCGCTGACTGGTATGCATCATCCGGGGAGTTGATCGTCATGTTTCTTGAACCTGTCCAGCAGACGACCCGGTTTACCCTGAGCGGAGAGATGAGACTCGCCCGTGAAGGCCAGATCGATATTCCGCTCATTCGTCTTTCCGCGGCAGAGCGCGAAACCGGGGGCGTGGCTGTCGAGGTGCTGGGAGCGGGCGAGATCAAGGACCGAAAGACGGCAGGTCTCGAAGAGACCGAAGCTGCTGATCTGGGCCAGCTAATATCGAGCAGGCAATCGCCCTCGCTCGTCGCTTTTCGGCTGCGACCGGCGGAAGGCAAATCGACTCGCTCGCTTTCGCTCACGGTCGCGCGCTACACCCCGCAGGCTGTTCTGACCGCCAATGTCGAAGAAGCCTTCTACCGCGCGCTAATCACCGAAGACGGCAAGATGCTCGTGTTGGCGCGACTGGCGGTTCGCAACAATCAGAGAAACTTTCTCAAATTCAATCTGCCAGCAGACGCGACGCTCTGGAGCGTCTCGGTGTCTGGCCGTCCTATTCGTCCGGGACGCGCGCCGGACGGATCACTTCTGATTCCGCTTGAAAAGACCAGAAGCGGAGACGAGTCACCAGCTTTCGCCGTCGAAGTGGCCTACCTGGATCGCGTTCCTCAGTGGAGCGAGAAGGGCAGGGCGCGGCTCTCTCTTCTGACGCTCGATATGCCTATCTCGAAGTCGAGCCTGCTGCTTCACTACTCTCCGCTCTTTCGACTGACTCCTGCGCCTGGTAGCTTCCGCCTCGCGCCCTTCGAGCCGCCTTCATCAACAGCCCTGCGAACGGCAGCCATAAGACCGGGCGCACTGGAGAAGAAAGCAGACGCCACACAGGAGATGGTCTCGCGTCTTCAGCAATCACATGCATCTCGCCCGACGCGGAATCTCCCCATACGCATAGCCTTTCCTAATTTCGGCCCATCCATGTTTTTTGTATCGGAGTTGACCAGCGAGAATCAGACTCCTGTTGTGGAGATGGATTTCCAGCTTGACAGAAAGCGAGGTGAAAGATGAAAAAGTCTTTTGTTGCACTTCTACTTTTAGCCATCGTCGCCGCGGGGCAGGAACGCAGCCTGCCGATTCAAAGAATTTCGACTCAGGGTTTGCCTGGAACGGTCACGCTCACGCTGGCCGAATACAACCGCCTGCTCGATCTGGCCGCGCGCAAACCTAAGCCACCTGATGCGCCGCCGCTTCCATTCATTTTGTCGCGCGCCGCTTTCAATCTGCGCGTCACGGATGAGCGCGTGAGTGGCGCGTTGAATATCGATGGCAGCGTGTTGCAGAAAGGCCCGACGCTCGTGCCTCTCACCGCGGGATTGACGATTCTCGAAGCCGAGCAACAGCAAAAGCCTGTGCCGCTCGTTCAGGAGGGAACGAGGCAGTCTGCGGTCATAATCGGGCCGGGCGCTTATGCGATTTCTTTGAACGTCGCGTCGGCGCTCACTGTAGATGCCGGACGCGCTTCTTTCATGCTGCCTGTTCCTTCGGCTGCAAGCTCGACGCTCATCCTCGACATCCCCGGCAATCACGCAGATGTGCGTGTGGAGCCGGGACTCGTCACGTCTCGCGCTTCTTCGAACGGTCACACGATCATCGAGGCGACTCTCGATCCGGGCAAGTCGGCAAGAGTGTGGTGGACGACCAGAGAGGTCACGGCTCCTGTCGCGCAACGCGACGCGCGATTCCTCTCCGATATCAAAGCTTTGATCTCTGTGGGCGATTCGGAACTGCGCGTTGCCGCTTTGTGCGATATCCGTGTGGTTCAGGGCGAGCCTTCGGAATTGAGAGTGCCATTGCCAGCGGGCTTCGAAGTGACTGAAGTGTCAGGCAGCACGTTGGATTCGAGTGAAACTGAGACAGGCCATCTGATTTTGAAAGTGCGGGAGCCGTCTCGCCGCGCGCATCAGTTTTTGATAGCCATCGAGCGCCCAAGTCAGGAGAACAAACTCGACGCGCCTTTTCTCACCTTCACCGGGGCGCAAGGCGAAACGGGCGAAGTGCTTGTCGAAGGAGTCGGCACTATGGAGTTGACCGCGACTGAAGCAGGCGGGCTGAGACGAATCGATGTCCGCGAGGCAGGGCCAGTCTCCCGATCTCTATCACGCTTTCCTCTTCAGGCTGCATTTCGTTATCACCGCCGTCCGGGCGACTCACCTAAGTTGATGCTCGAATGGAATCAGTTCCCAGACGGCGCGGTGCTTTCGGCCATCGCCGAGCGCGAGACTATCACCACGCTGCTCAACGTCGAAGGGAAGTCCCTCACGGAAGTGACGTTGAGAGTGAGAAATCATGCTCAACCGTTCGTGAAAGTCGAACTGCCGCAGGGAGCCAGTCTCCTGTCAGCAGAGGTCGAAGGCGAAAAGGTGAAACCTGTGCAGGGCGCGGACGGAAGTCGCGTCCCTCTGCTTCGCGCAGGCTTTCGCCCGTCGGGAGCTTATACGGTTTCTTTTGTGTATCTGAGTTCCGGCGCGCCGTTTGCGAAGAAAGGTTCTTATGAGTTGAGCGTTCCGAAACTCGATATGCCGGTCAGCCTCGTGACGTGGGAAGTTTTCCTGCCTGATCGACTGGAAGTGAAACAGTTCGGCGGCAACGCGCTGTCGGCCAGCCTCTTTCCTGCAAGAGCGCAGGATGCTTTAGCGAGCGGCGGAGAGCCGGGTGATACGGAAGATCAGAATATCTGGGCGCAAAGCGATATCGATATAGGAAGTCTTGCTTCGGGACAAATCGGCGGCATCATCGCTGATCAGTCGGGCGCAATCATCCCCAGAGCAGTCGTCACCGTAGTCAACACTCAAACCGGCCTGGAACAAAAGACAACCAGCGATGAAGAAGGGCGATGGATAGTATCGGACGTGCGATCAGGGCCGGTTCGAGTCAAGGTAGACTCGCAGGGGTTCAAGTCCTTTCAGCAGGAGATGGACTTCGAAGCCTCGCGTCCGGCCCGCCTCGGCGTGACGCTCGAAGTGGGCAGTGTCAGTGAGACAGTGATAGTGACGGCGAGCGGACGCGGCGATATGGACCGCGAAAGCCGGAAGCTGGAGGATCAGGCGCGAAAGGCTCTGGAAGCGCGAGCCAACATGCCTTCGCAAAATGTCTTCGGCCTGCAAAGGAAGGTGGCGGGCATTCTTCCCGTTCAGGTCGATGTGCCGCGCGCAGGCAAGTCTTATCGATTCGTCCGCCCGCTGGTTCTCGAAGAAGAAACGCGAGTCAGTTTTCAGTATCGCTCGCGATAGTTTCGAGGCGATTCGATTAGATTGGATTTTGCATAAAGGTGAAGCCTCTTGAGCAAAGCCTGATTCACCGCAGAGTCGCGGAGGACGCAGAGGTTGCGCAGAGGATCTCGTTATTCTCTGCGCTCACTCAGCGATCTCTGCGACTCTGCGGTGAAGAATCCTCTCCATCCCGTTCATACCGAGAGTCAAATCGTTGAAACGGTTTCAACCCTTCTTCTCAACGTCCGACAGATCGACTAATAAACAGCATAAGTCTTTTGAATTTTACACAGAAAAACCAAACTGGTATCCTGCCAGTCGGCTTGACGCGCGGGCGGCGGATCATTAAATTCCCATGCTTCGAATTGAAACGCGCGGGCGAGCAAAACTTTTGAGACACTACTGATGAGCAAACTGAAAACGCTTTATCAATCCTCTCTCGGGAAAAAATACATAATGGCGCTGACGGGACTGGGCCTCTTTGCCTTCGTCATCATTCACATGCTGGGCAATCTGCAAATTTTTCTCGGCCCCGATCCGATCAACTCTTATGCAGAGTTTCTAAAATCCAAACCAGCGCTGCTATGGACGGCGCGCATAGGGCTTCTGGCCATCGCTGCGCTTCATATCACTTCAGCCATACAATTGATAATGATAAATCGTCGAGCGCGACCCGTCGATTACTCGACAGACAAAATCGTGGCCGCGAGTTTCGCCGCCCGCACGATAATAGTGAGCGGATTGATAATCCTGATGTTCGTCATTTATCACCTCCTGCACTTCACCTTCGGCGCGGTCGATCCCAAATTCCTGAGATACGAAGACTATCTCGGAAGGCACGATGTCTATCGGATGATGGTCGAAGGATTTTCAAATCCGTTCGCGTCGGCTTTCTACATCGTTTCGATGGGACTGCTGTGCCTGCATCTGACCCATGGGGTGAGCAGCACGTTTCAATCACTCGGCCTCAAGAGCCGCGCTTACGTCGCCGCGATAGACAGACTGGCCAGCATCTCGGCGGGCGTGATTTTTCTGGGCAATTGCGCGATCCCCGTCGCCGTGCTGGCGGGATTGGTCAAATAGATGAGTGGGAGCAGGGGAAAGATGAATGGGAGAGTGGGAGAATGGGAGATGAAGATTGGCTCCCATTCTCCCACTCCCCCATTCTCCCATTCTCCCACTCTCCCCTTGCGCTGAGTTAATTCAGTTATGACTATAAGATTCGAATCAAAGGTTCCATCAGGCCCGCTTTCGCAGAAGTGGACGAAGTATCGCCACGAAGTCAAACTGGTCAATCCGGCCAACAAGCGGAAATTTCATGTCATCGTCATAGGCTCAGGTCTGGCCGGAGCTTCGGCTGCGGCCACACTGGCCGAGCTTGGCTATAACGTGAAATGTTTCTGTTTTCAGGACAGCCCGCGCCGCGCGCACTCCATCGCCGCGCAGGGCGGAATAAACGCCGCAAAGAATTATCGCAACGACGGCGACAGCATATACCGCCTCTTCTATGACACGATCAAGGGCGGCGACTTCCGCTCTCGCGAAGGAAACGTTCATCGATTGGCTGAAGTCAGCGTCAACATAATCGATCAGTGCGTCGCGCAGGGCGTCCCCTTCGCCCGCGAGTACGGCGGACTTCTGGATAATCGCTCGTTCGGAGGGGCGCAGGTCTCGCGCACTTTTTATGCGCGAGGACAGACCGGACAACAACTCCTGCTCGGCGCGTATCAGGCGCTCTCTCGTCAAATATCGCTCGGCGCGGTGAAGATGTATCCGCGCACGGAGATGCTCGATTTGGTCGTCGTCAACGGTCATGCGAAGGGAGTAATCACGCGCGATCTGGTCACGGGCGAAATTTCCGCGCACGCCTCAGACGCCGTCGTGCTTGCGACTGGCGGATATGGAAATGTGTTTTATCTCTCGACCAATGCGCAGGGGTCGAATGTGACGGCGACCTGGCGCGCTCATAAAAAAGGCGCGGCGTTCGCCAATCCCTGCTACACGCAGATTCACCCGACCTGCATACCCGTGAGCGGCGAGCATCAATCCAAGCTCACATTGATGTCCGAATCCCTCCGCAACGATGGCCGCGTGTGGGTGCCTAAGAAATCGGGCGATGTGCGACAGCCGCAGGACATTCCCGAAGAAGACCGCGATTACTACCTTGAAAGAAAATATCCGAGCTATGGCAATCTCGCCCCGCGCGATATTTCTTCGAGAGCAGCCAAGCAGGTCTGCGACGAAGGCCGCGGAGTGGGGCCGGGCGGACGCGGGGTTTATCTCGATTTCGGAGACGCGATTCGTCGCTTCAGCAAAGAGAAGATCGAAGAGCGATACGGCAACCTCTTCGAAATGTACGAGCGCATCACGGGCGAAAACGCTTACGAGCGACCTATGCGAATCTATCCGGCTGTTCATTACACGATGGGCGGATTGTGGGTCGACTATACGTTGATGAGCAATCTGCCGGGATTGTTCGTCATCGGCGAAGCGAATTTTTCTGATCACGGCGCGAATCGACTGGGCGCAAGCGCGCTGATGCAGGGACTGGCAGACGGTTACTTCATCCTCCCTTACACTATAGGCGAGTATTTCACCTCGACCCCTAAGCTTCTTCCTTCGACCGATCACGAAGAATTCAAAAAAGCTGAAGAGGAAGTCACTGCAAGCACGAACCGTCTGCTCTCCGTAAAAGGCAAGCGCACCGTGACGGAATTTCATCGCCAGCTTGGCAAGCTGATGTGGGACAAATGCGGAATGGCGCGAACCGCTGAGAGTCTCAAAGAAGCCCTCGAAAAAATCCCGGCCATTCGCGAAGAGTTCCACGAAAACGTCAATGTGATGGGCGACGCGACCGAGCTTAATCAACATCTGGAACGGGCAGGCCGTGTGGCCGACTACATGGAGTTCGCCGAGCTTCTGGTGCTTGATGCGCTCAGGCGGGAAGAATCGTGCGGAGGCCATTTCCGCGAAGAGTATCAGACCGAAGACGGCGAGGCTCTGCGCAATGACGAAGAGTTTTCTTACGTCGCGTGCTGGGAGTATCAGGGCGAAGGCAATCCGCCTGTGATGCACAAAGAGCCGCTCGTTTACGAAGAAGTCAGGATGACGCAAAGAAGCTATAAATGAGAGTCTGGAGTCGAGAGTCTGGAGTCTGGAGTCTGGCATTCCGACTCCAGGCTCCAGACTCCAGACTTGAGGAGCCGGGAATGAATTTGACGTTGAAAGTCTGGCGACAGAAAGACGCATCTTCGTCGGGCCGCTTTGTTGAATATGAGGCGAGGAACATAATCGAAGAGATGTCTTTTCTGGAGATGCTCGACGTGGTGAACGAAGAGCTTGTCGCTAAGGGGGAAGACCCGATTGCATTCGATCACGACTGCCGCGAGGGAATATGCGGGACGTGCGGGATAGTAATCGATGGATCGCCGCACGGGCCGTGGGATGCGACTACTACATGCCAGTTGCACATGCGAGCGTTCAAAAGCGGCGATGTGATTACGATTGAGCCGTGGAGGGCGAAAGCCTTTCCGGTCATCAGGGATCTGATCGTTGATCGCTCTGCGTTTGACCGGATAATTCAGGCGGGCGGATTCATATCCGTTTCGACAGGCGGAGCGCCCGACGGCAACGCGATTCCTGTTTCGAAGGATGACGCCGATATGGCGATGGACGCTGCGCAATGCATAGGCTGCGGCGCGTGCGTTGCGGCGTGCAAGAACGCTTCGGCTATGCTGTTCGTCTCGGCGAAGGTCTCGCATCTCGGCCTTCTGCCGCAGGGCGAAGTAGAGCAGGACAGAAGGGTGTTGAATATGGTCAGGGCGATGGACGCGGAAGGTTTTGGCAACTGCACCAACATCGGCTCGTGCGAAGCGGTATGTCCTAAGGAAATCAGCGTTGATTTTATAGGCCGTATGAATCGCGATTATCGCCGCGCGCTGTTGAGAAACGAGTAGAGTGATTCGCCCGTTGAATCGAAGCCGCCGAGAGTTTTCTCTTCAGGGAGGTTCTCTTTGCGGCTTTCGCTTTTCGAATGGGATCATGGGCCGACGTATCGTTTACCTATTGTGGAACTCGCCACGCGATTCACGAAGGCCAGTTTCAGGCTTGCGTTCAATCCCAGTATGGCCTGCGGATTCTGACGGCGCGAAGTCGCTTCGCTGACTCGCGCGCGAATGTAGCTGAAAAGCTCGCCTGCGGTTATAAATTTATCGCCGTCGCGGTCGGCCCTCCCTCGCAGCCCTTCGAGCAATGCCCAGGTGAAAATGCCATGCCCGCCGCCCCATTCCGGGCCTTCTTCCGACAACTCGTTTATGTCCGATGAAGTGAAAACCGCGCTGCCTGTTTCGCTGTAGAGCTTCGAGGCGTAAAAACTGATCAGATTATTTTCCAGGCCGCGAGATTGCGTCATCTTCACTCCGCTCAACCCCGCGCTGTGGCAGGTGTCGACGAAGATTATCGAGCGGCGAATCTGCTTTCTGATCTCAAGAGCTTCCTTCAATTCCGTCATCGGCAGAGCGGTTGATTGAAGATTGTCGACTCGCGTGTCGTGCATGACGAAATAAAGATTTTTTGGCGCGAAAGGGTCGGGAGTGCCGTGTCCGGCGAGGAAGATGAATACCAGATCGTTCGGCCCGACTCTCGGCAGCAACTCTTTGATCGCCCCGCGCACTGATGAAAGCGTCGCCTGTTCGTTTTCAAGCAGCGCGATGTTCGATGACGGAAAACTGCCGCCTTCGGGTCGGCGCAGGAACTCGGCGACCGCGCGGGCATCGGCGTCGGCGTATTGAAGGTTGTTCAAGCCGTTCTCCTGAAACTTATAGCGCGACACTCCGACTATGAGCGCGTATTTCTGGCCGCTGAATTGAGGCGAGATGACAGCCTCGCTGCGAAAAACCGGGATGACTGCGCGAGTCGTATTGCCCGCGCTGTCGCCGGCTTCGACCGTCACGGATCGGGTGGCTGAAGTTATCTCTACGCTTTTTTCGAATCTCACTGCGCCCAGCCTGACGGGCAGCGAATCGGGATTGGATTTCGTCTGCAATCCTCGCCCGCTTGTTGCAGGGGAGAGGGCGGCTCGAAGGCCGTTGACGCTGACCGAAGGCGGCGAACCCGAATCGTCAGCGGCAATCCCCGACACTTTGACCACGAACGGCTTGCCCGAAAACAGCAGAGGACGATCAGGCTCGGTGATCGAGAGCGAGGGCGGCTGACGGTCTTTGCCTGCGGCAGCAGGCGCGTACTCTATGGTCGCGCCGCTTGAAGGGGCCGTGTAATCCGCCGAGTTGCCGCCGCTCATCAGCACATAAGAAGCGTAGTACTCGTTTTTCTTTTTGTCTCTGGCGATGATCTCGACGATGTTTTTGCCCGGTCGCAATCTGAAGCGCGGATTTTCAAGACTGACTGTAATGATTTTGCCGTTGCGGTCTGCGCCGGAGTTCTGCGCGGTGGTCGCCGCTTCGCCGTTTATCTTCGTGAACACCTGCCCATAGTCGATGGATTCGGCATAGGGGTTCTTCACGAAGAATTTTATTTGAGTGATCGCCGTCGTCGGGATTTCGATCATCGCTTCGGTCAATCGCGAGCCGCCGATTTCAGAAATCTCAAGCGCGAACGGCTCGCGCGGATTTGCGACTATTTGAAGATTCGACTGGCTGAACCCGATTCGTAGACAGTTTT
>DLHY01000006.1 GCA_002483445.1 Blastocatellia bacterium UBA7656
CTACTTTCATTTCGCGCACCCTTGGAGGTGACTAATGAAATTCCGTCATCGCGGAGCCATCCAAATTCTTTCCTGCGCAATCGTGACCGTTCTGGCAACTCAGGCTCTGGCTCAGAGCAGCAGTTCCAGACCCTCGCCCATTGACCGCCGTATCGAGGAAATAAACCGTCAGCGCGAGCGATACGAGCGCGACACGCTGGGCAAAGAGGGAAAGCCCGAAAATCCTGCGGACACGAAAGCGGCTCAGGCGACGATTCTGCAAGTCAAACAGGATTTCGAGCGCATACAGTCCGTCTACAACCAGATTGTGTCGGCGATTTCCAGAGACGCGATTGATTACAAGTTCATCTCGGATGCGACGCACGAGGTCAAGGATTGCGCAAATCGGCTCAGAAAAAATCTGGCGCTTCCTGAGCCTGAAAACGCGGACGAGGGCGCGAAGGATGAAGGCGACATCAAACACGAGATGATCAAACCATCACTGGTGAAGCTTTGCAGGCACATAGCAAGCTTTGTGACCAATCCTCAGTTTGAAACCTCCGGCGTGATAGATGTCGAGCAAGCGACAAAGGCCAGCCGTGATCTGAAGAAGGTAATCGATCTCAGCCTGATGATAGAGAAGAGCGCGAAAAAGCTCAGAGCCGGACAATAGCTCTTCTTTCATTTCGCTGAGAATGGCAAAGGAGTCTTTGATGTAGCGCAATCTGACAGATTGCGCATGCCCCGAAAGTATGAAAATCAGGGAACGCGCAAGCTAACAGTCAACGGAGAACTGATTCTGATTGCCCCAACCGGATTCCGGCCCGCCCCTCATGAAAAAAATACCTGTACTGATATGCATCGACGTTGAGCCTGACGAGCGGGCAATCAACCCGCATCGCACGGATGACTGGAAGGGCTTCGAGAAAATTTTCGATCTCTTCGGCCAACTCAGGCCGCGACTCGAAGCCGCCACCCGCTCGCCCGCGCACGTCTCATGGTTTCTTCGCATGGATCCGCAGATAACGCGCGTCTACGGGTCAGCCTCGTGGGCAGCGGCGCGCTACCGTCGTCTGATCGAGGAGATCGAGGCGGCAGGAGATGAGGTGGGTCTGCATACTCATGCCTGGGCGTGGGATGAGAAATCCCTGAGATGGATTCAGGATTTCGGGAACCAACCCTGGGTCGCGCATTGCGTTCGTTCGAGCTTCGAGGCGTTCCGGCAATCATTCAATCGGCCCTGCCTCTCTTTCCGCTTCGGAGATCACTGGATGAATGACGCTACTTTGGAGCTTGTCAGCGAACTTGGCGCGCGCTTCGATCTGACTCTTGAGCCGGGGCGAAAAGGAGGCTCGATCCCTGAGCCTTTCACTGGTTCTCTGCCGGATTACACTCAGGTTCCGCGGCGTCCTTACTATCCGTCCCGGCTCGATTTCAGGAAACGCGCCCGCGAGCGCGAAGGCGGAATCTGCATCATCCCCGTCAGCACGGGAAGCCTCCACTGGACCAGCACCGTCATCGGTGAGCGCGACGCGAAATCGACGCAGGCTGAAAATACGAATGCGATTTACGAAGGCTATCACGACGAAGGCGACCCCCGTGCGATTATCGGATGGGTATGGGACAGAAATCAGCCTGACCGGACTCTCGACGTTGAAATATATGACGGCAATGATCTGATAGCCATAGCCGTAGCAGGCGCATACCGATCTGATCTGCTCAGAGCGGGAAAAGGCGATGGAAGGCATGCTTTCAGATGCCCTGTTCCTGAAAGAATGAAAGAGGGCAGGAAGCACGTGATTCGCGTGAAGGTGGCCGGAAGCAGATTCGAACTGCATTCCACGCCGAGGAAGATCAGATGCAGCAGCGAGAGCGATCCTGATGAGCTATATGTGCCGTTGAACCTGATGTATGACTCGCTCTCGTTTTGTCTCATATTGGACAAACTGCTTGAGACGATGAGCGAGCCTTATCTGAATCTGATCGTGAGAAGCGATGCGGCCATTCGGCAGGGAGCAAGAGAAACTCTCGAAAACAATCTCGATTATATTCTGTCTCGCTCATCCGAAGGATTCATCTTCGTGACCCCGGCGGAAATGATCGAAAGGCTGATCTGAATCAAGAGGAGGTAGTTCAATGGATAAGCTAGAAACCTATCGCAGTATCATTAAACGAATCGTGGAGCATCACGCTCAGTACAAGCCGAGTCATGGATGCATAGAGCCTATGGCTTTGTGCGACACTGTTGATGATCAGTACTTGCTGATAGACGTAGGATGGGATAATACAGGCCGTGTTCATGCAGTTGTTTTTCATCTTCATATTCGCGACGGGAAAATATGGATCGAATGGGACGGCACTGAACAAAGCATCGCGCAGGAACTTCTCGATGCGGGAGTGCCGAAAGAAGATATCGTGCTGGCTTTTTATCGCCCTGAAAAACGCTCTGTCATCGATCTCGCTATGGCATAGGTGCTTTCTTCACCGTTGGCTTGACCGGCTCGATGATCCATCTGCCCGTCGTCAGGCGGATGCCCGCTACTAGCTCAGACCCAAGCGCGACGCGCTCTCTCGCCCCGGTTATTTTGTAGAGCGCGTTTTCATCCACCGTGTACCATTCGGGAAATTCATTAAGCCGCGCATAGTTTTTGTCGAATCCGATCACTCGTTTGTGCCGCGCGAAATCGAAACGCACAACCCCTCGCCACCGACGCGCAGACTCTATGCTCAGGTAAAGCCGCTGGCCATCGCGCGCCGCGCCGATGCGAAGCCCTCGAATCCATCTATCGGGCCGACATCCCTGGCTCTTGTATAAAATGTACATAAGAAGCGTGCGGTTGAAATTGCCGTCGCAGTACCACCTCTCGACGAATCCCGAACGCCGCTGCATCGAGACCATGCGATCAACTTCCGCTTCGATCCATTCGAGGGCTTCCTCCACAGGTTCGCGCGATGCGAGATAAAGCGCGCTTTCAATCGAATCGGCCATCCCGTCCATCGATCCGTTCTGCCAGTCGTGATTCGTGTAACGGGCAAGATTTTTCAGCGCGCGCCTCACCGCATCCCGATATTTCCCATCGCCCGTCGCCTGATAAAACGTGTAAGCCGCCGCGTAGACATATCCCCAGTTGTCTGAAATCCTCCTCCTGATCGGTCGCAGCGTCTCTGCGTCTATGACATCGAAAAACATCCCGTCCTCGTTGGCCGATTCCAGAATGCGGTCGAACATGCGGGCGAGCGCGGGGCGATAGCGCGCCGCTCGCTCGGTGTCGTGATACTGCTCGACGGCGTAGAGCAGCGACAGCCCGACTATTATCTCATTGCCGTGATCGCGCAGTCGCAATCGTCTCTCTCCCACGTGATCGTCGAAATCCCATCTGTGAGACGGCAGCCCGTAGTTGCCCGGCAAGACCTCTTCGACATAAGCATCGCCGATGCGACGCGCCCACTCGATGAATCGCTTGTCCGAAGTCATCACGGCCAGACGCACGAGGGTCTGAAGCGCATCGCCATTGGTTTCAGCGTCGGAAGCGGGCAGAAGGCCGAAGCGGGTGCGGACGCTGGCGCGCTGCATCATATCGATGGTCATATCGACGAGGCGATAAAACCAGGGCGTGCGCCCCAGCAATTCAGTCACAGCGACCAGCCCGTCTTTGGCGTACTCCGCCGCGTCGAATATGCGCGGCTCTCCTCTCGCACGGGTTTTCAAATCCAACTCGACAGGCATCCCTCCTTCGCTCGCATAACGAATCTCGTTTCTGAGCATCCGCATCATTCGGCGTTTGTAAATTTCCGGATCGGTCAGATGCGCGGTCAGTATGAGGAAGGGATAAAGATCGGCCCCGGAGTTATGCGGCGTGTAGATGAGACTCCCTCTCCAGCCCTGCCCGCCGGGGAGACGATCAGGCAGCAGCAGGGTTTGAGGGTCGGCCTTTGAGAGCCACGCCTTCAAAACCCGCTGCATCGCGAAAGCCATCTGGTCGAACCTGCGACCGTTCTCGCGCGCCTGTTGAAAGTATTTCTCCTGAGCCGGGGCGGAGATCGCCGCAAGCAACACGACGAGAATGATTCTGTTCACCCGCGTTTTCATTCGCACGCGATTGTCTATCACAGGCCGACAGTCGAACACAACGATGAAGCGTTTTCGATCGAGGGCCGCGTCCGCAAATTTGCTGGTATTCTGATATGCCCGCTCTCTTCCGCTCTGCTTTTTTTATGTGTTGATCGGGATGACTATCTTTTCTGCTTTGTATTCGCCACAGATGGCTGACGCGGCGGCGTCTGGCTCAGTCGCACATAATCGAAATCGGCATACGCATCATTGTCAGCGAATGAATCATAGCTGATGCCGAAAAACTGAATGACCCCGTCAATCTGCATACCGAAGGCGTGAGAGCCAAAGGGCATAAAGTCAATTCCGTCATTGCTGCGCTCGATAGTGATTGTCCGTCCGTTGCGCCTGACACGCCAGACATAAGCATCGGCAGGATTTGGCGCGAGAGCATTGAATGAGACTATCCTGCCGTTTTCCACGAAGTACGACAGAATTTCGCCGGGGCAGCATCCGTTCCAATCATCTCGCGTCCTGAAAATATAAACCGCATTGATGGGTATACGACCGTTGAGTTTTCCAAAAGAGCCTGCCATCGGCACAGCGCCAAAAGTTACGCCGAAAACTGCGCTTCTCCCTCCGCCCGATGCGCCAGTCGAGTATGATACTTTAACTTCGAGCGTCCACTGGTCGCCGCGAAACTTTCGCGACATAAGCAATCGCGGCTTTGACCCGGATGGCTTGACCAGACGAAAGCGCAGATGGCCCGATTTTTCTGCCAGCGAGTAGCTGCCCTGCCCCGATGCGACTGTCCACGCGGAATCGAGCGTCGCCAAATCGAACTGGTCGGATAATTCTACTGGAATCTCTCCTTGCAGGCTGCGCCCTGCAAGCACGCCGATCATGGTCGGGCTGCCTGCGTGGCAGACGTAAGCGTGTCCTCTCGATTGGTCAACAGCCAGAAAATTTGGTGCCCCGGCAACCAGAAGCCTGCCTGTTTCTGTGTGATTGCTGGTATCAATCAAAGCTATCTGGTTCTTATCAGGCAGAGCCGCAAAGAGGTGGTTTGTATCAGGAAGGATGCCTATCGAAGCCAACCTTGACAATTCAAATGTTGCAACGAGGCTATGGGTGTTTCCATCGAGCGATTGAATGTTGCTGCCGGTGTCGATTGGCGCAGCATAGATGAGGTTATGTGTAGCGTCAGCCCCGATAACGCCGATGGCCGGGAGATCGACCACGACCGAGTTATCCGAGCCGTTGAAGACCCGCGTCTTTGGTGGCGCGACGGCATAGATTCGATTCGTGGCCGGGTTGACGACAAGCCTGCCAGCCACGCCGCCGAGATCATAAGGCCCGACTATCGCGCCGTTAGCTCCATCAATGACGAAGAGCTTGTCGTTGCCCGCGAAGCCCTGACTGGCGACATAGATTTTATTCGTGGCTGCATTGACGGCGACGTTAGTCGGCTGTCCGGGTACGGGAATTTTGGTTTGAATGAAAGTGTCGGCATCGATGACTTTGATATGCCCATCGATTTGCGCAGCCGCGTAGAGTTTATTGCTCGCCGGGTTGAATGCAATCTCATCTATGTAGGCCGAAAACCGAATCGTTCTGATGATCGAATTCGTGTCGGTATCAATCACAATCAGGGCGCTCGGCTCGTACACATGATGAAGCCCCTGTCGCTCGACGCGACGGCGCTCGGCCCCATTGCGTGGCTCGTAATAATTGTGAGCTATCACGTAAAGCCTGTGACGCGCCGAATCAATGACAGGACGCCCTAAGTATTGTTCAGTCAAAGATGTGAAGGTGGCCTGATACCATCCGTCAGCAGAAGGCCCGGTCTGTTTGATTAAGGCGTTTTCTTCCTGCCTGCCGTTTGCGCCTGCGCTGGCGAGAAGGGCTTGCGCCCGCCGCGCCACATCTGTCTGATCCGGGTACTGGCTGACGAGTGTCCTGAAGGCCCGCTGCGCTTCCGCCTTGCGGCCAAGTCGGTTGTAAAGTAGGCCGATTCGATACTGAGACCTTGCTGCAAGCGCGCGCTGGTCTTTTGCCTGAGTGATTACCTGATTGTAAAGCCTGATCGCTTCGGCCAGATTCTGATTGCTCTCATCAAGCAAGCGCGCCCGCTCATACGCTTCACGCGCGCCCTGTTGAGCAAACGCGCCGATGGCTGGCAGCAGGATTGCGGCTGCAATGCTGACTATGATGCGTGTGCTTACTCGTCGCACCATCCGCGATTCCTTATTGCACGTCAGGTGATTGAATTTGTCGGAGGCAATTTGACTCCAACCGGGAAAAGAAAGCAAGCTGATGGTTTCAACAAATCACAAGTCCAGCACAAAAAGGTTAGAGCGCAACCCTCCATTAAGAACTCGTACACGATTGGGGCCGCTACTCAGGTTCAGGTCGCTCATCGCGCCATTTACCGTAAGCTTCTTACCCGATGATTTCGCTTTGATGAGCAGCGGCGGCGCGATAACTCTTCCATTGATTTCAATCTGGAGCTGGCCTGTAAAGCCCTTTCCCTTCAAGCTAAGATTGTTGCTTGTTGCATCAAATGAAGCCCGCTTCACCGTCGGCCCGCCTGGATCGGCCTGACTGAAATCAGCTATGCGTACACTACGATTGCCGCGACTATCGATAATCACCAGCGTGACGCTTGTCGCTGCCAAAGCTCTGGGGGCGTGAGAGCCATCCAGCAGGAATTGCCTGATGATATTCGCCGCGGTCGAAAATCCCAGGCCCGCTCCTTCCGACCATCCCGTAACGAAGCGGCCAGCATTATTATTAAACTGCCACGCATAGGTAGTCATATCGCCGTCAGGGTCTGTCACTGAACCTGTGACCGTAAGCAGATCGCCATTCAAATCTGCGGCAAGCGTGTTCATCGCTGGTGCGCTGTTGCCGACTTCAGCAACGGCTCGAAGGCGATATCCCATTAAATCAAAGGCCATCAGATCGTTGATAGTCAAAGTGCGTCGCTCGCCGGGGCGCAGTGTGGGATCCATATCGCCAACGTATATGCCTGAAAGCGAATCGTCTTTCCAATGTGATCCCTGTCGTCCGTCGCCACCTGTGCCATTGGGGCGTCCTGTTGATAATGCCAGATCAGCGTCTCCGGTGAAGAACACCTGATTGCCGCCGGAAGATAGTATCCGTTGAGCGGCAGGAAATGAGGACAGAGTTGTGCCGGGCCGCAATCTGAAGAAGTCCAATAAAGAAACGGTGACGGGCCTTGATGAATCTTGTTCTACAAGACCGACATTTGAGATGAAGCCCAGCACATGACCAATCTCGTGATACATTCCTCCTTCAAAATCAAACTTATCAGGATCGATGCCATCGGTCGGATCGAAATCCTGCTTCACACCATTCGAGTTTACTTGTATTGACGGTGGCGGTCCCAAGTCTGGTTCCCTCGCAGGATCAGCTACTGGGTTGATTAGGCCTGCTGCTCGCCACAGAGGCGTAATCGCACTCACGGCGGTGGTGTTCCCAATGTCCGTGATGAGGCTTCCATCTGGCAATGCGTTATAAAGTGATACCTCCCTTGTATTCGAAGCTCCCGAAATCAATCTGCTGCGAAAGATTGGATAATGCGATAAACCGATGATGTTTGTTCCTGTTGCAAACCCTAATGCGCCTTCAGGAAAGGGCTGTCCGAATCTGGTCGGGCCATAATCAACATCAATCACTACAGTGATAGGTGTGGCGATCAGGTTTTCCCAGAACTGGGCGGCTCTTATGTAAGCTGCTTTTGCTTCCGGGAACATCTCTAACTGCTGAGTGCCTCGAAGAATTATCCTCAGCCCGTCAGTTTGCGGAGATATTTCAGTCTGATCTGCCTGGTAAACTACGTGCAGCGGTTCGTTTCTCTCCCACTCCGTCAGGGTAATCGCTTCTTCAGCGGTCGCATTACGGCACACGAGACTCCCATCATCTTCCTGGAGTATGCAAACATCAGCTTCCTGTCTGAACGCCGAAGGATAAACGTCACGCGAGTGTTCCTGTCCGGCAGTCGGAGATGAGCTTGCTGGAGTTGGGTTGAAGATTAAAGAGACCATTGAAACACTAACAAACAGGGCAAAGAGAAAAGGGCATCTCTCCGATGATTTCATAAAGACGATCCTTCCTTTCTATCAAGCTATATGCTCTCATCACTGCTCCTGCGCTTTTCCATTGATACATGTCACGACACAGGTATAGGACTGGCGTCTATTTCTGCTCAGATTCCATTTCTAATTTGAAAATCTTCGCCCTTACATCTCCGGCATCTGGCGCATTGGGCGCGGCAAGAAGATATAGCTTGAAGTTTCGGATTGCTTCTCCATGAAGCCCTAATATTACTTGCGCCATTCCCAGGTTGTAAGAAGCATCAGCCCACCACGGGGCGAGTTTGACAGCCTGTTCAAACTCTTCCCTTGCCTGCCCGATTTCTCCTGTGGTCTTTGCCTTCTTTGCAATCGAAGTACCCAGCGCCAGGTGGCGCTCTGCCTCTTTCGGAATCGCTGGCGGTGGATTGATTTTCCGGGCAAGGTCGATGATTTTTTCCCTGAACGACTGATCTTCTCTATCTTCCTGATCGAAATCGTCCGGAAATCGTTTTGGGTTGTAACCACACGAACGGGCAGGATACACCTTCTTCTGTAGCGCATTAGTATAATGCCTCAGCGCCTCCTGCCACTTGCCTGCCTTTTCTGCGGCCTGCCCTCTGGCTTCTTCGCACGACGCCCAGCCATTTGATAAATGCAGGACGCGAGGATCGCATGGGTCTGTGTTCTGCGCCATCGCGAAGTTGACAGCAACAAGAAACAAAACAGGCAATATACCTGTCAATGAAAAACGAGTCTCAGTCATAGCAGCCTCCTCAGCCTGACGCTCAGCAAATCAGGGCTTGGGTTTGGGCGCGGGCGGCGCCGTCGTCTTACGCCTGGAATTGAGTGGCATCTGGTGACCTGGTTGCTTCCACTCAGTTTGCCTTTCCTCCGGAGTCAAGGGTCTTACGCCAGTAGTGTCAACAACACTGGATATGCCTCCGGCATCCCCAAAATCGGGGCTGCTCCCGCCTCCTGAAACATACACAAGCTGATCCCAGGCCAAGCCTTTGTTGAAGCGTATCTGGCCACTCAGCAAACCTTGCCCTTTCTTCATGAAATCTTTGAGCGCAGGCCCCACCAACCATTTATCAACCTGCTTCGCTTTAGCCTGCATTCGTTGAACCAGGCGTTTCTTCTCTCTGGCATGTCGTTCTTCCAATTCTTTTCTTTCGGCGTTCAGTCTGGCGGCTTCCTGGTTGTAAGCATTATAAGCGGCCTGTTCATCAGGCAGGCGGAAAGTGCGGCGATTTATGTTATGGGTATGAATTTTTTTATCTATGTCTTCCTCCTTCAGCCTCTGAGTCTTTGATGTTTCTATTAGCTCGTCATAAGAATCCGTCAATGGCTGCCAAACCCTGTCGAATTGGATCTGCACCTTATCAGCTTGCGCTCTGACAGCCTCTTTCTCCCTGGGGTTCAGGCGCGAAGTCTGCTCAAGTTGTTTCATGAGGTCATGAAACCGGTCAATCTCTGCTGGCAATGGAATCTCTTTCGGAGGCTCGCTTTGTTGAGATGAACGCGCCATCACAGCAATCACCAGAATGCTTAATGCTAACAACGCCGCTTTCTTCATTTCTTCAACTCCTCGATTCTTCGGAAATCCATCATATCTGCGAATCAATGAATCACATCTCTTACCGTCCCTTCCTTACTACGGCGTTCCATCGCCTCAGAATAATAGGCGAACAGTTCGCATATAGTTTCCATAGTGTCTGGCCGATTATATAAAGATGAAAGGTGAAGTGAGTTAAGATCGAGTTAAGATTCGGACAAGTTTCGGTCGAGCCTGTAGCCCAGCCCTCGCACGCTCAGGATGTGCCTGGGGTTGTTCGGATCGTCTTCGAGTTTCCTGCGCAATGCGGCGATGTGCGTGTCTATGGCGCGATGAGTGACGTATACTTCCTCGCCCCAAACCTTATCCAAAAACTCGTCACGAGTGATGACCTGGCCCGCTCGCTCGAAGAGCAATTCGAGCATATCGAACTCCTTGCGTGTAAGCTGGACTTCCGCCCCGTTCTTCACCACGCGACGGGATTGCGGGTCTATTTCGATATTTCCGAATTTGCAAGTAACGCGCGCGCGCGCGCCGCCTTTGTGGCGCAGCCCGACCTTGACGCGCGCCACCAGTTCGCGCAACGAAAAGGGCTTGGTCACATAATCATCCGCTCCCAACTCAAGCCCCAGGACGCGGTCAACTTCCTGCCCTCGCGCTGTGAGCATGATGATCCACAGGTCGGGCATCTCAGGTCGCAGCCTCCGGCACACCTCGAATCCGTTCATTCCCGGAAGCATCAGATCCAGCAACAACACGTCGGGCTGAAACTCGCGCGCCTTTTCAATAGCGATGCGTCCGTCCGAGGCTGACTCGATATCGAAACCCTCGAAGCTCATCTCGTCCCTGATCGCCATCACTATCGATGGCTCGTCTTCAACTATCAGAACGCGCGCCATGGTGTTCGTCTCCGCCCTTGATTGAAAGCCGCAAAGAGAAACGGCTGCCTTTGCCCGGGGCGCTTGTGACATCAACCCTCCCGCCGTGAGCTTCAACCGCTGCCTTCACAAGCGCAAGTCCAAGCCCTGCCCCTTTCACGTCCTGTTGGTCGCCGCGCCGCCCGCGATAAAACCTGTCGAATATGCGCGGCAGATCATCCCCGTCAATGCCTGGCCCAGCGTCACACACATCTATGCACACTTGATTTTCGTCAGCGCGAATCGTGACGGTGACACTAGCGCCAGACGGCGAATACTTGATGGCGTTGTCGAGCAGATTCTCAATTGCATCCGTCATGATCGTTCTATCGAGTTGTAACTCCGGGATAACGCCCTCGGTTCGGGCTTCGAGACCGATGCCTCTTGCTTCGGCCTGAGACAGCAATCCGTTGATTGCCGCCTCAGTAACTTCGACAATAGAGGCGCGAGTGAAACTATAGCGTTTGCGCCCGACCTGTAAGGCCTGCGCCTCAAGCAGCCGATTGACGAGTCGTTCGAGGCGCTGTGTCTCTCGATCAATGGCGGCGTAATACTCACTTGTCGCTTCGGGTGTCGTGAGTCGCCCGCCCGTTATGCGCTCCATCAACAGGCGAATGCTCGTGAGCGGGCTTTTGAACTCGTGGCTCACCGCAGCGATGAATTCATTCTGCAAGCGCGCAAGCTCTATCTCTCGGCGCACAACGTGTGCGGTCATCGCCAACCCGACAACCATCATCAGCACGAGCAGCAAAATGAGACCGAACCACAGCAATTGTTTTTGGCTGACCCATCCGGCGGTCGACGCGCCGTCAAAGATCATCTCCCATCCCGGAACCGCCCGCAGAGATTCTGAATGGAAAGGGTCGGAAGCGCTTCCCCACAATACACCCTCTTGCGCATCGCGGATTACCGCAGTCAACGCCTGACCCGCCAGTATCGGGCCGACAACCTCATCAAGAAGCATTTGAAGGCGCTGCTGCCCAATAGCCAGTCCCCTCCACACATCGGGCTCTCGGTTCGAAGGCAGGCATAGTATCAGGTATGCGCTGTGTTCACCCCTCTCGAAGCTGTGTCTGGTCAGGTTTTGACTCGGAGGCGGCAACCTGCGCACAATGGTAGTTACGTCAGCCAGTTCCTCAAGATGGTCATCTTCCGTTGTCTCAATGCTCGATCCCGCGCTCAGTAGCAGATTATGAAGCTCTCTATCGTAGAAGCGCCGGGACTCATAGCTCAACCACCACTGCCCGCCACGCAGGCGCAGGATAGTCTCTTCGAGTAGTGGAATGAGCCGGGATCGTTTTTCATTCGGCAATCGCTCGACATAAGAACAGGCAACAAAAGCCATCGGCAACCCCATAGGCGTTATGCCTTCAGAGTCTCCCCATCTATCGGAGGCTAAGAGCGCCTCTGCCCCCGGATCGCCGCTTTGATAGCGAATGCGAGCCAGACCAAACTCAGCCCAATCGCGCAGCTTAGGCTCGATACTCGTAAGCTTGCCATAAGCGATTGCTGCCTCGCGCAGACGTTGCTGCGCTTCAGCCATCTGCGCCTGCTCGATCAACGACTCGGTCTCTGGCGACCATTCCGTTTGCGAATTATGCCAAAGCGATTGCTCATCAAAGTAAACCCGGTCCCGATGGAATGACAAGATACCATCGCGGCTTAATGAAAAAATAATCTTGTCTGATAGCTCCTGACTCCCGTCATCGGCCCGACGCAACTCGCCTTCAAGCCTTTCCATAGCATTGGCGATAGCCCTATCAGCGAGACGTGATGCCTGCGCTTGCTGCTCGCGCAATTGCTGCTCCCGCTCGATGCGCTCAACGTGAACGGCGCGCAATCCCAGCAGGGCGAGCGCAAAAGCAGGCATAGCGATGAGCAGACTGAAACTCAACCACCACTTCCAGCCGATTTTAAGAGAGAGGGGTGGGAAGCGCATAAATCCAAATCACTCCTTAAACTCGCGTAAGCATATTATGGGAGCGCCTAAAATGAAACGTGTTGAGGTTGAGCCGTGTGCATTTATACTTGTAGAGCGATGCACAAATAGCTGATTCTGAGACCCGCTTGATATGAGTAGAAAGCTGCCCGACTTTGCCTTTTTTTCCGCCCCGGAGGCTTGGCTTTCAATGCAGCGGTCTATGAAATGGAGGCGCTATGTTTATTTGTCCTGAGTGTGGAGAGGTCGGGAGTCTCAATATCACCTCGGCCATCGATATCGAATACGACAGCCGCTCGGATGAGATATCTCTTCAACTGATCGAATGCTCGGCGTGCGGTTTTCGCGGCGTCGCCGTTTATGAAGAATCGCGTCGCGGCTCGCTCGACTCCGAATGCACGGATCACTACGGCTACAAAATGGATAAAGCAGAGATTGAATCGCTCATTGCGCTCATCTCGCGCTGCCCTCGACCGAGAGACGAGTCCTGCGCGTGCGAGACTCACAAAACCCTCAATCGCAGAAACGAGACCGGGCGATGGGATGCGCTTGATGATTTCAAAAACACGGGCTACTTCACGATGGAGCTTGCGCCATAAGCGAACGATCAAGCAGGCGACGCAAGGCCGGATAATCGATCTTAGCGTTGTGCCGACTGTCTACCGGCAGGCGAGAGTAAATCCGTATCTCGTCAAGCGCGGCCCATGAAAGTTTTTCTTTGAGCGTGTTCAGTTCTTCTTCGCTCATTCGATCAACTTCAACGCACAGAACTCTGCGACCGCGATGCAAGGTGAACGCCGAGCGGCGAATCTGCGGAAAGGCGGTCGCCGCGCACTCGACCGCGAAAGGATAAATCACTCCGCGCTGATCTTTCACGCGGGCCGAGCATCGCCCCACGAGCCACAATCGCCCGCGCTCATCGAGATATCCCGCATCTCCCGTGCGATGCCACACGCGGCCATCAATATGAATCTTCGTCTCCGAATCGCCCTGCCGGTTGAGATAGCCTTTCAAAACATGATCGCCCGTGACGACGATCTCGCCCGTCTCTCCCGCTTCGAGGCTTTCGGTTTCAAACTCCGTTGAAGACTGATTCCACTGGTCGCGCACTACGCGCAGTTGAATTTCTTCGACGGGCAAACCCGCAATCAGACCGCGCCCGCTTATCTCTGCATCGAGGTCATCGCGCGAAATATCGCGGCAGGAAATTTCGGCTATCGGCTCGGCTTCGGTCGAGCCATAAACGGCGACTATCTCTGCGGAGGGCGCGACGCCTTGAAGTCGTTCGAGAAGTCGCGGGAAAACGGGCGCGCCTCCTGTAAAAATCTTTTTGAAGCTCGAAAGCCGCTCGCCCGATTGTTCGCAATGATCGACGACACGCTCAAGAAAGGCGGGCGATGCGGCTGTGCTTTGAGGCTGATGCTCGTGTATCTGCGAAATGACTTTTGCCGCATCGATGCGTCCGGGGAATCGAAGATCGACGTTCGGAATGATGCTCGTCACGCCTGAAGCGAGATTGGCGAGCGCGAACACTGGTAGAGTCACAAGATCGCTTTCTCCCGCCGTGAGTCGCAGCGTTCGCTCAAGCGCGGCGTGTTGAGCGAGCAAAAAGCCATGCCCTCGAACAGCCGCTTTAGGCGTCCCTGTGCTGCCGCTCGTGAAAGTGATGAGCGCAGGCGTGTCCGTATCACATCGGTGAATTTCCGTGTGCGGCTTCACGCTCTCGGCGCGCGACCAGCCAGCAGCGCCCGGTACGGGCAAACCGACCGCGAACTTAACGGGAATGCGCCTCAAGGCGGGCGAGACCAAACGGAGCAGATGCGCCTTCGAAGTCGCTATCAAAGCGGCGGGATTGAGCAGAGAGCAGCACTGCTCGATATGTTTTCTTCCCGCCGATGGATCGAGAAACATCGCTACCGCCCCGACTCGAAAGAGCGCGGTCAGGATGATGTAAAGCTCCGCCGACACGGGGCAGAAAACCAGAACTGCATCGCCCGGTTCGATGCCTGATCGCTTCAACAACGCGGCACCGCGGCTCGACTCGATTTCAAGTTCAGCGAAAGTGAGCGTCCCGCGATGCGCATCGATGATGGCCGCCGCGCGGGGTCGCGTCTGTGCATGATCGCGAAGAATTTCAGTGATGTTCATAAATTCGTCCTTTGTCCTTTGTCAGTAGTCAGTAGTCAGTTGTCGGTGGCTTGCAACGGACTATGGACAACGGACAACGGACAGCCAAACAGCGCGTATCGGCGAATCACGCGGGCATATCGATTGCTGATCCTGCGCGAGTTGTTCGAGTCGCTCATCAGCGCGTGAATCGCCCGCCGGTAGCCCGTCTCTGCGGCGACCTTCTGACAGCGATCCGCAAGCAAACTGCCAAGCCCTTCATTCGCAAATTCAGGCGCGACTGCAAGCGTCTTTATGATGATCGTGTCTATCTGCTGACCTCGCGCCGCCTGCATCGCGTCGGGCAGAGCGAACAGGAAACCGAGTGGGCGGCCATCGATTTCGGCTATCAAGCATAGCTCCTCTTTTATGTGCGATCTCACAGGCTCGTACTGAGCGATGAAATTCTCTTCATCGATTGGGGTGTAGAGAAAACTCTTGCGAAAGCTGACGGCGACGACTGAATGAATGCGCGAAAGCTCTTCTTTGAACTCATCCGTTCGCATCGGCCTGACGGAGACGCCGAGCGTTCGCAGACGCGCTTCGATGGAATCAGCGCGCGGATCGCGTCTACTCAAATCTTCGTTGAGGGCCGAAGAGTAACCGGCGATTTGAACGAAGCCGCTCTGCTCGAAATGCGCGGGCCAGTCTTCGGGGTTGTCAGGCTCAAGAAAAAATCGCGCCTCCGCGCCTCGCTCCGTTATCAATCGATAACGCCGCCACGTGTTGCCATCGATGGGGCCGATTGCAATCGAGCATCCGCGACGGGCAAGCTCTCGTCGCGCTTCCTGCAAAAGCTTTCGCGCAGACTCGGCGCATCTCGCCGCATAGTGGCCGATCAACCCGACTCGCTGCCCCGCCATCGCGGGCGCGTCCGTCCACCATAACGAACATCGCGCTTTCACACGGCCTTTGTCGACAGCGATCCAGTGAGCGTCGGCTTTATGACGGGCAATCGCGTCGCGGCTCAACTCGCTCGAAGCGGCGCAAAAGGCGTCGAGCGATTCCTCGTTTTTGACTTCGATCAGTTCGATCATTATGCTTCACATCCTCATCGCTTTGAGAATAAAGAAACCGCACAACGGGATGAGCGCGTTGTCCATCCCGCGCCATGCGAGGGCTTCGACGATCATCAGAATGAAACTCAACGCGAGAGCCATCAACGCGGCTTCCCCCCCGCCCGCACAGCCGAATGATCTGAGAGAAATAAAAACGCTTGCGAAGGAGACAGTGAAAAAAGCTATCGAGCCTTCGACGCTCTTGTATCCGTCCATCGCCCGAAAACGCAATCTGCCATAACGAAGGCCCACGAGCGCGGCTGCCGTATCGGCCAGCGCGAGAATCAAAATCGGCACCGAGTACAACACACGGTCGCCGTTCGATAAACAAAAGACCGACCCGACGCCGAGCGGAAAATAAATTTCACCAAGCGACCTGCGCTTGACGCCGCAGATGACCGAGCCGAGTCGCTCCTTCAAACTCGCGACTCTTCGCAAAGCGATCATCATTATGATTGTCAGAGCAGAGAGGACGACGACGGGCCAGATGCTTGCAAACAATAGCGGCAGAGTTAAAACGAACAATCCCATCGAGACGTGAAACAGTTTGCGCGAGGTTTCGGGTTGAACCGCGCGACCACAGCAGCGCAAACCTGCGAGCAGCCCGACGAAAACGACAATGACCAGAAGCATGTTGAGAAGAGTTTGAAGCATCACATCACCTCTTCGACGACGAAGGCGCTGTAAAAAAATGCCTTGTCTTTTTGGTGGAGCGCGGCGGCAAGGCTGTTGAGAGAACGCACCCTGTCGGCCACACTCAAAGGTCGCCCGCGGCGGGCCAGCATGTTCCAGTAAGCGAGGCGGGCGCGCGAGCGGCTGGCAAGTATGAGACGGTCGAGCAGATGGTGATAGCTTTCCAGCGAGATATACTCGAAAATATCGCTCAGGTTGAAGCGGTCGAACTTTTCATCGCTCAGAAGAAATTTTTCGAGAGGCTCTCTTCGCCATTCCAGTCGATCAAGGTTGGCGCGAATCGCTTCGAAGTTTTCTTCCCTGAGCGCGAAAGGCAGCGCGGTCGCGTGACGGCCCGTGAGAATCCATTGCAGGTAAGGATTCTCCCGCGGATCGAGCGCGACGAGCGCGTGACGCACCCGCTCAAGAATTCGACTTGCTACGCTGCCTTCGACGTAACGGAAAAAACTCGGATCGCGCCCCAGCCATCCCATCACCCGCCGCGAGAAAAATACTTGAAACATCCCGCGCCAAGCTCGCGTGTTCCACTCTTTATCATAGAATCGCTCGCGCTCTTCTACGGTCGAGCAATCGAATAATCGCTCGATTTTTTTTCGCGAATGAATCAACGGAAGCAAGCGGCGAAACAGCGCGAAGTAGCGTTCGAATTTTCCCGCTCCGCCGATTCCTCTATCGATATCGTCAGAATGGGCGTCCCAGAAATCACGCGCTCGAAGAGAAAGCAGCGGGCGACATCGTTTGTACAACTGTCGCCGTCGTCGGCTCGGACGCGATCCTATCACCTCAAGCAACTCGGCGTGCGCGAGTTCCCGGTAAGCCGCGACTCTCAATTCAAGACAGGCCAATTGAGCCGCGCTCAGATCGAGCGCGATCACGCGCTCAGGCTTGCGCGCAAGCAGCGCGAGAGTGTTGTCGCCCGCTGAGGCTATCGAGAGGCAAACGTGGCCCGATTGAACATCTAGCGCATCGAGCAGCACATCGGCGTCTTCCCAGCACTGGCCGTATCGCACACGGGAAAAGTCGGCGCGGTTTTCTATATCGCTACGCATTTACAACCTTCAATTCTTCTTCGACCGGGTGGCGCAAGCTGTCAGCTTGCGTGGCTCCAGTCCTGGCACTTTCAGTGCGCGCAATCTGACTGATCGCGCTGCTTGATTCTTCGACGATTCGCGTTATGGTTCCCGCGCTGCCGTCGATTTCTATCCATTCTCCGTCTTTGAGCCACTCGATCACGCCTCTCGCGGCGACTATGGCCGGAAGGCCCATCTCGCGCGCAACTATAGCCGCGTGCGAAAGCAGACTGCCGCGCTCGACGACGACGCCTGCGGACGCGGCGAAAAGCATGATCCATCCGGGGTCAGTTCGCTCGGCGATGAGAATGTCTCCCGGTTGAATTTCGGCATTGCGCGGATCGCGGATGATGCGAGCGCGTCCCCGCGCAATACCAGGACTGCAAGCCGTACCTTCGCGCCGGTCGGCAAAGTGGTTCGGCTCATCAACGCGCACAGATTGAAATGAGTTTCGGTGAGCGACGATGCCGCGAGTCTCAAATCGATTAGCTGGAGGCTCAGACTCGCAGTGTCGTTCGTACTCATCCTTGCGCGCGGCGATCATCGACCGCAGATCGGTCGTAGTCGCCGTGCCTTCGACGAAGCCGAGAGCTTCTTCCACTTCGAGATAGAAGATGTCGCGGGGCGAATCAAGCAGTCCGAGCGCGTGAAAACGGCGACCGATTTCTACAAAGATTCGGCGAACACGTCCGAAAAGTCGTGTGCGCTCGAAACGCAGATTTTCGCGCTCGCGCACACGGCTTCGCGCATGTTTCAAAACCCATGAGAAAATCACCCGTCGCGCAGGATTAGCTCCCAGAGCCTCTTTCGCCTTGCGCTCTGCCTCGGCGCGGAGATCGACTTCGCTTGCTGATCGCGCATCGCGCAGGTCGGAGCGACGCGCGATATGGCCGACCGAGCGAAGCAGCGGGAGCGGATCGTCGACGAGCGTTTCGCTTTCGAGTTTGAGTTCATCGAGGCATCGGTCGCCGAACCGGGTGAGGTAATCATCGAAGAGTTGTTTGAAGCGCGGGCGATCATCGATGCAAAGCAGAATTCCGTCGAGCGAGTCTTCACAAAGCATCGCGACGAATCGCTCATCCCCGGAAACTTCCACGGCCATCTCTCGCACGCGGCGGGCAGGTTCGGCGCTGATGATGCCGCCCTCGTTGCAAAGAAGCGCATTCTTCAAACTGCCATCTTTGCACCACTCCTCAGTCAGGCGGCCAAGCAGCCCGTAAAAAATCATCGCGAAAAAATCATTGATCAAAGGCGCATCCCAGCGAGTCAGCAATCGTCGTTCGAGATCGCGATAATGAGCCGCAAGCTCATCGGCGCGCATGTCTTCCAAAACGACCTCTTGATCGCTGAGAGCTTCGTCGAGCCTGCGATAAAAGCTTCTGATCTTTTTCGACAGCAGGAAATGATTCGCCGCAAGCGAGAAGGCGGTTCGCGTCAGATTGAAAGCGTCTTTCACATTATCGCGCCAGCTTGAGTTGCGAATTTCTTCGGCGACGCTTTCAGGCAAGCCCTCGCGCACGCCCATCATCTGTTCCATGAAGCGGCGATTGACGCGAAAACCGGGCAGCAGGGCCAGCACTCGATACCAGTTCAACAGGTTATAATAAATTCTTCCGCGCACAAGTCCGATCATCCGCCTAAAAGTGTTCGCTTGCGCGGCTATCGCGGTTTCAGGAACTCGAAGAATGCGGCAGAACTGGCGATAGACTTCTTCGTAAGCGCGACGGGCGAATGAAAATGTCAGAGGCGTAGTCACCCCGCTGTAGCTTTCCGCGATGTTGCTGTTGTCCCAGAGGGCGAGCGCGCCGTCAGGATCATTCATCTCGGCAAGGGAAGTTATGGGGCGTGACTGCAACAGAAAAATCTCGCCGCCTTCGATTGCCCACTCGATGTCCTGCGGTATGCCGAAATATCTTTCAGCCCGACGCGCAAGTTCCGCTACGCCGCGCGCCTGCTGTTCGGTCAGGACTTGTGTTGAAAGAGCCGCAAGCTGACAATTTGCGTTGCGAGTGATGCGCCATGTTTCGGCGTCGCTTTCTCCTGAGACGAGCGACGCTGCGATTCCGCGCACTGCTGAAACTACAGCCACGCTTCGACGCCCCGTCACAGGATCGGCGCTGAAAGCCACTCCTGCGGCTTCCGGATTGATCATTCGCTGAATCAAAACGGCGGGCGGCAGCGGCGCCAGAGTCAAACCTCTCTCGCGGCGATAAGCGAATAAGCGAGGGCTGAAAGCCGAACGCCACACCTCAATGATTTTTTCAGCAACCTGTGCGCGAGAAACGAACAGAAAGCTTTCGAGTTGACCGGCGAATGAATGCTGCGATCCGTCTTCATCAATCGCAGATGAGCGAACCGCTACCGTCTCGCCATTCGAGCAAAGATCATCAAGCGCATTCTCAAGCTCGCGCTTCACCAATTCAGACATTTCGACTCCGGCGAGCAGAGTTTGAATCTCGCGCGGGTCGGCGGATGTTTCCATAGTTCTGCGCTCAGAGAGAGTGAGGCTTGCATAAAAAGCCGCGGGCGATGCGACGAACCACTTAGGTATCGGCAGCGCGTAGCGATGGAGCCGCTTCAACGCCGCGGCTTTGCCTCCGAACTGGCCTTCGTCCGAGGGATAAAGGATATTGCTCATAAAGTGATCCCATAAGATTTCAAAATGAGAGGAGCCGCGCCGAGGCTCAGGTACATGACGAGCGTCCACGCGCCTGAAAAGCTCTCGAACATTCTGGCTCTCGATGACAGGGGCTTGCAGAGAAAACGCAGGCTGACGATAACGGCTGCGATAAAAAGCAAAGCGAGAATCATTGACACCGGAAGGATGAAATCGACTTCCTTCGCCGCCATAATCGCCGCAAGCGCAGTCAACGTGATCGCGCACATCCATGCGGCAACCGCGCGTCGACGGCCCCACAGCGCGGTATAAGTCTCGACGCCGGTTTCTTCATCTTGAGGCGCGCGAATTTTGCGCCCCGTCTCCAGAACTACTCCGTTGAAGAAACTCACCGCGAGGAACCAGAACAACCCGGCGGGCTGTCGCTCGCCGCGGGCCAGCCAGTCGCAGGAAGTGGCGTAGAAATCGACCAGCGGGATGATGAGCATGTGAGAGAGCATATAAGTCAGGGGCCGCGCCTTGAGCCACCGTCGGGCGAAGAACTCTTTGCTCATCAACGCGAGATAGAGCCACGTCGCCGCGAGCGGGATGACGAGGGCAGGACGAAGCGTGAGCGCAAGCGATAGCTGACATAGCGCGCCTGCAAGCCCGATAGCGCCAAGCTGGCGAAGCGTGACGAGTCCTCGCTGAACGGGGCGATAAGGGCGGAAACGCAGGTCTTCTTCGAAGTCTTTATGCTCGTCAGCGATTCTCAACTGCAAAAAGAAAATCAGCGAGGCGACGAATGCGACTGCCGCAGAAGCGAATCGCGGCAGCGTCATCTGGCCGCGGAGCAGAGCGGAATAGCAGACGGCTGAAAAGCTGAAAGCCGCTACGAGCGGCGCGTGAGCGAACACGGGGAAACGTTCTCTTTGATAAACCCACAAGCGGGAAAACGCGCCCTGCTCAACTCCCGGTTCGCTTGTATGACAATAGTCGCTCAAAGCTGTTCCTCCGTTCTTCACACGGAGGAGTATAAGAGCGCGGCCCAATCATCACGCGCTTTCGTGTGACACTTTCCTGATTGTCATAGAGCCTGGAAATCCGGCCCATTAGCTCCAATCGATGCCCTGTTCTTATGATCGCTTCTGCGGAGACGGACGGCTTGCTTATTCACGCCTGCGCGCCGCATGATTTTTTTTTGCGATTTTTGCCTTCCAAAACAGTTTCAATATAACAAAATCGTTGACGGTTGATTGTGCCTTATGGTGCAAACACCGCGCATTCAAAAGACCCGTGCTAACCGAAACGAAAACATCGCAGGGGGAGGCAGTAAAACCTTTGTGAAAGAGTTGTGTCAGAAGCGCGTCTGCATTGCGTTCCCTCATCACGCGCATCTGTCGAATAACGAAAATCAGGTTTGATTGGCCGACTGGATTTCACAGGGGATCGGTCTGCCTTGAAAACGAAAATAAAAGCTCTTACACAAAGGCGCGGGATAAGTGCGCCTGCTGCCCGAAAGGATAGTTTATGAAAAATGGTCGCCGCCGAATCGCTCGAATCCGTTTCATCATAACCGCTGTGATGATCGCTTCGATCATCGCGCCGCGCTCCGGGGCCGAAGTCGAGGCGATACGCCATCAGGCCGGTCATTCCATGGATTATTCGTTCAACCTTCTGCGCGACGCCTCTGATTATTTTTCCTTCGACCTGTCATCGAACAAAAAGCAGGATGAATTGACGGCTCAGGATCGGGCAGCGCGAGTGACGAAACTGCGCCTCTGCCCGCGTCGCGTGCTGCTCTACGCGGACGAAACGCGGACTCTCGTCCCGCTCGCTCTCGATCACACTCGACGGGGCGAAGACGGAGAAGCCGAAGTAGTTCACGGCGCAGCGATTCAGTGGGAGACAGATAGTGAGGCGGTCGCCGAAGTGACTTCTTATGGAGAGGTGACGGCCATATCTCCGGGCAAGACGAAGATAACAGCGCGGGCGGGGTCGGCGCGGGCCAGCGTGCTGGTCGAGGTGAAAGAAGGAGCGCGTCCCGTTGAAAGCGATTTCGAATACGACCCCAAGCACGCCAATGATTGCGAAGAGCCTGAAGCCGAAGACGTGAAGGATTCGAAGCAGGGCGCGACTGCCGATTCCGACCGCTCAACCATCGCGTCGAACAGAGAAGATAAGAGCAAGTCGCCTTCCGTCGCGCCGTTCAAATCGACAGCGAGACTGGCAGCCATGAAAGCGCAGGAGAGATCATCAGCGCAGATGGTGAGAACATCTGCAACGACGCCCGCGATGTTTCATCACCCATTACCTATCACCCATCACCCGTTGCGATGTTTCAGGGGCCGGGGCCGATTGACGGAGACGGCTCGGACACCTTCGCAGCGCAGGCCACGACTTTCAACAACGCAGTGGGCAATCCGCGATTCAGCGCGCAGGAAACCATTGCGGGCAGCGCGGCTAAAACCAGAAAGAACCTCGGAAGCTACAACTATCAGTTCATCGCCCCCGTGCTTGGGCTTGGCGGGCGCGGAATAGGAACGACTCTGGCTCTGGTCTATAACAGCCGATTATGGAACAAAGATTTTTCCGCGATGACCTTCAACTACGACAAAGGCTGGCCAGCCGCCGGGTGGAGGATAGGGTTCGGGAGAATAGTCAAAAACTACGATAATACCGCCCTCGGCAACGGCTCAGGCTCAGGCTCGGCCAACGCTCCCGGCAATCGATTGCTCATTCAGCCCGACGGCACGCGGATTCATCTTCAACAGAATTATGTCTCGGCGGAAGGCGTCTATAAGTAGGGCCATTTAATTTTAGGTTT
>DLHY01000059.1 GCA_002483445.1 Blastocatellia bacterium UBA7656
GTTCTCCGTATTGAGAATTGCTGTCAATTTGTCAACTTCCTTGTTTACATCAATTCCAAGCTAACCGGGAATTGCTGGATAAGCATTCAGTCCTCAAACTTCAACGTATGAGCAATAATAGCCAACCCGCTTTCACTGACCAGGAACTCGTGACCCTCTATCTGTTTGGCCATCTTCAGGGGCATTTCTCGCAACGTTGCATCTATGACTATGTTGACCACCATTGGTCGGCTTGGTTTCCCTGTTTGCCTTCTTACCAGGCATTCAATCACCGACTCAATCTTCTCAGCCCCACCTTCGCCTTGCTGCTCGAAGAGTTGCTCTCCGAGTTGGCAAACAGCGTACCTCAGACGAGAGATTCCGTCTTGGATTCTTTGCCCATTATCCTGGCCAAAGGCACACCAGCCGATGGCGCGAAGATCGCTCGCAAGGTTGCCAGGAAAGGTTATTGTTCCACCAAAAAACTCTATTATCACGGCCTCAAACTGCACTTGTTGGGACAGAGGCGACCACATCAGTTACCTTTGCCCCAAGCCCTTGCCTTTACATCGGCTGCGGTTCACGATCTGACAGCATTTCGTCAAGAAGTTGAACCGCCCGCGATTGGAATCCTGTTCGCCGACAAAGCGTATAAAAACGAATTGACGAAAGCAGAACTGGCAAAGCGCCAAGTCGAACTTTGCACACCAGACAAGTGCCAGAGAGGGCAAGAAAAAGAAGCGGCGTACAACACTCTATGGTCACGCTTCGTGTCGGCGATGAGGCAACCAATCGAGTCGTTGTTTAACTGGCTGATTCAAAGATCAGGACTGCAAGATGCGAGTCGAGTGCGTTCAACCCAAGGCTTGCTGGTTCATTGCTACGGCAAGCTGACGGTCTGTTGTTTTCGACTACTGTTCAACTCTTGATTCGCATTTTATTTGCCGTCAAGGGCGCCAAGTAGTTGACCAGAACGACGGAACCTTTTTGACCGGCTTTTGGGTTATTGCTCCTGAACACATACAACCAGGGTTGGTTTTCGCACTTCATGAAACGAAGGCCGAGCCATCCTATCTTCAGGGAATCGTTTTAGGCTTGACTCAAGTTCGTGAGGATATAAAAACTTATGGGCGGCGTCTGCGGCGCGTGGAGTTGCTTGTGCGTAAGAAGCCGGAGTCACTGACTTGGAGAGGACGTGGCTCAGGTGAGAAGGGTTTTGTATGGGGCTAGGAAACTTGTTCCCAGCAGATCGGTATCACCTCATCTCTTAAACTGGCAAGCAGGCGGCTGCCATAGTATAGTCATTTATCGTCTGCCAACGAGAAATTTCTCGGATATGCCCCTATGCAAAACAACGAAGAAACAAGGAGCGCAGCCCCGTGTCTAAATTAAATCGTCTGCTCTTCGTCCTCACGTCGAGCGTCCTTTCAGCTTCGCTGATTCCAGTCGCGGCTGACGACCGTCCGCGCGACGTTCTATCGAGCGCCAATTCGAAAGGAGAAGTGCGCCGATGGACAGCGACCGGCCCGTGGGGAGGCGATGCGCGCTCGCTTGTGGTCGCGCCCGACAACCCTGACCTGTTTTATCTCGGAACGAGCGACGGACAAATCTATCAATCGACCGACGGCGCGCGCACCTGGCGACGTTTGAAACCCGGTCTCGGCCAGCGCAGCATTTCCGTAGATGACATCGTTATCGATCCGCGCAATGCGCAGACCATCTACGTCGGCACATGGGCCGTCGCTCATGGCAACGATGATCAGGGCGTGTTCAAAAGCGAAGACGGCGGCCAGTCATGGAAACTTCTGAAAGACACCAAAGGCAAGCCGATACTTTCTCTCTCGCTGGCTCATTCGGATTCCAACTTCCTGGTCGTCGGAACCAAGTCGGGAGCTTTTCGCTCGACCGACGCGGGGCAGAGCTTCGAGCGCATCACGCCCGCAGACAACTCTCAGATTCAAAATATCAATTCAGTCGCTATCGATCCTCAAAACACAGACACGATCTACATCGGCACTCATCACCTTCCGTGGAAGACCACAGATGGCGGCAAGACGTGGAAACAACTCACTCACAAAATCGGGATCATAGACGATTCGGACATAATGGGAATCTGTGTCAGCCCTGTCGATCCCAAGACGCTTCACATAAACGCCTGCAGCGGAATCTATCGCTCCTCTTCACTGGGCGAGAAATGGGCCAAGCTTCCGGGCATTCCTTTCAGCGCGCGTAGAACTTACGCGCTGCTTCCTCACCCGACCGATGCGAAGGTCATCTTCGCCGGAACCAGCGAAGGGTTCTGGCGCGCGACCGACGGCGGAAAGCGTTGGCGACTGCTCACGTCGAAGTCTTATGTGATTCGCGCAATCGCCGTTCATCCCGACAATCCCAAGAGGGTCGTCATCGCGACAGACGATTTCGGCGTTCAGGTTTCAGAAAATATGGGCGATGACTTCATCCCTGGAAACGCCGGATTCATTCATCGCCATGTGCTGGCTCTCCTTCCCGACGCGATTGAAAAAGGGCGAGTGCTGGCAAGCGTCTATCACGATGGTTCGGGGGGAAGCGTTTTCGTCTCTTCGGACGGCGGCGAAAACTGGCAGCCGTCTTCCACAGGACTGGGGCCGCGCGATGTCTTCGCGTTTCATCAATCGACGGAAGATGCGAACGTGATCTATGCGGGAACGAACAGCGGCGTGTTTCGCTCCAATGATCGCGGCGCAAGCTGGTCTTTCGTCGGCAAGGTCGAGCCTAAGCCGGAAGTGAAACCAAAATCGAAAAAAACCAAATCGACAAAGCGCAGGGCGGCCCTTGATACGGATGAGGGAGTGAGGGTCGGAGGCCCGTCTTACAAGCCGCGATACATAAGCGTCGAGGCGAATTATCAATCCAAAGCGAAAGCACAGTCGAAAAAAACTCCAAGCCGTAAGCGCAGGCCCGCGCCCAAAAAGCCTGAGCCTGAGATAGTCGAACCCACCGGGCCGCCGCTTTTCAACATCACCTCTCAGGTCGATGAGATCGCATCTTTTACCGATGCGGAAGGCAGTCGGGGGCTGATGGCGGCGACGAAAAACGGTCTCTATGTCACGATGGACGAGACCAAAGGATGGGAAAAGGTTTACATCGAAGGCTACGACCCGGAAGGGCCGGTCTTCGCCATATCGATTCACAAGGACACGCCCGCTCGAATACTGATCGGCACGAAAGATGGTCTCTTCATTTCCGACGACAGCGGAAAGAACTGGCGGCAGGTCGGGCGCGGCCCGGAAGGCGTGACGGTCAAGTCGATAGCTCAGGACCCGCGCGACGCTGATTTGATCCTGCTCGGCACCAATCAATTCATCTATCGCACGACCAACGGCGGGCGCACGTGGGTTCGTCGCGGAGGAGGGCTTCAGGCGGGCGACTTCACTTCAGTAGTATTCAATCCCGCCAATCCCGATGAAGTGATGCTGTGCGAGTATTCGCGCGGCGGAGTGTATCGCTCCACCGATCGCGGCTATTCGTGGGAGCGGATAGATGAGCAGATAGTGGGACAGCTTCCGACCAATCGCGTGTGGACTATCTCGTTCGACCCATTGGAACGAGGCCGCATCTATGCCGGGAGTTTTTCAAGCGGCGTTTACGTTTTGACAATCGAGCGCGAAGCGGCCAGCAACAATAATTAAATATCTGTCCCTTGTCATTAGTCCTTTGTTTCGATGAGGGGCAAAGGACTAATGACAAGGGACAAAGGACTAATCAATGAAAATACATGAATATCAGGGCAAGCAGATTCTTGCCCAATATGGAGTGACGGTTCCGCGCGGCGAAGTAGTCACATCCAGAGATCAGGTGCGCGCGGCGGTCGAAAAACTCGGACTCCCGGTCGTCGTCAAAGCGCAGATTCACGCAGGCGGCAGAGGCAAGGGCGGCGGGGTGAAACTCGCCCTGAGCGTCGAGGAAGCCGAAGAGATAGCATCTCGTATGCTCGGTATGCAGCTTGTCACTCATCAGACCGGCCCTGAAGGGCGCGAAGTCCGAAGGCTTTTGATCGAAGAAGGTCTCAAGATAAAACAGGAGTTTTATCTCGGCATAGTTCTGGATCGCGCCATATCGCGCCTGGTGTTTATGGCTTCGGCTGCAGGCGGAATGGATATTGAAGAAGTCGCCGCAAAAGAACCGGAGAAGATTCTCAAAGAGGCAATCGATCCGGCAGTCGGGCTTCAGCCGTTTCAGGCGCGCAAGCTGGCCTTCGGCATAGGGCTTCCAAAAGAGACTTTAAACAAAGCGGTGAAATTCATGATGGGGCTTTATCGCGCTTATGTCGAAAGCGATGCCTCGCTTGCCGAGATCAATCCATTTCTGCTCACGGAAGACGGCGAGTTGTATGCGCTCGACGCCAAATGGAACTTCGACGACAACTCGCTGTTTCGTCACAAGGAGTACGCGGAGCTTCGCGACCTCAACGAAGAAGAGCCGCTTGAGATAGCAGCGTCGAAGCATGATTTGAACTACATCAAGCTGGACGGCAACATCGGCTGCATGGTCAACGGGGCGGGGCTTGCTATGGCTACGATGGACATCATCAAGCTTGCGGGCGGCGAGCCTGCCAACTTCCTCGATGTCGGAGGCGGCGCTTCGCAGCAGAGAGTCGAAAACGCTTTCCACATACTGCTTTCGGACAAGAACGTGCGCGCGGTGTTGATAAATATATTCGGCGGCATCGTGCGAACAGATATGGTGGCGCGCGGCGTGGTCGAAGCGGCGCGCAACTTAGGCGTCAAAGTCCCGGTAGTCGTTCGCCTCGAAGGAACCAACGTGGAGCAGGGCCGCGAAGTCATAGAGCAATCCGGCCTCGGTTTCGTGACCGCCACATCTATGAAAGACGCGGCGGAAAAAGTCGTCGCAGCCGCTCGTTAAAGCATAAACGGGCGGCTTGTTGAGTCGTCCGTCAATCTCTCATTGAAGAGTCACAACACATGCGGCGTCGAATCTCTTGATAGAGTCCGAGACTTATGTTAAAAAGCGAACGCGAAGCTACATCACACTGGCCCCCCTGAGTTTGAGAACCTATGGCCTCGATGCAAAAGATATGTCCCAAGTGCGGGATGCCGATTGAAATCGGTCTGGCCCAATGTCTGGAGTGCGGCACTCAGGTAGGAACCGTTTTTTCAGAAGAGAATATTCCCAGAGAAGACACGCGCGCAAAGGTCCGCCAGAAAAATTCCGCTCAGGTGCAATACTTTCAGAAAATCGACCGTGCGCAGGAACGCGCCAACAATTCCGTCATCATCGGCATCGCCAGTTTTTTCTGCTCCATCATCGCTTTCGTCATAGGCTTCCTCTTAAATGACCTGGGCGTTTTGGTCCTTGCCAGCTTCTTCTGCTCCGGGGTCGGCTTCATTATGAGCATAGTATCGATCTTCTGGGGTTTCGAGTCTTCGCGCACCCTGAAGTCCGCGCAGATCGAAGAGGGGCAGGGGATGGCAACGGCAGGAATCATCATCGGAGCCGTCGGTATCGTCGCGCAGATTTGCCAGATACTTTATGCGACCAGACTGGGAGTAGTCTGATCTACTTGAGTCCGGTTACGAGGGTCGCCTTTATCGATATATCGAAAGGCGCATCGTGACGTTCGCCTTCGATCAGAGACACGATCCTCGCGGAAACTTCTTCGCGCCGCGAGAGAGGAACTATACTGAGCCAGCCATCGAGAAACGTGTCCATTATCAACGGAGAGTTTATGAACTCCAATCCGGTTTCGTAGAGGAATTCTTCCCTGACAGAAAAACTTTTGACCTCGACAAGTCCTGCCTGGCGAGCCATCTCTTCGGCATCGGAGATCGTTACTCGCTCGTTGATCAGTTTTTCAAGTCCTTCCCACGTCTTATCGATCAGTTCCGACTGAAATAACGCTTCCCAGTAAATCGAGAAGAATTCGTCGAAGCTCCCGTGCGTGGTCATCTTCAGTATTATCCGCCCGTCGGGCTGGGCCACTCGGATCATCTCTTCAAGCGTGCGCTCGATATCGGGGGTTGCGATCAGCGAGGCGTCGCCTATCACCACGATGAATTCGTCATCGCGGAATCGAAGCGAAGTTGCGATGCCTTCCTCGAAGTGGACATTCTTCACTTTTCTGACCAGAGCCTTCGCCTGAGCGATTGCGATGCGTTCAGGGTCGGGGTCTACGCCTGTGACTTTGCCTTGATGCATTCGTTCGGCGATCTCTATGGTGTGAGAGCCTGTTCCGCAGTTGACATCGAGCAGGCGGCCTTCGACGGGGAGCTTGATATTTTCATTGATCAGAAGATCGAATCCGTCGCGCCATTCAGGCGTGATGAACAGATCATAGCGATAAGCTCTCTCTTTTTGCGCGCTCATCACGGGGATGATAGCACGCGGCTGAAAGCTATGAGAAGAAGCCGCTCCTGCTGTAATCTGTAGCCGTGTCGGACAAAGCGAAATGGGACGCGCGATACAGCGGCGTGGAGATTTTCCCGCGCCAGCCGTCTGATTTTCTGCGCGAAAACCGGGACGCGCTTCCTCGCTGCGGGCTTGCGCTCGACCTTGCGGCAGGCGCGGGGCGAAACGCAGTCTTTCTGGCCGAGCGCGGGATTGAAGTGATCGCGCTCGATATTTCCGAAGTCGCTCTTCAAAAATGTTTGCAGTTTGCGCGCGAGCGCAAAACAACAGTTGCGGCAGCAGTCGTCGATCTCAAGTATTTCAACATCCCGGCAAACAGCCTCGACTGCATAGTGAATTTCAATTATCTTCAGCGTGATCTCGCCCCTCAGATAACCGCGGGGCTGAGACCGGGAGGCGTACTCATATTCGAATCCTTTACCGCAGATCATCTGCGCTGGAAACCTGATTTCAACGCGGATTTTTTATTGCGACCGGGCGAACTGAAAGAGATGTTTCGCAATCTTCGATTGATCAAATACCGCGAGGCGACTGTTCAATCGGGGCAGGGGTTCAAATCAGTTGCAAGCCTCGCGGCTACAAAGTTGAAGTGAGCGGTGTTTTACGGTTTAACGTGATGAAAGGCGAACTTAGGCAAAAGGCTCTGGAACTGTTTGAAGTCGCGCTTGAGCGCGAGCCGGGAGAGCGCGCACGCTTTCTTGCCCAAGCCTGCGCTGATGACACAGAACTGATGGCCGAAGTCGAAAGGCTGATCACTTCTCATCAGGAAAAAGCGACAGTCATTCAGGAAACCTTTGCTGAAGGCTCTCCGCCTGTACCGGAGGCGACTCTGATGCCGTTCGCTCCCGGCCGTCACATCGGGCCTTATCGCATAGTCGGGCCACTCGGCGAGGGCGGCATGGGCGCGGTTTATCTGGCTGCGCGCGATGACGACGAGTATCGCAAGCGAGTCGCCATCAAGGTCATACGTCCGGGGATGAATCTGCAAGTCATCGTTCGCCGATTCCTCAGCGAGCGCCAGATTCTGGCAAGCCTCGATCACCCCAATATCGCAAAACTCCTCGACGGCGGAACCACCGAAGACGGCCTGCCCTACTTCGTGATGGATTATATCGAGGGCGTTCCCATCACCTCTTATTGCGAGCGCAACAGATTATCGACAGTCGAAAGACTCAAACTCTTCCGCGAGGTTTGCTCGGCTGTCAGTTACGCGCATCAGAACCTTGTCATTCACCGCGATCTCAAACCGGGCAATATACTCGTCACTGCCGAAGGCGCGCCCAGGCTTCTGGATTTCGGCATAGCCAAGCTGCTCAACCCTGAGCTTTCCGGTCAGACCGCGGATATGACTCTTATGGGTCACGCTCCGATGACCATCGATTACGCAAGCCCCGAACAGGTGCGCGGCGACGCAATCACTACGGCGACCGATGTTTATTCACTCGGCGTGATGCTTTACGAACTGCTCACAGGACATCGCCCTTATCATTTCAAGAGTCGCATCCCTCGCGAAATCGAGCGGGTAATCTGCGAGGAAGAACCCGCTCGGCCCAGCACCTCTATTGAAAAATCAGACACCTCGCCCGGCCCGTTCAGCAAAACGCAGATCATGCCTGCGTCGCCTGAAAACGCGCCGCGCGAAGTAGAGAAATCTCAAAAGCTGCGCCGCGAGCTTGCCGGAGACCTCGACAACATAGTGATGATGGCCATGCGCAAAGAGCCTCTGCGCCGCTACTCTTCGGTCGAGCAGTTTTCCGAAGACTTATGCCGCTACCTCGAAGGCCGCCCGGTCATCGCGACCCGCGACACGTTCGCCTATCGCGCGGGGAAATTCATCCGCCGCAACCGGGCCGCTGTCATCGCCGTCGCGCTCATCGCAGTGGCGCTCATCGCAGGCGTTATCACGACTCTCTGGCAGGCGCGAGCCGCAGGGCTGGAGAGAGAGAGAGCCGAGCGGCGATTCAACGATGTGCGCCAACTGGCTAATTCCTTTCTGTTCGAATTTCACGACGCCATCAAAGACCTCCCCGGCTCGACCCCTGCGCGCGAACTGGTGGTCAAAAGAGCGGTCGAATATCTCGACTCGCTTGCGCGTGAAGCGAGCCGCGACCCGTCTTTGCAGCGCGAGCTCGCTATGGCTTACGAGCGGGTCGGCGATATTCAGGGCTATCCTTATAATCCCAACATCGGCGATGCGGCTGGCGCTTTGGAGAGCCACAGGAAATCGCTTGCTATTCGCGAAGCGTTACAGAAGGCCGACCCTTCAAACGCGGACGAGCGGCGCAATCTTGCGACGAGCCTTGAGCGAGTCGGCACGATGATAAGCTGGCAGACGGGAAACGTAAACGAATCGCTCGATTACTATCGCCGCGCAAAGGAGATTCGCGAATCTATAGCGAGCGGGTCGAACGCGGCGGAAGATCGCCGCGAGATGGCTAAAATCTACGAGGTGATCGGAGACGCGCAGAAAAAAAACCGCGATGCCGCAGGCGCGCTCGAAAGCTATCGCCGCGCGCTGGCGATTCGCGAATCGCTTTCTGCAATGGACGCGACGAGCGCGACCCGTGGTCGCGATCTTGCGATAAGCCATAGCAAAATCGCAGAGATTCTCGCGCTCAACAACGACTCTTCGGGCGCGCTCGAAAGCCAGCGCAGAGCTACCTCGATATTCGAAACCCTTGCCAGCCAAGACCCGAACAACGCGAAAGCTCGCCGCGAGATGGCATTCGCTTACAACAAACTCGGCGATCTGCTCTGGTACAGCGATGATGTTGCGGGCGCAATCGAGCAATATAAAAAGGCTAAAGATATACGCCAGTCGCTCGTCGCGCTCGATCCGGCGAACGCGCAGGCGCGGCGCGATCTTGCGATGAGCGATGCCGGACTTGGCGACACTCTGATAAGAAAAGGCGAGATTGCCGAAGGCCGGGAGTTGATCAAAAAAGCGCTGGCGATTTTTGAAGAGCTTGCCGCCCGCAGCCCCGATGATGGAGAAGCGGGGCGCGATCTGGCAATCGGTTATCAAACATTCGGCGAGTCTCTTGCATCTGCGGCTGATGATGAAAAGACGACAGCGGCAAAACGCAGACAACTCCGGAGCGAAGCAAGAGGGTGGTATAAACGAAGTCTGGATGTTTTTCTCGACATGAAACGTCGCGGCGTTATGCGCGAGGCGGACGCCCAGATAATCGAAGAGATCACGCGCGAGATCGCGCGAACTGATGCCGCCATTGCAAAGCCATAATTTCAATCGCCATCCAATCTTGACACCCCGCTGACCGGACGGCTATTCTATCCGTCTTTTTTCACAGGAAAATTTATAGCTGTATCGAGGAGAACAAAATGGCAAATCACAAGTCGGCAGAAAAACGGATGAGGCAGACCGAGCGGCGCAACGAAATCAACAACCGCAATCGCAGCCGCCTGCGCACACAGATCAAATCGCTGCGCGCGGCCATCCAGTCGGGCAATCGAGAGCAGGCCGCCGTGTTGCTTCCTGAAACGGTGTCGCTCATAGACAAATCAATTCAAAAAGGCGTGCTTCATCAGAACACGGCGGCTCGTCACAAATCGCGGCTCACTGCGAAAGTCAACGCGATGTCCTGATCGAAGGCCGCAAAAAATCTCTTCATAAAAGAAAAAAAGAGAACGATTCGAATCGTTCTCTTTTTTTCTTTTGATCGCGCCTCAGGCTATTTCGCGCGCTTCGATTTCCCTTCGGCAGGCGGCTCAAGAGTGCATATCGAGCCATGTCGTTTGATCCTCAGATAAACGCTCTCGAAGACTCTGAACGGATGATTCATGTGTTCCGCGCCGAGATAAGCCACCGTCAAATCCTGCGCGACCGCCAGATCGAAATTCTGCGCTCCCGTCGACACGATCATTCCCAAGCCGTCTTTGATGAGCGGCGATTGATAGACTCCATCTGTGATCAATTGGCGCACGTGTTCTATTTCAAGCACGCCCGTGCCGGGATGAACCTGATGCATCTGAGTGTAAAGTCGCGGGCTGACGACCATCGCGTAAGGCCCGTAGAAACCGGCTTCCACAAGCGTCTGCGAGGCATCGACCACGTCTTTGAAAGCATTGCCCGATTCCGTCCAGTCGCGGCGAGTTAGAATCTGGCGACCATCGACGACCATCAATCCTTCGTAGCCCATCTCTTGGTAGCCGTTGAATATCAGATCGTCTTCGGCGTCAGCGCAAAAGGCAGCCGCGCCCGCCGCCGCCGAAGTGTCGAGAGGAGTGCCGCTCTGACGGGCGGTTTCGATGTCGCGCCAGTGAAGAATGAAATCCTTGTAGATCAGAGGAATGATTCCGCTCTCGCGTCGAATCGAGCGAACGGGATCGGATTCTTCTTCGCCCATAAGTCCCACGCGGCCAATCGTCGTGCCTGAGAAATGATCATGCACGATAGTCTGAATGCCGGGACCCAGCGGGCCGTGAAGGTCTACCACCCGACGACCGACTAACCGCTTGCGAGCCACTTCGATGACCACCGATTTTATATTTTCCCATTCCTGATCGTTGAGCGGATTTTCTTCGTGAGCAAATATAGCCATCTCGCAGTCCCTCCGACGCCCGAAAAATAAAATGATGAGCGGTGAGTCGCGAGTAATGAGTTTCAACGACTCATCACTCATTACTCATCGCCCATCACCAGTCATTGGAATATACCCCAGCCTACGCTTTCGGGCAAAGTCAATTCGCAGATCAAAATTTCAAGCTGAAGTCGCGGAGTGGCGAGCGAACTTTTTATCGCATCATCGACCTGAGCGATGCGGCGCAATCCGCGAACGATCTCTTCGCGCGACGTGCGATTCAATCGAGCGTTGAAATGTTTCGCGCGCGGCCCGTACTGCCCGGTCGCTTTCATCACTTCTTCCTGGGGAGTCTGCCGCGCTATGAGTTCCTTGCCCGCAAGCATACGGCGATAGAGACCGGCTATCGAGCCGACTACCACGACAGGCTCCGCGCCGTCTTCGAGCATTCTATGGAGCAGGCGAAGCGCGCGTTTTCTGTCACGCTCCATTATCGCGTCCCATATCTCGAAGCCCGAATGCTCGCGCGCTCTCGGCACCATCTGATCGACGATAGCGTTGTTGATGATGCTGCCTTCCGAGTATGCGGCGAGCTTTTCAAGTTCGTTCGAGAGTCGGCTCATTCGCGTACCCGTAAGTCCTATGAGATGGCCGAGCGCGTTCGGCTCTATGCGACAGTTGCGGCGTTTGAGGAACTGTTCGGCCCACTTGGCCGCCTGCTGGTCAGTGGGGTGATCGAACGAAAAGACCGCGCAGGCTTTCATCAGGGCGGTCGTAATCTTGCGCCGCTGATCGAGCGAGCGGGATTGAAAAACCACAGTCGCAGTCGAGGCGGGCCGCTTGAGGTATTCGAATACGAGATCGTTTTCTTCTTCGCGGATTTTATCGAAGTCGCGGATGATGACCACTCTGCGCGAAGCCGCCATAGGCCATTGATTGGCCGCGTCTATGGCCATCGCTGCTGTGGCTTTCGGGCCTGCGGGCGAAATCTCCGAGCCTATGGAGAAGAGTGCGATATTGAAGATGCGGCTCGCTTCATCAATCGTGTTGTAAAGCAAGCGCACAGCGCGCGTGTGGAGATAATCTTCCTCGCCCGTGAAGAGGTAGAGCGATTCGACGTGGCCTTCTTTTATCTGTCGGCGGAAATCGTCGTAGCTGAGCGCGTCGAGTTTTTTCTTTCTGCTCACTCCTGGCAGATTAGCAAACTCGTCATTGCGATGAAAGCAGGATCGCAAGAAATCCCTCTCTTATGGGCCGAGAGAGATTCTCATTGACACATCGATTCATCGAGGTGTCTATCGCTGCGACGCTCACCCGAACGGTTTCAACCGTTTTCCGCCTGCAAAACCGTTGAAACGGTTGAAGACATGCGTGAGGTTCTACTTCACCCCGCTGAAGCAGGGTGTTAATGAGAAGGATTGCTCACTCGTTTTCTTTCTTCCATAGCCCCGCTGTTTCTGAGAGGTTGCAAAGGCGGAGTGCGTATTGTACAAGTAGCCGTGCAGGAATATGGAGACTTTTATGCGCATCTGTTTTTTGATGGAACCTCCCAGAAGCCAGACCTCGGTCACTTATGAAATACTCGACCAGTTGAAAGCGGGCGGCGCTGAGGTCGATGTAGTCACCGAGCGATCAGGACTTGTCGATCTGGAAAACTTCAAATTCGATTACGACTTCTATCTTTTCAAGTCGCATTCTCCGATGGCCGAATCCCTCGCCGCCGCTGCGCATTATCGCGGCTGCCGACTGCTCAACGAGTACCCGGCCACGATGAAAGTGCGCGACAAAATTCTGACCTGCCTCATGCTGCTTCAGGCAGGCATTCCCACGCCGAAAACTTTCGTCACCGACTCGATAGAAACCCTCAGAGATGTCGTCCGCGAAATGCCCATTGTCGTCAAGCCTTATCGCGGGCGGCGCGGTCAGGGAATAGAAGTCTGCATGAACGAGGCGGACTTCGATCAACTCATCGCCCGACGCGAATCGGGGGAGTCGGATGAAGACGAGGGGGGCGAAGACGGAACGGCTCTCGGCGAAAGGCTCATATTCGCTCAGGAGTATTGCGAACACGAGCCTTACGATTACAAGGCTTATGCCGTCGGCGATTATGTGCATGTCATACGTCGAGTATTTCCGGCCAAGACCAAAGAAGAAAAACTCGGCACGCCCGTAGAAGATGACCCCGAATTGATCGATCTTGTGCGCAGGTGCGGGCGACTGTTCGGGCTTGAGCTTTACGGAGTCGATCTCATAAAGACGAACGAAGGATTTTCAGTCATAGAAGTGAACTGCTTTCCCGGCTACAAAGGCGTTCCCCAGGGTGGGGAGCGCATAGCGCGATTCATTTTTGATCGCGCCGAAGGTCGCTGACGATTTAGGGTCTGCCAGTGAAAAGATGCCCCGTCTGCAACAGGGAATTACCCGATCAGTTGAATTTCTGTCCGCGCGACGGGACGAGACTGCCCGAACTGGAAAAGCCAGCCCCGCCTGAACCTCGAAAGATTCTCAAAGCCACTCTTACGTTTCGCACGCCCGACGGGGTTCTTCGCGAAGCTGCGCTCGCGGACACTCCGACCGGAATCGGCAGCGCGGAAGAAAACATAATCTCCATCGCTGATCCGACCATCAGCCGGTTTCACGCAGTCGTCGAGCGTCAGGGCAATCGTTTCGTCGTCATCGCCGCAGGCCAGCGCGCAGAGGTGACAGTCAACGACGCACGCATCGATATCAAGGGGCGGCCTCTCGATGACGGCGACGTGATCATCATCGGACAGACTCGCTTCGTCTTCAATGTGATCGATCAGACTCCGCCGCCTGCCGCGACTGAAGCTGAAACCGTAATCGCAAATCAGCCTCCCACTGCCACGCGCGAGGTTTCTCTCACGGACGATGAGAAATCGCAGCTTCGACAGCCGACGCCTCAACAGATTCAGCCCGAACCGCCGCCTCGAAGGGTCGAGCCAATTCCGCCTCAAGCCGTCAGGCCGCCAGTTCAGAGGCAGGAGATGAAAGACCTCAGCGACACGCTGCTCGACGGGCGTTATCACATCGATTGGAAAATCACTGAGGGGACTACCAGCGCCATTTACAGAGCGCGCCGCGTTCTGCTCGGCGACAAGGTTGCCGTGCGTGTGCTCAATCCCGAATTGGTCCGCGATCCCGGCGCGCTCGAACGATTTCGCCGCCACGCGCAGGTCGCCGCGCGCATCCGCCATCCGAATTCAGTTCAGATTTTCGACTACGGCACCACGCCCGACGGAGTCGTTTACATAGTCGAAGAGTTGCTCACAGGAATGACGCTTCGCGATATGCTGCTGCGCGAGCGCGGGCTGACGCTTTCACGGGTCGTGAGCATCTTCAATCAGATTTGCGGCGCGGTTCATGCGGCTCACATCAACGGCATAGTGTTGCGCGACCTCAAGCCTGAATCGATATTCATCGAACACGGAGCAGACGGAAAAGAAATCATCAAGGTCGGCGGCTACGGATTGGCGAAGATATCTCAGGCGACCGACATAGGTCGGACAGTCGCAGGTCAGGCCAAAGTGCTGGGCGATCCTCATTATCGCTCGCCGGAACAGTGGATGGAATCGCCGCTCGATTCGCGCTCGGATGTTTACTCGCTCGGCATAATACTTTTCGAAATGCTCACGGGCCTCGTTCCCTTCGACGCGCACGATCCGCTTGAGATAGCCCGGATGCATATTCAGATTCCCGCTCCGGACATCACGGAATACGGAAGACCTGATCTCGACGAAGGCGTTGCTGTGGTCGTCCTGCGCGCATTAGCGAAAGACCCGGCCCAACGGCAGCCGACCGCGCTTTACCTTGCGGCCGAGTTTGAAGCCGCGTCGGGAGCGATGGGCGGATTCGTCGGCAGAGCCATAAATCGCGCCACCGGGTTTGTGCCTATGGCGAGAGTCGTCATCCCGTCCGCGCCCGCGCCCGTCCCGGAAGGCGAAGCGGCGCTGCCTTCGGTCGTGGCTAAAGAAGAGGAGAAAGCGGGCGGCGCATTCAATCGCGTGATCATCGCGCTGATGGCCGAAGCCTTCATCTCGCGATTGTCGAACGGGATGATAAAAACCGCTCTTCCAATTTACGCGCTGTTGGTGTTCGGCCTGAACATAACGGAAGTCGTCGGACTGGTGCTTATTCAAAACGTCGTGCCTCTGTTTATGCGCCCGCTTTTCGGCACGTGGGCGGACAGGTACGGCAAGAAAAAAATCTTTTTGATCTCCCTCTTCATCAGGACGATAGTTGGCGTGCTGTATGCCATTGCGAATGTGCCTCTGCTGTTCGGCATCGGCGTCGTTCGCGGGATAGCCGATTCGGCCAAAGGGCCATCGGCCTCGGCCATGATCGCCGACAACACGGATGAAAGGCACATAGCGAAGGCTTATTCGTGGTACACGACGACCAAATCGACATCGGGCGGAATAGGCGAGGCGCTGGCCGCTTTCCTGCTCATATTTCTTCTGGTCGTGCTCGGAGCGAACCGGACTGTGACGGCAAAGGTGGCTGTGCTTGAAGGCGCTACGACAGCCGGAGCGCCCATCGAAGAGATCGTGCGAGACCCCGCCGATGCTGTCGTGGGCCAGCCCCTCAAAGGACAGGAGAATGATCCGCAGGCGCGAAAAGTCGCCCGCGTCGATACGCGCAATCTTCCATTGAGCGCGATTCCTCTTGAAGACCTCCCGAAAGTCGTGGAGGGAACTTTTCTCAAAAAGGCTCTCATCGCCATCTTTATCGCTGCTACTATTCTTTCATCTCTTTCGCTCCTGCTGGTCTGGGTGTTCATAAAAGAAAAACCAAAAGTGAAGCAGAAAAAAGATAAGGGGAAAGAAAAGACCAGCCTCGCCCTTGCAATCGTGCCAAAGGAGAAAGAGCCGAATGTATGGGCTTTCGCTCTGCTGGGCGCGGCGCTGACGGCTCCGGCTTACATGGTGACGGGCGAGTTTTTCACCGTGCTTGTGATCAAGCTTCAGATCACGGGAACGGCGCTCGGATTGATAAAGCTCATTTCAGAAACCATCGTCCCTCTCTTCTTCGGCCCGTTCTTCGGCTACCTGGCCGACCGCTTAGGCACAGGCAAAGTTATAGGGCTGCGCTCGATTGCCAACATAATAACATCGGGGTTGTTCTGGATAACGCCGTGGTTTGCGGGAGTGATGCTCAGTTTCATGATCGGCCTTGCGCGGGCCATAGATGAGATAGGCAAAGCCGCATTCAAACCGACGTGGGGAGCGATAGCGGCGAAGGTATCGAGTTTCAATCTGGCGAATCGAAGCCGGACGATGGGCATACTCGAAGGCGGAGTCGACGCTTCGGACCTTGCGTTCCCGCCGCTGGCAGGTCTCCTGTTTCAATACTTCTCGCTCGGATATCTGATGCTCGTGCGATTGATTATCGCCGCGATAGCCGAAGTCTATGCCATAGTTCTGATGCGAAAATATCGTGTTTGAATCTCTCACGGACGATGATGGATCGATCCGCGATGAATCGTCTTCCCCATTTCATCTATAGCCGCAAAGCTCAACCGGTCTTCGACTAAAGTTACGATGAGGAAATGCCTGTGCTGATCGCTTCCGGCAAGGATCGTCTTGCCTGCGTTGCGCAATCCGCCTTTGTGCAGTTTCCCGCCCGCGCCTGAGATTATGTAATCGATGCCATCGACTGTAGGGAGTCTGGCGAAAAAGTGTTCGTGGCCCGTAAAGACGACCCTCACGCCTCCGCGTTTGAGAACCGGCACGATAGTTGAAATCATGCCGTCGTTGTTGCCGTGACGGGTTCCGGGCGAATAAGGAGGGTGATGAAAGAAAGCTATTTTCCATCGCGCCCGTGATACGGCAAGCGCGCCATCGAGCCAGGGAAGCTGATCTAGGTGCGCGCCTTCCAACAGCGATGTCGAATCGATAGTGAAGAATTCGACCAGATCGCCCGCAGGCGCGAAGTTGTAAGCTCGGCGACCTCCCATGTTGAAACCCGCGTAAGACATCTCTTCCCTGTCGCAGCGGATGTCGTGATTGCCAAGCGTGGCGAAGAATTTCACTCCGCGTTCGAGCAGCGATCGGTAAGGCTCCTCGAACACTTCGCCGATTTTTTTGAAGTCGCCGCCGTAGATGTTATCTCCCATCATCAGGACGAAATCGAAGGGGCGGCGATTATGCTCTTTGAGCATCAGTCGGGCGATTTTCAGTTGGAAGGCATCGCCCGTTCCCGTGTCGCCTACGACGACGAAGCGCAAACCTCCGGCGGGTTCCTCTTCGCTCGCGTCAACGGCGCTTGCGGGCGGCTGTGTGGATTGAGACTGATCGCCCCGGATCGAAGCGAAAGGAAAAGAGAAAAGCAGCGAGATTATGAACAGAGCGCGCAGGTATCGAGCCATTATGATCTCCGCAAAAGATGTTTCCCGGAGGCGCACTTTCCAGCGCGCGCGATTTACTCATCAGGCGCGCTGAATCGCGACGATTCGTCGCTCTGCGCACGCCCTCCAGGTTTATGACCACGTTTCAGTTTACCTCAAACTCTTTCCCGCGCAGAAGCGAGCGGTGAGGATTTTACGGGTCGCTTTTTGACATTTGCGCAATCAGTAATGCGGTGTATGATAAAGGCTCCACGAGCCTTCCGGCTTGGATCAAAAATTCGCATCTGCCTCAGGATGTGTATAGCTCGATGCTTTAACAAAGGAGAAAATCATGAAAATCCTCGCAAGTGATAAATGGGCGAAGCGTGTCAGCCTGATCGCGCTCGCGCTGATGTTTCTGACCGTCGGGACATTTTCATCCGATGCATCGTCACAGAAAAAGAGTAAGGATAAAGATAAGGAATCATCTTCCTCGTCGGCTGACAGTCAAAGCAAGAAAGACAAAAAAGGCAAGAAAAGCAAAGCCAATAAAACGCCCAACGCTCCGACCGAACCGGGTACGCCTACCCTTTGGGAAGATCGAGGCGACGTATCGAGCCTCGACCTTTACTGGGGCATAGGGTCGGAAGAAGAGGCTCCCAAACCGCCTTTCACCTTCGACAAGGAAGACGTATCCGGCACCAATCCCAAGATCAAAGTCATCGATGCCAACGGCGTGAGATGGAACGTCAAGTTTGACGAAGAGGTTCATGCCGAAGTCGCCTGCAGCCGATTGGTGTGGGCCGTAGGCTACAAGGTCGAAGAGAGTTACTTCCTCCCCTCCGGCAAAGTAGACGGCGTAACGAAGCTGGGCCGCGCAAAGAAATTCGTCGGGTCGGACGGTTCGATCACCAACGCCATGTTCGAAAAGCGCCCCGACAATGTAGCTCGTCGCAACATCCTCTGGTCATGGGATTCGAATCCGTTCAACGGAACGAAAGAGTTGTCGGGACTTATAATCATGGCCGTTATGCTCAACAACTGGGACGCGAAGGTCACTAATAATAATGCGCTCGGAATGTATGACGACGAAGGAAAGGTGAAGGACTATTACATAGTCGCCGACTGGGGCGGGACTCTGGGCAAGATGGGCAACTTCCTCTCGCACTCGAAATGGGACCCGGATGCTTTCACGAAGCAGGCTTTCATAGACGGCGTGTCGGGCAGTTCCCTGAAATTGCACTACACAGGCAAGGGCGGAAGCACGATGAAACAGGTTCCGCTTGAACACGCCCGATGGTTCGCAGGAATAGTGGGCCAGTTGAGCGACAATCAGATTAGCGAAGCGTTCCGCGCTGCGGGCGCGTCGCAAACGGAGTCAAGCGCATTTTCTGCGCGCATACGCCAGAAGATCAACGAGCTTAAATCAGCCACGGGCGTCCGTTGAGCTTGCAGGTGTCGGAGCGGGGCGCAACCTGACAGCTTGCGCCACTATTTCAGAGAAAATAAGAGCCGCGCCCAGTGATGAGCGCGGCTCTTATTTTTTCTCTGAGGCGCAGCGATTATTTCTCTCGCTTGCCCATGATGGAGTCCCATGGCACGAGCTTGAAGTTCTGATTGCCCTTGTCGTTGATGCCGTCCTGAACTATGAAGACGCCGTTCGGAAAAGCCGGGCCGAGGTTGGCCGTAGTCACCTCTATCCCGTCAGTCTCTTCAACGCCGTCCATATCGCCCGATACTATGCGGAAGGTCTTGACGTACTCGTTATTGCCTTCGCGCCGGTACACGACGAAGGAGTTATTACCCTGGCTTGATGCGATCAGATACCCTTCGCCGTTTTTTCCGTAAGCGATGGCCAGTCCTTCGACATCAGCGACGAGTTTTCCGCCGCCCGCTTCATCTATCAGACTGCCTTTGGTTTCCGCGTCCGGCTCGGCTCCGAATTTCCATATCCCTTTGGTTTCTTCCGCGAGATAGAAAAATCCCAGTTCATCATCCGCGACGCACCCTTCGACGGTTGTAGCGGCTTTGAGCGAGCGAACTTTTTTCGCATCGACCTTGCCGCCTGCGGCGAACAGTTCCCACTGTTCGACATCGCCGCTTTTCGCGGTCACGAAGTAGTAGAATTTTCCGGTCTTCTCGCTGCGGTACATGCAACAGCCGTAGGCTGTGACGGTGGTGATTTTTCGCGCCGCCACATTTTCAAGTTTGAGGGTCTCGGTGTTGAGCATGTAGATAGCTATGGTGTTGTCAGATCGATTCGAGGCGGTGATGAGCGGCACCGGTTGACCGCCGAGCAGGAAGCCATCCCTCAGATCGACGTTGTCGACTCTTCCGTCCGCCACGTATTGAAGCTCTTTCCCTTCGAGATCGTAGACGGCCAGTCCGCCCTGCTTGTCAGTGCCTATGATGAGACTGCGCGCCGGGTCTTTCGGATCGACCCAGATGGCCGGATCGTCCGCCGCATCGCCCGCGTTCGGAACGGGAGCAGTCTCGACTGTAGCTGCCACTTCTTCGATCACGCCCGCCGATGACGGCGCAGCAGACCTGACCGGCTCGGAGTATTCTTCAGCCTTCGCTCTGGAACCGGCTTTCTCCTTCACCGACTCTGAAGAAGCGTCGGATTTATCCTTCTTCGATTTTTCCTTCTTTGACGAAGACTCTTCGCCTTTCTGTTTGTCTGAATCATCATCATCATCTTTGTCTTCGTCATCATCATCTTTGTCTTCGTCTTCGTCATCATCCTTATCTTCATCGTCGTCGTCTTTGTCTTTATCTTTCCGCTTCTTTGGTGACGACTCTTCTTCATCATCGGACTGCTTCTTCTTCGATTCTTTGTCCGACTTCTTATCCGAAGACTTCTCGGTCTTCTTCTTCGAATCGGAATCCGAAATCTGCTTTTCGTCCTGAGCCAGCATCGCGGGAGCAAGGCAGAGAATGATTGCCAGAATCCCTACGAGGAATTTATTCCCTTTCAACCCCTTGAAATTGTCTCTCATCACCTGAACCTCTCTCTTTGCGTTAGAATTTCGACACCTGTATGGAGAACCCCAGCGCCGTTTTTTACATACCCTGCTTTTTCACCTTTTTTGGGAGACGCCATCAAGACTGCCTGACGACTCTGATGACCAGATAACGGTCAACCCCGGATTTGATGGTCATCCCGGCAATCGAGTTTACTATGACTCGAAAATAAAATCAGGATATTTTATTGCATCTTCATTGTCCCACCCCTGCTCCCATAAATAACGCGAGGCGCGCGGATTTGGATGGCTCACGCAGTGGAATCAGACTCCGACCCTCGCGCAACAGGCGGAATTTTATGTTCGACTTTGATAGCCCCGCAACGAGGTATATAATCTCGGTGCCTTTGAGAACCTAGTAGCGAGGCCAGAACATGCACGTCGGAGTCGTCGTTGAAAATCGTTATCTCGCTCAGAGTCAGCCCGCGGGTCTCGTCTCTGCGCTCAGGGAACGCGGCCATCAGGTCACGTTGATCGACCCGCAGAAAACCTCTTACTCTCTGCTCGATGATCGATGGATGGAAGGGTTCGACCTTCTTGCAGGTCGAGGCCGCAGCTACGGATTGATGTGCCTGATGGAATGGGCCGAGTATCGCGGTCTTGTGACCATCAATCGCAAATCGGCCATAGCTTCAGTCTATAACAAAGCGGATATGGCCGTCTCGCTCGCCACTGCTGGAATCCGAACGCCTGAAACATTCCTCGGCAACGTCGAGTGTCTGGCAAATGAAATCGAAGGCTCCGCTTATCCGCTCATACTCAAACCGATTTTCGGAGATAATTCTCAGGGGCTTTTAGTCATACATGCGCCCGAAGAACTGGCCCGCGTGAAGTGGCAGGACCCTGTCGCTTTGGTTCAAAGTTATATTCCGACCGATGGCTATGATCTGAAACTTTACGGCATAGGCCATAAGATATGGCCCGTGCGAAAACCTTCGCCCTTCAACAAACCTACGGATGACGGCGCGAAATCGGGCGAGGTGCAGCTTACTCCCGCGCTTGAAGAACTGGGCCGCCGATGCGGAGAGATTTTCGGGCTTGAGCTTTACGGAGTCGATTGCATAGAAACTCCAGACGGGCCGCTCGTCATAGAGATAAACGATTATCCCAATTACACCGGCGTTCCCCGCGCGAACGAGACGCTTGCCGATTACGTCATAAGCCGCGCGCAAAAAGAGGCGTGATGAAAATAGGCGTGATAACGAGCCGCAGCAAATCGTCTGCTGATAAATCCGTCATGCAGCAGGCCGCGCTGTTGCTTACGGAGCGCGGAGCCGCAATCGAGCAGATAGTCCCGGAAGATGGTCTAATCGATGTCTGCAAAATAAAAGTCGAGCATGATCTCTACATTCTCAAATCGGGAAGCGAAGCGGCTATGGCTCTGGCCTGGGCGCTCGATCTGGAAGGCGCAAAGATTCTCAATCCATACTCTTCGGTTGCGATGATGAAAGACAAGATCATCGCAACGCGCAGGCTTCAACGCGAGGGCGTGCCATTGCCTGCGACTTACATCGCGGATCGCGCCGAGAGGTTTGCAGAATTGCTCGACGAGGGGCCGATGGTCATCAAGCCATATCGCGGAGGCTCGCAGGGGCGAGGAGTGCGCATAGTTCGCGATCGAAGCGAGCTTGATGAAATAGAATCAGGCAGTGTGCTTTTCGCGCAGCGATATCATCAACCCGACGGGCGCGATCATAAAATTTATCGGATAGGCGATCAGATATTCGGCGTGATGCGAGTCTGGCCGCCTCGAACTTATGAGGACAAACTGGGCGAGCCTTTCGAAGTCTCGGCGGAGATGAGAGAGATAACTCTCGGCTGCGGTCGCGCGTTTGGAGTCGATCTTTACGGAATCGATATCATCGTGAGCGAAGGCAAACTTTATACGGTCGACATCAACACATTTCCGGGATTCAAGGGAGTGCCTGACGCCGCGCGACGGCTTGCCGATTACATCGAATCGAAATTGAGCGGCAGCCCCGTCATCGTTGAAGAATAGAAAACAGCCTGGGAGCGCACGCATCTTGCGTGCAAGGCTTCAGGTGTCAACTGATGCTCGAATGCGTAAGGCCAGCAGGCAGGATGCCTGCGCTCCCAGGGCTTTGAAAATCAAACGCAAGCCCGCAGGCTTGCTCTACATAATGGAGAAACTATGAAATTGTACTTCATGATCGTGCGCAGAGTCCCTCCGGTTCCCAGCCCTGTTCTGGTCGAAGCCTACGACATACTTCGACGGCGAGGATACGAAGTCGCGGAGAGCATCGCCGAAGAAATGCTTCAGCAGCCCGAAGACCTCCGTCCCTCGCACGATCTTTACATACTGAAATCTCACACCGAGCTTTCATTGAGCCTCGCCGGAATCCTTCATTGTCGCGGCGCGCGATTGCTCAACCCTTATCCGGCGTGCGCGCTGACACAAAACAAAATCGTCGTGTCGAATCTTTTGCAGCAGGCCAAAGTCCCGGCTCCGCGCTCGTGGGTCACGGACGATTTGAGCCTGCTCAAGCCTCTGGCCGAAGATAAGACTCTCATCATCAAGCCTCACCTCGGACACCGCGGCGCGGGCATCTACAAGATCGAAAAACCTGAAGACCTCGATTCTATTCCGAAACCGCAGGCTCCCGTAATCATTCAGGAATTCATTCCCGGCACGGGTGAAGACCTGAAAGTTTATTGTGTGGGCGAACAGATATTCGGCGTGAAGAAACCTTTTTCCGAAACCAGTTTCACCGTTCCCGGTCGCCCGGTCGAGATAAGCGAAGAGGTTCGACAACTGGCCATTCGCACGGGCAAGGTCTGCGGTCTGGGACTCTACGGACTCGATATCATAGAAAGTCCGCAGGGGCCGTTCGTCGTCGATGTGAATTACTTCCCCGGTTACAAGGGCGTGCCTGATGCGGCGAAAATGATTGCCGATTATGTCGACGACTACGCGCAGGAACGAGTCCGCCTCGACCCTCCGGGTCAGTTCGTCGGATAGCGCGATGCGAATAAAAAACGGCCAGATAAATCCTTCGCTTCTGGCTATCATCGCAGAAGGATTCTTTTCGCGCCTGAGCTTCGGCCTCATAAGCTTCGCGCTTCCCGTCTACGCTTATCGTCATCTCGGGTTGAGTCTCGCGGAAACGGGCGTTTTGTTTTCGCTCAACCTGATCGCAGAGCAATTGTTCAAACCTGCGATGGGATGGGTGGCTGATCGCTTCGGCCTCAAACGCTCTTTCACAATTTCGATAGCTCTTCGCAGCCTTGTAGCTTTGCTGTTCGCTTTCGCGGGTCAGGCGTGGCAGGTCTATTTGATTCGCCTGCTGCACGGCGTATCGGAATCGTTGCGCGATCCTTCGGTCACGGCGCTCATAGCTGAAAACGGCGGCAAGGGGACTCTGGCTTCATCCTTCGCGTGGTACACGACGGCCAAGACCACTGCCGGGTCAATAGGCAAAGCGGCAGGCGGGCTGCTGCTCGCCTTCACTGCTTACAATTATGCGGCGGTTTTTTATGTTGCGTTCGCTCTCTCGATACTGCCGCTTTACGTTGTCGCGCGCTACGTGCCTGAAACTCGTTTGCACCTTGAAACGGATGAAGCGACAGAGGAGCCTGTTGAAAAGAGCGTCGAGCAGACGAAGATACTGCCGTTCGTGATGCTGGGCTTTTTGATTTCAGGCGCGGCCAATATGATGAGCAATCTGTTTCCTATTCTCGCGATGGAATACGCTCATCTCAGCGCGGCTCAGACAGGCATCATCTACATGGTATCGCTCGTCTTCGTCCTTTTCTCCGGGCCGATGTTCGGATGGTTGTCGGATAATGTCAGCCATCGCTTCGTGCTTCTGGTTCGCGGGGTAGCGAACACCCTCTCTTCTGTGGTCTACTTCGCTGCGCCCACGCTCATCGGCATCGGCGCGGGAAAGGTTGCTGATGATATGGGCAAAGCGGCTTTTCGTCCGGCGTGGGGCGCGCTGATGGCTCATGTGTCGGGCTTTGATCGCAAACGTAGGGCGCGCACTTTGAGTTATCTGAGCATGGGCGAGGGAATGGGCGAGATACTCGGCCCCGTCCTTGCTGGAGCGATATGGAGCGTCTGGGGCATCCCGGCGGTGCTTGGAGTGCGGGTCGGGCTGGCTCTCATAAGCGAGATTTACGCATTGATTCTCAACGAGCCTTTGCAGAAAATTATGCGCCGGGAATCGGAAACAGAGCGCGTAGACGGATTCGCGCAGCAACCTTCTCTGGCCGGTCAGGCTTCTGAGAGTTGATGAAATCGGAGTTTTGAGAAAGGAGATTTGACAATGAAAAAAGACAAAGACGATAAAATGTCGGCGATAGAAGCTGAGTATAGAGTTATAGAAGAAGAAAAAGATGCGCGCGAGCCTCTCAGTCCTTCGACGAAAAGCAATATGCCCGGATTGATCATAGCTATCCTGCTGGTCGCAATCGTCGCGACCGGCGGAATCGCTTATTATGTCATGCGCGGCGATTCGCATAACGCGCCCAATCAGAATTCAAGCGCGTCAAACACGGGCCAGAACGCAGGCCAGCAAACCGCCACACCGCAGGGAAATCAGCCGCCTTCGCAGACGCCCGCCACGCCTATGAATGCCGGCTTCGGCGTGCCTTTTCTGGGCGAAAAATTCGAAGCGTCGGGAGTGGTTCATCTCCCAGGAACGGACACCGTGGTGTTTATCGATGACAGCCGCTCGTTCGAAGTTTTCACTATGCGCATCAACGACGCGGGGCAGCAGGTCGGCGCGGTCCGCTCCGTTCGCCTCGGCGCAGGAATAGAAAACCCTGAAGGCATCACCTTCGACGGGACTTATTTTTATGTGGTCGGTTCGCAGTCGAAGCCCAAGAAAGGCGCTGCCAATGCCATAGCTCGGTTCACTATGGATCAAAACTCGCAGGTGGTTTCGAATCTCGCCGTCATCCCGAATTTTCGCACTTTACTCCTGAGCCGTGTGGCAGAACTGCGAGGCGTGGGCGAGCTTGAAGGCGACGACGGAGGACTCAACATCGAAGGCATAGCGTGGGACCCCGAAGGCAAACGATTGATGCTCGGTCTTCGCTCGCCGATACTCAACGGTCAGGCGCTCATTCTTCCCGTCGGGCTTCGCGACGCTGGCGGCCCTTTCACCAGCGACAATCTTCAACTCGAAAACGCGCGCCCCATTGCTGTGTTTCTTGAGCAGTCAGGCATCCGCGATATTCAGTATGACAGCCGGTTGAAAACCTTTCTGCTGATTTCTGGCGCTCCCGAAAACGTCCGTCGAGGCATCTTCGCCGTCTGGGAGTGGGACGGACGCAGCGGGCAGCCGCGTCAGCGCGCGCTGCTCGACAGTCGCATGAAACCTGAAGGCATCACTCAGGCGAGAGTGGGAGATAAGGATTTTATATTTATCGTCTGCGACGAGAATCGATACCTGAGACTGGATTATTAGCACAAATGCAGGGGCAGGGACGAACCCTGCCCTGCTAATTGCGCTGTTCGATCTGCTCACGGATGAGTTTCGAAATCGGATTCCAGGGCCGCAGTTGCGCGACTGTATCGAGAGCCTCTTCCATTCCGCTCGCCGTAACGAGCTTTTGAAGTTCGACGGCCTGCGGGTCTTCGTGGTTCCAGAATGAAAGCGCGGCGGCGCACCCCTGGATCAAAAAAGTCGGCTTGAGATTGTAGCGATATGCAAGCTTGGCCGGTCCTACCAGTCGATCATCGGCCTGAAGCTTTCTTATCGGATCGCGGCCTACGCGGGCTATAGTGTCCATAAGCTTCGCGTTTGAAAAACTCGCCAGAATCTCATTGATGAATCCGGCATAGTGAAACGTGCGACCGTACTTGCACTGAAGAGCCTGTTGAGCTTCGAGCATCGCTCCGACTACTGAGCGATTGATCTGTTCGTCGTCCATCGCTTCGTGAATGTATTTGTATCCGCGCTGGTGTCCCATGTATGCCGCCAGCGCGTGGCCGCAGTTGAGTATGTAGAGTTTCTCTTCGATGCAGGCAGGAAAATTGTCAATGCCTTTGAGCGGCGGCATCACCGGGAAATCTCCCTTGATGTGAAGAGTGTCGAAGAGTATGTCGCCCACAGCATCAGCCGTGAAGATGAGCTTTCCCGAAGGGTCCATTTCCTGGCCGGAAACTATCCGGTCGGATACCGCGGCGTTGAAGCTTATTCGATCCTGTATCTGCTGGGCGTTTTGAAACGGCACATAAGTGAATATCAATCGCTCAAGCTGTGAGCCAGCGTTTTTGAGATTCTCGCAGCAGAAGATATCCAGCGGACGAGACTCGCCCGAACGCACGCGATGAAGAATGGCCTGAGCGAGAATGCCCGAAATCGAAGGCAGGTTGTCGGGGCGAACCGAGGTGTAAACCTGATCGGCGCTGGCGACTTCTTCGACGAACTCGCGATGGGCGACATTGACGGCTCTCACGCCGCTCACCTCGATAGTCGCTTCTACCTTACCCTTTGTGATGACAGTGTAGCCGTGCCGGTTGATCGATTCGATGAGGTCTTCCCGGCGGGCGGCGAAAATCACTTCGTGGCCCTGCATGGCGAAAGCCATCCCCAGAGCGCCGCATCCGACTCGTCCGGCTCCTACGATGAGTATCCGCAAGGCAAATCCCTTTCACAGTTTTCAGTTTTCAGTTTTCAGTTTTCAGTTGCAGAAGCGAATATCACTGATTGAAATTTGACGAATGGCAACCGTGAATCAGAGCCGACTGGAGACGCGATAGCATCATTCCCGGCTGAAAACTGAAAACTGAAAACTGAAAACTCATCTCAAGAGTGCTTCCATCTTTGCAAGGAGTTCCTCGAATATGAGTCCGTCCTTGCTTATCAGATCGTCGGCCCCTGATTGCAGGGCTTCTATTTTATCTTCGACTCCGCGCCTTCCGCCGAGCAGGATGACCGGCTTTTCGATCTTGCGCTTTCGCAATTCCCGGCAGATGTCGAACCCTGAATTATGCTCAAGCAGCGCGTCGAGGACGAGCATATCGTATCGGGCATCCCGATCAAGAGCTTTTTCCAGAGCCGCCCGACCATCCTGAACTGTGTCGACTATATAGTTTTCGACTTCGAATCCGTTCATCAGCAGCGAGGCAAGCTCGTCGTTGGCCTCGGCCAGAAGAACGCGGCGCGGAAGGTTATGCTCGGTTATCGATTCGGGAAAAAGTGTCTGAGTCAAACCCAGCGCCAGAGGAGCGGTCTTGTAGAGATTGCTCGACATCGTTATGGTCATCGATGCCTGAACCTGATCGTAAGTTCCCGATCCGAGTTGAAGCTCGACACTGTGAAGCTCCGAGACCGCGCCGAGTTTGTTGAATATGCGCTGCGCCTCTTCGAGATGCGCGCGCGCCGATTCCAGCCTGCCGAGCTTTGCGCGCAGAGTCCCCATCGCCAGATGACACTGTCCCATGCGATAGGGATCATCAATAGTTTTGAAAATCGACAGGCTTTGGGTGAAGCAGAGGTTCGCGTCCGAAGGCTGATTGAGCGCGACCATCAGACAGCCGCGAGTGTAAAGCGCGCGCCCCATAAGGGTGAGAGCCGGATCGAGCGAAGAAACCAACTCCGCCGCTTCAAGCTGATTGCGCGCCTGCTCAGTATCGCCGACTTCGAGACAGGCCAGAGTGAGTTCCAGGAGAATCAGCACCTGCTCTTCAAGCGCGTCCTTCCTTCGCGCCACCTCAAGCCCTTTGATGAGCGCGGCAATGGCTTCGGCAGTCAGCTTGCGCATGGAAAGAACGCGAGCCAGTATGCGCTGAGTGCGCGGATAGACGGTCGCGCCGTGTCGCTGGAGAGCGGTTTCGATGACCGAACCAGCGGCGGAGACATTGCCCTGAAGGAGCCTGATCTCGGCCAGATCGGTGAGCGCGATCGCTTCAGCTTTCGTCAATCGATTTTCGCGCGCCAATCGCAGCCGGTCTTCGAGCAGCCGTTCAGCAGCAACCCACGATCCCATCCGAGTAAGCACTCTCGACAACTGGCTGTAAGCCTTGAGCAGGAATCGGACGTTGTCCGACTTTTCGAGCTTATCGATTGCCGCCTGATAAGCGGGGACGGCTTCTTTAAGATTTCCTTCCGAGTAGAGAATCAAAGCGAGTTGAAGTTGAACCCGCGCCTGAAGTATGGCATCGTCCGTGTCCTGGGCGAGATGGGCGGCGCGCGACCAGTTGTAGCGCGCGCCTTCGAGGTCGCCTTCCTTCCAGTCGACTTTTCCGACCATGAGGTGAACATCGGCGGCGAGTTTGGTGTTTCCAGCCCGCCGCGCCATCAGCAGCGCGCGATGCAGATGGTCGCGCGCCGAGAGCAGATCGTCTGTTCCGATCAGAGCGCGACCGAGAGTGGCTCGCGTTTGAGCGATTCCCGTGTCGTCGCCCGTTTCCTCATAAAGCGGGAGGCTGCGCTGCAACAAGTCAATCGCCGAGTTGTATTCTTTGGTCTCGGCCTGGATGCGCCCCATCCAGTAAAGCACATTTGCGCGAAACTGCGGCGGAAGAGATTGAAGCCGCGTCAGGTCAGAGTATTTCGAAAACTGATTGAGCGCCTTTTGATAGTCGCCCATGTTGATATGAGCTTCGGCCAGCACGCAGCGCATGTTGACCTCTTCGCGCGAGTCTGTCTCGATGTTGTCGAGTTTGTCGGAAAGCGATCTGATGAGGCTCGATGTGCCTGCCGGATGTCGCTCGACTGAAGGCTGCGAGCCTGTTTCCGTGAACTGTTTGAACAGGAGCTTGGGGCCGGCCTTGCCGAACTGAAGGTTGTCGTCGTTGTTGAGAAGCTGCTCGGAGACTCTCACCCCGTTTACATAGCTCCCGTTGGTCGAGCCGAGGTCTTGGAGGAGGAAGTCTCTGCCGAGGCGAACTATCTGGGCGTGATAGCGAGAGACTGCGGCATCGGGCAGGCAGAGCGAGTTTTGAGGCCCGCGCCCGATGGTGAAGCGAGGCTCTTCGAGTATGAAGACGCCTCCGCCATTTCCTGATAAAAGATGAAGCTCTCCGCGCACACTCACGAAAGGAAATTCTCCTTGCCGAATCAGGCGACCTGTCAGATGTGGGGTCAAGCCCGACTTTCGGGGCATCCTGCGCCAGCAGAGTATAACACTGTGAGGGCGAAAGAAGTATAGTGTCTTTTGTCCTTCGTCCCTTGTCCTTTGTCAGTCGTTATTCGTCCGACGAAACAAAGGACGAAGGACAAGGGACTATTGACCTTCGAGTATGGTCGAGATTATCGATTGCGCGAAATCGCGGGCTATGCGGTCTACGGCAGCGTTCTCTTCGTTGAAGAATGACTGCGGATCATCCGAGAGTTCGTATTCTCCTTCGAAGATGACACGGGGATTCTGATAGATGATTTTTTTTCGCCTCTGATCGCGCACCGTTACGCTAACTATTATGCGCACGCTCCAGACCCGTGTGCGCCCCTGCGAATCGAGAATAGTTCCTACGGCGCGAAAGCTGCGAATATCGCCTGTCACAACAGCGTCCGCGTCGTCGGTGCTGGTCGTCACTCTCAAGGCGCGAGCGCGTTTGAGTATCTCCTCGATGACTGCCGAGGTGAATCTCTGCTCGACGCGATACTTCAAACTGGAGTTTTGAAATACTGGAACGGCTATAGTCTTGATGTCGGCAGGAAGAGCCTTCCCCTTGCCCGCGCGCTTGTACCCGCATACGCCGACCGTGAGCGCAAGAAGAAGAGCGAAGAACACTGGCTTGTGCATAGCAGGGTGATATTAGCCGAGAAAGATGAAAGGCAAAAGGCGATTGAGGCGCGATGAATCGGAAAGGGTTTCTACCCTTGCAAAGGGGCTTTTAGAGGCATAAAATTCGGGCCAGATTCGAAGAAGGTTTCGTCTTTATTCGAGCGTGTTGCTCAGGTGATTCAGAGCGCGGTCAGAACAGCCACTATGTACAACGCCCCTCTATGGATGCTTCAGGTTGATCAGGTGGCGCGCGATTCTGATCGGGCGCAGCGACTATAAACAGATTTCAAACGGAGGCTCACATGGAACGCATCGTTCTAAAACATTTGAGCGGGTCGAAGGCCAATCAGAGAGATGATATCCCGCTTGCCCATTTCAAGGAACTGACCATCGGGCGCGATCCCTCGAACGCCATCAAGTACGATCCAGACCGCGACGACCTGGTGGGTCGCCAGCACGCCAAGATCGTCCGCGATCCGGTAGACCCCACGCAGTTTTCAATCATCGACCTCAACAGCCGCAACGGGACTTTCGTCAACAAGCAGCGCATCAATGGCGCGACCAGAATAAATCCTGGCGATCTGGTTCAATTCGGCCCCGGCGGCCCGGAGTTTATGTTCGATATAGAGCCTCGTCCGGCTAACATGATGCGCCCGACTCGTATGTCCAATGATCCGAATGCTCCTACTGCCGGTTACGGATCAGGGCCGCCTCCGACTCGACAGGGAGGGATGCCCCCGACTGGCGCTCCCGGCGGATACGGGGGCATCCCGCCTACTGGCGTCCCTCCCATGGGCCAGCCGGGATCAGTGGGCAAGGCTACGGTCGAGCGCATGATCGCTCAGACCAAGAGCGATTCGCGCAAGTATGTCATCATCGCTGTCGTGGCTCTCGTACTCATAGTTGCCGGCGCGGCAGTGGGGCTGTACCTCTGGAATCAGAGTCGGAGCGCGCAGACAGACCAGAATATAGAAGGGCTTCGCGGGAGCCTCAGCAAGGTTGAAGAAAAAACGGCGGTGATGTCTCCCGGCGACATCGCCAAATCTCATGCTCAGGCGACCGTTTTTATCGAAGTCGCCTGGAACCTCTTCTACACCCCTACGGGAGAGCAACTCTATCATCAGTACATCCAGAACAATGATGGCAGCGGCAATCAGATAATCGGCAACGGCAGGCCGTTCCTTGCCGCTTACATTCAACTCGACGACGGAACCATAGAGCCTATCTTGGCGCTCAAGCGACCGGGCGCTCCGATAGGGGGGCGGCACACAGGGACGGGATTCGCCGTGAGCGATAACGGGTTCATTCTTACAAACCGGCACGTCGCGGCCACATGGGAAACTTCCTATGAATTCCCCGAAGATGCCGTACCCGGACTGGTTTATCGATTTCCCGGAGGTCGTCCTCAGATAGTCGGCGTTCTGAATCAGCCTGTCAGAGGATGGGTTCCATCAAAGGCGAAATTCCTCGGCGGCAAGTCTTCGGTGGGAAAAATCGCCGAAGGCCGCATCGAGTACATGGATGTGACTTTCCCAAAAAATCGCATCCGCATCCCTGCCAAGATCGCCCGCGTCAGCGATCAGCATGACGTGGCGATGATCAAGATCGATGTGCCGCAGTCGGTTCCCAAGGTCGAGTTGTTCGACAACTATGACTCGGTCGAGCAGGGCATGAAAATCACCATACTCGGCTACCCCGGAATATCTCCCCAGGTCGGCGTAGTGACCCAGTCGCAGGATCCGTTCAACCGGGAATCGGAAGCAAGGGTCATCCCCGACCCGACGGTGACGGATGGAATAATCGGGCGAGTCATTCGCGGCGACGCCAAAAAGAGCAGCAGCGATTCGGACACCTACATCAGCGAGATAGGCGACAGCTATCAGTTGACCGCCAACGCTACGGGCGCAGGCAACAGCGGCGGGCCTGTCTTCGATGATCGCGGGCGCGTGATAGGCATCTTCTACGCCGCAGCCTCTCGATTGGGAGATGCCCGCATAACGTTCGCCGTCCCCATTCGCTACGGCATAGAGTTGATGGGGACTTCAGCCGTCATCAAATAATCCAGAAGAGTCTGGAGTCTGGAGTCGAGAGTCTGGAGTCGAAAATCATCGGACTCCAGACTCTCGACTCCAGACTCCAGACTTTAGAAAATATGAGCAGGACGAATCTGGTCAACACCACTATAGGCGAGTATCGCGTTGTGGATTTCCTCGGCGCGGGCGGGATGGGAGAGGTGTACCGCGCGGTGCATTCGAAGATCGGGCGAGTGGTCGCCGTCAAACTGCTCACGCAGACGGTTCGCAACGCGACTTTCGTCGAGCGATTCCTCAACGAAGCGCGCATACAGGCGAATCTGAATCATCCGAACATCGTCACGCTGTATGACTTTCTCGAAGTCAATGGTCAGCCCTGCATCGTGATGGAGTACATCGAAGGGCAGTCGCTCGATGAGTTTATACAATCTCGCGGTATGCTTTCGGTGCCGGAAGCCCTGCGCATTTTTCAATTGACGGTAGAAGCCATGGAGTATGTTCACCTTCGCGGCATAGTTCATCGCGATATCAAACCGAACAACATCAGGATAAGCAACGCGGGCGAAGTCAAGCTGCTGGATTTCGGCATCGCCAAGTCGGGGACGACTCCGCAACTGACCGTCACGGGGGCTTTCATCGGCACGCTGCAATACCTCTCGCCGGAGCAGATCATGGGCGGCGTGGCGGATTTTCGATCCGACATCTGGGCTTTGGGAGTGCTGCTTTATGAAATGGTGACGGGCAAATTGCCTTTCGAGGCGGTCACGCTCGGCGAGCTTTGCGAAAAGATAACGAAAGCCAATCATCCTTCGCCTTCTTCTTTCAACTCCATCGTTCCGCGCGAAGTCGAAGCGATAATCAATCGGTGTTTGAAAAAGAACGCGCAGGATCGCTACTCATCGGCTTCAGAGCTTTTGCAGGATGTGAGGCGCGCAGTCGCCTCGATGTCCGCCCCGCTGCCGCCGCCCCCGCGCATATCCGCTCCGTATCAGATGCCTCCTCAACAGCCCGTTCAGTATCAGACGGCTCCTGTTCACGGCGCGTCGACGGTCTCCGAGAAAAAAAGCAAGCTCCCGATGATACTGATCGCTGTTGCGGCTCTGGCGCTGATCGTCGTCGGGTCGGTGTTTGTGATTATGAATCTTTCGAGCGGATCGGGCGGCGGCAACGTAAATCGAAGCGCGACTCAAACGCGGGGCGACGGGCCGCCGAGAACAGTCAAGATAGACGCAGTCGGAGGCATGGCTGAAGTTTATATCAACAATGAGAAGGTCGGAAACACGCCTTATCAGTTTCAGGCGAAGGTCAGAGATCAGTTCGAGGTAATCCTCAAACGTGAAGGATTCACCGACAAACAGTTCAAAATCTCGGTCAACGACACCGGCAACGAATACATGTACATGCTGGAGAAAAGACGCTGACGATCATCCTTCTGTCCGGAACTGAGGACGAAGGGATGCATCTCTTTCCCTGAGCGAAGGAACACGACTCCGATTTCTGAGACAATTTTTCTCGATCATTGCGTGCAGACTCGTTCGAAGAAAAAGCATCAAATCCAGGCTCAGGAGGAGGGAGTGAAACTCAAACGCGGTGCGATCACGTATTTATCGGAGACGAATTAACTGCGCGTTGCGCTCCAAAAGAGGGAGGCGGATGTGCTATCATAAGACCCTGTTCGGCGTCGCTTATAATGGTGGGGATTGCATGTCGGTTCAAACGCTTTCCCATTCAGCCTGCGTTTTTCGGCTGACACGCGCATCCTCTCAAGACAATTAAATTGAATAGCGATCATTCTGAGGAAAACAGTTTCTATGTTCAAAAGGTGGAAAAAATCAAAGCAGGAAACCCCGGCCCCTACTGTAAGCTTCGATCAAACGGAGCCGCCTGCATATAAAATCATAGCCAGCGTCTTCAGCGATCCGGGCTGCGTGCGCGAAACGAACGAAGATTCAGGGCGCCACTTCGAGCCGGAAGACGCTGAGTTGCTCGCCAATAAAGGATCGCTCTTCATAGTCGCCGACGGCATGGGAGGACACTCTGCGGGCGAAGTGGCCTCGCGGATGGCCGTAGATTTCATAAGCCGATTCTATTACGAAAACTCGGATGAGCCTCAGGAGGCGCTCCGAAACGCTTTTCTCGACGCCAACCGCGAGATTCATCGGGCCTCGCTTCAGGATGAAAGCCTCACAGGGATGGGAACCACCTGCACCGCGCTCGTCGTGATGAACCACGCGGCCATCGCCGCGCACGTCGGAGACAGTCGCCTCTATCTCGTCCGCGACGATCAGATTTATCTCATGACGGAAGATCACTCGGCGGTGATGGAGATGGTCAAGCGCGGATGGCTGAGTCTTGAAGAAGCTCGTCATCACCCGGATAAAAACGTCATACTGCGAGCGATGGGAAGCCACCCGGAGGTCGAAGTATCGATCTGGGAAGCTCCTTTTCCTGTCCGCGTGGGCGATAGATTCCTGCTTTGCTCGGACGGACTCTATGATCTGGTCGAAGATGAAGAGATAAGACATATAGTGACGGCTAATGATCCGTCGAGCGCGTGCGCAATACTGATCGGTCTGGCAAAAGAGCGCGGAGGCCACGACAATATAACGGTGGCGATAGTCAGCCTCGTGCCGAAAGATGAGCCGGTGATGAGACAGGCTCCGACGACGCGCATCGTGGAGGTTCAATAATGATAGGCAGCGTCATTGGCAATTACCGAATTGTAGAAAAACTTGGCGAAGGCGGAATGGGTACGGTCTATCGCGGCATAGACATGATGTTGGAGCGCGAAGTGGCGATCAAAGCTCTGCGGGCGGAGTTGACCTCGAACCCTGAACTGGCCGAGCGATTCCGCGCTGAAGCCGTGACGCTGGCCAAACTCAATCATCCGAATATCGCCACGCTTCACACTTTCTTCCGTCAGGGCAACGAATTCTTCATGGTGATGGAATTCGTCCGGGGAGAACCGCTCGACGACTTTCTCCGCCGCGCGGGAGCTATGGCAGTCGAGCGCGCCGTGACTTTGTTTTGTCAGGCTCTCGAAGGCATAGGCCACGCTCATTCGCTCGGCGTCATTCACCGCGACATCAAGCCTGCAAACATGATGATTGCGGTTAACGGATCGATGAAGGTAATGGACTTCGGCATAGCCCGCGTGCTTGGAACGTCGAGGATGACCCGACAGGGCAACATAGTCGGCACGATTGAATACATGTCGCCTGAAGCCATACAGGGCTACGATGTCGATGCGCGCTCGGATATCTATTCGCTCGGCCTGCTGCTTTTTGAAATGCTGACGGGTCGCCTTCCTTTCGTGGCCGATTCAGAATTCAAGATGATGATGGCGCAGATTCAGCAGGCTCCGCCTCCGCCTCGATCTTTCGCGCCGCACGTTCCTCTGGCCATCGAGCAGGCCATCATGCGCTCGCTGGCCAAAAATCCTGATGCGCGATTTCAGAGCGTGATCGAGTTTCGTCAGGCGTTGGAGATGGGGCTGCGCGGCAGCACGGTTGCCACAGTGAGCGCGCCTCCGGCTATGCCGCCGACGCGAATGGGCGCTTCTCCTGGCGCTCCGCGCGCATTCGAGGGAGCGATGAATCCGACTCGTATGGCCGCCGACCCGCAGGCCATGACTCCGACCATGGAGCTTCCAGCAAGTCAAACATGGCCGCCTCAGCAGATGGCTACGCCGCCTTCTTCATATCCGCAGTACACGCAGCCGCAGTATCCGCAGACTCCGCCATTCGGGCAGCCGGTCGTGTCTTCGAGCGGTTTTAACTGGAAGCCTTTCGCCATCGCCGCCGTCGTTGTGGTTCTGCTCGCCGCCGGGGCGTTTGCTGTTTTGAATTTTATGAAAAAGGATCCTCCGACGAAGCCTCCGGCGGTTGAGAATACGCTTGCACCTCCGCCTACTCAGACATCGCCGCCTCCGCCCGCATCGACTCAGCCTGTGATTCAGCCGCTCCCCAGCGACGGGAAGCGGGAGAATGTAGTCACGCCTCCGCCTCAGACGGCCGATAACACTGACGCAGGGAAGAAACCACAGGGCAGAAGAAACGATGCTGCGGCTCGCGAGCGAGAGCGCAAACGCCGGGAAGCCAAGAGGCTCCTCGATCAGTAAAATGTTTGGAGTAAACGTGATGACAAAGCAATACAAATCGCAAAACTCATCATTGAAATCATCGATCTGCCTGGCTGCTGTTATTTCGTTTCTGGCGGCGGCCTTCGCGCTGGCTCAATCGCAGCCCAAGCCGCCTTATGATAAAGACAAGCTTATAAAAGTAGTTCAACTCAATGCTCTGACTACTAAGGAAATCGTCGAGGCAGTAAGCGGTCGCGGAGTCGATTTCAAAGTCACTCCCGACGTGGAAGCGGAATTCCGTCAGGCTGGCGCGCGGCCTGAGCTTATCGATGCGTTGCGCAAAAATTATCGCGCGCCCGCAGGTAAAAACACAGGCACAAGTTCGTCTACGCCTTCCACGTCCAAGCCTCCGACTGCCGTGCCTCCGGGACCGCCGCTCTCGAAGGTTGAAATCGTTTCAATGCTTCGCAGCGGAGAGTCGTCCGATAGAGTCGAGCAAATCGTGGATGTTCGCGGAGTGAATTTCACGCCTACGCCTGAAACCTCGCGCGAGATAGCCGCAGCAGGCGGCAGTCGCTCGCTGCTCGGCGCTATCACACTGCGCGCTTCGTCGAAACCGACGCCGCCAAATAATCCTTCCAATCCGCCGCGCACGACTATAGACAAAGGCGGGCCTGTAGCCGCGCCGGATTATGACGACCTGAATTATCAGGCGATAGCGGCGATGAAAGCCAATAACGCGGCTGAAGCTGCGCGACTGCTTCAGCAGGCCATCCGCGCGGAGCCGAACAAGCCTCTGGCTTATAAACTGATGGGATTCGTTCAGATTTACGGCTATCGAAACATCAGCGGGGCGGAGCAGAATTTCCGCGCCTCGCTCGACCGTGACGGCGCAGCGGTCTTTCAGGTCTATCACGATCACGATGGGATGTTTCAATCTTATTGCCAGGGCGCGCTCACCATCACCAGATCGGGGGTGGCCTTCAAGGGCAATGACGGCAAGGACGCATTCGAGGTCACGGATGCCTCGATAAAAGAGGCGTCGCTCAATGATCTGGTCGGCGCGCGGTTCGGAGGGTTTCACATCAAGGTGCGCGAGGGCGGGAAAGGCAAGTCGAAGAATTTCAACTTCGCTCCGGCGACACAGCAACCGGCTGAGTCGAATTTGATCATAAACCTCATCCGAAGCTATTAGGCTGTGGAGGAAATCATAATGATAGGCACAATGGTCGGAAGTTATCAGATCACCGAAAAGATCGGTGAAGGCGGAATGGGCGCGGTCTTTCGCGGCATCGACGTTATGCTCGAACGCGAAGTGGCGATCAAGATGCTCCGTCCCGAACTCGCCAGTCAGCCCCAGGTAGTCGAGCGGTTCCGCTCCGAAGCTGTCACCCTCGCCAAACTCAATCATCCAAACATAGCGACTCTCTACAGCTTTCTGCGACAAGGCGATCACTTCTTCATGGTGATGGAATTCGTCAAGGGAGAAACGCTCGATGATATGGTGCGCCGACTCGGCGCGATGCCCGTCGAGCGCGCAGTCACGCTCTTTTGTCAGGCGCTTGAAGGAATCGAACACGCGCACAAGATGGGAATCATTCACCGCGATATCAAGCCTGCAAACATGATGCTGGCCGAAGATGGCGCTCTCAAAGTGATGGACTTCGGCATAGCCCGCGTGCTTGGAACGGCGAGACTGACCCGCCAGGGGAGCGTGGTCGGCACGATTGAGTACATGTCGCCTGAACAGGTTCGCGGCGAAGAGGGAGACGCGCGCTCGGACATTTACTCTCTCGGCATTTTATTTTACGAGATGCTCACGGGCCGCGTGCCTTTTCACAGCACCTCAGAATTCGCTTTGATGAAAGCGCAGATCGAAGACCCGCCGCCTCCTCCTCGCGGCTTTGCGCCGCACATCCCGATTCCGATTGAACAGGCCATCATGCGCTCGCTTGCCAAGAAGCCCGAAGCGCGATTTCAAAGCGGAGGCGAATTCCGCGACGCGGTTCTTCGGAAAACCGGAACGACAGGCAGCCGTCCCATTCAGGCCGCGCCTTTGCCTGTTGCCAGTCATCCGATCGGCGGCGTTTCGCCTTCAGCGTCTACGCAACACGGCACAATGCAGTTTGGGGCGGTTGGCACGCGCCCCGAAGGAGCAGGGATCGGAACGCCTTCGGGCGAGCATCTGAAAGAAACAAGGATGGGAGGCAATTCGATGATGCCTCCTGCTTTTCCCGGAGATGAGAGAGAGACTCGCCTCTCCAATGCGGTGCCTCAAGCTTATGCGACAAGGCCGGAGCATTATTACCAGACCGGGCCTCAGAAGGCTTCGTTTTTCGCGCGCCTCAACTGGAAGCACTACGCCGGAGCGGGAGCCGCTTTGCTCGTGCTGCTGGTCGCTCCGTTCGTGATAATAGCTGGCCTCAAACGCGGTCAGGCCGACGCGCCCGTTCAGCAATTAAACCCTCCGCCATCTCAGACGACGGAAGAGCAAACTCCGCCTCCTTCTCAGCCGCAGGATCAGGTCACGCCCCTGCCTTCTCAGGAAGCAGGAGTGCCGCCCGCTGATCCCGCGAATCCCGGCTCTACAAAAGCTCGCCCGCGCGATAATACCAGCGACAGGGCAGAGCAGCCTCCGAACTATACGGAGACCGCTCCTCCGCCGACCGCTGTGACTCCGCCTCCTCAGCCGCCTCCGCCTGTGAAGAGCGAAGCCTCGACGCCTCCTAAAGAAACTGAGAAGAAAGAGGTAGCGAAGAAAGAGGAAGAGAAAAAAGAGGAGAAGAAGAAGAAAGGTGGCGGAGTCGGCGGATTCTTCAAGAAGATATTAGGCGGCGGCGACGAGAAGAAAGAAGAGAAGAAGAAAAAACCCTGACCTCGCGATGAGGGCTGATAGTTCAGCCCTCATTCATACTCTGCTTCATTCCAGTTCCACGATTTCCTGATAAGTCGGTATCACCGCATTCCATCCCATCTCTTTTTCCACGCGGTCGCGCAGAGCCTGGGCCGCATCAGGCTCTCCATGAATTATGAACGTTTTTTTCGGCGGACGACGAAAGCCCGCGAGCCAGCGCATTATCTCCGAGGCGTCGGCGTGCGCTGAAAGACTTCCGACACTTTCTATCGCGGCTCGCGCCTGAATCACCTGACCGTGAATTTTTATTTCTTCTTCCCCATTCAACAACCTGCGCCCGCGCGTGCCTGCTGCCTGAAATCCGACGAAGATGACTGTGTTCGCGGGGTCGGGCAGAAAACGGGCCAGATGATGCAGCACTCTGCCGCCTGTCGCCATACCCGAAGCTGAAATTATTATGGCCGGACCGCTCTGCTCGTCCAAAGCCTTCGATCCGTTGCGGCCCTGAACCAGAGAAAAATTTTTCGTGGCCAGCGCATTCCGTTTGACGCGTTCGAACCGATGCATATCGAAATCGTGTTCGCCCTTATGTTTCACATATAACTTCGTAGCTGAAACGCCCATGGGCGAATCAACTGCAACCGGAAGCACAGGGATGCGGCCCTCGTCTTCAAGCTCGCGCAGGTAGTATATGAGCAGTTGCGTGCGGCCAACGGCGAAGGCTGGAATGATGACTTTACCCTTGCGCTCGACGGTAGCGTTTATGATTTCAGCGAGGCGATCTTTAGGATCAGTCTCGTCGTGCAACCGATTGCCGTAGGTCGATTCGACGAGCAGATAATCCGCTTCTTCCGCCTGAGCCGGGTCGTTGAGAATAGGCTCATCGTACCTGCCGAGGTCGCCCGAAAAAACGACTTTGACTGCCGCGCGCCCGCGCTCCGTTATCATCATCTCGACGAAACTCGAACCGAGTATATGGCCCGCAGGAACGAAGCGCGCGCTCAAGAATTTGCTCAACCTGAAGTCTGTGTCGAACTCGACGCCCTGAATCTGGCGCAGCGCGGCGCGGGCATCCGATTCATTATAGAGAGGGAGAGCAGGATGGTGTTTCGAGAAGCCTTTTCGGTTGGCGTAGTCGGCGTCTTCTTCCTGAATCCTCGCCGAATCGGGCAGCATGATTTCCAGAAGATCAGCCGTCGATTGAGTGCAATAGACAGGGCCGGTGAAACCGTCTCTCGTGAGTCGCGGCAGATAGCCCGTGTGATCGATGTGCGCGTGGGTAAGTATCACCCAGCCTATCGAGGCCGGATTCAGGGGAAGCTTCGCCCAGTTGCGCTCACGCAGTTCTTTCATCCCCTGAAACAATCCGCAATCGATCATCACTCGGCTGCCGCCGGCTTCGACAACATATTTCGACCCGGTGACGGTGCCGGTCGCTCCCAGGAATTGAATCGTCGCCATAATGCGGCCACACTACCAGATCGCCTTTATCGGCGGCAAGTTGTCCTTTGTCATTGGTCATTCGTCCTTTGTTTGTCAATCAGAATCGACGGGCGAAAAGCAAAGGACAAAAGAAAGAATTGACAGCCGACGGAACCTTGTTATACTTAACATCGTTAAGCGAAATGACACTGTTAAACGGCTGAGATATGACATCGAGAGACAGGCGCGAGCGCGAAAAAGAAGCATTGCGGCAGGAGATACTTGACGCGGCGAGGGATCTTTTCGTTCAGGAAGGATATGAAAACGTCTCCATGCGACGGATAGCCGAAAAGATAGACTACTCGCCGACGACTATTTATCTTTATTTCGAAGACAAGGCCGATCTGCTCTTTCACATCTGCGAAGAGACATTCACCAAGCTGGTGACGAAGGGCGAAAAGATTCTGGCCGAAAAGACCGACCCGCTGACTAAAGTGAAGAGGATAGGGCGCAACTACATCGAGTTCGGACTCAAGCACCCGAATCATTACAAAGTGACTTTCATGGTTCAGCACTCACACGACGAGTTGAAAGAGCGATACGAAAACTCGATGGGTCATCGCGCCTTCGAACTCCTGCGGTCGAGCGTCGAGGAGTGCATCAAAACAGGCATTTTTCGGAAAGTCGATCCAGGCATGGCCAGTCAGGCTCTCTGGGCCGGGGTGCATGGCATAACTTCGCTTCTGATCGCCAAGCCGCTTTTTCCCTGGGTCGAGAAGCAGAAGACCATCGACCTTGTGCTTGACTCACTATGCGCCGGATTGTCGAAGGACAAAAAAAAGTCGGGGGCGGCGAAACCTGCGAGGGCCTGACGGCGTATTTTTTTTCGAAAACCGCTTAACACTGTTAAATGTTTCAGCAGTGTTAAGAAAGCGAACGGCTGATGGCATCGCTGGCGCGACGAAACCGGGCTTCGGCGAGGTCATCAGACAGGGATTGAAAGGCAGAGGAGTCAAACGAAAATGATCATCGGATGGCGGGTTCAACCGATGACTATTCACTTGTTGATTTGAAAGGAGTCAGTCATGAAAAAACTCAGTTCATTGTTTCTTGCAATCGTTCTCGTAATGGGATTGGGCTTTGCGTCCTTCGCGTCGGGCAAGGAAATGAAGCGATCAATAACTATCAACCTTGACGCGAAGATGGGCGGGCAGGTTCTCGAAAAAGGGACATATACAGTGAAGTACGTCGAGGGCGAAGACGGCGAGATGGTTTTCCTCAAAGGCAGCCGCGAAGTGGTCAAGCTTCCCTACAAGACCACGAAACTGGGCAAAGTTGCGTCTGAAAACGCTGTCATACTCAAGGCCAATTCCGATGGCTCGTACTCAATCAAGCGCATAGAGATAAAAGGCACCGACACAGCCATCTCTTTTGAATGAGACGAAACGCATAGCCAATTAGGGGCAGTCGCTCATTATCCGCCTGAGATGGATAATGAGCGACTGCCCGATTTTTTTTGTCGAATGTGGGAAAACAATTTCCCGATAGCGGACACCGCAGGTGACAGGGAGGTTCGAGAGAGCGAACCGAAACAGTTCGCAAATCAGGGAATGACTTGATTTGAAGTTTGATACTTGAAATCTGAGATCGAAGAAAAGTGTTGGCACAGAGCTTGATGGATGAATCGAGCGTCTATGGCCAAATAGAGTTGGGAGGGTCTGCGGGAGCGTGTACACTTGGAGGGCGAGAATCCAGAAGGATTCAAACCGTTGAAATTTAATGAAACGCAGGTCGGAAAGAAGTCGTATTGGCCTTTTGATCGCCAGTAGACAGATCGAAATTAAACACAGTGGCCGATTCCCACAAGCCGCTGATTTGAGAGGATTGCTATGATCTCAGTTTTAAACAAATCTCCTAGGTTGGGCCGCGGGTTTGCGGCGATTTCTCTTGCGGTAGCGATTGGCCTAAGCGCGCCGATTTCCGTTTTCGCTCAGGATGCGCGCGAAGGAATTGTCGCCCGTACTCCTCAGCAAAAGAGCGAAACGGAGCAAAGCGCCGCTGAAAAGGCTCAGAATCAGACTCAGCAGAATCCTATAACTCAACCGCTCGCTCTCTCGCCCGATGTTTCGAGCCAGAGGGTAGGCGTCGATGAAAACAACAAGCAACTGCTCACGCTTCAGGAAGTGATCGCCTTGGCATTGCAGAACAATCTCGACATAGAGCAGTTCCGTCAGAGCGTGCAGATAGCTCAGTACAATCTGTTCTCGCTTTATGGTTTTTACGATGTCACGTCAGGAACGGAGACTGGCTTTCGCAATTCGATAACGCCGTCTGCTAATATCTTCAGCGGCGCTGACACATCGGGCGCATTCAGCAACAAAACGCTCTACTACAACTTCACCACCTCTCAGCAGATTCAGCGCACTGGCGCAAACTACCTCATCGAGTTTGACAACTCGCGCACGAAGACGAGTTCGATTGCTTCGACCCTCAATCCGCAATACTCCAATACTCTCACCTTAACTTTTATTCAGCCGTTGATGCGCAACTTCTCGATAGACGCGAACCGGCGCGCGATTCAGGTGGGAAAGAAATCGCTCGATCTGTCAGACAGCCAGTTCCGTCAGACGGTCATCAACATAATCAATTCCGTGCAGCGCGCTTACTGGGATCTGGTTTTCGCAATAGATGCCGAAAAAATCGCGCGCGACAACGTCCGGCTCGCGCGCCAGCAACTCGAAAACAATCAGAAAATGGTCGAAGCCGGTACGCTCGCTCCCATAGAGCTTCGCTCGACCGAAGCGCAGTTGGAGCAGAACAAGGGCAATGTGATAGTAGCGCTTCAGGGCATCACGACGGCTGAGAATGCGCTCAAGGGTCTCGTACTCAAAGACCCGAATGACAAAATGTGGAATGCTGTGCTGATTCCCACAGACAAGCCTGACCTGGCGCAGGCGACATTCAATCTTCAAGAGTCGAGCGCGCTTGCTCTTAAGAATCGCCCTGAGCTCGATCAACTCCGGCTGCAGAGCGAACAGAAGGATATCGACATCAAGTTTTATAAGAATCAGCTTAAACCGCAGTTGGATTTCATCGGCATCTACACCAACTCAGGACTTGCGGGAAGTCCCACTCCTCAGTTGGACAACGATGGCAAGCCTGTCCTGGACGATAACGGCAATCCTGTCCTGAAGAAGGTGAATCCGCAATTCATAGGCGGGTACGGGCAGTCGATCAAGAATCTCTTCGGGCAGGATTTTCGCACTTATCAGGTAGGCGTGCGAATCAGTTTCCCTTGGCGCAATCGCGCAGCAGAGGCCAATTATGGACGGACGCTTGCCGAAGCCAAACAGCTTGACGCGCGCCAGCGTCAGATGGTGCAGGATGTTCAGATCGAAGTGCGCAATGCATTGCAGGCTGTAGAGGCTGCGCGCATGAGATTCGAGGCGGCCCGCGCAGGCGTGATTGCAGCGGACGCGCAGTACAAAGGAGAGCAGGAACGATTCCGCGCAGGGCTTTCGCAGAACTTCCTCGTGCTTCAGCGCCAGACCGACTTCGCTGTGGCGCGAAGCAATGAACTGCGCGCTTTGACCGATTACAACAAGGCGATAGCCGATCTTCAGCGCGTTACGGGAATGACGCTCGTGAGCAACAACGTGCAGGTTCAGGCATTGCCCGAAAAAGACAACAAGTAGAAATTCTTTTGAAACGAAGCAAAGAAGGGCGGCCATGAAGGTCGCCCTTTTTTTTATCCGGTCTTATTGAAAAATGTTGGATCGCCCGTCAGTGGAGTCAGGGTTAGTCAGAAGATCAGCCGACGAATCTGTTTATGCGCTCGCAGTCCTGTGAGGAGAGTTCAGTAAAATCCACGCCGAAGCCGACTCTGAATTGATGATAACTGACAACACCCGCAGCCAGAACCTTATGACCGTCTGGCAGGCGGAATTGAAGATTGATTTTCGACCCGGTGACAGGCGGAACAAAGCTTTCGACGAACGCGCGGTTCGGGCTGAGGTCGAGGATGCGGCATTCCCGTCCGTCTCCGTTCACTTCGCAGCGGACGCGCAATAAATCACTGGCATCCGCTCTGGTTGGCGCAGTGGCGCAAACTCCTGCGGCACTCATGTCTTTATCCTCCTTGATTGCTATGAATCTCTACCGTCCTGAAAATTGCAAACCCCTTGAATCCTTGAGCATACACCCTCGCTGATAAGATGACAAATAAAATTTATGCGATTTGCCTGGCGCAAGTTGATGGCTGAAATGCAGGGCCGTCCCTGTGGTGACCGGGAACGAATATGGCTCAGATGAATTCACCTCCGCAGCCGCCCGGAGCGAAGGCGCAAGAACCCCCTGCGTCTGTGCGTCTCCGAAATAAGGCTTTTGCGGCGGTGAGCTTTTGATCATACGGGGGCGTCCATCGATTCACAAAAATCCGACATTCGGGAACCTCGCTCCGAGCGCGAGACGCGAATCGAAATTCAACCACCGATCAAGTATCGTCGCGTAGACTTCGCGAAAATCGACGTGGAATTTCGGATTCCCTCCATCATCAAGGTCGCTTTCTTTCAAACTCGGATGCTGGCTGTACACGCCGCCTTTGACCCCGTTGCCGATTATAAACATCGGTCCCGACGTAGAATGATCCGTACCCAGGGATGCGTTCTCTTCAGGACGCCGCCCGAATTCTGACCATTGCATCATCAGCACCTTGTCGGCGAGATTGTGAGCAGCCATATCGTCGTAGAAAGCTTTGACCGCTTCTGAAAACCATCCGAGCAAAGTCGCGTGCGCTCCCTCGCGGCGGTTGGGCGAGCCGCCGGAAATTTCTATTTGATCGGAATGAGTATCAAAGCCGCCCACGTTGACGTGCATCAGAAAGGCTTCGGGCAGTGTGATCATCACCTGCGCCGCCATGCGGAGTCCCTGCGCCAGCGGATTATCTTCAGGGTAAACGACCGTTGAGTTGTAAGACTCGACGGCTGTCTGCACGCGCTCAGCCCCCCGCACAGAAGCCAGCATCGTGCTGTTGACCGGATCAAGAAACCCGTCGGCGGAAAACCTGCGATTGGCCGCTTGCAGGAAAGTGTTGTACTGAGAGTCGTAATCATCCGGGTGGTACGGATCGGTCAGAAAGGTGTACAGAGAGAAATCGCTGATATTCGGGATAACCACGCGGCTTGAATAAAACGCTCTCGGCAATTCTCCGCCGAACGAAGCGGCAGGAAGCCCCTGAGTGGAGACAAGCCCGACCTCGGCATACTTGCCCAGCCAGCCGGTGCGCGAAAGCCCCGTCGGGTCGGCGGTCTGCCACACCTCCATCGCCTCGAAGTGCGAAAGCGTCGAATCGGGATAACCTGCTCCAAGAGCTATCGCCACCTTGCCCTGATCGTAGAGTCGCTTGATATCGATCATCGAGGGATGCAGGGCGAGCTTGTCGGTCAGTATGGTCGACTGTCCGGCGGGAGTTTGAAGCTCGCTTTCGCGCAGAGCCAGCCTCGGACGGATGCGATAGTATTCCGCGTCCGTGTAGGGGACGATGGTGTTGAGTCCGTCGTTTCCGCCCTCGAACTGAATGATGACCAGCTTGCGATTCGATTCGGACTGCGCCTGCGCCTCGCGAAGCAGCAGGTCAGGAAGCACCACGTCGATGGTGACCGCGCCTGCGCTGAGTTTGATGAATTGTCTTCTCGTCGTTTTCATGGTTTTCTCCTTTCAATTCACCTGGAATTCAGCCAGGCACATAATCAAATGAACGAGTCCGCGCACCTTTTTGTCGATCACCTCGTTCGTCTTCCTGAACTCGACGGGGTTTCCCTGCGAGTCGGTTTCAAGATAAGCGATTAGCGAATCATTCGTCGCCGAATCCACGTTGAGCGGTCCCATAAGGGTCAGGAATTTTTTCACTGTTTTTTTGGCATCTTTCTTTGTCAGTTTTTTGAGCCTGCTCAAAGTAAGGTGAAGTCCCGGCTCGTCGTGTTCAGGGCGATTTGCGGCTAGAAACGCGGCATAGTTGAAACGGTTGAGCATCAGCGCCGTGTTGAGCCAGCCCAAATTAAGATTCCACCCCGACACGTCGGGGGGATTAAAGATGTCCTGACCGAGCGCCGCCGCTGCGTACCAGAGTATGTGCGCAGGCTCGTGATTGTCGTAAGTTCCCGGCGTGAACCTCGCTTCGATCATGCGGGCCGCGCCGATGACCAGTTCGAGAGGCTGCTTGATGAGAGCGAACCGCGCGCGCTGGCTGAAGAATTCGTCCGATGAAAAGATGGCGCGGGCAAGCTCTTTGATCGAATGATCGCGCCTCATATACACGTCAGCGAATTTATCGATGGTGGCGCGGTCTGCGGAACTGTCCGTAAGCGGATAGACGAAGAATTCGAAAAATTTCTTCACCAGAAAGCGAGCCGTCTCGCGTCGGGCGGCGATGATCTGAATTATATCTTCGCCGTCGTAATTGGCCGTCTGCCCGAACACCGTCTTGGGTCTGAAGTCGTGCTGATCCTCGTTGAATTCGAATTGGTAATTGAACGGGTTGGACTCCTCTTCGTCAGGCGATGAGAAGTTCCATCCCGTGAAGGCGCGCGCTACCTCCTGCACGTCCCGTTCGGTGTAGTTGCGCTGACTGGTGACGGGATCGGTGATGCCCATGGTGAACAATTCCATAAGCTCGCGGGCGAAGTTCTCGTTCGGAGCATCGGCGACGTTCGTCACTCCATCGAGCCAAACGAGCATAGCCGGGTCTTTGGCGATTTTCGAGAGCAGAGTGTCGAACCGGTCGAGCGCGTGTTTGCGCAGCGTGCGGTTCTGAATGTACATCAGCGCGTCTTCGACTTTGGAGTTGGAGGTTGCGAAGTGGTTATGCCAGAAGAGAGTCATCTTTTCTTCGAACTGGCGGGGGCCGAGCATCATCAGAGTAGTCCACCAGCGGGTGATTTCGCCGCGATTGAACTTGTCGCCATCGCGCGGGTCTGAAAGATCGAAGCTCTCATCCATCAGATTATCGAAATCGGCATCATCAATCTGGTTGTAATTGATAAGGTAATCGACGGCTCCGTCGCGGCCACGCCCGATGAGGTTGTTGATATCGCTCTGGCTGCCGCCGAAAGCCATCCGCCGCATAAGGTGCGCAGCGTCGTCGTAGGTGAATGCCATAAGCTGCCTCCGAATCGAGAAGTCAGAAGTCAGAAGGGAGAGGCTTCTGCGCCTGTAGCAAAGATCAAATTTTGTAGGGGCGAGAGTGGTTCGTGTGAGGATTCAAGCGGCCCTGTTCGAGGTGAGGAAGGGGAGCGACCGCAATGCAAACGCTTTTGAAAACCTGTTGCTGTTTACGGCCACATAATGCCGGAAAATATGATCGAAGGCAACAGAAACGATAAACTATTTTGCTACAACAACAGAAGAGATAACCGTTGAATCTGTTTTCATCACAGTTTATGATCGGACTGCCCAGGCAACCCCTCAGTCAAGGAGGCGCGGAAGGAACCGAATCGCTCGGCGATGTTTCCACTGAAAGAGAGGATGAGATTTCTTCGCGCCCAACGCGCACTTAAACTTGGGAGAATTTTCCAAGGAGATGCATTTGACAGGAGATACTCATGGCCCAGGTAAAAGGAACTTTGATCGAGGCTTGGAGGAGCTTCCTCAAAGATCGCTACGGAGAGGAAAAAGTCGCCAGCGCGGTTCAGTCTCTCGATGCAGACGACCGCCTGCATCTGCTGTCGCCGACACGCGATTCAAGCTGGTATTCGATGGAGGTGCAGGAGGCGATGGGCCGCCTTACAAAGGCTCTTGCCACGCCAGCGGACAAAGACCTGGCATCGGAACTGGGGCGTTATACGGCTGACTACGTTTTTACGAAAATTTATCCTACAGTGATCGACCAGGACGCTGGCAAGAAAAAAGCCTTTGGCTGGTTTGACTATGTTCTGTTCCAGGACTTGCGCAAGTGCGTATCCGAATCGACCGGGCCTACTTCCTCCGTGACCCGGTATTATTACCTCGAAGGCAAGCCGACGCCGGGACAATGCCGGTCTCTCAAAGCCTTTTTAATACGTATGTCAGAGTTAAGAGGAAGGCAAAACGTAACCTGTGTCCACCGGAAATGCCTATCGAAAGGTGACGACTGCTGCGAGTTTCTTATGGAGTGGGAAAACTGAGTTTGCTGGTTGTCGCACGGCATCGCGCCTGAGCCGAAATGAAAAAAAGCCAGCGCCCGTCTGATTACTGCTTCGATCAGCCTGTCAGAATCAACTGTTGAATCCGCTATCGGCGCGGTTTATGATCTGATCACCCAAACTGCCTCTATGTCAATCACGCACGACCGGAAGGGGGTTCTTTCCCCAGGAAGCGCAATAGCCGAAGACTATTCAAAGAGCCAAACCTCGTAGGAGAAAATTATGGCCCAGGTAAAAGGGACTTTGATCAATGCCTGGAAGAGCTTTCTCAAGGAACGCTACGGAGAAGACAGGCTTATGAGCGCAATCCAGTTGCTTGATTCGAACGACCGGATTCATCTACTCTCCCCGATACTCGATTCAACCTGGTACCCGATTGAGATGCAGCAGGTAATGGGCCGCCTCACAAAAATTCTCGCTGCGCCAACAGACAAAGACCTGGCATCAGAACTGGGGCGTTATATGGCTGACCATGTTTACACGAAGATTTATCGCACGGTGCTCGCCGGGGGGGCTGGCAAGAATAAATCCACCGACTGGTTTGACGATATTCTGTTCCGGGACTTGCGCAAGTGCGTATCCGAATCGACAGGGCCTACTTCCTCTGTGAGCCGCTACTATTACCTCGAAGGCAAGCCGACCTCTGGACAATGCCGGTCTCTCGGAGCCTTTATAATCCGGCAGCAGGAGTTGATAGGAAGGCAAAACGTAATCTGCGTCCACCAGAAATGCTCATCGAAAGGTGACGACTGCTGCGAGTTTGCGGTTGAGTGGGACTGAAGCGAACGGCTCGAACAGTCATTTCAAACCCGTAACTCTCCGCGCCATCCGTCAATTCATTTGATAACCACGTTGACCAGCTTGCGCGGCACTACGATAACCTTCACTATGTTGCGCCCTGCGGCTGCCGCCTGCACTTTTTCATCCTTGAGCGCAGACTCTCTCAAATGATCCTCACTTGCGTCGGGAGAGGCGAATATGCGGGTTCGCAACTTGCCGTTGACCTGCACGGCGATTTCCATCGCTTCATCGCGCGCAAGCTCGTCGCTAAACGTCGGCCATTCGGCCCGCGTGATGCTCTCCGCGTGGCCGAGCGTTTCCCACAACTCTTCCGAGATGTGAGGAGCGAACGGCGCAAGCATTCGAATCAAAGCCTCGAATGCTTCGCGAGCGAGTTTCGCGTCCACATCTGTCTGAGAGCCGTTTTTATCGACGGCTTGATCGAAGAGGTAAATCTCGTTGGTCAACTCCATCAACGATGAGATGCAGGTGTTGAGGTGTAAACGCTCTTCGAAGTTCTCCGTGATCGAGCGGATGATCTGATGCGCGCGACGACGCAATCGACGTTGATAATCCCCCATCTCGCTCATCAATGGGAAATCCGCTGCGCTTACATCCACTAAGCGAGAGTGCCACTTGTAAGCGATGCGCCACACTCTTTGCAAGTATCTCGCCGCGCCTTCGAAACCGGCATCAGACCATTCCTTGTCCTTTTCGGGCGGTCCGGCAAACAGCACGAATACGCGAAGCGCGTCCGCGCCGTGAATTCGGATCATCTCGATGGGGTCGACGGCGTTCTTGCGCGATTTAGACATCTTCTCGACGCGGCCCACTTCGACCACGTTGCCGCAGAATTTGCACGTCTTTTCGTCGGTGACTTCTTCGGGGAAGAGCCAGTCGTGATACTCAATCGCCGCTTTCGCGCGGTCGAGTATCTTCGTCTTCAACTCGTCGAAGCGCGCAGAGCCGATGGCTTTCTTCACCGCGATTGAAAACTCATCTTCGCCCAAAATCTTTTGACCCGCGAGGCTATGGAGTTTGCTCAAAATCTCTTCGCCTGCTCCATCCGCTTTCAAGCTGGTTAAAACCTCACTGGTTATTTCGAAAGTCGGGCGACAGCGATAAGTCTCCTTGCATACCATTCCCTGCGTGAGCAATCGCGCGACCGGCTCATCGAATTCGACGAGTCCAAAATCGCGCATCACCTTTGTCCAGTAGCGGGTGTAGATCAAATGCAAAACGGCGTGCTCTATTCCGCCAATGTACTGATCGACGGGCAGCCAGTAATGAACGATGTCAGAATCGAACGGCTTCTCGTCATTATGCGGATCGCAGTAGCGAAAGTAATACCAGTTCGAATCGACGAAAGTGTCCATCGTATCGGTATCGCGACGGGCCGCGCCTTTGCATTTGGGGCAAACGACGTTGACAAACTCAGGCACGTGATCGAGCGGCGATCCGCCTTCGACCGCCAGATTCACTCCCTTTGGCAACACGACAGGCAACTCGTCATCAGGCACGGGAACTATTCCGCACTCGGCGCAGTGAATCATAGGAACGGGCGTCCCCCAGTAACGCTGACGCGAGATTCCCCAGTCTCTCAATTTGTAAGTGATCGCGCCGCGACCGAAACCTTTTTCTTCGGCATAAGCAGTCATCCTCGTGTTGGCTTCTTCTGAACTGAGACCGCTCCACTCGCCCGTGTTGACGGTGACTGTCCATTCTTCGTTAGGAGATTCCATCTCTTCCGCCGGAATCTCCTGCCCTTCTGAAGTCAACTTGATTTGACGAAAAGGCAAGCTGTACTTGCGCGAGAATTCGAAGTCGCGCTCGTCGCCCGCAGGCACGCTCATCACTGCGCCCGTCCCGTAATCGATCAAAACGAAGTTCGCCGTCCATACAGGCATTCGTTCGCCATTAAATGGATTGATCGCATAAGAGCCGGTGAAGATGCCTTCTTTTTCGAGGCTCTCGACGGTGCGGCCCGTGCGTTCCTGTCGTCGAATTCTCTCGACGAATTGCAAAACGGACTGGCGCTCGTCGCGGCCTTCGATGAGGCTTTCGATCAATTGATGCTCAGGCGCGAGGATGATCGCGTTTGCGCCGAATATCGTATCGATGCGCGTGGTGAAGACTGTGATTTTCTGCTCCGCGCCCTCGATTTGAAAATCGACGTGCGCGCCGCGAGATCGGCCTATCCAGTTGCGCTGCTGGGTGACTACGCGCTCAGGCCATTTGCCTTCCAGCGAGTCGAGCGAGTCGAGCAACTGATCGGCATAATCCGTTATGCGCGCGAACCATTGCATCAACTGTTTCTGAATGACTGCCGTGCCGCAGCGCCAGCACTCGCCGTTTGCTGCCTGTTCATTCGAAAGAGATATATTTTCTTTCGGACACCAGTTGACGGGAGCCAATTTGCGATAGAGCATCCCGCGCTCGAACATTCGAATGAAGAACCACTGATTCCACTTGTAGTATTCGGGGTCGCAGGTGGCGATTTCGCGCGACCAGTCATAGCTGAAGCCCATGCGCTGCAACTGGCCCTTCATATACTGAATGGCATCGCGGGTGAATTGTTCCGGGTCGATGCCGTTTTTGATAGCGGCAGTTTCGGCGGGCTGACCGAAGGCATCCCAGCCGAAGGGGTGGATGACATTGAGTCCGCGCAGACGTTTGTACCCGGCGAGCGCGTCGCCTATGAGGTAATTGCTCATGTGTCCGACGTGCGCGCGCCCGGAGGTGTAGGCCAGCATTTCGAGGCAGTAGAATTTTTTTCTGTCGGGGTCTTCCCTGACCTCGAAAGTTTTCTCATCACTCCAACGCCGCTGCCATTTTTGTTCGATCTCTTCCGGGAAATATTTTTCTTTCATAACTCTTGCCTGCAATGCGAAGACGAAAAACCCTTTCAACTGTTCGCTATCTCGCGAATCGTTGAAAGGTTTCCACAGTCGCCGCGATTCTCATCGATCGGAGTTTCTAAAATAAATGGTATGCGGCGAAACTTCAAGTTATGCGTCAAACGACGAAACGCCGCGGCTCCAATATGACCAAGCCCTATATGCTCGTGGCGATCTACTCTCGAACCCAACCGGGCCTTCGAATCATTGCAGTGAACCAGTCTGATTCGATCAAAGCCGAATGACCTTTCAATTGCGCGACAAGTCGCTCTGAATCCCGATTCGGTCGAGATGTCATACCCCGCGGCGAACGTGTGTGCGGTGTCGAGGCATACCGCGACTGGAAGATCATCAAGCGCAGCTATAATCTCAGCCACCTGATCGAACGCGCAGCCAATCGATGATCCCTGTCCGGCTGTGTTTTCAATCAAAATGGTCAGGCCGTTCATATTCAATCCGCGCGCTGCGTATCTGATCGATTCGACCGCCGTGTGAATGCCCGCTTCAGCCGTCGCGTTTTTGGGATTTCCAGGATGAACGACCAGATAATCCGCGCCAAGCTCAAGCCCGCGCTCGATCTCCTGTCGGAATGCTGCGCGAGAACGATCAAGTACAACCGCATCCTGAGCCGCGAGGTTTATCAGATAAACCGAATGAATCGCCATCGGCCATAAACCGGCTTTCTCGCGCGCATCGCGAAAACGGCGAATCTCTTCACGAGAGAGAGCGCGATCCGACCAGCCTCGCGGGTTGCGCGCAAATATCTGAAAACAGTCACAGCCCTTTTCAACTGCTTCCGAGATGGCGCGCGTGATGCCGCCCGCGATTGATGTATGCACTCCGACGATCAAAGGTTTTGCCATAGCGGATCAGGTCGCGTTTGAGGATAGCGGCGGGACGGGCGGCTGTAAAGCGACTCTGCAACAGGCTGGCGCAACATTACTCAGACATAAGCAGCAGGTTTATTGCGCGCGCAGTTTCAAAGCTTCGTCTAACTCGTAGCAATTCCTGGCTCGGTGTTTTTCTCGTCCGATGGCACGAGCGTTGCCTTTATATCGTGCGAGCATCGGTTGAAAGATCGGTACTCAAATCTAAGAACGATGAGAGTCGTTTCGGTCTAACACGCGCATCCGTTTCGGCGTCGTGGCGCAAGGGCAGGGCCAAAGTTCTCGCCTGGCGTCACGCCGCCTCAAACGGGAAACTCGCGCCCCTGAATTTATGCTGATCGCACTGATAATGGAATCAAACTGGGAATGGTGGCTGATAGCCGCGCTGGCTCTCGCTTATGGACTGGCTGTTCTGGTGTTCGTAATCGTGACTATCATGAAGAGCATCCGCGCGGACGATAGAAACAGGAAATTTGAAAAATGAAATTTCCCGGCTGGGGTCACTGGCGAGCGGCCTCAGAGAGGAACCGGGAATGAGCGGCTGCGGGTCGCGCCTGTTCGGGCGTGCGCAAACAGAGGCCGCGACATGAAATCCGATTCACCGCGTCCCCGCAGTCGCTCCGATATTAAAATGGGTGATGGGTGATGGGTGATAGGGGATGGCATCACCCATCACCCATCACCCATCACCCATCACCCATCACCCATCACCCATCACCCATCACCCATCACCTTTTACCAGTTCCCGTGACTGAAGTGAGTTCGACTCTCACTTCGCCCCACGAAGGCGAGGCCGTGATCAACACAGGCAATCGGCGATGGTCGGTCGTCACATAGATTCGCAGCTTATAAGGGTCTTTCGATCCACGCGCGCTCAAAGCCTTCGTCGTTATTCTCACTACATCGTATTTGTCCGAGCGAGATTGAATTTTCTCTTTCGCTTCAACTGTGATTTGCAGCGGGTAGAGTTTTCCGTCTTCGAGCAGAGTGAAATTTCGCGTCTGCCCTACAGTTAAATCCATCCCGCGCACGGCGCACATAAGCCCGACCAGATCGTAAGTGTCCGCAGGTATCTCAATCGTTTTGCCGTCTGCGAGTTGAGCAGTGCGCTTTTGATGATCAATCGTGACTGAAGCCTGTTCGCTCTTGTTCTTGTGCCGCGTGTTCTTAGTCGCCCGAAAAGGCTGAAGAGTCGCCGCATCGATATAAGACTCGTACACATCCCTGACCCTGTAGCCGAGCAGTTTCACCAGCCCGACCGATTCGGCAGTCGCGCTCACACGAAATCCGTCGATGCCGTCGAAGTTGCGCCTTTCCCTGACTTCAAGCGTAAGCTCGCCTGCGACGACGAAACTCTCCCACGAGACTTCATAATTCAACTGCTCTCCCACGACCAATGGCGACGCGGTTTTTTTCAGGCCATCGGCGGGCAGTTCCGTTTTGATGTTTTTGGTCTGCGCAAGCGCGGCAAGGCAGATCAGAGAAATGGCGGCGACAGAGGCTGACAGTTTTCCAGGCATTCCGACTCACTCAACTCCTGACAGATATTTTCAAGGGTGTGATGCCCTCGGTCTTTTCAATGATGCCTGTCTGGAGAATGGAGCGGCAAGCTGGTTGGAGCAGGCCGCTGCGGGCCTGCTCCGCGGATTCAGTTTTGTTGCTCAGGAGTTTTCGCAGGAGTTTTTTCGTCGTTGAAGAAAAGCGATGACGGATCGAGCGCGAGCGGCTGAAGCGGATTTATGGGATTGTCTTCAAGGCGCACTTCGTAGTGAAGGTGCGGCGAGGTAGCTCTTCCCGTGCTGCCTGCGTATCCGACTATCGTGCCGCGAGAAACCTTGCCTCCGACACTCAACTGAAATCTCGAAAGGTGAGCATAGTAAGTCGATACTCCCCCTCCGTGATCGACTATGATGAGGTTGCCGTATCCCCGATGCCAGCCCGCGAAAGAAATCGTTCCCCTGTGGCTTGCTCCTATCGGGTCGCCCCAGCGGGCTTTGAGATCGATCCCCGAATGAAATTTCGAGCGGCGGGTGAATGGATCGCGGCGATAGCCGAAATCACTGTTTATCTTCACTGAGGATGAACTCGCGGCGCGCTCTTCATATCGAGGCTCGCCTGCGGGTATGGAAATCGAGTTCGGGTTGCGCTTGATGACCAACAGAGTGGGCGGTATGACCGTCTCAACTTCTCCGATTTCGGCGACGGCTTGATGTCCCGCTTCGTGAGTGACGTCCTGACGAGCGGCGGCGGCCTGCGGCTTTTGCACGGGCGCGCGAACTATGCCGTCCTGCGCTCTTGCTATCGGAGCTATCAGCGAAACCAAAATGAAGGCGACAAAAAGAACCCTGCCATTCCCTGCCGTTGTCAAATCCCTCTCCTTTCGAGGCTATATTGCCTAAATGACAGTCCAAACAAATTCTTCTGAAATCTGAGGAGGGTACTGCTCGGAGCGGCATTGTATGGGTCGAAGCAGAGATTGTCAATAATTCCGGCTGCAAAAGCCCCTCGAAAATTTATTGTGTTTTTGTTGCAGGCGGGAAAGCGAGTCGCTTTCAGTTACGAGGGTTTGCGCTCCGGTTTGTCGACGCGGTCTTCGAGCAATCGCTGCTCTGCGCGCACCTGAAGCGCATCCTGGTGCATGATTTCAAGTTTTTTGTTGAGCAATTGAATATCCCGTCTTACCTGCTGGAATCCCTGGATCATCCCCGCTCGAATCGTTTCGACCTGAGATGTCAGCGCATTGATTCGCTCCAACAGCGTCTCCAGCATCGGCGTCATGTTTTCATCGCTGCTGCTGATGTGTCTTCCTCCTTCGTCCATCAAACCCCAGTGGCCTGAATCTTAGCGCGCCGCACACAGGCAATCAACATCGGCCAAAATGTTGCGCGCATCTCTGCCAAAAGCCATGTCGGATTGCGCAAACTTTCGCTTTTTCCGGGTGAAACCTCTCACCATCAGCTTCAAACAGGCCGCCTTCGACCGGCATATCTGTTGCACCCCTATATTGAATGAAAGGTGTTGCCGTGAACGAGATTCAATCCGATGAAGCCGTCTTCCACGTCCACCGCGTGTCGAAGATTTATCGCATGGGCGAAACCGAAGTTCACGCCCTTCGCGCCGTCGATCTCGATCTTTACGCGGGCGAGTTCGTCGTCCTCCTCGGCCCGTCGGGCAGCGGCAAATCGACGCTGCTCAATATCCTCGGAGGTCTCGACACTCCGACCAGCGGAGAAGTTCATTACCTCGACCACATCCTGACAGCAGCCGATGAAGGCGCGCTCACCCGTTTTCGACGCGAGCATGTGGGATTCGTCTTTCAGTTCTACAACCTGATACCCAGCCTCACCGCGCTTGAAAACGTCGCGCTGGTGACGGAAATATCCGACAATCCGCTAGACCCGAAAGAAGCTCTCGAAATGGTAGGTCTCCAGGACAGGCTCGATCACTTCCCCGCGCAGCTATCCGGAGGAGAGCAGCAGCGCGTCGCCATAGCCCGCGCCATAGCCAAGCGGCCCGATGTGCTGCTTTGCGACGAGCCGACCGGCGCGCTGGATTACTCGACAGGCAAACTCGTGCTCGAAGTCCTTGAACGGGTCAACCGCGAGCTTGGAACTACAGTGGCTGTCATCACTCACAATGCGTCCATAGCGGCGATGGCTGATCGTGTGATTCGCATCAGCAGCGGGCGAATAATCGAAGAGCATCGCAACGCCGTGAAAGCGCGACCCGAAGACCTGTCGTGGTGATATGAAATGAGCGCGCTCGATAAAAAACTCCTACGCGATCTCAAACGCCTGCGCGGGCAGGTATTGGCCGTCGCTATGGTCGTCGCCTGCGGCATCGCCGTCTATGTCACGATGCGCAGCTCTTACGATTCGCTTCTCGCTTCTCAGTCGAGTTATTACGACCGCTATCGCTTCAGCGATATCTTCGCGCAGGTCAAGCGCGCACCCGAATCCGTCGCCTCGGAAATCGCCGCCCTTGAGGGCGTGGCCGCAGTCGAAACCCGCGTCGTGATGGAAGTGACGCTCGACGTTCCCGACCTCGACGAGCCTGCAACCGGAAGGCTCGTCTCCATACCTGAACGCCGCGAACCCATTCTCAACGATCTTCACCTGCGTCGCGGCAGGTGGATCGAAGCAGGAAGGCGCGACGAGGTCATCATCAGCGAAGCTTTCGCCGAAGCGAACCACCTCGAACCGGGCCGGTCGATAACAGCTATCATCAACGGACGCCGCGAGCGATTGCAGATAGCGGGCATCGCCATCTCGCCCGAATACGTGAACGAAATCCGCGCGGCTGATGTGTTCCCCGATAATCGACGTTTCGGCGTGCTGTGGATGAGCCGCGAAGCCCTCGGCTCGGCCTTCGATATGAAGGGCGGTTTCAACGACCTCTCGCTGAGGCTCGCCCCTCAGGCGAGCGAGCGCGAAGTGATCGATCATCTCGACTCGATGCTCGCTCGCTACGGCTGCCTCGGCGCTTACGGTCGCAGGGATCAACTATCGCATCGCTTCCTCGAAGACGAAATAGCGCAGGATAAAATCACGGGCATATTCGTCCCCTCGATCTTTCTGGCGGTGGCGGCTTTTTTGATTCACATGGTTTTGTCTCGCCTCGTCGCCACAGAGCGCGATCAGATAGCGGTGATGAAAGCCTTCGGCTATACGAACCAAAGGATAGGATTTCACTATTTGAAATTCGCGCTCGTCACTCTGCTCGCGGGAACGGCGATGGGCGTCCCTCTCGGCGCGTGGCTCGGCGCGGGACTCGCGCAACTGTATTCGCAGTTCTTTCGATTCCCTCAACTCCAATTCACCGTCGGCCCGCACGTTCTTTGGCTTGCGATAGCTATAAGCGCGGCGGCGGCTTTTGTCGGCGCTATCTCAGCCGTCAGCCGTGTGGCCGCGCTTCCTCCCGCTGAAGCGATGCGGCCCGAACCGCCCGCGCGATTTCGCCGCGGACTGATGGAGCGGATCGGCCTTCAGAAATTATTTTCGCCCGCCGCGCGAATGATCGTCCGCAACATCGAGCGAAGGCCCGTCAAGGCGATCCTCTCCATCTCAGGCATAGCCTTCGCCGTGGCGATTCTTCTCGTCGGTCGCTATTTCTATGACGCGCTCGATTACCTCATAGAGGTTCAGTTCCGCGCCGTTCAACGCGAAGACGTGGCCGTTACTTTCAACAACCCGCGATCTTCATCTGCGCGCTATGATCTGGCGCGGCTCCCCGGAGTGACGCGCTCGGAAACTTTTCGCGCCGTCCCCGTCCGATTGCGCTTCGAGAATCGCTCGCGCAGAGTCGCCATCCTTGGGATCGAACCCGACGGCGAGCTTCGTCGCCTTCTCGACAGCCGTCTTCGAAAGGTCGATCTGCCGCCCGAAGGACTGGTGCTGACGGCAAAACTCGCCGAGATATTGGGCGTCGATTGCGGAGATGAAGTGAGGGTCGAAGTTCTCGAAGGCGCGCGACAGGCGCGAAGCGTGATCGTTGCCGGATTGATCGATGAAATGATAGGGCTGTCGGCTTACATGGACTTGCGAGCATTGAATCGATTGATGCGGGAAGGCGAGACCATTTCAGGCGCGTATCTGGCGGTCGATAGAGAAGCGGCTCCCGCGCTTTATTCTTTTCTCAAGCGGACGCCCGCCGTCGGAGGAGTGGCGATCCGCGAAGCGATGCTCGATAGTTTTCTGGAAACGGTCGCTGAAAACCTGACCATCTCGACCGGCATACTGATAATTTTCGCCTGCGTGATAGCCTTCGCCATCGTCTACAACGGCGCGCGCATAGCTTTGTCTGAACGCGGACATGAGCTTGCAAGCCTTCGCGTGATCGGATTCACCAGAGGAGAAATCACCGTGATGCTGCTCGGCGAGCAGGCCGCGCTCACGCTCGCAGCCATTCCGTTCGGCTTCGCGCTCGGATATGCCATCTGCGCATTGCTCGTATGGCTGACCGAATCGGAGCTTTATCGTCTGCCAATAGTTATCAGGCCGGAAAGCTACTTTTTCGCTTTCGGCATAACGGCGATAGCGGCTTTTTTGTCGGGGCTGCTGGTCGCTCACAGATTGCGCAACCTCGATCTTGTGGTCGTGCTGAAAACAAGGGAGTGATCTCAATGAAAACTCTGAAGCGAATTATTCTCATCGCGCTCGCGCTCGGCGTCGTCGCGCTCATCATTATGGCTTTGCTTCCTTCGCCCGCCACAGTTGAGGCGGCGAGAGCCGTTCGCGGGCCTTTGCGAGTGACCATAGACGAAGAAGGCGAAGCGCGCGCTCACGACCGATTCATCATAGCCGCGCCCGTCGCGGGGCGGATGACGCGCATAGAACTTCACGACGGCGACCGTGTAGCGAAGGATCAGGTGGTGGCTGAAATCAATCCGCTTCCTCTCGATCCGCGAGCGCGCGAGGAAATCATCGCGCGAGTCGATGGCGCGGAAGCACTGAGCGGCGAGGCGGATGAAAGAGTCGAGCGCGCACGCGCTGATTACGAACAGGCCCGCCGCGAGCGCGAGCGAATCGAACCTCTCGCAAGAGACGGCATAGTGTCGCGGCAATCGCTCGATCAGGCCAGAGACGCGGAGACGATGAGAGCCAAAGAACTGGCGGCGGCCCGGCACAATGCCGAGGCTGCGGCTTCCGCAGTGAGAGAGGCGAGAGCAGGATTGATCGCCATCGATTCGGAGCGAAGCTCGTCGAGCCGCGTCGTCAAGTTGCGATCTCCCGTCAGCGGGCGCGTGCTGAGAGTTGTCGAAAAAAGCGAGCGGGTAGTCGCCGCCGGGGCTCCCATCATCGTACTCGGCGATCCCGGAAGGCTCGAAGTCCTAATCGATGTGCTTTCGACCGACGCGGTGAAAATAAAAACGGGCGCGACCGTGCTGCTCGAAGGCTGGGGCGGAGAGTCATCGATAAGGGCGCGAGTGCGCGCAATCGAGTCATCCGCTTTCACGAAAGTCTCGGCGCTTGGGATAGAAGAGCAGCGCGTGAACATCATCGCTGATTTCATCGATCCTGCGGGGCCGCTCGGAGACGGCTATCGAGTCGAAGCGAGGATCATCATCTGGGAGAGCGAAGAGGTTTTGAAGATTCCATCGAGCGCGGTTTTCCGGCGCGGCGAGGGGTGGAGCGTATTCGTCATCGAAGGCGGGGCGGCGAAACTGCGAAACCTTGAAATCGGCCACAGGAGCCAGTTTGAGGTCGAGATCGAAAGCGGACTCGATGAAGGCGAGCGGGTAATCCTTCACCCATCGAATCAGATAGAGGATGGCGCGCGAGTCGAAGCGCGTTGAAACTCTGTTATAATCCCGGCTGATGCCGCTGTACACGACTGAAGCATTCGCGTTGAGGACTTACTCACTGGCTGAGGCCGACAAGATATGCGTCTTTTTCACGAAGGATCACGGCAAGGTGAGGGGCGTAGCCCACGGCGCGCGAAAGATTCGCTCGCGTTTCGGCTCTTCGCTTGAGCCTTTCACCCAAGTATCGCTCACTTATTTTCAAAAGGAAGGCCGCGAGCTTGTCTCGATTTCAAACTGCGAGATTCTACATTCGCACTTCGCAAGCGCCTCGCGCGATGTTGAAACAGCCAGCGCGTTTTCCTACATGGCTGAAATCCTGACGGAGTTTCTTCCCGATAACGAACCCAACGAAAAACTCTATCGCCTGGTCGCCGCCGTTCTCGAAGCCATCGAGCAGAAACATGACCTCGCGCTGCTGCTTCGTTATTTCGAAACCTGGACGCTCCGCCTTGCGGGTTATTTCCCCGATACGTTTCACTGCTCGACGTGTGGAGAAAAAATCGCCCCGGATGATTCGGCTTTTCTGACCGTCGAAGGCGCGCCTCGATGTCGCTCGTGCAGCGAAGGCCGCGGAACTGAAGTCAGTCGGGCTATGCGAGGCACGATCAATCAGATATTCCGCGCGCACCCGACGGATTTCGCCCGCGGAAAAATAAACGCCGCTCATCTCGCTCAACTCGGCGAAATCAATTATCAGATAATTCGTCACGCCCTTGAGCGCGATCTGCGCTCGCGCGCTCTGCTCAGATGGGGAATGATTGAAAATGCGGAGTGTTGAATGCGGAATGCGGAATGAAGAAGGTTCCCATTACTCCGCATTCCGCACTCCGCACTCCGCATTCCTGACCCGCTACTGTCCGCCGAGAAATTCTTTCAGGATGTTCGACAGCGCAGTGAAGGCTATGTGATTGCCCCATCGAATGAAGGAATCCTTGGTGTTGCGATGTTCTTCTCTCACCCACACGTTCGATATCGCGGCGGTCATCGCTCCGCCCAAAAGGTAAGACGCATTGAATTGAGAGCCTCCACGGTCGCCGCGAGTGATAAGGATGCGGCTTACCGCGTAGCCGAGTTTCGCTCCTGCGCCGTCCTTGTAGGAGCGATGATAGCGCGGGTCCTGACGGAAGAGAGAGGCCAGCGCGAACTTCTCAAGAAATTTCGATGTGGTTCCTGACGCAAGGCTTCTCGCCGCGCGGGTCATCGAATCGGCCAGATAATCGCCGAAGGTGTCTTTCTTGCCCTCGTTGTTGTCGAGGGCTTCCTTGAAAAGCCCGTTGAAGAGGGCCGAAGCGTAAGGGCCGGGAGGACGAAAGGCGGAGCGGGCGAAGAAGGAAAATTTATCGCCCACAGACATCGGCGCGGTGCTGACCTGCGGCGCGGCAGGAACAGTCCTGACAATGGCAAGCGCGACAGCAACGGGTTCGACGGATTTGATTTCCGGCGCGCGCTCGATCTTCATCGCATCGTTGAACGCGATGTAGGAGATGCTGGCTGACTCGACCTGGCCTGCATCTGCCGCGCGATCCGCCGTCTTTTCAGATGAGGGTGCGATTTTTTCTTTCTCATGCGTCGGGCTGTTTGCCGCCGCGGCAATCGAAAACAGGGATATGAAAAAAAGCAGAGTGAGTATCTTTATAATAAAGCGGTTGATGTTTTTCATGGTTTTTCCTCCGCAATAAGTTCTAACTGCCGTTCGTGTCCGCTTATGCTATCACAGGACTGAAGCCAACCTGAAGCAAAACCTTGTTATACCATGAGAGCAGAGATAGAATCATTCGGCTTGAATAATTCATCTCCGGAGGTAAACGAATGTCGCTTCTCAAATCTTCGACTCGTCTCGCCCTGATCGCGGTTTTGATAATCGGTCTCGCTCATCAGAGTTACGCGCAACAGGCGCAACTCGGCAAGGTCGAACTTCAGATAACCGGCACTGAAAAAGCCCGCGAGCATTTCATCCGAGGACTCGCTGCGCTTCATTCGTTCTGGTACGAGGAAGCTCTCGACGCTTTTCGCGAAACGACTAAAGCCGATCCCAACTGCCTGATGGGATACTGGGGCGAGGCGATGGCTCACAACCATCCGCTGTGGAGCGAGCAGGACGCGACAGCCGCCAGAAAAGTTATCGAAAATCTCAAAGACACTTCGCGCGTCACTGCCAAAGAACGAGCATTCATCGAAGCGGTCAAGACGCTCTACGGAGAGGGCGACAAGCGAGCGCGCGATGCAGCTTACTCTGCGGCGATGGAAAAATTTTATCTCGCTCATCCCGACGATCTCGAAGCGGCTTCGTTTTACGCGCTCTCGCTTCTCGGCGTCGTCAGGCCCGAAGACAAAGGATTCCGCAATCAGGCCAAAGCGGGCGCGATTGCGCTGGAGGTCTACAAAAAGAATCCCAATCATCCCGGCGCGGCTCACTACATCATTCATGCATTCGATGATCCCGAACATGCGATACTCGCTCTGCCCGCAGCCTTCCGCTACGCCGAGATAGCTCCTGCGGCTCATCACGCTCGTCACATGCCTTCGCACATATTTCTGCAACTCGGAATGTGGCCGGAAGCCGCCGCGTCGAATGAATCGGCATGGCAGACTTCGGACGAATGGGTGAAAAGGAAAAATCTCCCGCTCATCAATCGCGACTATCACAGTCTCCACTGGCTGCTTTACGTTTACCTGCAACAGGGCCGCTATCAGAAAGCCGAAGAGTTGCTCGGATTGATGAAAAAAGTGATGTCTGAATCGACGGACGATAACAAGATGAGGCCAAATTATTACGCGAACAACTACGCGAATATGGCGGCGACCTTCATCGTCGAAACCGAAAAGTGGGAACTCGCGGCAAAACTTTTCGATACGACTGCTGCCGCCGCATCGAGCAGTTCTTCGGGGATGGATCACTCAGCGCACAATTCGAATACAACTCGCCAGTCGAATGCGGGTCGGACGCTTCCCTTATTCGTTCGCGGACTTGCTGCGGCAAAACTGATGTCGGAAGAAAGCCAGAAGAGCGTCGCCGCTTTTCAGGCGATGCGCGAGGGTGAAAAGGATGTTTATCGCACAAAGCCGATTGAGATTCGAGGGCTTGAGATTTCGGCTGTCGCGGCTTCGATGAAAGGCAATCACGAGGAAGCTATCGAGATGATGAAGCGGGCCACTGCGCTCGAAAACGAAATGGCTCCTCCCTCCGGGCCGCCTTCGCTCATCAAGCCTTCGCACGAGTTGTTTGGCGAAATACTTCTGCGCGCCAATCGCCCCAAAGAAGCCGCCGAATCTTTTAATACAGCGATGCTGCGTCAGCCAAACCGCGCGCGCACGCTAATCGGCTCGGCGCGAGCCGCCGCCCAGCAGGGAGACGCGAAGCGAGCGGCAGAGTTTTATTCCCGGTTCGTCCGTCAATGGCAGAAGGCGGACAGCAATCTCGCGGAGTTGCGCGAAGCTCAGGATTATCTCAAGCAGGCCAGCGCGCGTTGAACAGAAGATGTCGGATGCCCACGAACAAAGTGGGCGTCTCTGTGCGAGACCTGAGTGGAGCGAGGAGCGAAAGCAAATAGGCAGGTTCCGTAAAAAACTCAAGGACGGTCTGCTTCGATGCTCATTTTGCGGTAAGGGGCAAAATGAAGTGTCGAAGCTGATCGCCGGACCTGCTGTTTATATCTGCAATGAGTGCATTGAAATCTGTAATGAAATCATTGCGGATGAACAAATGATAAAGACACCCCCGGCATCTCACGAAAACTCAGAACCGTCAAAAGTGATGGTTGTTTCTATTGCTGAATGCTCGTTTTGCAAGACGCCTACTCCACTAACCGATTGTGTTTTGATCCTGGAACGTGGCAAGCTTTGCCCGGCCTGTCTCGATGCAACCTACTCCGTGATTGAAGGTCTCGACAGAGGTAAGCATGGCGAATAGCCCGGAGTCGGTCGTTCGTTTGAGACAGCATCCAGCCTTCGTGATCTTCGTGGCTTCGCTACAAAAGGCAGCCGCTCCAGTTCTCACACCATGAAGAGAGTCGCCAGTACGACTTTGCTGATCGGGAGAGGAGGCTCGCGCTACAACAAAACCGCGCCTTCGTATCGCCAGTCGTAGCAGAGATGCTTTGCTCAACCTGCAAGCGCGTGATATATAAAGGCTGATGACACACGTAAGTCCAAAGTCTCCGCCTGAAGAGATCGAGCGATTCATCGAGCGCGCGAAGGAGATTTATCGAAACCGGCTGGCGGCTGAACTCGAACCTGCGCATACGGGAAAGATCGTCGCCATCGAGCCTGAAACTGAAAGCTACTTTTTGGGAGAAACCGAAGTCGAGGCCGCTGAACAGGCGCGGGCCGCTGGCCATGAAGGCCCATTCTATTTTCTCCGCGTTGGCGCACTCTACACCCACCGATGGATGAGTCCCCGACGCTGATGCAGATTGACGGCTACTTCAACGCAAACAATGAACCGGCCCCGCTCGACCTCGGCGCGGGCGCAATCGAAATCCTTGTCGATACCGGATTCGCCGGAAGCCTGATTCTTCCAGATTCATTAGCCGTCGGGCTGGCTCTTCGATTCGAAGGCTTCGAGGAATTCTATACTGCAACATGGCAGATATTCTCCGCCCCTGCCTATTCGCTGGAGATCGATTGGCTCGGCCAGCTAACCAAAGTGCCGGTCGCCATAAGCCCTGACATCACCGAAGCTATCATGGGAGGCCAGATGATGAAGAACTGCTGTCTCACAATTGATTATTATGATCGCACGGTGACTATCATCGAACGGGTTTAACCTTATCGTAGAGGCGTTCGAAGGCAGAGTCGCTCAATCCGCTATCAATCTTTCTCACAGTCCTATCGTTACAACAAAATCGCGCCTTCGTATTGCCAGTCGTAACGGAGATGCCCGTCGGGGAAAAATATCAACTGGCGAATATCTTTGCCGTCAGGGTCGAGCGTCAGGCAATTCGTCAAACACACATTCTGCCCGCGCACATCGTAAACGATCGCGTCGTGAACCAGCCGCATCAACTCCGTGCCGTTGAGCCTGAGATAATTCTTCAGGCTCTCGAATTGATAGCTCGTCAGGAAATGCTCTTTCGTCCAGTTGAAAACGTCCGCGTCTCTCGTGTCCTGCGGCGCGTTGACCGGGCGAATGGTCAACTGCTCCACTCGATGCTCGCGCGCAAAGCGGATCATCTCTTCCAGTTTCCCGCCGCTATCGATATAGCCGTTTAGCGCGATGCAACCGAGTCTTACAGAAAAGCCCTTGTCGTGCAGGCGATGGAGCAAACAGGGAAGATCGATGTAACGCTCGCGGTGCGGGAGATAAATTTCGCGATTGCGCTCCGCGTCGAAATGGACGACGGAAATTATCACCGTCGTCAGCCCCAACTCGTACCACTCGGAAAGATGCTCGTCGTACTGTTCCCATTTTTCATAAATGTGAATGCCGTTTGTCTGAAGTTCTATGAAAGGAAATTCGAGATCGGCCATCGCCTGAAGATATTTCGTCATCTGCGCGGGAAAGAGCGTCGGCTCGCCTTTGCCTGTGAGCATCGCCGTCGTGACTCCCGACTGACGGGCGAACAGGCACGCCTTTCGGAAGTTGCGCCAGTTGACTTGAGGTTCTTTCAACTCGATGCCGTGCGGCGGCGTCATCTTCGACACGCAGAAAGGACACCGCGCATTGCAGGCTTCGCTTCCCGTCAGGATGCTGAAAGTTTGTATTTTCATCGCTCTCCCTCCCGCTGAGAATATAACCTCAGGGCTATCGTCGTGGAAGAGAAAGCCATCGATTGTTGACAGTCTCTCAGCGATAAACGATCATCACCCTTTATGCACACGCGGCTGGAACCCAAGCTCATCGCTATTTTTCGCGAAGGATATTCAAAAAAACAGTTCTTCTCAGACCTGGCCGCGGGCCTTACGGTCGGAGTCGTGGCCCTCCCACTGGCCATCGCATTCGCCATCGCGTCGGGCGTAAAACCTGAGCAGGGGCTTTACACGGCCATCATCGGCGGATTCGTGATCGCAGTTTTGGGAGGGAGCCGCGCGCAGATCAGCGGCCCTACGGGAGCCTTCATAGTCATCATCTACGGCATCGTTCAGCAACACGGCTACGCGGGGCTTGCCGTCGCCACTCTCATCGCAGGCGTGATCCTCGTTCTGATGGGGCTGGCGAAGATGGGCGCGCTTTTGAAATTCATTCCCTATCCGGTGACCGTAGGATTTACGAGTGGCATCGCGCTGATAATTTTTTCTTCGCAAATCCGCGACTTCGCCGGATTGCAAATTGATAAAGTTCCTGCTGAGTTCATCGGGAAATGGATCGCTTACGAGCAGTACGCAATGACTTTCAGTCCTCACGCGCTCGCCGTCGGCGCGCTCTCTCTTCTGATCATCCTACTCTGGCCGCGCATCACCCATAGAATTCCCGGCCCGCTGGTCGCCATAGTCGCGATGACGGCGATGGTTCAGGTTCTTCATCTCCCGGTCGAGACAATCGGCTCTCGATTCGGCAGCGTACCCGGTCACTTCCCCGCTCCGCACATACCCGTTGTAAGCTGGCAACTCGTTCAGGAGATGTTTTCTCCTGCTGTCACCATCGCGCTCTTGGCCGCGCTCGAATCCCTCCTTGCGGCGGTCGTGGCCGATGGAATGCTCGGCACGCGCCACCGCTCCAATATGGAACTGATAGCGCAGGGAGCAGGCAACATCGCTTCGATCCTGTTCGGAGGCATCCCGGCAACGGGCGCAATCGCGCGCACCGCCACCAATATCAAGAGCGGCGGTCGCACGCCTGTCGCGGCCATAATCCACTCGATAACTCTCACGTTGATACTTCTGTTTTTCGGCAAGTGGGCCGCGCTGATTCCTATGACCACGCTTGCGGCGACACTCATCGTCGTAGCTTACAACATGAGCGAGTGGCACGCCTTCATCAATTTGTTCCGCTCTCCAAAGAGCGACATTGCAGTCCTGGTTGTGACTTTTTCGCTGACAGTGTTGATCGATCTGACAGTCGCCATTCAGGTCGGCGTGCTGATGGCCGCTTTCCTGTTTCTTCAGCGAATGTCGGATGAAACTCAGATCAATCTCATAACGGCCAGCCTCGGAGAGCGGGATGAAAGCGAAGCGAGAGATATATCGAAACTGGAAGTGCCGCATGGAGTTGAGGTCTTCGAGATTTACGGCTCGCTCTTTTTCGGGGTGATAGAGCGATTCAAGGACGCGATGCTCAGAGTCGAGAAGAGTCCGAAAATCCTGATCATTCGTATGCGTCACGTTGTTGCGATTGACGCGACGGGGCTTCAGATAATGGAAGAGTTGCTTGCAGGCACACGTAAGCGAGGCGCGACGTTGATGCTCTCGGCTGTCGCTTCTCAACCGGTTGCGGCGATGCGGCAGTCAGGTTTCCTTGGTCGCCTCGGAGAAGAAAACATCGCGGATAATATTTATGACGCGCTTGATCGGGCGAAGGCGATCCTGAGCGAATTGCCGGATGAAAAATCCAAAAGACCGGCGCACAAAACCTGATCGCGTTTCTAGCTCGATAGATTGGAAGTGAGTTTTACGATTCCCTCGGAATTGATAGCTGAAGTTATCTTCAGGTCGCCCGATTCCTTCGCGCAGTACAAACGATTCGGCGTGGCGTGAATGACCTTCGCTCGATGTATCCCCGGCTTGAGGTCGCCTTCGATTACCGTAACGTGATTGCCGCGCGTGTGGCCCTGAACGAAACCCGATTCTTCAGTCGGGCCGTTGACCAGAACTTCGACTTCGCGCCCAACCCATTGGCGATTTCGCTCAAGTGAAATCTCTTTTGAGAGTTCGAGCAGACGACCGAGCCGCTCGGTCTTCACTGCGCGATCCATGTCCGGGAAATGCCGCTCGGCAGGCGTCCCCTCGCGCTCCGAGTAAATGAACATATAAGCCGCGTCGTAGCGCACCTCTCGGTAAAGCGAGAGCGTTTCCTCGAAGTCCTCTTCAGTCTCGCCCGCAAAGCCCGCGATGATATCGGTCGAGATAGTCGCATCGGGCAGAAGGCGGCGAATTTTATTTATGCGGTCGAGATAAAATTCGCGCGTGTACTCACGGGCCATGCGCTTGAGTACCCGATTCGATCCCGACTGCACGGGCAGGTGAATGTATCGACATACTGCGGGAGTATCGGCTATGGCTTCGATTATCTCGTCATCGAAATTTACGGGGTGCGATGTGACGAACCTGACGCGAGGAATCCCCACTCGCCCGACCATTCTAAGCAGCCCAGCGAAAGACGGATAGCCCGACATCAATGCGCGACGCGCGCCTGTCCCCGGCTCCAACCCATAAGAATTTACGTTCTGGCCGAGCAGAGTGACTTCAACGACGCCCGATTCTTTCAAAGCACTGGCTTCGCGGATTATGTCCTGGGAGGGGCGCGAGACTTCCGGGCCGCGAGTCATCGGCACGATGCAGTAGGTGCAGCAATGATTGCATCCGCGCATGATGGTGAGATTCGCCGTCACAGCGCCCACGGGCGGAGGCGGCGAATAAAACTGAAGCTCGCGTTTGAACTCGAATGACTGGAACTTTCCGCGTTCGATTGCAGGCACGATTTCGGTGATGGCTCCGGGGCCAAGCATTATATCGACGCCGAATTTTTTCCCCATGCGTCGGCCTTCGGGGAGTTGCGCGAGGCATCCCATAAGGCCGAGCGTCAGCGGTCTGCGGCGTTTTTCTTTTCTCAATTCGCCGAGCAGCGATTGAACCTTTTCGACGGGCTTGCCGCGAACAGCGCAGGTGTTGACAAGCACGAGATCGGCCTGTCGATAGTCTTCCGTGAACGAATAACCTATGCCCGCAAGCTCCGACTGAATGGCGTGCGTGTCGTATTCGTTCATCTGACAGCCGAATGTTACAATGTGCGCTCGCATAGGTATAAGCTCTAAGATCGTTCTGGCCAGACCAGCAACTCTGAATAGTATCATCCGGCGGCGAGGGTGTTCCAGCAGAGTGAGAAAGGCAGAAATGTCAAACCGGAAGACATTGAAATCTTTCATGGCGGCTTCACTCATTACGATTGCAATTGCTATCGCCGCTTTATTGATTGCGCTGGTTGCGTCTACGTCTGGGAGTAGCGATAGTGGAATTGGCGCATACGCTGGCGGCATCAGCCAAAGATTCGTCAGCGTTCTGGTGTTGGCGCTCCCGGCAGTTTTTGTCATTGCATTTTTCATATTCCGTAGAGCGTCGAGATAGCAGGCGCTACTTCATGTCCTTCGTGTTAGATTGCGCGTCCTGAAAGTGCGAAAATCGTGGCCCACGCAAACTCGTCTTGCGCCACTTCGCAGGAGTCATTCAGTTCNNAAAACTGAAAACTGTTTGCCAGAGGAGATCATGAACGGCCAGAACAGAGAAAATATAAAACCGGGAATCACGGTTGATATAGTGTTGAAACAGGATCAACGCAGCGGGAGGCGGACGCGCGGCATCGTCAAGGAGATTTTGACGCGCTCAACTAATCACCCGCATGGGATAAAGGTTCGCCTTGAAAGCGGCCAGGTGGGAAGAGTGAAGGAAATAGTTGAATGACGGCAAATGACAGGCAGCAGAAAAATCTGATGAATGCCTCTCCTTATCAGGCCGGCCTCATTGGCAGTTCGATTATGAACCGTGCGCCCTGTCCCGACTGGCTTTCCGCATGGATAGAGCCTCCATGCTCTTTGATTATGCCGTAGCTGATCGATAACCCCAGACCTGTTCCTTTTCCTATAGGCTTGGTCGTGAAGAACGGATCGAACAGACGATCCAGATTTTCAGTCGTTATACCCGGCCCGTCATCCTCGATTATGATCTTAACTGTGTTGCCCGATGCGCTCTTTTCGAAGCGGGTCGTCAGGGTGAGAGTGCCGCCGAGGTGTTGCGAGTGCATGGCATGTTCGGCGTTGATGATTATGTTCAAAAATGCCTGTTGCATCTGATGTTCATCGGCCATCACGTTCGGCAGCAGACCATAGTTTCTATGCACCGAGATATTATTGACGCTCATTTCATAAGTGCGGAGGTCGAGCGTGTTGTCGAGAAGTTCATTTATGTCGATTTCCGTCCGCGACGGTTTGTGCTGGCGGGAAAACGAAAGCAGGTTTTGAACGATCCTTCTCGTGCGCTCGGCTTCGTGGCGGACTATTTCGAGATTCTCGCGTATCTGCTCATCGAGCGACAAATTCAGCAGTATCAACTGAGTGAATCCGATGACCGACGTGAGCGGGTTGTTGAGTTCGTGAGCTACGCCCGCGATCATCTGCCCAAGGGCGGCCAGCTTGTCGGCCTGAATAAGCTGCTGCTGCAACTTCTTCACGTCGGTGATATCGCGGGCTATCGTCATCAGGGCAGGCTTGCCTCCATACTCTATAAGCGAGCCGCCCCCTAGTATGTTTATTGGCGTCCCGTTCTTGCGAAAGTGGATGGTCTCGAAATTCTTTGCTTTGCCCGTCTCCATCGTTTCACGAATCTTCTGCTCGCCCCTCTTCACATCCTTCGTGAGCAGTTTCAAGCTCATGCCGATGAACTCTTCGCGCGTAAATCCGTAGGTCTCGCAGGCTTTCCTGTTGGCTTCCAGTATGATTTCAGTTTCGGTCTCGAAGATGAGGATCGAATCGTTGGCGTTTTCGAACAGATTCCGGTAATCGCGTTCGGAACGTCTGAGGGCCGCCTCCATCTGTTTGCGCTCGGTGATATCGCGCGCAAACGCGCACATATATTCCCTGCCGCTGAACTCCAGAAAAAAGCGGCTGATTTCTATCGGCATTATGTGCCCGTCTTTGGTCCGATAGCGCGTTTGCAACGTTGCAAGGTCACTCGCCTTGAAATCTTTCCAGATGCGGGGCCATTCTTCAGGAAAACAGGTTATGTCAACATCCCAGGCTTTCATTCCGAGAAGTTCTTCTCTCGAATAACCTACAGTGCGGCAAGCTGCGTCATTCACAAACAGGATGCTCCCGTCGGCTCCTAAATAAATGATGCTGTCCGGGGCGCTATCGATGGTGAACTGAGCGAGTCGAAGCGCATCTTCTGCTTCCCTGCGATCAGTGATGTCGCGGGAGTTGACGACTATTCCGGCAATGACCGGGTCATCTATGAGATTCGTACCCACGGCTTCGATGTGGCGCCAGGAGCCGTTTTTGTGCCGAACCTTGAATTCCATTGGGTAGCTGAAATACTGAACAGGAAACCGGCTCTCAAGCGCTTCTACGACCTTGTGAACATCGTCCGGGTGAATCATATCCAGGCCGCTTTTTTCTATCAGATCCTCAGGCTTGTATCCCAGCACTCGCTCGATTGAAGGGCTTTCATAGCGGATGATTCCATCGCCGGTCACTATCGTGATGATATCGGAAGAGCTTTCGATCAGCAGGCGGAATCTTCGCTCGCTGTCGCGCAGAGCTTCCTCCATCTGACGGCTTTCGGTGACATCGCGCTGCAATCCCCAGGCGCGAGCCACAAAGCCGTTTTCGATGACCCCTACCAGATTGTTGAGGAAATATCTTATCTTGCCCTCCTTGTCCGCTTCGCGCGTCTCGGCGTTGAGCAGGCGATAGCCCGAACGGATGAACGCGCGCAGGTATTCTATGTTCCGAGGGTCTGACGGTATAAGCATATCCTTGAGCCTCGCTCCGATTATTTCATCCGCGCGGCTCAACCCGTACATTCGCGCCATCGCATCATTGCACTCCGCAAGATAAGCATACTGGTATGCATGTTCGATCTGCTCCTCTTCGGAGAGTCTGGCCGAAAGCGGTTTTTCATACTCGAAGCACCATATAGCTTCAGAGCTTTGCTCGACGAAGGCGCGATAGCGTTCCTCGCTGCGTCGCAGTTTTTCTTCCCCGCGCCTGCGCTCGGTGATGTCGGCAAGCAATCCCTGCCAGCAGACCGGTTCCCCTTCTTCGCTGAGAAGAAGCGACCCCCGGTCGTGAATCCACAGCACCGATCCATCCCGCGCAATGACGCGGTATTCGATTTCGAAGCGGTCTTTCCTTTTCTGCGCCGATTGTATTTCGCTCAACACTCGCTTGCGGTCTTCAGGGTGAATGATATCGCTCCATAGATTCGGCGCGCCTCGGCGGTCTTCGAGCGAATAACCGAGCGTCCGCGCCTGCGGGCTGAGGTAAACAGTCCGATAGGGAGGGCGCGCTTCAGCCATGTAAACTATTTCGGGCAGAGATTCGATCAGGGTCTGGAAGCGCGACTCCACCTGACGGTGTCGGCGACGGTCGCGCGATTGGGTCAGGAGTCGTTCTATTCTTTTTCGGGCCAGTATCGCCGGAGCGTTGATGCGAAAATAATCGTCTGCGCCCGCCTCTATCACTTCAAGGGCTGCCGGATCATCGATGTTGAGCGCGCTCACAACCAGAATCGGAATGTCAGCGGTTCCCATCTCCGCTTTGAGGCGACGGCAGAATTCCGAACAGGTTATGTCGGAAAGCGCGAGATCGCTGACGATGAGATCGGGCGGCGAGCGGCGAATCGCTTCGATTGCCGAAGCGAATCCATCAGCCGCACAGCGCATGTCTGCCCCTGTCAGCGATTGAATCGACTCGATCCAGTTTTCGTGCAGGCTTACCAGAAGCACAGACACGGTCTGTTCGCTTTCAGGATGTAAAACCTCCACATCGGGAAAAGAAGCCATAGTCGAGTCTCAAGCCTGGCGGTTGAGCTAAAAAAGAAGCGCAGGCTCGAATAATCCTACCCTGTAGCTTCCGGCTCACCAAGAGAAAAAAGTCGAAAATTTGACAAACCCGACGGGCCAGTGGACAATCCTTCAAAATCATTTTTTCGCCGGAAGGTCTTTTCGATGCCGAGAAAAATCACAACTCTTGTTTCGCTCCTCGTCGCGCTTGCGCTCATCGCCGCGGGTCAGGTAGTCGCGCCGGATGCCGCGCTCCGCGCCACTGATGAAGTTCTCCAAAGCGTGAGCCGGATTCGCGGGCTTGAAGTCAAACAGCCCGTCAAACGCGGCCTCAAGACCAGAGACGAGATTGAAAGCGCAGTCATGCGCGATCTAAACGAAAGCAACACGCCCGAAGAATTCGAGGCGTCGAGAAAAGCTCTCGTCAAGTTGGGGTTGATAGACGCGGATTTCGCGCTGCGCGATTATTATGTCCGCCTTCTTCGCGAGCAGGTAGCCGGGTTTTATCAGCCCAAAACGCAGGAGTTTTATCTTGCGGCGTGGCTGCCCATAGCAGAGCAGAAAATAGTCATAGCTCACGAGCTTGTTCACGCATTGCAGGATCAGCATTTCAATCTTCGGAGATTCGAGAAATGGCCCAAAGGCGATTCTGATGCGGAACTGGCCGCGCACGCGCTCATCGAAGGCGACGCCACAGTGGTGATGTACAGATATGTTTTCGATCAGCAGGGCCGCGCCGTCGATACGAGAATTTTAGGCGCGCTCATCGACATGCTAAAGGCTGATTCGGACGCCGATGCGTCGAAGTACCCTGTGCTTGCCGGAGCGCCCGCCGTACTGCGCGAAAGCCTTCAGTTTCCGTATTCTTATGGCGCAAGCTTCGTGCATACGATCATGAAGAATCGCCCGATGGCCGATCTCAACCTCGCATACACCCGCCTGCCCGCGTCCTCCGAGCAGATTATTCATCCTGATCGCTATCTTCTTTTCGACAAGCCGGTGAAGATCGAGATTCCCAGCCTCTCAGAACGAGACTGGAAGCAGGTTGACGCGGATGTGAACGGCGAGTTCGGCTATCAGGTGTTGCTTGCGGAATTCATCGGCAAAGATCGCGCACAGTCCGCCGCCGCAGGCTGGGGCGGAGACCGTTATGCGCTTTATGAAAATTCGCGCACAGGCGCATTGATGATCGCGATCTACACGACGTGGGACAGCGAGCGGGACGCAAAAGAATTTTTCACAGCCTATTCCCAACGAACACAAAAGCGATACAAAACAGATGCGGCGGAATCGAGCGCGAGCCGAGTCGTCTTCAATACAGCGGAAGGGCTTGTTGCGATAGAGATGCGCGGAGCGGATGTAGTTATTCTCGAAGGAGCCGCAAGCCGCGCCGAGATCGCGCGGGCGGTGGAAAAACTGTGGCAGAGCAAAAAGCAGTAATCGGCGCAAAACCATTTTGGGGTGGAGTGGTAATGTGTCAGTTATGACGAGAAAAAAATGAGCATCTCCATCTCATTAACACCCTGCTTCAGCGGGGTGAATAGCGATGCTCCAGTGGCTTTAACCGTTTCAACGGTTTTCCGCTGAAAACGGTTGAAACCGTTGGGAAGAGAGTCGCGCCTCTGCCCACCTCGATGAATCGAGGTGTTAATGAAAGCCTCTTTTCCCTCTGATAACTGGGCGATTAGAATGCTTGCCCCGGTTTCAGTCAAAAGGAATTTCAAATTATTCATCTCTTCGGAGGCCGACAGTGCATTCTCTCAAATCATTTCGCTGGTGCCTGACCATACTGGCCATGCTTTCAACGCTGCTCGCCTCGCTCGCAAGCGGGCAGACATCGAAGCCGGTGTTCGCGAAATCCGAAAGCCTCGAACGAATGGTTCGCGACACTATCACCTCGACGGTTGAAAAATTCGGCGCGTCCACCTTCACGGTTGACAATGCAAACCGACCCGATATTATCCGTTTCGTGTCTGAAAAACTCGCAGAAAAATCTTCGCAAACCGCGCCTGCCGATCTCGCTCTCGTCAACGGCAGAGTGTGGACGGGCAATAAAACGCAACCGTGGGCCGAAGCCATCGCTTCGCGCAGCGAGCGCATAATCGCTGTCGGATCGAATGATGAAATCAAAAAGCTGATCTCGTCGAAGACTCGCGTAATCGATCTTCAGGGCCGTCTCGCGCTTCCGGGTTTTATAGACGATCACACGCATTTTATCGATGGCGGATCGCATCTGCTCTCGGTCGAATTGCGCGACGCCGCGACTCAGGAAGAATTCGCGCGGCGCGTCAAAGAACACGCCTCGAAACTTTCCGCAGGGCGATGGATCACAGGCGGCGACTGGGATCACGAGCTATGGCCGGGAGGCCCGCTGCCCGTGAAAGAATTGATCGACCGCTACACGCCGAATAACCCGGTCTTCGTCACACGGCTCGACGGACACATGGGCCTTGCCAACAGCGTTGCTTTGAAGATGGCCAATATCACCAGAGAAACCAAAGACCCGCCGGGAGGCACGATAGTTCGCGACCCGCGAACAGGCGAGCCTACGGGTGTGTTGAAGGACAACGCCATGGGTCTGGTCTATTCGGTCATCCCCGACGCGACCGATGCGGAATACGATGAGGCGTTGCAGGCCGCGTTGAAAGCAGCCGCCCGCGTGGGCATCACTTCGATTCACGACATAACATCGTGGCGCGATTATGAAGTCTATAAGAGATGGCGCGATAAGGATCGATTGACAGTTCGCGTCTATGCGCGCACTCCGATGAGTCAGTGGCAACGTCAGGCCGAACATGTCAAACGACACGGCGCGGGCGATAACTGGTTGAGATTTGGCGGACTCAAGGCGTTTATGGACGGCTCGCTCGGATCGACGACGGCGTTGTTCTTCGAGCCTTTTACTGATGCGCCTGAAACCGCGGGGTTGATGGTCGATGACAACATCCCCGAAGGCAAGCTCAAACAAAACATCAAAGACGCAGATAAAGCAGGATTGCAATGCTCGATTCATGCCATTGGCGACAAGGCGAATAATCTGTTGTTGAATTATTTCGAAGAAGCGGCGAAAGCAAACGGCCCGCGGGATCGTCGCTTTCGCATAGAACACGCGCAGCACCTCACGCCATCAGACATTCAGCGGTTTGCGCGGCTCGGCGTGATACCTTCGATGCAGCCCTATCACGCGATTGATGATGGGCGGTGGGCGGAAAAGCGAATAGGCCCTGTGCGAATCAAGACGACTTATGCGTTTCGATCATTGATCGATGCAGGCGCGACTTTGGTGTTCGGGTCAGATTGGTTCGTAGCGCCGCTATCGCCTATTCTGGGAATTCATGCAGCGGTCACGCGGCAGACGATTGATGGACGTAATCCTGCGGGCTGGGTGCCTGAGCAGAAGATAACGGTTGAAGAAGCGGTGCGGGCATACACCTCGTCGTGCGCGTATGCGGAGTTTGCCGAGAAGGAAAAAGGCATGATTGACGTGGGCAAGCTAATGGACGTGGCAGTGCTGTCGCAGGATATTTTTCGGATCAACGCGAACGACATTCAAAAAACGAAAGTCGCGTACACCATCGTCGGCGGGCGTGTGGTGTTCGGACATTAAACAGGGTTTACAGGATTATCTGAACGATTACTCCAAGCCTAAAAAAGATGAGCTACCGACCGATGGTCTGATAGAGGATACGACAGTCCTTTTTTCAGAGGGCTTTGACTTCACTTTAGTGCAGCAAGAAAATCAAGGATAAGAAAGGCACGAATCGTGTTGTCCATTCTGCCATAAGTCACGTATTCTCCGTGCATAATTTTGTGCCGACTAAAGGTTGAAGAAGCTTTGTCTGTCGTATAGGTGGTCTGAAAAAGAATATTAAACAGAACTTCATTAGCAATATGAATCAAATTTTCCAATATCGGTACTTGGTTTATCGCTTCTGTTTTCAATCTTTCATCCATTAACTTTTTGCTTATCTTATTACCCGATGGGTCTTCCCAACTCACTCTATTATTTTTCTTGATGACCTTAAAACCTTTGCTCAACAAGTAATCAGTTTGAATCCCATCAACCTGAGCAATCAATGTTGGTAAGACAAGATTGGACGGGTTAGTATTCCGTTTAGCGTTCTGCAAAACCGAAATACAATCCCTGAAGATTTTCATTCTTCGTTTGAAAAGAGAATTGTTTTCCCATCCATCTACCATAGCAGATAGGGTTTCATAATTATTTGAAGAAAAATAATCAATGAACAATCGATTCATTGCCTTTTTTTGGTTCCCTTTTTTCCTTCCGATTTTAACTGCTTGAAAAATGAATGCATGAGGCAATGATGGCGTTATGAACCACTTGTACTTTTCAAGAACTTTAGATGCTTTTTGAACAGTAAGTTCATATTGTTTGAGACCCTCTTCGAGTCTTCGGAATGTGGCGAATATATTATCCTGATACTGCTCAATCCAAGTATTCCAAGATTGAATCATTGAATCAACATTTGTTACCGCTCGATTGAAAGCTGAGTTGATTCTTTCTCCATAAGATAGAAAGACAGCCAATGCTTTTTCAACTGGTGCTTTTTCAGATGATCTAGCAACTTCTTCCAAATCCTCTGGCGGCAGCTTTTCTAATTCTTCATCTATAAAAGGCATATTCTCCCTTGTTTTGAATAAGCCATAATCGGACGGCTTTTTAGCCATCTTTATTCGCTCATTGTCTCAACCAAAAAAACCAGAGTAGATTTTACTCCCTTTGGCTAACTTTCGTCTTCAATGCTTCACAGTTTGCTTCGTCGTTTCGGTCTGTTGAAATTCGGGAGATCGAACACGCCCCGGCTCAATTCTTCGTTACGCAGCATTCTCCATAGCCGATCCGAACGCCTCCGACAATCGCCGAAACTTCGTGCGCAGTTCGGAAAAGTAGATCATCCCCACGATAGCGCCGCCTACAAGGGCCATCATCATCTGAACCACATAACTCGCGGCTGTGCTGACAACCGGGCCGGTGAGCAAAAGCAGAATCAGATATCCTGCCCAACTCGCCAGATAAATAGGGCGCGCAATGCGCAGCAGATTCAACAATCCGATCCACGCGAGAATGGTCGAGGCTGCGACGGCGACCCACAGCGCAGTCAGAAGCGCGTCGCTGAGTCGAAAAGCCGCCGCCCCATCCGCTGCGACGTAAGCGCGCAACCAGGACGGAAGCAAGGGGCTGAGGGCGAAGTCGCTCACAACGCCCAGAATGACTAAAGCGAATTCGTTCAGAATCAGAAGGCTGAGAACTTTTTCGTGTTTCATAACTCCCTCCTGCCTGCTCAATCTTGATTCAACAAGTCAGCGCATATCGGTCGACAGTGTTAATCCGAGTCCTGCTGCGAACCTTTGAGCAAATTCTCACAGGCCGTAAGAAATACTTCAAGCGCAATCAAACACTGCTCATCACCACTCCCGATCTCGTCGCTGCAAGACATCGCTTTACCGAATCCCGGAGATGAGCGCAACGGTTGTCCTGACGCAACAACCATCAAGTTACAGACGAGCTTCAGCGATTGAGTCGCCAGATGGCGAGGTTGAGCGCAGCGGCATAAGAGACCCATAGCAGATAAGGCACGAGAAGCGCTGCAGCGATTTGAGAAACGCCCGCGAACTTCACTGCTGTTGCTGCTATCGCAAGCCATAGCAGAACTATTTCGACAAACGCCCAACCTGTATTGTGATACCGGAAGAAGATGTATGACCACGTGAGATTCAATGCGAGTTGAATAGCAAAGAGCGTCATAGCGACGGCCTGCCATCCAACGCGCCTCCACACCATCCATCCTGCGACAGCCATGCAAATATATAGCGCAGTCCAGACCGGGCCGAACAGCCAGTTCGGCGGCGTCCACGAAGGCTTCTTCAATCCTGCGTACCAGCCCGGTATCTCAGGACTGGTCGCAAGCGAGCCGAGCGCGGCCACCGCAAAACAGGCCGTAAGAAATACTGCAAGCACGACAAAATCACTCCTCATCATAACCCCCATCGATTCTCAAACCATCTTTTCACTCTTTCGCTATAAGCCTTCACGTCGAATTTGCGCTCCATCCCTCCGGGTCAGGCTTCCCATTTCGTCTGATGGTGACGCGAGGGTTTGCAATGAGTTTTTCCAGGCCATCCATCACGCCACCTCCGGATGTTCGGGCAGCGAGGAGCTTTTGATGGGAAACTGAATCACATTCGATTGGTCGTCGGGCGCGAGCAAACGGGCGATCATATCCGCGCGATAATCGAATATCCGGTCAAGAGTTCTCCTGATGAACAGCGCGTGAGAGATGCGGCCCATCGCTCCATGAAGATAATTTTGCATTTGCAATCACCCAAGCAAATCTTCAAGCGCCGGACTGAGGTTCGGAAAGCGAAAGCTGTAGCCGGTATCGAGCGCGACTTTCGGAACTACGCGATTGCTCATCAGCAGAACATCTGCCCTTTCACCAAAAACCATGCGCAACGCAAACTCAGGAGTCGGCATAAAAGCCGGACGATGCAGCGCGCGCCCGAGAGCGCGGCTGAACTCGCTTTCGTCAACGGCAGCCCGCTGCAAAGGGCGTGAACAAGCCCGACACTGATGAGAAACTCCTCGGCATCATCGGCCCGCTCAAGCTGACCAGATTCATCTTCGACCATATCGATCAGCGATTCGACACGGGCGCGCAAGGTAGGGTGTTTGCGCAATCGTTCTTCCAAGCTCTCTTTTTGCATTGCAAAGCCCCCTGTCAGGATTCTTGATAGAGGCTTTTATCTTACCTCACCATCGAATTCACTCGGTAGAGCGACAGGCTTGATCTCGTCAAGATTCTTGATAGAGGCTTTTATCTTACCTCACCCTTCCTGCGCAACAAGTTTCGCTTTTAATCGCACCCAACCTGTTCTCAGAGTGCAGGCAGTGATTGACACCCCTCGACGGCCCTACCTATACTTTCAGTCAATGCGCGCGCTCGCCATTGATTTCGGCACAAAGAATATCGGGATCGCCGTATCGGACGCGCTCGGCATCACCGTCCGCGCCGTCGAAACCATACGACGAAGTTCGCTCAATGTCGATATCGAGCGAGTCCGGTTTCTGGTCGAAGACCTCGAAGCCGAACGCGTAGTGGTCGGGCTGCCGCTCCGAATGGATGGAAGCGAGGGCGATGCGGCGAGCCGAGTCGGGCGTTTCGTCGAGCGATTAAAAGCGGAACTTGCGGTTCCGGTCGTCACTCACGACGAGCGATTGACGAGCTATGAAGCCGAGCAGATGATGATCGAACGCCGGATGAATCGCAGGCAGAGGCGAGAGAAATCTGACCAGTTGGCCGCAATGATAATTTTGCGGGACTACCTCACACGGGGAGCGAAAAACTGAGCAAATCGGAATTCGACACTCTATCACACTCAGTCGCGCGACGCCGTAGATGGCCGCGCTTTTTGTTTAAGCTCATCCTGCTCGCGCTTATCGCAATTGCTGCCTCGTGGTGGTGGATCAGAAAAGCGGTCAACACTCCAGTCGAACATGGCTCTTTCGATCAGGTGATAACCATCGAGTCGGGAACAGGCACGCAGGCGATAATCAAACGACTGAGCGAAGCCGGGATAGTGCAAAATCCCACGGCGCTTAAAATCTATCTGTACGTCACCGGACGCAGCGGAAAGTTGAAAGCGGGAGATTATCGTTTCGAATCTCCCGTCTCTGCGCTTGAGGCCGTTGAAAAAATCGAGCGCGGAGATGTCACCTTCGAGCGCGTGACGATACCTGAAGGATTCAATCGATTCGAAATCGCCGAGCGACTGGCCGATGAAACTCACAAAGCGACGGCGAAAGAATTTCTGCGATTGATGAGCGACACGTCACTCGTGGCGAACATAGCTCCGAGAGCGCGCAACCTCGAAGGCTATCTTTTCCCCGACACCTATAACTACACATCTTCGACCACGCCCGAAGAACTCATCCGCGCGATGGTCAATCGCTTCAACGAAGTTCTCACATCAGAATGGAGAGCGCGAGCGAATCAGAGTGGATTGAGCATTCACGATACAGTCACGCTTGCATCGATCATCGAAGAAGAGGCCCGCATCCCGGATGAAAGACCCAAGGTCGCGTCGGTCTTTATGAATCGGTTGAAGATCGATATGCCTCTCGCTTCCGATCCGACATTCATCTACGCGGCTATGCTCGAAAACGATTATGACGGCAATCCCAATCAGCCGCGCCATCGTCGGAGAAATTCTTTCTATAACACTTACATCTACTCAGGTCTTCCGCCCGGCCCAATCGCTTCGCCCGGACGGGCATCGATTGAAGCCGCGCTTTATCCGGCCAGTACCGATTATCTGTATTTCGTTGTCAGCGGAACCGAAGGCCATCACAAGTTCTCGCGCACCGCAGCCGAACACGAAGCTGCCGTAAACGAGTACCGGCAGCAACAGCGCCGACAAAACGGCGGCAGATAAGAAAGAGGTGATCGATGAGCATAGTGCTGGCGGCAGTGATGCCGAGACCTCACGCGCCGATTGAACTGCGTGAGATTCCCGAACCTCGGCTCGATATGGATTCAGCTTTGCTCGAAGTCGAACTGAGCGAAGTATGCGGAACCGATGTTCACCTGCGAGACGGGCGACTGGCGGGAGTTCCTTATCCGATCATACCGGGACATGTTTCAGTCGGGCGATTGAGCAAAATCCGCGGTCGAGTTCTTGATATCGAAGGACGAGAGTTTGCCGAAGGAGATCGGGTTACTTTTCTCGATGTTCATCGCACCTGTAACGCCTGCTGGCACTGTCTGGTGGCGAAAGCGACGACCCGGTGTCCCGCGCGAAAGGTCTATGGCATAACCTACGGGCTGGAAGACGGACTGACCGGCGGATGGGCCGAGAAGATTTACATAAAACCGAACACGCGATGCATAAGGCTGGACGGAGTCGATTTCGAAAAGTTCATGGCCGGAGGCTGCGCTCTTCCTACGGCGTTGCACGCAGTGGATAGGGCTGAAGTGAAAATCGGCGACACAGTGCTTGTGTTGGGAAGCGGCCCGGTCGGACTGTCGGTCGTCATATTCGCTCTGATGCAGGGCGCGCTTCGAGCTCTATGCATAGGCGCGCCTGAGCATCGCCTCGAAACGGCGCGAGAGGTGGGCGCTCACGACACTCTCAATATCGAATCTCACTCCTTCGAAAAGCGATATCAATGGGTGCTTGACCACACGGGCGGGCGCGGCCCTGATGTGACTATCGAAGCTGCGGGCGCGCCGGTCGCCGCAGTCGAGGCTATGCGCTACACACGCGACGCCGGACGCGTCGTCATAGTCGGGCAATACACCGATCACGGCGAGGCTGCTTTCAACCCGCATCTCGATTTGAACAGAAAGCATCTCGATGTGCGCGGGTGCTGGGGATCGGACTTTTCGCATTTTTATCGCGGCGCTCAGATCATGGCCGACGAGGTTCGCTCCCAACCGTGGTCGAAAATAAAACTGAGCCGGTACGGTCTCAGTCAGGTAAACGAGGCTCTCGAAGACGTAGAGTCGGGCAGAGTCGCAAAGGCGCTCATCAATCCGGTTAATCCAATCCTGTAAATACCCTGCTAACAGTCACTCCCCTGTTCGCGTCTTTAGACAGGAGTTTTCATCTTAGGGAGCTTATGGAATGAAAAAGATAGCTATATGTTTTCTGGTCATACTCACCTTTACCCTTCCCTCGAATATAGCTGCTCATTATCAGGGTCAGCCATCTTACGAGTTTCGCAACGGACACTGGTTCGACGGAAAAAGTTTCGCAGTCAAAACCTTCTATTCAACCGGAGGGATACTGACATCGAAAAGGCCCGCTCGCCTCGACTCTGTCATCGATTTGACCGGGAAATATGTGATCCCTCCAATGGGCGAAGCGCACAACCACAACCTGGGCGGCGCAAACGGGCTGGAAGCTCAGATTGCGATGTACCTCAGAGACGGCGTTTTTTATTCCAGGAACCTTCATTATGTCCGCGAGTTCACCTTACCCATACTGGACAAAGTCAACACTGTTTCGAGCGTCGATGTCGCTTATGCTCATGGCGGACTTGTCGCATCAGGCGGTCACGCAGTCGATCTTTACGAGAAGTTATATGACCGAGGCGTGTTTCGCGGCTGGAAAAAAGAAGACCTCGATACGAGAGCCTTTTTCATAATTGACGACGAGGACGACCTTGATCGCAAATGGCCTCTCCTACTTGCGGGCAAGCCTGACTTCATAAAAACATATCTGGAGTATTCCGAAGAATACGAGAAGCGCAGGAATGATCCCCGGTATTACGGACACAGGGGTCTGAATCCGGCATTGTTGAAATCCATCGTGATGAGGGCGCGCAAAGTCGGACTGAGAGTTTCCACACATATCGAGAGCGCGGCGGATTTTCACAATGCGCTGGTTGCCGGTGTCGATGAAATCGCTCACCTGCCGGGATACCATATCCCTACGGGAGAAGACGTTCTCAGATATCGCATCCCGGATGAAGACGCTCGCCTCGCGGGCAGGAAAAATATCTTCGTCGTCACCACTACGCTTTTGAGCGTCGGTCTCAGTCGCAACGATCCGCAGAAGCTCACAGTGATTCAGAATAATCAGATTCATAACCTCAAGACGCTTGCCCGACATGGAGTGAAGATAGCTCTTGGGAGCGACACCATAAATGCCACATCTCTGGCCGAAGCCATGAATGTATATGCGTTGAAGGTTTTTGATAATTTGACGCTTCTGAAACTCCTGTGTGAAAACACTCCGCGCGCCATATTCCCCAATCGAAAAATCGGTTTATTACGGGACGGGTACGAAGCCAGTTTTCTGGCGCTGGAAGGAAACCCCCTCGATGATTTTATGAATGTGAAGAGAATCGGATTGAGATTCAAGCAGGGCGCGATTATTCACCTCGACCGGGACAAAAAATAGTGACGCCTGAAGTCGCGCGCCATGGTTCGTATTGATGAGTCGAGTCGAAATCAATGAATGAGCGCGGGGATTGATGAAAAAATCTCCGCGCTCATTCATTAGCTCAGTGAGTATCAGGCGCTCGCTCACTCAATTGCACGAACATGAGTTGTTGCGAGTGTCGCGGTCATTGATCGTGCAACAGGTCGTCTCTATGGGCGATTGCAATGATGCAGTTCCGTTGTTTTGCGCTCCCTCAATTGCCATGTTAGGATCGAACCCGACATCTGATGAGGTAGGCAAATGACGACAAAAACATTCCCAAGCAGTCCGGTGAGAAAGGCCGTGCAACCGATGCGCGATATCTCTCTTGACCGGGATTGGGTTAATGACCATGCAGATGAGCTTCGCGGCCAATGGGTGATGGTGTTCGAAGGCCGTCTCATCGCCGCCGACACGGATATTCGACATCTCCTGAACAAGGTTCCCAGGGAAGCCTACCCTGAAGCCCTCGTGACATACATTCCCACTGAAGAAGAAGCCCAACGAGTCGTGTTATGACTCCTCAGACTCTCTCCTTTGCCGCAGCCTTCGACTATGGCCGATTGGCTCGCCTTTCGCGCGGCGTCTTCGCCCCGGTCATATTGACCACCGGCATGGTTTCCACACGCATCATCGAAGCCCGCATTGATTCCGGATCAAGCTCTTGTGTGTTTGGGCGGCAATGGGCGGATGCGCTCGGTCTGAATTGGGAGGCTGGAGATCCTCTGACGATTTCCACCGCCTCTGGTATGTTCTTTGCGCATCTGCACGAAATCACCATCCAATTGCTGGACTTCGAGTGGGCCGCCTGGGTCGCGTTTGCCGAGTGGGACACCCAACCGCCATCGCCTGCGCGTGACGTTCTCGGTTTGAATGGGTTCTTCGATCATTTTCTGACTGCAATTGATGACCGGGCGGAGAGGCTTTACCTGGAACCGCGATTCTCCTGATGTGGAGAGGCGAACGATGTCGAGCCTGCTTCCGCTTGCTACCCGCACCGTCATCGCCCGCCTTCCTGCTAGCCACGAATGATAATGGGCTGACATTTTCATACTGTCCCCTGAACTCCCTCATCAGGATCATGGCAGTGTGCCAATCTCTCGCGGTACGATTTGGAAACAATCATCGCTGCTTGAGATTGCCGCACTCACGCATCATTGGCCGGAGGGCGCGCATAAACATGAGTTGTTGCGCGTGTCGCGATCAGTGATAGAGCATCGGGTCGTCCCTATGGGCGACTGCAACGAAGCCGTCCCCTTGTTTTGCGTACCGTCGAACCGCGCGCTCACTCTTCGGCTCGTCGTGTTGTGCGTAAGCGTGTAGATGCTGCCCTGCTTCTGCACCACCCCTCTCCCGGTGAAGGTCGTCCCGTCACAACAGAACAGATAATCTCCTGTGAAGGAATTGAACAGAATCACAGTCGCCGCGTTGCCGTCATCCTGCAAACAGATATCGTAGGTCGTCACGATGAAGTTGCAGCCGCTCTGATTGCCTGCGCCGTCTGTCACCGTGCAGGTCACGGTGGTCGTTCCGACAGGAAACGCCGACCCCGATGGCGGATTGCAAACGATACCGGCTCCCGGACAGTTATCGCTGAACACAGGAGCGGGATATGTCACCAACACTGTCGTATCCGTCGCTCTGGCCAACGCCCGAACCTGAGTCGGAGGGCAGATGATCGCAGGCAACTGAGTGTCGTTGACCGTCACCGTGAATGAGCAGTAGGACTGATTGCTGCTCGCATCCATCACTGCGCAACTGACAGTCGTCACGCCTTTCGGAAACGTCGAACCGGTCGGCGGGTTGCAAACTGGCGCTCCCACGCCCGGACAGTTGTCCGACACTGATGGCGCAGAATAGGCTGCCACAGCCGAACACAGGTTCGGGTCAGTCGCCTTCGTGATATTGGCCGGACACGCGATGCTCGGCGATTGCGTGTCATTTACAGTCACACTGAACGAACAGGTAGCTGATTGATTGCCGCTCGCATCAGTCGCTGAACAACTCACTGTCGTCACGCCTTTCGCGAAGGTCGAGCCACTTGGCGGATTGCAACTCGCTGTCGCTCCCGGACAATTATCGCTCGCCGTAGCTGAGAACGTGACAAGGGCCGAACACTGATTCGGATCAGTCGCTTTCACAATGCTCGCCGGACAAGTCACGGTTGGCGCTTGCATATCGTTGACCGTCACGGTGAATGAACACGAGCTGGTGTTTCCGCTCGCATCCGTCACCGTGCAGGTAACACTCGTCGTTCCTTTAGGGAAAGTAGAGCCGCTTGCGGGACTGCAAGTCACCGCTCCGACTCCCGAACAATTATCGCTGGCCGTCGGCGTTGTGTAATTTATAATCGCCGAGCATTGACCCTGATCATTTCCGGTCACGATGTTCGACGGACAAGCGATTGTCGGCGATTGCGTATCGTTGACCGTCACAGTGAAGGAACACGCTCCAGTGTTTCCGCTCGAATCCGTTGCCGTGCAGGTCACGCTCGTCGTTCCTTTAGGAAAGGTCGAGCCTGACGATGGACTACACAGCACAGTCGCGCCCGGACAGTTATCTGTCGGAGTTGGGGCGGTGTAGTTGACGATTGCGGAACACTGGCCTGAATCGTTGTTGGCCATCAGATTCGCGGGACATGTCACACTCGGCGGTTGCGTGTCATTGACCGTCACCATAAACGAACAGGAGGCGGTGTTGTTCGATGTATCTGTAGCCGTGCAAGTGACGGTCGTGATTCCTTTCGCGAACGTCGCGCCCGATATCGGATTGCAGACCACAGATGCCGACCCGCAGTTATCGCTCGCCGTCGGCGTTGCGTAACCGACAACCGCCGAGCAGAGTCCCGGATCGGTTTCCTGCGAGATGCTTGCGGGGCAAGTGATGGTCGGCGGTTGTGTGTCATTTATCGTTACGGTGAACGAACAGTTCACTTGATTGCTGCTGGCGTCGCTGACTGAGCAATTGACCGTCGTCGTTCCCTTTGGAAATGTCGAACCGGCTGCGGGCGTGCAGACTGGCGTGCCTGCGCCCGAACAATTATCGCTCACCGACGGAGTTGAATAATTCACAACCGCCGAGCATACGCCCGCGTCTGTCGCTTGAGTGACATTACCGGGACAGGTGATGACGGGCTGCTGCGTGTCGTTGACCGTCACCGTAAACGAACAGGTGCTGGTGTTTTGGCTTGCATCCGTAACCGAGCAGGTGACAGTTGTAATGCCTTTCGGGAATGTCGAGCCGGATGCGGGGCTGCAACCAACTGCGCCCACTCCCGGACAATTATCGGTTGCTGTCGCATTCGTGTAGTTCACAACCGCAGAACACTGATTCGGATCATTCGATGTCGTCACACTCGCAGGACAGGTTATCTGCGGCGGTTGCGTATCATTGATAGTCACTGTGAATGAGCATGAACCGTTGTTGTCGCTTGCATCCGTAACTGAGCATGTAACAGTCGTCGTTCCTTTAGGGAAAGTAGAGCCGCTTGCGGGACTGCAAGTCACGGCCCCGACTCCCGAACAGTTATCACTGGCCGAGGGAGTCGTGTAACTCACAACAGCGGAGCATTGATTCGCGTCTGTGCCTTGCGTGATAGGAGACGGACAAGCGATAGTCGGCGCTTGCGAATCGGCGATGGTCACGGTGAAAGTACAGGAGGCAGTGTTGCCTACGGCATCTGTCGCCGTGCAGGTGACAGTCGTGACGCCTTTCGGGAATGTCGCGCCCGTTGCCGGATTGCAAACGACCATCGCTCCCGGACAGTTGTCGTTGGCAGTCGGGGTGGTGAAGTTGACGACAGCCGAACATTGATCGGGGTTGGTCGATTGAGTGATGTTCGAGGGACACGAGATAGTCGGCGGTGTTGTCTCCGCAGTGACGTTGACCGTGAGAGTCGCCGTCGCCGTCGCGTTTTGATTGTCTTTCACAGTCAGGGTGAACGTCGAATTGGTTGCCGCGCAGCCTGCCGCGACATCAGCCGTGACTGTGCCGTTGGCCGCGACGATGATATTACTCACAGTCACGCCCGTGCCCGTCAATGGCGTTGCAGTCACCATCAAAGTGTTCTCTGTCTGATCGACATCGTTGACCGTTGCGATTTGCGAATTGATCGCGGCGGCGGCCTGTTGTCTCGTCAACGGCGCGGCGGCAGTGATGGTCGGCGGAGTGTTAGGCGGCGGGCAGGAATTATTCAAACGAATCGCGGCGAAATTCGCGTTGGTGTAGTGGACTACGACCAGATCATGTTTGCCATCGCTGTTGAAATCGCCGACTAATACGATTCGCGGGTTCGCGGAGACGTTCACGTCCGCTGCGGCTGTGAAATTCCCCGTGCCGTTTCCCAGACGAATCAGCACTATGCCGGGAGAGCCTGTGAACAAATTTCCAATCGCCAAATCCTGATTGCTGTCATTATTGAAATCGCCTGTCTCTACCGAGCCGCTGTTGGTGATGATATCGGGCGCGCTCGTGAAGTTGCCTGCGCCGTCTCCCAATCGAATCGAGACGATGTTTCCGATTTCGGAAGCCACAGCAATATCCTGCTTGCCATCGTTGTTGAAATCTCCTGTCACCAGCCAGCGAGAATTGATGGGAAGGTTAATATTTGCGGCGTTCGTAAATCCGCCTGCGCCGTTGCCCAGCCGAACCGATACGATTGCCAGCGTCTCGCTGGCTGCGGCGAAATCCTGATTGCCGTCGTTATTGAAGTCTCCCACTACTATCGAGATCGGATTGGGGACGACAGGAATATCCGCAGCGCCCGTGAAATTGCCTGCTCCGTCTCCGAAAAGAATCGACACATTGCCTGTTGTGGTGTTGCCAGTGTTATAGATGGAGACGGCAATATCGATATTGCCGTCTTCGTTGAAATCTCCAACCGCTATCGACCATGGCTGTATGCCGACGCTGATATTGGTCGTGCCGGTAAAGTTGCCCGCTCCGTCTCCGAGACGAATCGAAACGGTGTGGAAGCCGTAGCTTGCAGCGGCTAAATCCATATTGCCGTCGCCATTGAAATCGCCTACCGCTATTCCGCGAACGAACGGGTCAGTCGGAACATCAGCCGCAGGTGAAAAGTTGCCCGCGCCATCTCCGAGACGAATCGATAACGGGTCGAAGCTGTCATAACCCGTGACAAAATCCTGATGACCGTCATTGTTGAAATCTCCAATCGCCATTGAGAGAGGATGCGAGCGGATTGAAACATTGGGCGCGTTGACGAACATGGTCGGATCAGCGCACGGCGTGCCGCCCTCGACAGTCAGGGTGAAGTTCTTGTTTGCTGTGCCATCTGCATTAAGCCCATTCACGGTGACGGTGTATATTCCCGCCGGATACGCATTGGTCACACGCACGATGCCTGTCATGGGATCGGCAGTGAAAGTCCCTTTGAATTTTGTCGAAGTCGAAACAGTCATGCCTGTCGACATGGCAGGCGCGGCATCAGGTATAACCGTTGTGTTGCCGCTCAGGCTTACGGTCGTATTCGGATAGTTGCCCAACGCAGGCAGCGGATTGCCAACACTGAGCGTAAAGCTGGCATCCGTTATCGCGCCGCAGTTGTCGGCGGCTCGAACTGTGATAACGTGATTGCCTGCTGGTTGCGGAGTGGTGATCGAGACGACGCCGAGGGCGCTCACGGTCGGCGCGATCATCAAAGGCGGCGTCACGCTTTCAATGGTGAAGATGGTGATCGAGCCGTTGTCAGAAGCGACCAGCGGAGGAGCAGTCAGCGAGCCGTTGAAGGCCGTCGATTGATCGCTGTACATCAACGTCGGCGGCGTGTTCGGATTGACTGTGACATTGAGAGTGGCGCTGGTGTTCAGGCCAAAGCTGTCGGTCACCTTGAGGGTGAAGGAAGCGTTGGTTGCGCCGCAGGCGGCGATAACATCGGCATTGACCACGCCTGCCACATCTACGGTGATATTATTCACGGTCACGCCATTGACTGTGGCGCTCGAAGAATTGTTGACCGTCACAGCCAATGTGTTTTCGGCATCTTCGGCATCACTGACATTGGCGATGGTCGAATTGGCAGATGGGCTGCCTGCCGTGCGCGTCACCCCGACGGCGTTGATCGTCGGCGCAGTATTGGGTGGCGGGGGGGAGGCCGGACACGTATTCAACAGCACCGACACCACGTTCGAGTGCTGATTCGTCGTCGCCAGATCGGGCCTGCTATCTGTATTGAAATCGCCGACGGTCACATAAAAAGCCTGCCCGCCCGGACTCGGAACAAAGCCCGTTATCGCGCCAAATCCGCCAGCGCCATCGCCCAGTCTCACAAGCAGATCGCTCGATGCTGCATTGGCCGACACCATATCCGGTTTGCCATCGAGATTGAAATCGCTGACGGCTACGGAAAAGGGGACATCGCCCATGCTGAAATTTACCGGCGCCGCGAAGCTCACAGCGCCCCCGATGGTGGAAGTGTTGAGCAACACCGACACATTATCGCCAGTTCCGTTCGATGTCAGGATGTCCGGTTTGCCATCCAGATTGATGTCAGCGACCGCTCCATTGTTAGGATGCGTCCCGACGTTGATGTCCGGCAGTGACGTGAAACTCGGAGCGCCGCCCATCATAGAAGTGTTTACAAATACCCGAACCTGGCTGGAGCCTTCCTTTATCGCCGCCACATCGGGCTTGCCATCCGTGTTGAAATCGCCAACAACAGCGGCTTGCGTAGTCGATCCTGTGGCGAAGGATGTCGGCGAGCCAAAACCGCCGCTGCCGTTGTTGAGCAAAACCGTGAAGGCGCCGGGAGCGAATATGCCACATACTAAATCGGGTTTGGTGTCAAAATTGATGTCGCTGACCACTACTGAAAAAGCTCCACCCCCTGCGCTATAACTTACTGGCGCGAAGAAACCGCCTGCAGGGTTGTTGAGAAACACCCATACATTGGAGTTTCCGAAGTTCGTCACGGCAATATCCGGTCTGCCATTAAGGTCAAAATCGCCGACCGCTACGGATGCAGGGTTTGTCCCAACGCTGATCGTTGTTGGCGCGAGAAAGCCGCCGCTGCCATCGTTCAGGATTACTGATATGTTGTTGGAGTGGAAGTTCGCCGACACCAGATCAGGCCTGGTGTCGAGATTGAAATCGCCCACAGCAACGTCTTGCGGCAGAGTTCCAACGCCGATATTCGTCGCAGGGCCAAAGCCGGGGCTGCTGCATCCTGAGCTTATAGTGACAGTCTGAAATTCGAAGGCTCCTATGTCGGTGCTTGTGGCGCTGACGATTCCGAAGCAAATCATCAGCAGAAATATCGTTATCGTTCCTGTGATGAAAAAAATCGAATGACGTGGAGGAGTTCTTTTCATTATGGTTTCTCCAGATAGAAATTCGTCGCAAGCTATTCCGGCTCGCAGTCAATGGTGATTGTTTCCGGGCGCAAGGCGGAAGGGTTGCGCCCGGAAATTCGATTTGCTCGTTTATACATAGTCCTCGTCGAGAGGCGATTCTTCATCCATCGCTTTGAAATTCATTCGATGGGTTTACAGAAATCCGTTCCTGCCACCCAACTCTATTGAGGCGTGGAGGCAGCGCACAGGCAGGAGTTATTGCGAGTGTCGCGGTCATTGATCGTGCATCTGTTCGTACCTGGCGGCGATTGCAATGAAGCTGTTCCCTTGTTTTGCGCTCCATCGAATCTGGTAAGCACCCGGCGAGTTGAAGTGTTGTGCGTCAGCGTGTAGGTGTTGCCCTGTTTCTGCATCGTGCCTGTTCCTGTCCACGTAGTCCCATCGCAGCAGAACAGATAATCTCCTGTGAAGGAATTGAACAGAATCACAGTCGCCGCGTTGCCGTCATCCTGTAAACAAATATCGAAGGTCGTCACAGTGAAAGAGCAACCCGCTTGATTGCCTGATGAATCAGTCGCAAGGCAACTGACGGTAGTGGTGCCGAGCGGGAAGATCGAACCGGACGGAGGACTGCAAACTACCGACGCGCCCGGACAGTTGTCAGTCAATAGAGGCGCGGGATAACTCACCACGACGGTCGTGTCCGAAGGTCTGAGGGCCACGCGCGTCTGATTCGGAGGACAGGTGATCATTGGCAACTGCGTGTCATTGACAGTGACAGTGAACGAGCAGGCAGGCCCCGCCGTAGTCGTGCAACTCACGGTAGTCGTCCCCTTGGGGAAGAACGATCCCGAAGCAGGCGAACAAGACACGGTTCCGCATCCTCCGCCGGTCGTCGTTGGCGCGAATGTTGCCACTGCGCCGCATTGTCCGGCATCGTTGTTCCTGACGATGTTGGCGGGACAGGTGATCGTGCAGGGATTCTGCACTGTGATCTTGAACGAACATTGAGCGGTGTTGCCCGCAAGGTCGGTCACCGTGCAGGTGACGGTCGTCATCCCAAGCGGGAAGCAGAACCCTGAAGCTGGGGAGCAGACGACTGATTCTGCCGAACAATTGTCGGAAGGTTTGGAGGTAACGTAGTTGACCACTCCGCACGAATCACTCGGCCCCGGAGTGGTGAACAAAATATCCGATGGGCAGGTGATCGACGGCGGCTCCGTATCGTTGACCGTGACGGTGAACTGGCAGTTGGAGGAATTGCCCGCCGAGTCAGAGACTGTGCAGTTGACAGTCGTGACGCCCTGCGGAAATGTCGAACCACTCGGCGGATTGCAGACCGGCGAGCCGACGCCTGAGCAGTTGTCGCTCACCGCAGGATCAGAGTAAGTCACAACAGAGGCGCACTGGCCGAGATCAGTCGTGGTAACGACATTCGAGGGACAGGTGATCGAAGGCGGCTCAGTGTCGTTGACGGTGACGGTGAACGAGCAGGAGCCATTGTTGCCCGCGGCATCGGTCGCTGAACAGGTGACAGTCGTCGTGCCTTTCGGGAAGGTCGAACCTGATGCAGGAGAGCAGGTGACTGTGCCGACGCCGGGGCAGTTGTCAGTGGACTCTGGTGTTGCAAAATTGACAACCGTTGAGCAACCGCCTTCGTCCGTACTCTGCGTGATGTTCGACGGGCATGTGATGGTAGGCGATTGCGCGTCATTTACCGTGACAGTGAACGAGCATTGAGCGGTGTTGCCTGCTGCATCTGTGGCCGTGCAGTTGACGGTGGTGATGCCTTTCTGGAATGTGGAACCTGTCGCGGGATTGCACATCACTGTCGCGCCCGGACAGTTGTCGTTTGCGGTCGGGGTGGTGAAGTTGACGACAGCCGAACATTGATCGGGGTCGGTCGATTGAGTGATGTTCGAGGGACACGAGATAGTCGGCGGCGTTGTCTCCGTCGTGACAGTGACATCGAGAGTCGCGCTTGCGCTTGCGCCCCCCGTATCCGTTACCGTGAGCGTGAAGCTTGCATTCGACGACCCGCAGGCTGCGCTGACATCTGCTCTGACAACGCCTAGCGAATCGACCGAAATATTCGAAACGGTGACTCCGTTTACAGTCGCGCTCAAGCCGCTATTGACTGTTACCACGAGGCTCGCTTCGGCATCTTCCTCATCGCTTACGGTGGCGATTTGCGTACTGGTCAAAGAGGCGGTTTGCTGAATCGTGATGGGCGTCGAGGTGATGGAAGGCGGCGCACCCGGCTCGCAGGTGTTGAGCAGAACTCTGAGGTTATCATCCTCCAGATTCGTCGTCGCCAGATCAGGTTTGCCATCAAGGTTGTAGTCAGCGACCGGAATCGAGAATGGGGCTCCCGGCGCTGTGAGAAGGTTACTGGTAAAGCTGCCGCTGCCATCGCCTCGCAGAATCACCAGTTGAGTCGTGATGGAGATGGCGACGGCGAGATCGGGCTTGCCGTCGAGGTTGAAGTCGCTGACGGTAAGCGCGCGAGGAGCAAAGGTTCCGCTGATGGGCGATTGGGCAGTTGGCGCAAAACCGCCGAGGCCATCTCCCAGCAGAATCGTTATGTTGTGGCTGAAACTGTTCCCTACGGCGAGGTCAGGTTTGCCGTCGAGGTTGAAGTCAGCAACGCTCACAAGTGTAGGAGACGTTCCGCCTGTTGCGATAGGGGAGCCTGCGGGCGCAAAGCCGCCCATGCCATCGCCCAACAGAACAGTTACATCATTGCTGTTGCTGTTTGCCGTCGCAAGATCCGCTTTGCCGTCGAGGTTGAAATCACCGGCTGCCACGTACTGAGGACGATCTCCTGCGCCAAAGGGCGAGCCTGCGGCGGGCGCAAAGCCGCCCATGCCATTGCCAAGCAATATTGTCACGTTATCAGTGTCCCGGTTCGCCGTCGCAAGGTCGGGCCTGCCGTCGAGGTTGAAATCACCTGTGGCTATCGAAGATGTAGAGGTCAGGCCGAGACTTATGGGGGAGCCGGAGGCGGGCGCGAGTCCGCCAAGTCCATCGCCCAGCAGGATCGTCAGGGTTCCCGGAAAAATGCCGTTGGCGATGGCAAGATCAGGTCTGCCGTCGAGATTGAAATCGCCCGTCGTTCCTCCGTTAGGAGTCGACCCGGCGGCAAAAGGCGAACCGCCAGCGGTCATAAAGCCGCCCATGCCATTGCCCAGAAACATCGCCACGTTATTGTCGCCAAAGTTGGCCGCCGCAACGTCAGGCTTGCCGTCGAGGTTGAAGTCAGCCGTCGCCGCGAAAATCGGGTCGGCTGCCATCCCCGACCCCGTCGGGTAGGGCGATCCCATAGCTTCCGTAAACGCGAAGTTCGCGCACTGCGCCGCGCAGGTATTGAGCATCACCGCGATATTTTGAGGCGATGGATTGAGCGCCGAGCGCATCACCAGATCAAGCCTGCCGTCGAGATTCAAGTCTGCTGCTGCTATGGCACGGACGGAATTATCCACCGGAAAGTTTGTTGCCGCGCCAAAGCCTCCCATGCCATCGCCGAGCAGTATCGATACGCTGCTCGCTCCGCTGTTGGTCACTGCCAGATCAGGCTTGCCATCGTGATTGAGGTCGCCTGCGGCCATCTCACGAGGACTGGCTCCGACAGCAAAGTTTGTCGCCGCGCCGAAGCCGCCGCTGCCGTTATTCAACAGCACAGATACGCTGGCAGTAGAGCCGTTCGTCGTCACAAGGTCAGGTTTGCCGTCCAGATTGAAATCCGCGGCGATTATCGATTGGGGATTGCTTCCGGCTGGCACTGAGAAATTCGCCGCCGCGCCGAAGCCGCCAATTCCATCGCCAAACCGCACGGACACATCATTGGAAGTGAAGTTCCCCGTAGCGATGTCCGGATTGCCGTCGCGGTTGAAGTCGGCTGTCGTGATAGTGAACGGATTTGCGCCCATGCTGAAATCCGTCCGCGCCCCGAAGCCGCCGCTGCCGTTGCCGAGAAAGAGACCCGCAGCATTACTGAAAGGAATCGCCACAGCCATGTCGGGTTTGCCGTCGCGATTGAAGTCGGCGATGACTACCTGCTGGGCGCTTGCTCCAGTGCCGAAAGCTGTCGGAGCGCCGAACCCTCCCATGCCATTGCCCAGAAGTATGGTCACATTCGCGCTGGCAATGGTGGTGACAGCCAGATCGGGCTTGCCGTCGAGGTTGAAGTCGGCCACAGACACGCCGGAAGGATTGATCGAGCCGACGGCCACAGTCGTCGCGGTCGGATAGTTGCCGGTGCCATCGCCCAGCAGAATGGAGACATTGTGAGAGGTCTGGTTCGCCGTCACAACATCGGGTTTGCCGTCGAGGTTGAAATCTCCTGTGGCCAGCGCAGCCGGAATCGTTCCGCCTCCGATGCCGAAGTAGGACGGGGCGCTGAAACTCGGCGCGCTGCACCCCGTCATGGAGCTTTGCATCAGCGCATTCGCAGAGGTCGCCGTCTCTGTAGCATCAAGGCCGGAAGGCATCGTTTCCCGCGCGCGGACGACGCCCTCTGTTAAGGCTCCGAAGCAGGAAATCAGCAGAAGGATTACTAACGTTCCTAATGTAAGAGTGATTGAAGGGCGAGGGGGAGTCGTTTTCATCAGATTTTCTCCGTGTGTAAATTCAGGGCAGGCTGTCAGCCTGCTTAGATTGATATGTCCTGTCATCAGCGCGATCAATCAGAATGTGCCTAAGTTCCAGAAGATCGTCTTTCACGACATAATGGCTTGCGCCTGCCGCACGAGCCGCTTCTCTCATATCGTCGCCAAGGCATACGGTGACGATGATGATTTTCGCTTCAGGGAAAGCGGCTTTGATCAGACGGGTTGCTGCAAGCCCATCCATTTCTTTCATCCTGATATCCATCAGAACATAATCAGGGCGATGCTCCCGGTAGGCCGCCAAAGCCGCCGCTCCGTCGTTGCATTCGTAGACTTCATCGAAGAGGTCTTTGACCACCAGCCTTATCATCCGGCGCATATCGGCGCTGTCATCGACTATCAGGATATTCATTGCTTCGTTGATCCTATCGTCCGGCGGAGATCGCCTGACCGCAGTTGCACGAGTTGTTGCTCATATCACGATCCGTGATGCTGCACCTCGTCACTCCGGGCGGCGATTGAATAGTCGCTGTGCCTCTCTTCTGACACGTGTCCAAACTGGCATTCACCCTGCGGCCTGCGGGCGCGTGCGTCAGCGTTATCGTGCATCCGCGCCTGCTCACACTGCCTCTTCCCGCGTAGCTCACTCCTCCGCAGCAGAACAGATAATCGCCCGTGACGGAGTTGAACAGTAATAGGCTCCCTCCGCTGTCATCCTCCAGACACACATCGAAGGTCGTCACCGTGAATGAGCAACTCGTCTTGTTGTTCGAAGCGTCCGTAGCCGTGCAGGTGACGGTTGTAATTCCGATGGGGAAACAACTCCCCGACGGCGGCGAGCATACCGCGCTCACTACCGCGCAGTTGTCCCCGACAGTCGGCGCAGGATAGTTCACCGTCACGCAGTTGCTCCCCGTCGCTGCCGTCAACGCGATGATGTTCGACGGGCAGGAGATCGAAGGAGCCTGCGCGTCGTTGACCGTGATGGTGAACGAACATCCGCTCGTGTTGCCTGACGAATCGGCAGCCATGCAGTTTATGGTGGTCACTCCTTTGGGGAAGACGCTGCCTGAAGCAGGACTGCATACAACACCTGACACCGCGCAGTTGTCTAAAGCCGAAGCCGAGAAGATGACCGCCGCTGCGCACTGTCTCGGATCAGTCGCCCTCGTTATGTTGGCGGGGCAGGCGATGGCAGGCGGCTCAAGGTCGTTGACTGTGATCGTAAAACTGCAAGACTTCTGATTGCCCGCCGCATCCGACNNCAGTCGTCGTGCCTTTGGGGAAGACCGACCCTGAAGCAGGCGCGCACACTGGCGAGCCGACTCCTGGGCAGTTGTCCGAAACAGCGGGCGCGTTGAAGGTGACAGCCTTCGAACACTGACCCGCAGCAGTCATCGTCGTTATGCCCTGCGGGCAGATGATCTGCGGAAGCTCGGTGTCATTGACCGTCACCGCAAAGCTGCAACTGCTCTGATTGCCCGCCGCATCCGACNNCAGTCGTCGTGCCTTTGGGGAAGGTAGAACCCGATGGCGGACTGCAACTCGCCTCTCCCACGCCCGAACAGTTGTCGGAAGCCGAAGTCGAGAAGTTGACTATCGCCGAACACTGGCCCGCGTCCGTTCCCTGAGTGATCGGAGCCGGACAGGTTAGTGAAGGCGCTTGAGTGTCGTTGACGGTCACGGCGAACGAACAACTGTTCGGATTGCCGCTCGCATCGCTGACATTACAAGTCACCGTCGTCACGCCTCTCTGGAAAATCGTCCCGCTCGCAGGTGAACAATTCACTGTGCCGACACCCGGACAATTGTCGCTTGCAGTTGGCGTGGTGTATGTCACCACTGCCTGACACTGATCATTATCTGTCGACATAATGATCGGTGATGGGCAGGCAAGACTCGGCGGCTCGGTGTCATTGATCATCACAACGAACGAACAGCTATTCGGATTGCCATCGGCATCACTGACATTGCAGGTCACTGTCGTCGCGCCTTTCGGGAAACTCGAACCAGAGGCCGGGGCGCAACTCACCGCGCCTACTCCCGGACAGTTATCCGAAGCCTCAGGCGTGGTGTAGTTGATGGTTGCCGAGCATTGCCCGCTGGCGGTTGTTTGAGTGATGTTTGCGGGACAGGTGATCGCAGGCGGCGTCACATCGTTGACTGTGACTGTGAACATGCACTGCGCTGTGTTGTTTGAAGCATCGGTGGCCGAGCAGGTGACAGTCGTCGCGCCTTTCGGGAAAGTGGCTCCTGGAGCCGGATTGCAGGCGACCATCGCTCCCGAACAGTTATCCGCAGCCGTCGGTGTCGCGTAAGTGACGACCGCCGAGCAAACTCCCGGATCAGTATTCTGAGAAAGGCTGGACGGACAGGCGAGGGTCGGATTCTGCGCGTCGTTGACTGTCACGGTGAATGAGCAGGAGCCGTTGTTGCCCGATGAATCGGTCGCCGAGCAGGTCACCGTCGTCACGCCTTTCGCAAACGAGGAACCCGACGAAGGATTGCAGGTCACTGCTCCAACACCGGGACAGTCATCGCTGGCTGTTGGTGTCGTGTACGTCACTGCTGCCGAGCATTGATTCGCATCCGTTGATCGAATGATGCTCGACGGGCAGGAGATAGTCGGAGTTTGCGAATCCGCTACGGTGACAGTGAAACTGCACGAGGCATTCGAGCCGATGCCGTTTGCGGCTGTGCAATTGACCGTTGTCGTGCCTTTCGGGAAGGCGCTGCCGGAGGCAGGCGCGCAGGTGACGGTCGGGTCAGGAGTGCCGGTCACTGAAGGCGTGAAGTTGACCACTGCCGAACACTGTCCCGGATCGGCGCTCTTCGTAATATTACCGGAGCAGATGATGGTCGGTGGAGCGTTGCAGACTTTCCGCAACACGGTGACAAAATCATTGGACACACCTTGTCGGGTAAGCACTGCGATATCAACACGACCATCAAGATTGAAGTCTGCGACCGCTACATTCGCATCTTCCAACGCGGTAATGTCGTTGTCTGTGTTCAAGAGTATAGGGGCGGCGAAGTTTCCATCTCCCATACCCGGCAGCACTCTCAAAGTGGTGGTGTTCCTGATTCCCGTAGTCAGATCAGGCTTGCCATCTTCATTGAAGTCGCCTGCTGCTAATGAATCAACCCTGTCGAGGTTGGAGGTCATCGGCGCGCCGAAGCTTCCGTTACCTGCGCCCAGCAATACCGACAGCTTGCCCGCCGTCTGGCCTGAAACGTTCGTTCTCTGGCTTGCCGCCAAATCAAGCTTGCCGTCGAGATTGAAATCTGCGGTTACAAGAGCTACGGTGGTCCCGAAAGTTCCGAGATCAAGCCCCGCGGTAAAGATTGTCGCGCCGCCAAAACTTCCGGTGCCTGTACCCAGTAGCACCGAAATGTTGTTTGCCGCATTCAACGTCGCCAGATCAGGGAAACCATCTTGATTGAAATCTCCTGTGACTAGAGGAATGGAGTTTCCCGCCACCCCGTAGAATGCCGGTGCGCTCAATCCTCCCTGCCCATTGCCTAAAAAGACCGCCACTCCCGAAGCCCCTCCAGGAAACATTAGACCTGTTGCTGCTACATCAAGCCTGCCGTCGAGATTGAAATCGCCTGTCACCAGACGAACAAAGCTGAAAGGACTTCCTGAGTAGAATAAACGCGCGCCAAAACCACCGCTGCCGTTATTCAACATCAGGCACAGAGGTTGAAAATTGCCACTCAGGGTCATCACCAAATCAGGGAATCCGTCGCGATTGAAGTCTCCTGCCCCCACATCAACAGTGCCTATGCCGCCAGAGCTATAGACTGAAGTTGCAACAAAACCGCCGCTGCCGTTGCTCAACAGCACAGATACGGTGCCGCTGGAAAAATTGTTATTCGCCACAGCCACGTCGGGAAATCCATCTCGATTGAAATCCGCTACGGTTAAGGAACTGGTGAGATTACTGCTCGTCGAGTATTGCATCGGGGCGCTGAAATTCATGCTGTTACAAGCTTCTCCGATAACCGTCAGCGTGAAAGTCCGCGTCACCGAAGCGCCGCAATTATCATAAACCTTGATCTCGACGGTGAACGTACCCGGAGGTCCCGGGCCCGCAATCGTCAACGCGCCGGTCGCGTGATTCACGACAAAATTGCCGGTAAAACCCGGAGCCGAAACGGTGGCGCTAATCGAACCGTTGTCCATCAGCGGCGCGCTCGGCATGATCGTAGCGCCAGCGCCGAGGCCGAGCGAAGTATTCGAATAATTCCCCAGCGTCGGCGCGGTGTTCGCTGTGACGTTGATAGTCAGCGTCGCGGTTTTCGTAGCGTTCTGATTGTTGGTCACGGTCAAAGTAAAAGTCGAACTGCTTGCCGCGCAGGATACGCCAATATCTGCCGTGACATTGCCCGCGGCATCGATGCTGATGCCGGTGATGCTCACACCTGTGCCGGTCAAAGGCGTAGCCGTCACTATCAAAGTGTCAGCCGCCTGATTCGCATCGTTCACTGCGGCGATTTGCGCGTTGAGAGGCGGATTCCCTTGTTGGATGGTAAACGGATTCGCTGCCGTGATGGAAAGCTGTTCGTTCGGGCCAGTGACCGTTACCGTGTAAGCGCGACTGCCTGAGCAGCCATCGGCATTGGTCGCGGTGACGGTGAAATTGAAAATACCTATGGCGGATGGCGTGCCGCTCCACGTGCCATCCGAGTTGAAGGTCAAGCCCGTCGGCGCTGCGCCGGAAGTGATGGCAAAACCAAAGGGCGCGATGCCGCCTGATGCCGTGATGGTGTTTGGATAAGCCGCGCCGGTTATGCCGTTCGGCAGGCTTGCAGGCGAGAGAGTCAATCCCCCTGCGGCGCAGTTGAAGGCTCCGTAATTATTATCGTTATCCGTCACCGAAGTTCCGGCGTTGGACGCTGTATTGCTGTTAAAGATCAGCGGCGCGGACAAAAATGCCGCCGATTCTGTGTGGATAAAAATCGCGCCGCCTTTGCCCTGCCCGTCGCTGCCGTTGATCCCCAAGCCTATACTCGCGCCCCCGATGCCGCCCGTAGTCGAGTTATTAGCGAAGGTATTGCTGCCGTTGAACTGCAGGCTTCCGGTTCTGACAAAGAGAGCGCCGCCGAGTCCGGCTCCGCCGCCGCCGCCGGGGTTCTCAGCGAAAGAAGTAGCGCGGCCTCCGGTTCCTCCGAAAGCAAGGCTCCCGCCGCCGACTCCGCCTACCACGCCACCGCCAGCCCC
>DLHY01000100.1 GCA_002483445.1 Blastocatellia bacterium UBA7656
ATCGCTTGCGTCAGTCGGAGGATCCTTTGCTGTTTGTAAATCACTTCCCAACTTCCATCCCTAAGTTCCAACACTTCGACCCGTTGTTGCGAGATCGAGGCGTACTTACTCGATTTCGGTAGTTGCACCTTCAACCCTTGATAGCTGAGGGTGTGGTCTCGATTGACCACTCTGCTCTCCTTCAAACGCAGCTTTCGATCCAACTCTACTGCTCCGGGCGACTTCCTCAAGACTGATTCACTCTCGCGCGGCGCGACACTGAATTGCTCGTTTCTTCTCTTGAGGAAGGCAGGTAAGAACTCATTGGCCGCTATGCGTGTCTCAATGCCCGCCAATCGCATCTCCACTACTATACTGCCAACGGGCATAATTTGCGCTTTTGGCAACGAGGCTAAAATCGTACAACAGGCTGCCAGCCTGTTGCCTCGTTTCCCAACAGGCTAGCAGCCTGTTGTACGATTACGACCCACAAAAGCGCGGTTTATGACCCTGCTGAGTATAGCCGATCCTGCATAAACTCCCACAGTCGCTCAATGCGTCCTTTAGCTTGGGGAGAGTAGGCTTTCAGTATTTCAATCCCCAACTCCTGACAGGCTCTTCCAAATTGCGCGAGCGGTTTGAGGCCATTCAATTGCTCAAGGATGGTTGGCTCTCGTGGGCTATGAAAAATCATGTGCCGGTCGGAGTAAAGTGATAAAGGCACTCCCTCTTTGAGCAGAATGCTTCTCATCAAGGCCAGGTAGCCCCAAGTCGTTTCCTCGTCTTCAAAGCGACACCAGGCAAAACTCGTCGCATCATCGATTGCACCAACGAGAGTCAAGCGCGGCCCTCGCCCTTCGAGCCAGTCGTGATCGGAGGCGTCAACCTGGAGCATCATTCCAAAAGCCGGTTTGCGCTCTCTGCGAGATCGGTACTTCTTACTTCGATGCTTGCGCTTTGGAGCCAGACCCTCCTGCCTCAGCCGCTTACGCAATGATTCACGTCCTACATCAATTGAGTGCTCGCGCTTGAGCAACTCTTGGAGATGAAGATCATTGACGCCTCGATAGCGATCTTTGACTAAGGTCAAAACTTCGTCCCATATCTGATCCGAGACTTTGTTAGCAGGTTGTTGGCCTCGGTTGCCATGCAACACCTGGCAGATGTCTTCAGCCTCAGCCTTTGCAATCAATCGATAGACCTGACGCTCGGATAGGTCTAAAAGCAAGGCTGCCTCTTGGAGAGTTAATTTCCCCTCGATGACAGCACTGATAATTTGAAGGCGATTGTGTTCTTTCTATGTCAGCAATCTCCTCCTGCCTAACGGCAGGAGGAGATTGCTGACATAATCGCTTGGGAATTTACTGTCATTGTTGCTTGGGAACAACACATCTCTGGCGCGCCTTGACTTTTGGAGTCCCCATAACTACATTTGTGCTAATTCTAGCAGCGCGGTGAGTTATTCGTGCTGGTTAGATAGCAAGTTGTAAGGGGATCGCGCAAAGTTTAACTTCTTCAGCCTCATTGAATTTTTTATTTGATGAGGGTTCGCCTGCAAAGAACCGGATTTCGAGGGCTAAGGTTCTGACAAGACTCGAAATTTTTTCCCACTATCGATCATCACGATTCGATCCGCCTGGGAGAAAATCACAATGAACAAACCGCACGCGATACAACTGATCATAGCGGACAGTCACCAACTTTTTTGCGAGTGCCTGGCATCTTTGCTCGATGAGCGAGGTCCGTTCGACGTGGTAGCCAGACCTGCCACGCTTTTTGACGCGCTGGAAAGCGCCATCGCTCTCAAGCCTGATATTCTGCTCGTTGGCAAGGGATTCTCCGCTGACGACATAATCGATTTCATCCGCCGGATAAAACCGGCGTCGCCCGAAATCAAACTCCTGATTCTGGGATTAAACGAAGGAGAGCCTTTGATTGCGCGATGCAGGGAAGCGAGCGCAAACGGAGTCCTTCTCAAAGAGGCATCAATGGAGGATTTCATATCCTCCATCCACACGATATATCAGGGGGGAGAAGTCTTTCCCGCGCAGGGGGGGTATCCGTCTCTTTCACCCATAGACCATCCATCTGCCAACCGAATCTGCGCGGGCGACGCCGAGTCAGACAGTCTCACGGCCCGCGAGGTGGAAATACTTCAATTGATCGCCGAAGGATTGAGCAATCAGCAAATCGCTCACAAGCTCTGCATCTCGACCCATACAGTCAAAAACCATGTGCATAATGTACTGGAAAAGCTGAAAGCTCATCATCGTTCGGAAGCCGTCTACCAGGCTTTGTGCAGAGGTCTTGTGAAACTGCCTCCTCACTCCTGACCAGCAGCGTCACCTTCAGTCGGGCCTGGTTCTAGTACCATTTTGAATCTTTCGGTCTATTGCTTCCCCATCCTGATTCTATGATAATTGCGGCGTCGAGCTAGACCGTGTGACGCAAAGCACAGAATCCCTTTAATGCACCAGGTTTCGGCAGGAATGTTTTTAACGACGATCTCGCTCCCGGCGAATCAGTTGGTTTGTGTCCGGTGAAGCAAAATTGATTTCAACCCTGCCGTCGCCTCTTGTTTTGAGGTCGATGTCTTTTTCATCGAAATTCTGATCTCGAAGCTTCAAAAAGCCGCATCGAGATATCCCAAACCGCTTTCAGTCCGAGGGGCGACAAGCAGCGCGTCGTAAATCAATAGCGCTGTGCTGCCGCTGGAGTGTGCTTATGGATCGACAGATAGGCGTGTTCATAGTCAACGACCACCAACTAATGACCGAAGCCCTAGTCAACCTACTTGGAAGCAGACCTGAAACGATGGTCATCGGCTGGGCGACCGACTTCGACAGCCTTGCTGACATGTCCGGCCTGGCTATGGTTGATGTGGCTCTGCTCAACGCGTCGCTCGAAAGCGCGGACCCAGCGCGCGCCATCGAAGCCATCAAACAGGAATTCCCGCAGGCAAAAGTCATAATCATCGGAGTCGCCCCGGATGATGAATCAGTCCTCAGGTTCATCGAGGCGGGAGCCAGCGGATACGTTTTCAAAGAGTCCTCTTTCAATGAAATGTTCGACATCATCAAGATAGTTCAAAACGGCGAGTTCCCCTGCTCTCCTCATATGGCCGCAAGAGCGTTTGCCCGCATAGCCGAACTTGCCCGCGAGCGAAACGGCTCGGAAGCAAGACAACAGACATTGCTCACCCGACGGGAGACCGACATACTGCATCTGATCGCGGCAGGGCTGGGAAACAAGGAGATTGCTCAACATCTCTCCATTTCGATTTCAACCGTCAAACATCATGTTCACAACATATTCGACAAACTTCAGGTCAGCCATCGCCGCGAGGCCATAAGGCTCGCCTTGCAGAAAGGAATCCTCAAGGACCTGCTGGCAGGCCAGGCCCAGGTCGGACAGGCATCAGCGCAAAACGGCGCGCGCAAGTCGGCCTATATGTCGGCCCTGCTGACTTGTTTCGTGCCGGTGAGCTTTCCCTGGATTTTGTTTTAGATATTAGCTGGTCAGCCCCCAACCCCGGCTTGATTTTCAACAGGAGGTGAATTGCTATGAGTTTCTTCGACCATGTGAAGGCATTTGGAATATATCTGCTGATTTTCGTTTTCGTTGGTCAGGCATCAGCCCAACAGTCGGGCGAGTCTCAACTCTTGGAACAGGGAACCGCCAGGCTGCTGCGCTCGCTCGATGACGGCGGGTCCTGAGGTGTGACTGAAACCCGGTTCGGGTTGATCTATCAAACAGGCTATCGCAATCTGCAACCAGTCACCTCCACCACTCCCAGATCGCCCTACGGCAACAAATGGTACACCCTGAATTATCCGCTGGCTAATATCGATAATCTATGGGAAGACGACATAAGCTTTCTGCGCGCCCAGTGGACAGCAAACGATCAGAAGTCGAATTCCGATGCGCTCTGGAAGCAGGTCTACAGCTATCTGGTCAAAGAGCAGAAGAGCGTCTACAAACTGCTTCCTGAAATGTCGGTGATAGGAGGCAGGGGCGGGCAGAGGCTCCACAATCAAGGGCAGTACGACTTCGGCGCATACCTCAGAGTGGTAGAAATCCGCGTGAACAGAACGAAGGCGGCGGATTTCGAAAACTTCGTGCGCAGCAACGTAGTCCCAGCAGTCGCCAAATTCCTCCCTGAAAAAAAGGACGAACAGCCAGACCGACTGCCGCGCTTCTACAGAACGGTGAAGATCGAAGTCAACATGGGACGCGAGCCTGAGTTCTTCGAATTCATCAAGACGCACCTGATTTCCGCCGCTGAGAAAGCCAAAGTAGATGTCTTTTTCTACCAGACTCTCTACGGCGGAGGGGCTAATTTTTTCATGATCTTCCCGTTCGAGGATGAAAAAGCCTTGGCCAACACCAGAGGTCGCGTTCTGCAAGCTCTGTGGAAAAGCGCTCATAGCCCAAGAGAGGCGCAACAACTGGATGCTCAGTTCGGCAGGTTGATAATCGGGGTCGAAGAGATGGTCCACCAGGTCAGGAGGGACATGAGTTCGAGGCTCGATAACAAATATCTGAGATGGTGAGCGCGCCCTGACCGGATCGAATCGCAAGTTACAAACCTCCGACACCTCAGAGGGTGGCGGATCAGCGTGGGTTTGCATCATTCAAACTCTATGGAGGCATTCGATGAACAGAGGATACCGACAGCTTGCCTCGCAGGCATTGGCGCTGCTGCTGTTTTTTTCTTTCGCTCAGGGACAAAGCAAGGACGACCGGAATGTCGAGCGATTAGTCAAATCGCTCAATGACGGGTCGTGGCTCGTTGCCGAAACCAGTTACAGCATCAACTACCGCACAGGCTATCTCGATCTCACTCAGGTCACGTTGAATAGTCCCAGAAGCGAGATAGGAAACCGATGGTACTGGCTTATATATCCACTGTCGAACATCGATAACCTGTGGGACGGCGACCTGCAATTGTTCACAGACAAAGCCGAGTCGACTGCTACTTCCTGGGATCAGGTTTCCAGGTACGTAGCCAGCGAACAGAGATGCGTTTACATGCTGATGCCCGGATGGTCGGTCTCAGGCGGGAAGATCGTAGGCAAAACAACAGCCCGGAGGCGCTATGACCTAGGCGAGTATCTGAGGATCGCCGAAATCCGCGTGCGCAAGGACAAGATAGCAGAATTCGAAAACTTCGCCATCAACCAGATGGTCCCGGCTGCCAACCGCGTCGTCCCCCGCGTAGGCGTGAGTACGAAAGCGCCTCGCTTCATCAGGACTTTGAGGATCGAGGTCAACATGAGATGGGAGCCGGAGTTTCGAGAGTTTGTGAAGAAATATTTCCTGCCCACTGCGGCGAGAACCAAAACAGAAGTCTCCATCTACCACACGATTTATGGAAGCGATGCAAATTACCTGTTCGTCTTCCCCTTCGAGAAAGAGGCCGATCTGGCGGCGACCGGCGAGCGGGTGATGTCGGCCCTGTGGCAGAAAGGACATCCTTATTTCAAGGCGCTTCAACTCGACGGCCTGTTCGCGCAAATGATCATAGGGGCGCAGGAGACCATAACCAGAGTCCGCCCGGAGATGAGTCCCGGTTTTAATAACAGGCAGGCGAGGGGGTGAGCGCCGCCCTCGACCTGATAGCTCTTAAAAGACATGCCCAGAACTAAACCACGTAGGGAGGTGAATCGTATGCGAAAGCTCAAGAAGGTTCTTTATCTCTCGCTGGCAGTACTGATGGTAGCAAGCGTTGCGGACGCGACCTTCATCAAGTGCGAGATAAAGAATGCGTCAGACATTAAGGCGACAGGATTTCAGGTGATGTTCCTCTCCAAAGGCGTCTTGCAAAACGCCAGGCTCGACGGCATCAACCGTCAGGCCTCTTTGCAGGCGGTCAACGCCACTTCCAACGAGTTCGTCTGGAAATTCAACAAGGGAGTAGCCGCAGGAGAAAAGCTGACTTGTCGACTCGAATTCAGCCCCGAGCATTATTGGGAAAACGTCTTCGACAACAAATTCACTTATGCCGGAGGCCAGCAGCGCAGGGGCGTCATTCCTTACGCCGGATTCTTCATTTACTTCACTCCGACCTCGGACCCGGACAAGATTCTGGCGACCTTGACCATAAAGAAGAATCATCAGGGAATAGACGATCCGAACATTCCGATAGTGTTCAAAAACTGCCAGGTCTATGTCAACAACGACCAGGCCAACTACAAGCTGGACAAATTCGACCAGCCAACCGGAAAGAAACTCGATCTGCCCGACAGTTTCACGCTCGGTCCCGGAGAAGAACGCAATTTCAATCTGGGAGTGGTCAAGGCGGGAAGCTATGTCTACACGCGTAGTTCGATCTCTTACGAGGGTTCCAGCGATCAGTACGAGTTGGGCTGCGCCCATTCCTACATGGACGAGTTGAGCAAGCAGAGGGTCGTTGCTCTCAAATCCAGATAAACGGATGCGAGGTTCAAAGTCCTGTGTGAACTGAAACCTATCTGATGAGGAGAAAAAAACTATGAAGCTATCAAGGAGCCGTTACGTAGTGGCCCTGCTCGTCTTCGCTGTGCTTCTGGCGGGACAGGGATTTGGAGAGACCGGAGCCAGAAAGAAGAAAAAATCGACAACGCAGTCGAAATCGGTTGTGACCAGGACCAAGTCCACGACGGTGATGAATAAACAAAAACTGGCGGTTCCAACCAACGAGGAAGTTGCCGCCGCATCGACACTCTTGCAGGTCGGGATAAGCCGCTTGCAGGAATCGCTCGATTGCAACTGCTGACAGGTCTCAGCAACCCAGTTTGGGTTACAATTCGAGACCGGATTTGCCAATCAGCAATCGATCACCACTGACGGCCCGCCCGTCGGCCTGACCGCGAGCGCCCTTTCAAGCCCCGCGTCGAACTCCGCTTTACCCTCTGCCTCCAGCATGGGGAACAAGTGGTACTACCTGCTTTACCCGCTTGCCAATATCAACGCTTTGTGGGAAACCGACGTCGATTTTCTCAAAGCGCAATGGACCGTGACACACGGATCGAGAGCCGCTTCCGAAACTCTCTGGAGACAGGTCTACAGCTACCTTCTCAAAGAGCAGAAGAGCGTCTATCAGGTGCTTCCCGCTATGAGTGTCATCAACGGTCAGGTCGGATTGCCGCCGCGCGGTCTGGGTCATTATCACTATGACAACTATCTCCGCATAGTCGAGATTCGCGTCCACAAGGACCGAATCCTTGATTTCGAGAAGTTCGTCAAAACCAACGTGGTCACGGCTGTCGCAAACTTTCTGCCTCAGACTCCGACCACAAGCCCTGACAAGCTGCCCAGGTACATGAGGACGGTCAAGATCGCTTCCCGAATCGGAGCCGAGCCCGAGTTGATCGATCTGCTGACCAATTACGTCGTGCCCGCTGCCCAGAGTACCGGGACTGACGTTTTCGTTTACAGGGGAATTTACAGTTCAGGCGCAAACTACTTCCTGCTCTTCCCCTTCGACAATCAGTCGAGCGTCGCCAACACTCAGAATCGAGTCATCTCGACTCTGCTTCAAAGGGCGTACCCCGCTGATCAGGCGCAGCAACTCGACGCCCAGTTCGGCAACGTCATTTCATCAGTGCAGGAACTCGTCAGCGCCATCCGACCGGATATGAGTTCGAACCTTGAGAACAAATTCACACGGTGGTGGTAAGCCGACCCTCTCAGAGGAACCCGCCGTCTCGCAGGCGGCAGGTTCCTCTGACGCTTTCTTGAGAAGTGAGGTGCTTATGGAAACTCTCTATTTGGAAATAGCGGCCATCATTTCGGAGGCAGCTGAAATTCCGCCCAGCTTTATCAGGGAAACTTCTTCGATGGCTGAACTGGGAGTGGATTCGCTCGACGCTCTTCGCATAATTGCGGCAATCGAGAAGAAATATCGAATAGAAGTTCCCGAAGAAGACATGGGCCAAGTAAAGACCGTCGCTGATATGGCACAGATGGTCGCCGCCATGATTTGAAGAGGTGATGCATGTCGAACCGAGTCGTAGTTACCGGAATAGGTCTCGTATCGCCCGTGGGTATTGGCATCCTGCCTTTCTGGCGTAGCCTGCTGTCGGGTCGTTCAGGCATTTCGGAGATAGCTTCCTTCGAAGCGTCGGATTTCAAAGTCAGGCTTGGATGCGAAGTCAAAGACTTCACGACGGAAGCCAATCACTCTTCGGGAAGAAGTTCTCAGTTCGCTATGGCCGCAGCGCGGCAGGCTCTCGAAGATTCGGGAATTGATCTTGACGGTCTAAACCCTCAACGCGCGGGAGTCATACTCGGAGGCTCGGCCAACGAATCGCCCGAAGAGGGCTGCGCGGAACTGGTCTTCAATGTGGCTCGCAGATTCAATCTGGCTGGCCCTGTTTGCACGATATGGGCCGCCTGCGCCGCAGGCAATATGGCTGTCTGTCAGGCATTCGACGCTGTGCGCGAAGGGCGCGCAGACTGGATGCTTGCAGGCGGCGTCGATTCTTTTTCGAAGAGAGCCTTCATAGGATTCTCGCGGCTTCGACTCATCTCTCCTGATCTGTGTCGCCCCTTCGACCTCAACCGCAGAGGGCTGATACTCGGCGAGGGAAGCGGAATGCTGCTGCTCGAAAGCCTCGAAAGCGCGCGTCGAAGAGGAGCGCGCGTTCGCGCCGAAATCCGTGGCTACGGCCTGAGTTGCGACGGGCATCATTTCGTCGCTCCTCACCCCGAAGGCCGGGGGGCCGCTCTCGCAATGAACAGGGCTCTTGCGAGCGCAGCCATTAATCCCGATGAGATCGATTACATAAGCGCGCACGGGACCGGAACCCCCAGCAACGACAAGACCGAAACCAGAGCCATCAAGCAGGTCTTTGGCCCTCGCGCCTCGAAGATACCCGTAAGCTCGATCAAGGCACTGACCGGGCATTGCCTGGGCGCGGCGGGCGCGCTCGGAGCAATTGCCTGCATACTCGGACTTGAATCGGCTGCCGTACCGCCGACCTGGAATTATCAAACGCCCGATCCCGACTGCGATCTCGATTGCGTTCCAAATGAGCCGAGAGAAAAGAGGATAAGGACTGCGCTCAACAACGCCTACGCTTTCGGCGGAAACAATTCGTGCATAGTCCTTTCGAAATTCGATTAGCGGGACGGCCTTATGAACAGAGTCGTTATAACCGGAGCAGGAGTCGTCTCATCGATTGGCGCGGAGGGCTTCTGGGAAAACCTGATTGCCGGAACCGACGGCATCCGTCCCATTTCGCGCTTCGATGCGGCAGGCTCTCAGTGTCGAGTCGCCGCCGAGGTCTCCGACTTCGACGCGCGCGCCTACATTTCTTCAAAAGGGCTGAGTTTTCTAAGCCGCTCCACCTCTTTCATAGTCGCCGCCGCAAAACTCGCGCTTTTAAACGCCCGTCTCGACTTGTCAGATTTCGAAGCCTCTGAAGTGGGAATCTTTCTCGGAACTGCCTTCGGCAGCAACGCCAGTATGTATTCGTTCGATCAGGAATGCCTGCGCGACGGGGACAGATTCGTAGACCCAATGGCTTTTCCCAACACTGTAACCAATTCACCTGCCGGACATCTTTCGATCCTGCTCTCTACGACAGGGATCAACATAACGCTTTCAACCGGCTTGGCATCCGGTCTGGACGCCGTCGAGTATGCCGCAAGAATGCTCCGCCGTGGAGAGTTGCGAGTCGCGCTTGCGGGCGGCTACGACGAATTATCCGGCGACACCCATGACAGATTGTCGCGCGCCGGAATGCTTTCAACCGACGGCGACTCTGCGCCGCTCGACCGCGACAGGAACGGATTCTTTCTCGGAGAGGGCGCGGCAGTGATCGCGCTCGAACGCCTTGATGACGCAGTGAATCGAAATGCGCCCATAATGGCGGAACTGGCGGGATTCGGCACCGCCTTTTGCCTCGATCAATCTCAGGCTGCAAGCGTCGAATCGAAAGCGATGACCGAAGCGATAAGATCGGCTCGACTCGATACGAGCGACATCTCTTACATTTCTTCGAGCGCGCGCGGCAGCATCGATGGAGACAAAACGGAAAGCCTGGCTATCGAATATGTTTTCAAAAGCCGCGCCGCCGCGCTCCCCGTCGCCGCTATCAAATCGATGACCGGAGAATGCGGAGGGGCTGCCGGAGCTATGCAGTTAATCGCCGCCGCGCTTTCCACCCGCTTCAACGTCGTGCCTCCGACGACCGGATTCAGGGCTGCCGACTCGGATTCAAGGCTGCGCGGAATAAGCGACCGAAAACAGTTCATCGATTGCCGCGCCGCGCTCGTCAACAGCTTCAACGGACTCAACGCCAATTCCAGTTTCGTCGTCAGGAGACTCCGTTGATTCGCCGATGAGAACGCATGAGCTTTGAAGGAAAAACAGCCATCGTCACCGGGGCCACCAGAGGCATAGGCCGCGCAATCGCCCTTGAGCTTGCGCGCAGAGGATGCAATGTCGCCTTCAACTATGCAGGCAGACACGACCTCGCGCGAATCGTCGCGGCAGAAATCGAATCGCTCGGAAGCCGGGGGCTTGCTTTCAACGTGAATGTCCAGGACCTCGAAGGCGTGAAAGATATGGCCCGGAAGGTGAAGGGAAATTTCGGCGGCATAGATTACCTCGTCAACAACGCCGGATCGCTGCGCGACAGAGCGTTGTACCTTCAGACTGAAGAAGACTGGAACGAGGTCGTAGGGACTAACCTGACCGGCGTATTCAATTTCACCCGCGCCGTGATCGCCGACATGATGAAGCGCGAGAGCGGGAGAATCATCTGCATGACTTCAGTCAGCGGATTGCGCGGAGTGGTGGGACAGACCAACTATTCGGCGGCCAAAGCCGGAGTCATCGGGCTGGTTCATTCGCTGGCCAAAGAGGTCGCTCCCTTCAGCATTACAGTCAATGCAATCGCTCCCGGCTTCATTCGAACCGATATGACTGAAACGCTGCCCGATCAGAAGAAAAATGCGATGTTGTCGCTCATTCCGATGAAGCGATTCGGTCTGGCCGATGAAGTCGCCGAACTTGCCTGCTTTCTGCTCTCGGATCAGGCGCGGTACATAACCGGGCAGGTCATAGCCGTGGACGGCGGAGCCAGCATTTGAACGGGAGACCTTATGGAAAAGAAGCGAGTCGTCATCACAGGGATCGGGCCTATAACCGCTGTCGGCACGGGCAAGAGACAACTCTGGGATTCCATATTACACCGCAGGTCGAATGTCTCTCGCCAGGAGCATTACATCGATGAAGAGCTTTGGGGCGGCTTTCACATAGCGAAGGTCAGCGACTTTCGCCTCGAAGATTTCGGATTTTCATCAGCCGCCGTCAGGGTCTTCAAAGAATGTCAGGAGAATGGCAGCCGCGATCTTATCTATATGCTGTCGTCGTGCAAGCTGGCGCTCGACGACAGCCGCCTAGTCTACGACCGTGACGACAACGACATTGGGCTTGCGCTCACATGCGAAAATCCAGGGATAGACGATTTCATTTGTCGAATAATCGAAAACACCATAGAGATAATCGAAGGCCGCGCGCCCGCATTGCCCGACCTCACGAAGATCGAATTCATTCAGAGGCTTTATGAAAGGTTTCAGAAGAAGGTCTACAACCTTCAGACCTTCATGTACCTGCATCAGGTAAGCCGCGTGCTGGGTTTGCATGGCGAGTCGCTTTTTATAAACAACGCCTGTGCTTCGGGGTTGTTCGCTCTCGAAGCAGCAAGCCGGATGATTCGCAGCGGCAGGACGAAAACGGTAGTCGTGGCCGGAGCCGACGATCCGTCGTTTATGACCAAGTACCTCTGGTTTAAAAAGCTCGGCATTTATTCCGAAGACGGCGTTATGCGACCGTTCGACAGAAACCGCAACGGGCTGGTATTCGGCGAAGGCGGTGGCGCGATAGTCATCGAAGATTTCGCTCACGCGCAATCGCGCGGCGCGCGCATCTACGCGGAATATCTCGGCGGCGGCTTCACTCAGGACGCATGGAAAGTGACAGTCCCATCGATGACCACGAATTTTTATGCGAAAGCTTTCCGCCAGGCTCTCGACTGCGCGGGGCTTGGAGCCGAAGAAATCGAACTGATAAACCCGCACGGCGCGGCCACCGGCATAGGCGACAAGTATGAGGCATTGACTATAAACGAAGTGTTCGGCTCCCATCGGCCTCTCATCACTGCTTTCAAGCCCTACACCGGACACAACCTCGGCGGCTGCGCGCTGGTGGAATTGATAATACTTTTGCTGGCTATGGGCGAAGGCATCGTTCCCGCCACGCTCAATCACACGACGCCCGACCCGGATATGAAAATCGAGATAGTGAAAGAACATCTGACCCGTTCCATTCGGATTGCGGCCAAGATGTCGTGCGGATTCGGCGGATATAACGCGGTCGCTCTCTTCAAAAAAATTCAATAGCGACTGCGAGAGGAAACATGTTGACAGCGATAATCACGATGGCGTCCGTTTTGTTGTGCCTGCTTGCGGCGAGGCGCTGGTATGTTCCTTTTCTCAGAAACCCCGACCGAATCGATATCGATAAGCTCGGCCTGAAGATAGTGAAAGAAGAACGAAGGCAGAGGGTCCGAGACATCCTCACCGCGTTTTTCGGCGGGTTCAACGCGATGCTCTCTGAGAGCGACACGCGCAAGGCGGGCGCGCATTGCGAAGCGTTTCCTCCTTTGTTCAGGCCGTTCGCGCAGGAGGGCGCGGCGATGGCTTTTTCGATCCGTTCGTTCTTCAGCTTCAAATACTCCACGCGCAAATTCGAGCCGCTGTCGGATCAACTCGGCAGGCCGTATTTTTTCATGCATTACATAGGCATAGGATTCTGGTGCGGCATGGCTTGGCGGCGATGGCCGAAGCTTGTGATCAGAATATCGGAGCGGCTTCATCCGTTTTACAAATACCTGTGCTTCGACGGATTCGGATTCGAGACGGGGCTTTTCAATTATCTCAAAGACAAGAACGCGCTGAATTCCTTTTCGCGCTTCCCAGGCTTTGCGCGACGAGCCTGCTATCAGGGATTCGGGCGCAGCCTGTGGTTTCTCTACATGGACGATCCGGCATCGCTTCGCCGTCAGGTTTCGACGATAGACGAAGCCTATCGCGGCGATTGTTACTCAGGAGTCGGGCTTGCGGTCATCTTCACGCATCTTGACGCGCCGGAGATCGCTTTCAGTTTTTCCGAGCAGGTCGAGACCGAATACCTGAGCGATTATTTCCTCGGCGTGTCGCTGGCCCTCTATGCCAGAAGGATGATGAATCCCGATTATCTCGACCAGTGTCTGCAAAAGCTTGCGCCTCGGCAGAGCGATTTTCTGCTCTCGGCGCTTCGCATCTGCGATCTGCGTTTCGATCAACTGATCGCCCGCTCCACCAGCGATCACTACCGCGACTGGAGGCAGTCGGTGGCCGAAGACCTTGACGCCATGCTCCATCAGTCGGCAGTCGCTTCCAGTCGGAGATGATTCGTTATGCGTATTCTTATGCGCGAAATCGATGATCGGCAATCGGCTCTTGTAGCTGAGTCGGTCGTGTCCTTGCGCGGAGTGACTAAGATATTTCACGCGGGCAAGGCTCGAGTCGTCGCGCTCAAAAAAATCAGTCTTGAAATCGGCGCGGGCGAATTCGCCGCCGTCGTCGGGCCGTCGGGCAGCGGAAAGACCACGCTCCTCAACCTCATCGGTTGTCTGGATCAACCCGATTCGGGAAGCATCGTCATCGATGGCCTTGAGGTCGAGCGACTTTCTTCGCGCGCCCTTGCCAGTCTGCGCGCCGAAAAAATCGGGCTGATATTTCAGAACTTCAATCTGATTCCTGTGCTTTCGGTCGGAGAAAACGTCGAATACCCGCTGCTGCTCCGCAGCAGGCCGCCGGACAAAGGAAAGCGACGATGGATGGTCGAAGAGATCCTTGTCGAACTCGGCATCGAGTCGCTGATTGATCGTCGCCCGAACGAATTGAGCGGAGGCCAGTGCCAGAGAGCGGCTATAGCCAGAGCCTTGATTACCAGACCCCGGATAGTGCTGGCCGATGAGCCTACGTCGAGCCTGGACAGTCGGACGGGCGCGTCGATACTCGAACTGATGAAGTCGCTCAACCGTCAGCGCGGCGTCACGTTCATCTTCTCGACTCACGATCTCAAGCTCGTCGAGATGGCCGACCGTGTAATAGAGATGTGCGACGGCGAGATACAAGGCTCTCTTTCGTGGTGAAGCGAATGCAATTGAAACTTGCTTGTCGAAACATATTTCGCAATCGTCGCAGGACGACTCTGACTCTGCTGGCGATAAGCTTCGGCTGCGCGTCGTTGATAATCAACGGCGGAATAATCTATTTCATCTTTCGCGGGCTTCGTGAAGACGCGATTCACGGGCGCTACGGACACGTTCAAATCTACAAGCGCGGCTACATCGAAAAACATCAGGCGCAGCCGTTCGATCACATGATCTCCAACGCCGAATTCGAAGAGATAAAACTCATGCTCGGCGGCCTGTCGCACGTCGAGGAAGCGACCGGGCGACTCGAATTCGCCGGGCTTATGAGCTATGGCGGGAAGAATGTTTCGTTCCTCGGCTACGGGGTGGAGGCAGACAAGGACACGCGATTCAACACGATGCTTTCGATAGTCGAAGGCGAAGGGCTTTCTGCTCAGGAGCCGCGCGGGGTGATTCTGGGCAAGGGGCTGGCCGCGCGACTGCAAATCCGCGCGGGCGATTTCGCCACGCTTCTGATGAACACCCACGACGGAGATTACAACGCAGTCGATGTCCGGGTGAGAGGAATATTCGAAGGAGGCTTGAAGGAGTTCGACGACTGGGTGATGAAAATTCCGCTGGAAAAAGCGCAGGAACTTCTGGCCCTGAACGAAATCCAGAGTGTCGTGGTATTGCTCGATAAAACGGAGAATACCGAAGCGGCCAAAGAGCTTCTGCTCGATGCAGTCGCCCGTCGAAATCTCGATCTGGAGATGACCACCTGGCCTGAGCACGCTCTTTTTTACAATCAGGTGGTCAGCATGTTCGGCAAGGAATTGGATGTCGTAAAAGTGATAATTTCGATCATCGTCATCCTGAGCATAATCAACTCGCTTACGATGTCGATCTATGAAAGAACCAGAGAGATCGGAGCGATCATGGCGATAGGCGCTCCGAGGTCGAAGGTGCTGAGGATGTTCGTGCTCGAAGGGCTCGTGTTCGGAGTCATCGGCGGACTGATCGGAGTTGTGGCGGGGATAGGGATCGGCTCGGTGATTTCATACATAGGCATCCCGATGCCTCCGCCTCCCGCTTCGACTCGCCCGTTTATCGCCCAGGTGGACATAATCCCGGCGGTCGTTTTCTCATCGTTCCTCATTGCCGTTTCTTCATCCGTGCTGGCTTCCATCTATCCGGCTTACAGAGCCTCAAGACTTCGCATCGTCGATGCTCTGCGCTATGTCTGAAGGAGGAGCTATGAAAGCGTTAGTGATATTACTGAGTTTGATTTCGATGCTGTCTTTTCAACAATCGAGCGATACCGCCGAGAGCATAATCGAGAAGGCGGACTATCACCTCAGCCCCGACAAAGATTTTTCGATGCTGGTCTCGGCCACAGACCGCGAGCCGGGCAAGGCTGAAAAGACTACTAAATTCCGTATGCTTGCCAAAGGCAGAGACCATACTCTCTTGATGACCCTTTCGCCTGAGAGCAAGCGCGGCAGAAACCTGCTCTACAACGCGCTCGATCTGTGTGTCTATCTTCCGAGCGTGCGAAGACCTTTCAAAATATCCTTGCAGGAACGGCTCACCGGCGAAGCGTCGAACTCCGACCTTGCGAGAACGAGTTTTTCACGCGACTACGAAGCGAAGCTCGCGGGCGTGGAAGAGGTGGGCGAGAGACGATGCTACAAGCTCGATCTTGCGGGGAGAAGCGCGGACGCGCCTTACAGCAGGGCTGTCTTATGGGTCGAGGTCGGAACTTTCCTGCCGTTGAAGATCGAGTATTACGCCCTTTCGGGGCGATTGCTCAAAGAGTGCTTCTATGATGATTTTCGAATGATGCTTGGCGTTCTCCGCCCGACCCGCCTGACTCTCAAGAGCGCAGTGAGCGCGGGCAGCGTCACCATACTTCAATACAGCGACTGGAAAGAAGAGCCGCTGAACGCGAAGTTTTTCGACAAGAGCTACATCGACAAAATGAAATACTGATTCGGAGCGATGGCGATGAAAAACAGGAATTTTTTCGCGCGAAAGAACATAGCCGACAGTTTGTTTTCACTCGGCATAATCGGGCTGTTCATGCTCGGCGGATGGTTTGCGACAGCCTATCTGATCGGCATCGTGCGTCAATCATTCAACTATGCTGGACAGCCGCCCGCAATCGTCGGATTGAGAGATGCGGATGTTTCGCTTCCGCAGGCGACTTTGATTTCAGAAAAAGATCGCGCCGAGATGATCTTCATTCCTGCGGGCAAATTCAGGATGGGAACCAACGGCGGATACGCCGATGAGAAGCCTGAGCATGAACTCTTCATCGAAGGGTTTTACATTTACAAATACGAAGTGACCGTCGGGCAGTACAGGAAATTCCTTGAAGACCCGGCAGGCAAAGGCCACGAACCTGATCCGCCTTACGGGCAGTATATGCCTTCGGATTATTTCACTAATCCAAAATATGAAAACTATCCGGTCATCAATGTGAGTTTCGAGGACGCTACGGCCTATTGTCGGTGGGCGAGGACGCGGCTGCCGACTGAAGCGGAATGGGAAAAAGCCGCGCGAGGAATCGAGGGACTCACTTACCCGTGGGGCGCGGCCTGGGATGAAAAGAAAGCCAACTGGGATGACGAAAGCCTTGAGTTTCAATCAGATGGATTTCGATTCACGGCTCCGGTCGGGAGCTTCCCTGCCGGAGCGAGTCCCTACGGACTGCTCGATATGGCGGGCAACGTCTGGGAGTGGGTCGATAGCTGGTATCAGCCGTATCCGGGCAACGACACGCGCGACGCCGATTATGGTCGCGCTTACAAAGTCGTTCGTGGCGGTAGCTGGCTCAGATATCCGACAGGATTGACAACGACGGCAAGAGACACTTGCGCGCCTAACTTGCGCTACGACTCGATAGGCTTCCGCTGCGTCGCCGACCGACGGTAGAAGAGCGATTTTATGAGGCGATTTCATCTGATAGAACTGCATGAGCAAAGATGGATGCCCGCGTGGCTTCGCAGAGGTTTCGTTGAAACGCTCGGCGCGGTTTTCAAACTCATCGGGGTCTATCGCAACGTCGCGCCGATGTACGCCGAATGGATAAGAGAATTGGGCGGTAGCGAAGTGCTCGACCTCGCAAGCGGAGCAGCCGGGCCGACTGAAGAACTCCTGCTCGCTCTTCGCAAGGAAGGGATCGAGCCGCCCGTATTTTGCCTCAGCGACATCTTTCCGGTGAAAGAGGATTTCCGTCTGGCGATGCTCGCTAATCCACATCACATTTTTTACATCGAAGAATCCGTCGATGCTCTCAGCGTTCCGTCGCCTTACGGCCATGACCTGCGCCAGATCGTTTCCGCATTTCATCACTTCAAACCCGAACAGGCGCGGTTGATCCTGCGCGACGCGGTAGAGCACAGCCGAGGTATATGCATACTTGAGCCGTTCGAGCGAAGCCCGCGTCATCTGGCGCTCGCTTTGATGGGCATATTTCCTGCCCTGATCGCTCCATTTTTCGCGCGCAGATGGCGGCTGTCCCATTTCATCGCCAGTTGGATCGTTCCGATCATCCCGCTGATGCTCGTCTTCGACGGCATAGTGAGCGTGCTGCGGATTTACACCAGAGAAGAAATCGACGAAATGATCGCTTCGGCGGGAGGAGAGAGTTTTCGCTGGAACATCGGTTCGACCGATTTTATGGGAGTGTTTCACACCACCTGCGTGTTCGGGCGGCGAAAGGCAGAGGCGAGCGAAAAATGAACAACTGTCTCGAAGAGCGAATCGTGGTCACGGGTCTTGGAGTCGTCTCCTGTCTCGGCATAGGCGCCGAGGAATTCTGGGCCAACCTCGTCGCAGGCCGTTCGGGGCTGAGTGAAGTCACTTCCGTCAAAGGTGACCTGCCGATTCGCTTAGCCGGAGAGGTGAAAAACTTCGATGCAGTGAAAGTAACATCGCTCCCGGCATCGTCAGAGCTTGGCAGGACTTCGCAGTTTGCTGTGGCGGCGGCGCATCTGGCGATAGCAGACGCGGGGCTCGCAGGATTCGAGCGCGAACGCGCCGGGGTCATACTTGGCACGACCACCGGAGAGCAACAGGTTGTCGAAAGAGTCCTCGAAAGTTTGATTGAAGAAGAATGCGACGCGACGCTTATGGCTCAGATGTCGGACGGAGTGATTGCAAACAACGTCGCTGATCTTTTCGGGCTGGGCGGCTACAGCGTCGTATTGCCCGCCGCCTGTTCAGGAGGAAATTTCGCCATAGCTTATGCCAGCGAATTGCTGCGCGCGGGCAGCGTAAGCCTTGCTCTTGCCGGAGGCGCGGATTGTTTGAGCAGACACTTCTTTTACGGATTCGCGCGACTGGGCGCGCTCGCGCCGGAGAGGTGTCAGCCGTTCGACAAAAACAGGAAAGGAATAATTCCGGGCGAAGGGGCCGGGGTCATCGTTATGGAAACCATGAAGTCCGCTCTCGAACGCGGGGCGCGAATCTACTCCGAAGTTCTCGGCTATGGAATAAGCAGCGACGCTCATCACCCGGTAGCTCCCGACCCGCGGGCCAGAGGCGCTGTCGCAGCAATGAAGGACGCTCTCTTTTACGCGCACATACCCGCGCAGGAGATCGATTACATCAGCGCGCATGGGACAGGCACTCCCATCAATGATCGCGTTGAGACTACAGCCATCAAGGAAGTTTTCGGCGAGCGGGCGCGGCGCGTGCCTGTAAGCTCGATCAAATCCATGATCGGCCATCCTTCCGGAGCGGCCAGCGCGCTCGAAGCCATCGTGTGCAATCTGGTGGTCGAGCGAGGAATGATACCGCCGACGATAAATTACGAAGAGCCTGACCCCGACTGCGATCTCGATTATGTTCCGAACGTCGCCCGAACGTCGGAGGTCGAAACGGCGATGAACAATTCGCAGGCGTTTTTGGGCAGCAACGCCTCCGTCATATTCGCAAAGGTGAAGCATTGAGATGGGCAGGGTAATCACAGGCATTGGCGTCATCTCTCCGGCTGGTCTCGGCAAGGAAGTTTTCTGGGAATCGCTGTTGCGCACTGAAAAGTCGACTGGTGTTTCTGAGAACAGAGTTTCATACATCGGGGAATTCGACGAGCGAGCTTACATCGATTCGAAAACGATCAAGTACCTTCAGCGCGCCGAGAAGCTCTCTCTAATTTCATCTCATCTCGCTCTTTGCGATGCGGGGATCAATGCTCGCTCGATGGAAGGTATGCGCGCGGGGGTTGCGACAGGCTCGACTGCTGGCTGTCTCAGGGCGCTTGCGGCTTTCGACCGTCAGGTTCTTTGCGGAGAGGCGAGTTACATAGACCCGTCGCTTGTGCCTTCAGGGATTCTGAGTTCTCTGACCGGCAACGTCTCGATTCGAAATCGCATGAGCGGATTTCATGTGCCGGTCGCGGCAGGCGCGGCTTCGAGTCTGCAAGCGATTCACGTCGCCCTGACGTGGATGAAATCGGGTCGGATTGATGCGGCGCTTGCTGGCGGAGTCGAGGAGATAACCCATGAGCTTTATCTGAGCCTGCTTGCGAAAGAAAAAATTTCGGGCGCGACCGTCAGCCAGTTCGCCGAAGCCGCAGCCGTCGTGGTTCTTGAATCCCACGAGCAGTCCGCCGAACGAAAAGCCGAACCTTACGCGGAGTGCGCAGGGATGGGGTTCGCTTATTCGCCCGAAGGAGTCCGCGACAAGAACAATAGTGCAGCCGCTGCAGCCAGAGCCATCAGCGATGCGTGCATCGCTGCGGGCGTCAGACCTGAAGAGATCGATCTGGTGTGGGCGGGGAATCACGGGGGCGTGATCGGCAACGAGATCGAATTCTCTGCGATGAAACTTGTTCTGGGCAATCGCAGGAGACCGTTGCCGATCGCTTCTTTAGGCGCAGAAAGCCTCGGAGCATCAGGCGCGTTGCAAGTGGTCGCCTCGGCTTTATCGATCAAACGGTCGATGATCCCTCCGGCTACTGTGTGCGACTTCACAAACGCGGAATTCTTTTACGACTCTCCGCGTCAGGCGAATATCGAGCGAGTCCTTGTCAGTTCTTTTTCCGCGGAAGGCAATATGGGTTGCCTGATTCTGAAGAGAGCGCAGCGATAACACATCAAAAAAGGAGACCGGGCTATGAGCAATGCCGGGCGGATTTTCAGAAGACATGCGAAGCGAATGACGGCAGCGTTATTGATCGTCATCTCGTACTGGTTTGCGAGGCTGCCTGTTTTATCTTCGGCAGAGCGCGAATCGCTGGCTGACAGGTTCCGTTTCGTCAGCGCGGAACTGCCGGAAGTCGGAGGGCCGCGCCGCAAAGTGCGACCCGTTCGCCGCGGCGTGGAAGGGATATCTGCATGGATTTCTTCAGTGGGCGCATCCATCGCTCTGAGCGATTTCGACGGGGACGGGCTGCCTAATGATTTATGCTACATCGATCCGAGGAGCGATCAGGTGATAATCGCGCCCGCGCCCGGCACTCCCGCTCGCTACCGGCCCTTCGCTTTCGATCACGCGAAGATCGATTATGATCCGCGCACGATGGCTCCGATGGGCATCGCGCCAGGCGATCTGAACGAAGACGGGCTGATGGACATGCTCGTTGTTTATGCCGGTCGCACTCCTCTCGTATTCCTGCGCCGCGAAGGCTCGACTTCTCCGCTGTCGAATGATTCATTCTCAGTCCAGGAAGTCTATCCGCGCAACGAGGGCTGGAACAGTTCAGCCGCCACGCTTGCCGATCTGGACGGGGACGGTCATCTCGACATCATCATCGGCAATTACTTCCAGGATGGCGCTCCTGTGCTGGATGCTACTGACGAGGGCGAGCAGGAAATGCAGGCTTCGATGTCCAGAGCTTCCAACGGCGGGAGCAACCGCGTGTTGAGATGGGAGAGCGCGAAGGCAGGCGAAAACCCTTCGGTAAGTTTCCGCGAAGTCGCGGGAGTGTTCGATGAAGAAGTCTCGCGCGGCTGGACTCTGGCGATAGGGGCCGCCGACTTGGATGGAGACCTGCTGCCTGAAATTTATTTCGCAAACGATTTCGGGCCTGATCGCCTACTGCACAATCGCTCGAAGCCGGGAGAGATGCGCTTCGCGCTGATCGAAGGAAGAAAGAGTTTCACCACACCTTCGTCCAAAGTCCTCGGCAGGGATTCGTTCAAAGGCATGGGAGTCGATTTCGCAGACCTCAACGGCGATGGCTTCCTTGATATTTACGTCAGCAACATCGCTGATGAGTATGCCTTGCAGGAGAGTCATTTCGTCTTCATCAGCACGGGCGAGATCGAGTTGATGAAGAAAGGCATCGCCCCCTACGTGGATCGAAGCGAAGAGATGGGGCTGTCGCGCAGCGGATGGGGATGGGATTGTCGCTTTGGAGATTTCGATAACGATTCGGTGATGGAGGCGATTCAGGCGACAGGGTTCGTGAAAGGAGAGGTAAGTCGCTGGCCGGAGTTTCACGAGCTTGCGATGGCCAATGATAATCTGATTCACAACCCGCGACTGTGGCCACGATTTCAGCCGGGCGACGACCTGAGTGGACACGGACACAATCCGTTCTTCGCGCGCGCTGCGGACGGGCGTTACTACGACATCGCCAGAGATATAGGCATCGGCGAATCGCAACTGGCCAGAGGCATCGCCACCGCCGACGTTGACGGCGACGGGCGACTGGATTTCGCCATCGCCAATCAGTGGGAGCCTTCTCGTTTTTATCACAACGAGAGCCGGACGACGGGCCGATTTTTGGAATTGAATCTGCTGCTGCCTGTCGGCGGTCAGGAGAGCGCGATTACAAAAATCTTTGACGAATCTGATTCGCGCAACCTGCGCGGTCGGGCTGCGATAGGCGCTCGCGCGACTATCCTGCTGCCCGACGGCAGACGTCTGACGGCTGAAGTCGATGGCGGGAGCGGGCATTCAGGAAAGCGAAGCCCGCGTCTTCATTTCGGCCTCGGCCAGATTCCTGACGACATCGTTTTAAGAGTCGAATTGAACTGGCGCGACTCGCGCGGGCAGGCCAGGATGGCGACTGTCGAAACCGCTCCCGGCCTGCGCACTGTATTGCTTGGTTCATAAGGGGGAGAGAAATAATGACCAACGACATCATGCTTGAAAAAGCGAAGCGGCTCGGAGGGCTACGACGCTTCGCTATCGCGATAACCGTATTCAACATTCTGGGCCATACCGTTTTCGGCTTCGAACAGTCCTGGGCGCAGCCTGTGGTGGCTCTCATCACTGCTTACGCGGTGGAGATACTACTTGAGTCAATCGATGCATGGGCGGTCGGGCGACGGCCCAATTTCATAGGCGGGCCGATGCGGATGGTGGAGTTTTTATTGTCGGCTCACATCACAGGGCTTGCTGTCGGAATGCTGATTTATACCAATGATCGCTTGTGGCCTACTGTACTCGGGGTCGCGGTCGCCATCGGATCGAAGGCGATATTCCGCGCGCCTGTCGGAAGCAGGAGTTGTCATTTTCTCAATCCGTCGAATTTCGGAATCACCGTCGTGCTGCTGTTGTTTCCCTCGGTCGGCGCGGCTCCTCCTTATCACTTCACTGAAGACCTCGGAGGCGCGGGAGACTGGATACTGCCGGGGTTGATAGTTGTGTCAGGAACTTTCATCAACTGGCGATTCACAGGTAAGCTGCCGTTGGTGGCGGGATGGCTCGGCGGATTCGCGTTGCAGGGAGTGATCAGAAGCGTGATATTCGACACGCCTGTGATCGCCTCGCTGCTTCCGATGACCGGGCTGGCCTTCATACTTTACACCTACTACATGGTGACTGATCCTGCCACCACTCCAAACGGAAAGACTGCACAGTTTGCATTCGGGGGAGCGGTCGCCGCCGCTTATGCGCTGCTGATGCTGTCTCATGTGGTGTTCGGTCTTTTCTTCGCGCTCACGATAGTGTCGGCGATAAGAGGGCTTGGGCTTTATATTCAGGCGGCGCTGACTCAAAGATCGGGCGTGGAGATACCATCTCAGGCAGCAGCTTCGATAAGCCAGCGATGAAGATGGAGGCGACTTTGAAAAAGACACTGTGCCGCGCGCTTGCCCTTTCGATCATCGCCGCCGCTGTGCCGGCAGCGCCGCGAGCCGCTTCGCGCGAGCCTGTGCGCGCGCGTCACGCGATGGTCGTTTCATCGAGCGAGATGGCTTCGCGCATCGGCGTGGAAATCATGAAACGCGGAGGCAATGCCATTGACGCAGCCGTTGCCGTAGGGCTTGCGCTCGCCGTCGTGTGGCCATCGGCGGGNNGCAACCTCGGCGGCGGCGGATTCATGATGATCCGTCGCGCAGGCGGCGCGGTTGAAGTGATCGATTACCGCGAGCGCGCTCCGCTTTCTTCAAGCCACGATATGTACCTCGACCGCGAAGGCAATGTAATCAAAGACGCCTCGACTATAGGCTACCGTGCGGCAGGCGTGCCGGGTACAGTCGCAGGATTTGCGCTCGCGTTGAAGCGACACGGCAAACTGCGCTGGGCCGATGTAGTCGAGCCTGCGCGCAGGCTTGCCGCTGGAGGCTTTACGGTAAGCCGACAGCTTGCCCGTAGTCTTGAGGAAAGTACGAAGCTGCTTGAAAAATTTCCCGACAGCAAACGCATCTTCCTCCGCGACGGCAAACTTTTCGAAGAAGGCGAACGATTGATTCAGCCTGAACTAGCCGCCTCGCTTGCGCGACTCAAACGCGACGGCCCGCGCGAGTTTTATGAAGGCAAAACCGCGAGGATGATCATCGCCGATATGAAAGCGAACGGCGGATTGATCGGCGAGCGCGATTTGAAAGAGTACGAGCCGACAATTCGCAAACCGCTTGGAGGAACTTATCGCGGCTATGAAGTAATCACCACGCCACCGCCCTCTTCGGGCGGCGCGGCTTTGCTTGAAGCACTCAATATGCTCGAGCATTACGACATCGCCGGAATGGGATACAACTCTTCCGAATCGCTTCATCTGATGATCGAGTGTATGCGCCGCGTGTTTGCAGACCGCGCGGAATTTCTAGGCGATACGGATTTCGTCAAGGTTCCGGTCGAGGGTCTGATTTCGAAGAAGTACGCCAACGAACTTGTAAAAACGATCCATCCTGATCGCGCGACTTCAAGCGAGAAGATCCGCGCAGGCAATCCCTCCGGGTATGAGCATCAGGAGACCACTCACTTCACGATAGTCGATTTGGAAGGCAACGCCGTATCGAACACTTACACGCTCAATGGAAACTACGGCTCAGGGGCAACCGCGCGCGGCACGGGCATTCTGCTCAACAACGAGATGGACGATTTCACTTCAAGGCCTGGAGCGACGAACGCTTACGGGCTCTTTCAGAGTAAGAACAACGCCATCGCCCCGCGCAAGCGCCCGCTGTCGACGATGGCTCCGACTATGATTTTGAAGGATGGAAAACTACTGCTGGCCGCCGGCAGCCCCGGAGGGCCGACGATCATAAACACGCTGCTTCAAATAGTGGTCAACATAATCGATTTCAGGATGAACCTTCAGCAGGCCGTCGATGCGCCTCGCCTGCATCATCAGTGGATGCCCGATATGGTTTTTCAGGAGCCGATGGGACTCAGCGCGGACACACGGCGCGCCTTGGAAAAGCGCGGTCACAGCTTCTCCGAGCGAAGCAGCTATTTCGGTGATGCGCACTGCATAATGATCGAGGCTCGAACCGGCCTGAGACTGGGAGCCGCCGACCCTCGGCTCGGAGGCGTGGCTGTGGGATACTGAAAGTAATAATCAACTCGCACGATGGTTGAACGATACACGGTTTTCTTATATCGTTTCGCGTGTGACTGTCGCAGGAGAAACAGTTTTTCAAAACTACAGGAGAGAAGAAATGATGATAAGAATCCTTCTGGTATTGCTGTTGGCCGCGTCGCCGTCGCTTGCGCAGACAGGCAACAAACCGGACGTATGGGAGCCTTTCAGGTATTTCATAGGAGCATGGGAAGGAACCTCGAAAGGCCAGTTTGGAGAGGGTACTGTCGAGCGTGAATACAAGTTCGCCCTCAACGGCGCTTTCATCGAAGTCAAAAACAAGTCCGTTTACAAGCCGCAGGAGAAGAACAAAACGGGAGAAGTGCATGAAGACGCGGGCTTCATCAGTTACGACCGCCTGAAGAAGAAGTATGTGTTTCGACAATTTCACATCGAGGGATTTGTCAACCAGTACGCTCTCGACAAGCCTGCGGCTGTCAGCAAGGCATACGGCTTCCAGTCCGAGAGCATAGAGAACATCCCCGACGGCTGGCGAGCCAAAGAGACTTACAAGATCATCAGCAACGACGAATTCGTGGAAGTCTTCGAACTGGCGGCTCCTGGAAAAGACTTCGAGGTCTATGTGGAGAATCGCTTCAAGCGGAAACGGTGAAGCGACCGCCGCGGGGTCGCAATTCGTATCGAGATTAGAGCCGCCTTCCCGCTTCCTCAACTCGCCGCGACTGCCTCAGCCTTAGCGGGCGGAATCAGTGTTGATATCTTGCCTTTGTAGGGTCGACCTGCCCGCCGTCGAGGGTAGGACAGAAGCGTTGAACTTCCGCAGCGCGGACACTCGACAGGCAGCCGCGTGTAATAACTGTAAATCCCAAAGGGTAAGCCACTGGTTCGACCAGTGAGACCAGAACAGCTTTGAGCGTTCCGGGAGTTAGTAAAGTTCTCCTTCGGTGGCTTGATGAGCCAAAACCAAAAGGAGAACTTTATGACCAGTGCTTACCAAAGTCTCTCGCACTCGAAGTATGAGTGCAAATATCAGGTTGTCTTTGTCCCCAAATATCGCCGCAAGGCGAGGGGCGGGGAACTTCGCCGTAAACTTGGAGCAATCTTTCACGAGTTGGCTCGTCAGAAAGAATGCCAAATCATCGAAGGCCACTTGATGCCCGACCACGTGCATATGCACTCTCTGGTCGGGTCATTGAAAAATCCACAGGGACAGGGATTCGTTGCCTTTTTGCCATGTCACATTAAGTGGCACAAAGCCAGGAGATTCACGCTATCCACCTTCCCTTAACCGCGTCGTCACATATGCTACATAACCCAAGTTGTGACCAATGATCGGCAAGAGAGCCGTCAGGTCGATTGACAATTGACAAAACTTTGGCCGTCCACAAGGGTTTCTTTGAAAGGAGAAAAACCATGGACGACCAGATTATTGCAATATACTGCTTTTGCGATGATTTGTTGAAGGCTCTTCATCACTCGGAAGACCCTCAACGCACAAAGACTGATGCTGAAATTATGACCACTGCTATTGTTGCTGCTCTTCATTTTCGCGGTAATTTCGAGCGGGCGCGGCTTCTTCTCGCCTCCCCTCGCTACATCCCCCAGATGTTGAGCAAGAGCCAGTTCAATGGCCGCCTCCATCAGATCACTGATCTTTTCCTTCAGGTCTTCTTCGCTCTGGGACAAGTCTTTAAGCAATTGAATACATCCAGTGACTACATCATCGACAGCTTCCCGGTAGCCGTTTGTGACAACATCCGCATCCGGCGGAATAAAATCTACGGGGAAGAGAAATACCGAGGCTACACGGCCAGCAAACGGAGATATTTCTTTGGTGTGAAAATCTTTCTGATGGTAACGGCGAGGGGCGAGCCAGTGGAGATGTTTCTGGCTCCCGGCTCGACAGGAGATGTCAGTGCTTTGGATGTATTTCAATTTGATTTGCCTGACGGAAGTAGGGTGTATGCGGATAGTGCCTTTACAGTTTATGAAATAGAAGACCTGTTGAA
>DLHY01000060.1:0-7845 GCA_002483445.1 Blastocatellia bacterium UBA7656
TTTCGTACTGAGAATTGCTGGGGTTTCCCGCTTTTCATCCTTATCAGTATGTGAACAGGCTGCCAGAGTGTTCTACTCTGTCGAGAGGTGAATGAATGCCCGCAAGAGACAGGAAGGGAAAGATACTCACAGGCGAGTTATTGCAGAATCGTTTCAGGATAGAGAGCCTGCTCGGAGAAGGGGCCCAGGGCGCTGTTTACCGGGCAAGCCATACAGGGCTTTCCGGGAAACGTGTCGCCATAAAAGAAACTTTCAGCGATGACCCCGCTTCCATAAAAGCTTTCGAACGTGAAGCCGCGCTTCTGGCTCATCTTGATCACCGTGTATTGCCCCGCGTTACAGACTATTTCCCGGAAGACAACAGCTACTTTCTGGTGATGGAATTCATCGAGGGAAAATCCCTCTGGGATTTGATGGAGATAAGGGATAACACAGGCAAAGGGACGACACTCGATATCCTATCCGTCGCGCAGTGGGGAGATGATCTTCTCGACGCGCTTGATTACATGCACAAGCAAAAAGAGCCGGTGATTCACAAAGACATAAAACCGGGAAACATATCCGTCACACAAAGCAATCAGGTTAAGTTGCTTGATTTCGGGCTGGCAAAGGGCGCGGTTGGAGAGTTGACTGCGATGAAAACGACTCTGCTGCATGGGTTCTCGCCCTGGTACGCTTCGCCTGAACAGATGTTGAGACCCGGATACGGCCCCTTTTATGATTTGGCCAGAAGGTCGCTCAGGATCGAGGAAATCGAATCGATGACCTCGCAAGGGACTGACGCTCGAAGCGATCTGTATTCGCTGGCGGCCACGCTTTATCACTGCCTGACAGGAGAGCCGCCTGAAGTATCCGTGATTCGGTTAGTAGCCTTATCTTCCGGCAACCCCGACCCGCTCAGATCTGCCAATGAAGTCAACGCGAAGGTTGATCCCGCGATAGCTTCAGTCTTGACGCGAGCGATGACGCTTGATCGTGACAGCAGGTTTGAGAGCGCGAAGGCTATGCAAGAGGCGCTTCGGGAGGCTCTTATACCCACAGTAGCTTTGTCTATAGCTTCGCCCCCGCCTTCGTTTATCGATGTATTCGAATTCGAAACCGCCACGTTGAATGCGAAAGGCGAGGTGACGAATCGGGGAAAAGGGCAGGCGCGATATTTGATTGAAGACCTCGGCGGCGTGACCATTGAGATGGTCGAGATACCTGGGGGCGAGTTTATGATGGGAACCACGGATGCGGAGGTCGAACAGGTCAGAAAGGAATATGAGCGATACGGAAGCACAGCAGAGAATGTGAAGAAATGGTCTCTTTGGGAAACTCCGCAGCATAAGGTCAGGGTGTCGCCGTTTTACATGGGCAAATATCAGGTGACACAGGCTGAGTGGCGCGCGGTCGCCGCATTGTCGAAGGTGAATCGGGATTTGGAGCCTGACCCGTCGAATTTCAAAGGCGACAGGCTGCCTGTTGAAAGTGTGTCGTGGGAAGACGCGGTTGAATTTTGCGAGAGGTTATCAAAGGCGACAGGGAAGAAGTATCGTTTGCCGACGGAGGCGGAATGGGAATATGCGAGTCGGGCGGGAACGACGACACCATTTGCATTCGGAGAGACGATCACGTCAGAGTGGGTGAATTACGATGGAAATTATCCCTATGCCAATGCGCCTAAGGGAGAGTATCGGGAAAAGACGACGTCGGTGGGGAGTCTTGGAGTGGCGAATGGATTCGGGCTGTACGATATGCATGGGAATGTATGGGAGTGGTGCATGGACTGGTTCTCGGAGAGTTACTATAGAGAGAGTACGAGCGATGATCCAACAGGGCCGACTACAGGCTCGGACCGGGTGCTACGTGGCGGCGGTTGGGGCAGCGATGCGCGGGGCTGCCGGTCGGCGGCCCGCAACAGGCTCACGCCCACGTACCGCGCGGACATCCTCGGCTTCCGCCTCATGAGGACATTACGCTAGGCGCTTTTACCCTTTTACGCTTTGAGGTATTGTGCGGATAAGTTTAGGTCGGGAGGATGGAGAGAATAGCCAGAGCGAGGAACACGGAATGAAGCGGAGCGGGGGTCGAGGCGAAGCCGACCCGCGCGGAGAGGAATGGAGAGTTCGTCGCTCTTGGTGTGCAGGAAAGGCGAAACGGGGAAAGGTGAGATTCGAAAAAAATTCCGGCGCGGGTTGCAGCCATACGGCTCTTCGAACTTGCCGAAAGGCGCGAAGTCGCAGACGCCGAACGTATGCAGGCCGTGGTCAAACTCGCGCAACTGCTTCGGTCCGGCGAGGTCAGTCGTAGAATTCGCTGCGATGGCCAATCATTATAATCGTCACCTCTGATGCTGCGTCGTTGATCTCGTAGCCGATGCGCCAATCGCCCACCCGAATTCTCCAAAGATCACTTCACTTTTCACTTTGACGCAACCCGGCGGGCGCGGATCATCGGCCAGAGCGTCTATGACCGGAACCATGCGAGCGATTGTTTTCCTGTCCAGCTTGTCGATATCCTTGCGCGCCCGTCGGGTGAAGACGATTGAGTAACGATTAGCGCTCAAGCTTACTCTCCGCGATCAACTCATCCTTGATCTGCTCCCAGGGGATGCGCTCGTCCTCGCGGCTCTCATTATGAACGCGGATCAGGTGCAAGTCTTCCAACATCTGCTCGTACTCATCTATAGGCAGGATGACGGCAGTGCGGTTGCCGTCGGCGTCGGTTACGAATTTAACGTCTTTGCTCATAGCAGAGCCTCCTTTGCGACGATACTATCACAAACGCAAAGCCTCTATGAACCATTCATCTCTGACGAATCAACTACAGACCGCTTCTCAAACCGGATCGCTCGCGAATTCGCCGCCTGCGATTCTGCATCGCTCGCTTCACTCTTTGTTCGCCGCGCACGCCGCATATATACTCTTATCAGAATAAAACCCGGAGGATAAGGCTTGAAAAAGATCGTCATAATTATGTTTCTCATACTCGCTCTCATCGTCACCATTCTGCCTTTCTGCTCAACCGCAGCCCAGCGCGCAGACCTCATCATTCGCGGCGGCACTGTGGTCACGATGGATTCATCCTTCAGCGTGATCGAAAACGGCGCACTCGCCATTCGCGGCGAGCGCATCATCGCTGTAGGCTCTGCGACAGACATCGCCTCTAAATACTTCGCCGCTCGCACAATCGATGCCCGCGGCAAAGTCGTCATGCCGGGACTCATAAACACTCACACGCACGTGCCTATGGTTTTATTCCGCGGCATAGCCGATGACCTTATGTTGATGGAGTGGCTTCAGAAATATATCTTCCCCGCAGAGGCCAAAAACGTCGATGAGCAGTTCGTCCGCTGGGGGACGCGACTCGGATGCCTCGAAATGATTCGCGGCGGCACAACCACCTACGTCGATATGTACTACTTCGAGGACGCCGTGGCCGAAGAGACCGCCCGCGCAGGAATGCGCGCCATTCTGGGCGAGACCGTCATCGATTTCCCCGTGCCTGACAACAAAACGTGGGACGCGGCGATGGCATACATGGAAAAATTCGTCGCGAAGTGGAAAGGCCATTCGCTCATCACTCCTGCCATAGCCCCGCACGCGCCTTACACAGTCTCGACCGATCACCTCAAACAAACGCATGAATTTTCCGTCCGCCATAAAATCCCCCTCGTGACTCATATACTCGAAGACTACTCGGAGGTCACACAGATCAAAGATAAATACGGCGCGACTTCGGTCGCCTATCTCGACCAGATAGGTTTTCTCGATGAGCGAGTCATTGCCGCGCACATGGTCTGGCCTTCGGATGAAGAGATAAAGACTCTGGCCGCCCGCGGCGTCGGAGTCGGCCATTGCCCTCAATCGAATATGAAACTCGCGGCAGGCGTCGCGCCTGTGCCAAAGATGTTGAAAGCGGGCGTCGCCGTAGGGCTTGGCACTGACGGGGCGGCATCGAATAACGATCTTTCGATGTGGGAAGAAATCGATACGGCGGCCAAGCTGCACAAACTGATATCGAAAGACCCGACTGTGCTGAGTGCGCGCGAGGCTCTGGCTATGGCGACTATCACAGGCGCGCGGGCTATCGATCTGGATCGGGAGATCGGCTCCATCGAAGAGGGCAAGCGCGCTGACATCATACTGGTTTCGATGAACGGCATTCATCAGGCGCCGATTTACAATGTCTATTCGCATCTCGTCTACGCCACGAAAGCGTCAGACGTTGAGACCGTCATCATCAACGGTCGCGTGGTGATGCACAACCGCAGAGTGATGACGATTGATGAAACGATGGTGCGAATGAAAGCCAGAGAGTACCGCGACAAAATAAGAAAGAGCCTTGAATCGAAATGAGTGACGATGAAACGAATCCGGTTCTGCTCTACGACGGCGTGTGCGGCTTCTGCAACCGAAGCGTGCAGACGATAATCCGTCACGACCGCCGGGGAGATATGCGCTTTGCCGCGTTGCAGAGCGAATACGGTCGAGCGATTGTCTCGCGTCACGCTCAGTTGCAAAACGTCGATTCGCTCGTTTTAGTCGAGCAGATCGACGGCGAGGAAAAAGTTTTCATTCATTCGACCGGCGCGTTGCGCGTGGCCGCGTATCTCGGCGGATGGTGGAAACTGTGTTTGATCGCTTACATCATCCCCCGACCCGTGAGAGATTTCGTCTATCGCCTGTTTGCGCGCTATCGCTATCGCTTGTTCGGCAAATACGATACCTGCCCTATCCCATCGCCCGAGGTCAGGAGCCGCTTTTTGGACAGGGCAGGCTGAATCGAGTTCGAAAAGAGAGCGGCGGCGTCCACGAATGTTTTTTTCAGACGCCGCCTTCTGACTCACAGCGTTTTCGACATCGTGATGAGGGTCTTCGAGTTGCTGCGGGTTACTGTCCTGCCGATCTCCGCTTTGACCGCTTTCTGATACCTCTTGATCGCTTTCGATTTGCCCCGCGCGTCTCCGTTCGCTTCGGCGGCTTCGGCCTCTTCCAGCAAGCTGCACAGCGAAGCGGGTATCTCGCCCTGATTGATCCATATATTCGTCAGGATGCAAAGCCCGTCATAAGAAAACAGAGGAGGCTGCTCACCGCTGGCGGCTCCGATATCTTCTCCCACAAGGATGGTGTTGCTCGTCCCGTCGCTGAGAGTGTCCCACTTCATTTCCTGGGCGACGTAAGCTATGAACTCTTTGAGCGGGTTGCTCAGGGCGCTGTCCATATTCGGGTCATCGTAGTTTCGTATCTCCGAGATGCTCAGGTTGCCGTCCTTATTGAAGTCGAAGTAGTCAATGCCTTCCCCTCCCTGCATCTCTGTGTATGACCGCACCTGAGAAGTGGCCGAGGGGTCTAGCCCGAGCAGCTTGACTACGGTCTCGGCAGCCTTTGCGCGAATGCGATTGAACATCTGCTCTCTCGCTTCATCCGCGCCCGGAGTCGGAATGTTTGAGATCAAATTCAAATCCGAATCCCACGTGTGCGTTATCGACCCGGTGATGCCCGGAAATTGAGGCTCGGCTATGATTCCCCACGCATGGTCTGACCCCACCACGCCGGCTCCAACCTCGTAGAGATACCCGTTTTTCTTTCCCTGCGCCAAGTCCGGGTCAACAGGAAGCGGCGAATTTTTCGCGTTCCACCCGATCAGGTCGTCAAGGTCATCAGGATAGGAGCCTACCTGATCGAAGTATTCCTGGGAGGCGGCAATCAATGCATTCACATTGGCTGCGGCTTCAGCGGCGGCCTGCTCCTCGCGCTCTTTCTGAATCGCGGGCAGGAGAAGCCCTATCAGTATGGCTATTATCCCTATTGCCGTGAGCAGTTCGATAAGCGTGAAGCCTTTCTCATTTCTCGCCGTCTTTGTTGTCGCTATATTGTTTTCATAAGTCTTCATGTCAATTCTCCTTTATGCGCCGCATCAGCGGCATTTCAAATAGAATCATCCTGATAGAAAGCTGAGATTGCTTTCTCGCTGTTTGCAAGAGCCGCGCCCTTGCGGTTGTTAATTGATTAGCTTCACAGCGTTTTCGACATCGTGACGAGGGTCTTCGAGTTGCTGCGGGTTATCGCGCGGTTGATCTGCGCCTTCACTCCTTTCTGATAGTTTTTGATCGCTTTCGACTCGGCGCGCTGGTCGCCGCTCTCTTCGGCTGCTTTAGCTGCTGCGAGTACTTCGATCAGAGTAATGGCGTCATCACCTGATTGTCCGAATACTGTGATGGTCAGTATCGAAAGCCCGTCGTAGGAAAACAGAGGAGGCTGTCCGCTTGGCTCGTCATCAAGCGACGAGATATCGACTGCAATCGAGGTTTTCGCCTCCTGGCTCAGAGTGTCCCACTTCATCTCCTGGGCCACATAAGCTAAGAAACCCAGCAAAAGGTCTGTCACCGACGGATCGTCGAATGTGGTATTGGTGAATTGAACCTCGGCGAGACTCACCCTTCCATCGTCATCGCTGTCGATATAGTCGACGATGGAAGCCTGGTTATCCGCCGACTCGCTATACTCCCGAACCTGAGAAGTGGCCGCAGGGTCGAGGCCGAGCAGTTTGACTACGGTCTCAGCGGCTTTGGCGCGAATGCGATTGAACATCTGCTCACGCGCTTCATCCGCGCCCGGAGTCTGGCTGAACCTGACCGAGCCGTCGCCCAGAGCGACATTCAACCCCGTTACTGTCAGCGATCCGGTGATGCCGGGAAATTCAGGCTCGGCTTCTATCGTGCAATGATCCTGACCGGCTTCGACAATCTGGTAGAGGTAGCCGTTTTTCTTTCCCCGCGCCAGATCGGGGTCAACAGGAGTCTGCGAATTCATGAGGTTCCATCCAACCAGATCGTCGATGCGCGAAGGATAGGAACCCACCCGATTGAAGTATTCCTGAGAGGCGACGATCAATGCATTCACATTGGTCGTGGCTTCATCGTGGGCAAACTCCTCTCTCTGTTTCTGAATCGCGGGCAGAAGAAGTCCTATGAGTATGGCTATGATCCCGCAGGCCACAAGCAGTTCGATAAGCGTAAAACCGCGTTCGTTTCTCTTCACCTGATTCGTTGTCGCTATATTGTTTTCACAAGTCTTCATGTCAATTCTCCTTTTTATCCGCCGCATCAGCGGCCTGTCAGATAGAGTTATCCTTATGGAAAGCTCCTGTCGCTTTCTCGCTATGCAGATATTCATCCTCATCGCGCAGTGTGAGCCGATGCCGAAAGCGCTCGGAAATCAATACTCGCGCGAAGGGTTCGATTGTGCTGGTTATTTGTAGAGGTTGTCCTGCTCGATATAGGGCAGGATGTGAAACTTTCGAGAAGCCCGCTTCCTGATCAAATCCGGCCTGCCGTCTCCGTTGAAGTCGCCTGTTGCGACACGCACGGATGAAGATTTTCGCAAGCGTTTCGAACCCACCAGGATAAGCCGGTCGGGATTGCCTTCGAGGAATGATTTGTGACGTCTGGCTTTTGCAGCTTTTCCCAGACCCAGAGTTGATCTGTCGAATTTTTTGGCTTCGACCTCGATTGAGATACTGGCAATGGCCAGAAGGACGAGGATCGAAATTGATATGAGCTTCTTAAATCGGTTCATATTAAACCTCACTCGATACTTTCAAAATTCAAACAACTGCTCGATTCAGTCTCAACACTTCTATCGTCTTCCATCTTTCACACCGCATTAGACACAGGCTCATGAAAAAAAGTTTTAATTTCATTCGACGACGCTCGGAGAATGGGGAATGCGATCTCGTGAGTATCCATAGCGCAGATAATCGGGTCACGATGGGGTTGAGGAGGCGTGACATGAAATCAATCGCTCTATGTCGGAAGGGTGTCTAACCGCAGAGGCGTCGCGTTGTCCGGCAAGCTGCCAG
>DLHY01000060.1:7976-22389 GCA_002483445.1 Blastocatellia bacterium UBA7656
CAGCTTGTCGAACATACAAGGCGCAGAGTTTACGCAGAGAAGAATTTCTCTCTGCGAGGTCTCTGCGTCTCTGTGTCTCTGCGGTTTATGTCCCTTGCTGATTAGATCGGCTGGGATATTACCTGTTCTGGTTTTTGCGCCGCAGGCTGACCGTCCGACTATGCCGCATTGACCATCTCATCTGATCGTCACTTCGAGCGTGTAGACGGCAATACCTCTGGTCGCTCTCACACGGATTCGATAATCGCCCGATTTGGGGAGCGCGCCCGACCAGTCATCCGCCTTCGCCTCTCCTTCGACCGCGTTCCCGTCAGCATCAAGCACTTCTATGGCCGCGTTGTTTCCCTTCGATGTGACGTGAACCAGCATCGTCTGACCGGCACGCGCGCCGAGCAGGTACTGATCGCTCGAATCCGTCGAACCTGTCATCACAGCCGACGTGCGCCCGCGAGCGAACCTGATTCGCTTTGCCTCCGGCGCGGGCGCGTCCTGCTCGACTTTCTTTCGCACAGGTTTTCCGACCTGAACGAGTTTATTTCCTGTGAGCCGATAGACGGTCGTCTCGACATATTCGGGGCAGCACGCGCCGCCGCTCATGGTTCCATAGCGGCTCACCTTCAACAGCCCGTTTTCTATGGCGACCGAATCGATTCCGCCGTAGGCGCGGTCTCCCACGCCGAGCGAAACGATCTCGACCGCTCTGCCGCCGCGAAGGGTAAAGATGATGCCGTCGGTGAATTGCCCTGTGCCACCGGTGTTGCACAGAGTCACGACGACTGCTTCTTCCGCGCCGTCTGTGGTGAGATCGCCGTAAGCGACCTCGACGACTTTGAAGTAGACCAGATCGCTCGAAGGATCGCCCGGAGTGCCGCGCGTGTATTCACCGTCTCTGGCGCGGAGCTTTTCGTTTTTCTCAAGACAGGCGGGCGAGTAGGTGAAGTTTTTGAAATCCACCTGACGGATATCGCCCTGCGCGAACGCGGGAAAGATGATAGCGAGAAGAATCAATGATGATTTTTTCATGATGGATTTCCTCAGAGTTGATCGAATCTCGCCGATAGTCTACATCGGAGCAGGTAAAGGTGAAAGTAAACCTCGCCGCCGTGCCGGGCATCCAGTTACAGGGCGCTATAAAAACATCAGTTTGAATTTCAGCAATTGGCATCCGTCTTGCCTGTTATTCAAACAGGTGTTGGGCAGCCCGACCGCAAACCTGATTTATCAGGCGTTTAAGAAATCTCTCAGCCAGGAGGTGTGTATTTTATGCGGACACAGTTAGGCAGAAATTTCATCACTATCGTGTTGACTCTGATCATAACTTTAGGCGGATTGAGTTTTCTCTGGGGCCAGAGCCGCCAGTCGGGGGAAGTCGCGGTCTCGCACGCTCAGGTGGTTGATCCCGCGCAGCCGTCCTCGAATGATGCAGCGCAGTCCGAACAACAGACAGAGACCGAGCGATTGTCGAGCTTCGAAGAAGCTTACAGAGCCGGGTACAGAGACGGTCGCAGCGATTGCACAGCGTCGCATACGGCTGTCAGAACGAGCAACGTCAGACGAGTCGCTCGACGCAGCGGAGTTGCAGGAGACCGCTATTATGCCCAGCCCAAGCGCGGCAGTTCGACTAAAGACCTCATACTGACTATCGCCGCGCCCGCTGCGATTGGCGCAGGCATCGGCGCGATTGCAGGAGGCAAGAAGGGCGCAGGCATCGGCGCGCTTTTGGGCGGCGGCGGGGGAGCCGCGTATTATTTGATAAAAAACAGGCGAAAGCGTTAGCCGTGATCTCTCGCTAGTGCATCTCTCTTTCGAATAAATTGAGCCTGCTTCGAGATGGTTCATATAAAAGGAGAGATGTATGCGAAGAACCGTAGTTTTATTGCTGATCCTGATTATCTCGCTTGCTTCGACAGTCGCGGCCAGCCCGCGCGGTTATGACGACGACGACGACCGGAAATCATCGAGACGCGGGAGATTCGACCGTGATGATGATGATCGCCGTCGGGATCGGGATGACGACAGACGATACGGACGTCGCCATCGCGATGACGATGATGACGACGATGATGACGATGACAAACGATATCGGCGTCGCCATCGGGATCGGGACGATGATGATGATGATGACGATGACAAACGATATCGGCGTCGCCATCGGGATCGGGACGATGATGATGATCGCAGGCGATTCCGGAATCGTCGTCACAGGCGCGAACGAACGCGATTGGTCATAATCCGCCGCCATCGACATGGACGCAGATGAAATTGATAAACAATAACCAGTCATCGGGCTTCGAACCATCCCGATAAACTTCGAACTCAAAGCCGTCCGGGGCGCATTCACCCTAAGCAGTCTTTCGCCTCGGACGGCGCACGAGTTCCCCTCCGCAGTTGGGGCAAACGGCAGACATCGCCGCCGAGCAGTCACCGCAGAATGTGCATTCATAACTGCACACAAAAGCCTCGCCATCGAGTTGAAGCTCTCTGTTGCACTTTTCGCAAACGCTTCTCATTTCAAGAGCCATTGTTTGAAGACCTCCTCTTGTGTCAATCAGGGTGTCGAATTTGTTTTGCCTCCGCCTCCGTGCTACCCTCTCAATTCTAAATCTAACAAAGGTCAACACGTATGGCTCATGATGATTTGAGAGAGTTCATTCGCGCTCTTGAAAAGAAAGGCGAACTAAAACGCATCCGCGCCGAAGTCGATACGGATCTCGAAATCAGTGAAATCACCGACCGCGTCTCGAAGAAAATCGGCCCTGCGCTCCTATTCGAAAATGTCCGCGGTCACTCCATTCCAGTTCTCATAAATGCTTTAGGCAGTCGCCGGAGAATGCTTATAGCTCTGGGCGTCGAGGACTACTCGGAAATCGCTGACCGCATAACCGAACTCACCGATGTCAAATCGCCGCAGGGACTCATCGAAAAAATCAAAATGATCCCCAAACTCGCCGACCTCGGACGCATGTTTCCTAAAATCGTCAAAGACGGCCCCTGCAAAGAGCGAATACTGCGCGAAGGCCGGTTCTCTCTGATGGATTTTCCCATCATCAAATGCTGGCCCCAAGACGGCGGTCGATTTATCACCATGCCTCTGGTCTTCACCAAAAACCCTGAGACCGGAAAGCGCAACTGCGGCATGTATCGAATGCAGGTCTATGACGAAACGACGACCGCTATGCACTGGCAGATTCACAAACACGGCGCGCAGCACTTCCGCAACCTGAGACGCGGGGGAGGCGGTCGATTGGAGGTCGGCTTAGCCCTTGGCGCTGACCCCATCACGGTTTTTTCCGCGATAATGCCTCTGCCCGAAGACATCGATGAAATGATGATCGCAGGTTTCCTGCGCGAGCGGCCCGTCGAAATGGTGCGATGCGAAACCGTAGATGTCGAAGTCCCCGCCAACGCCGAGATAATTCTCGAAGGCTATGTCGACACGGACGAACGACGTGTGGAAGGCCCGTTCGGCGATCACACCGGCTACTATTCGCTCGAAGACGAGTTTCCGGTTTTTCACATCACCTGCATCACGCATCGCAAAAATCCCGTTTATCAAACCACCATCGTGGGCAAACCGCCCATGGAAGACTGCTGGATGGGTGAAGCGATAGAGAGAATTTTTCTGCCTCTGATGAAGCGGCAGTTTTCGGAAGTGGTCGATTATCACATGCCGTTTGCGGGAGTCTTTCACAACCTGATGATCGTCTCGATCAAAAAGAATTATCCCGGACACGCGCGCAAGGTGATGAACGGGATATGGTCATTGCCGCAGGCTCAATTCACCAAATGCATCATCGTCGTCGATGACGACACCGACGTGAGGGATTTGAATCAGGTGGCGTGGAGAGTTTTGAACAACATCGACCCGGAGCGCGACATTCAATTCATGCTCGGCCCCGTCGATCAACTGGATCATTCGTCGCGGCTGCCGAATTTCGGATCGAAGATGGGCGTGGACGGGACTCGCAAATGGAAGTCCGAAGGATTTGATCGACGGTGGCCGAAAGAGCTTGAGATGAGCGAAGAGGTGCGACAGCGAATAGACCGTCTGTGGTCGAAGCTCGGATTATGAGATCAGTGAGCGAGAGGATTGTCTGTTTGGAGACCTTCGGCGCGGGCTGCGGCTTCGAGGTCTGAATCGGCAGTGATGAAAACGAATCGGCTTTTGTCAGAGCTTGCGATTGCTGCCAGCGCAGAGGCCAGTTGAACAGCATCATAGGCGCGAAGATTTTGAGAGAAAGCCAATTTCTGGGCCTCTGTTATCATGGGATAACTCAACTCCGCAATCTTGTATATATTCCGCGAGAGACCAGTCAGGAATCGGCTGCGGGCCTGGTAAAAGGCGAACTTCGAAATTTCGCCGTTGCGAAGTCTTTTGCAAAGCGCGGCAACGACTTCGACCATAGTTACCTGAGCAATGATGACTTCGTGCTTGTCGATTTCTCTGCGTAGCCAGTCGCTCCCCTGTTCCCGGATATATCGTTTTACGAGCGCACTGCTGTCGATGAACCATAACATCACCGCTCTCCCCGATCTTTGATAATTGTTTCGGAGACAGGCTCGCCTTCGCACGTAACAGGCTCCCACTGATCTTCGGGCAGTTGGTCGAGATCATAAAGGTATCGCTTTTCTTCTTCGGTGAGGTCTTCGCTTGCAGCAATCTCGGCCTTGAGTTCTTCCAGTTGTTGTTTCGCCCATTCGGCCACATCATATTTTATTCCGGGAATATCCAATGTCTTTTTCGACATATTCACCTCCGCCGCCCTGTTGAAAATTGACCGCGATACAATCGCAATCATAGCATAGTCTGGCGATGCCTTTGCTCAGAGAGAATTGCAAAGGAACTCAAAAAGTTTTGATCGACGGTGGCCGAAAGAGCTTGAGATGAGCAAAGAGGTGCGACTGCGAATAGACCGTTTATGGTCGAAGCTTGGATTGTGAGGATCAGTGACCGAGAGGATTATCTGTTTGAAGTCCTTCCGCGCGGGCTGCGGTTTCGAGGTCTGAATCAGCGGTGATGAAAACGAATCGGCTTTTGTCGAAACTGGTGATTGCTGTCAAAGCAGAGGCCAGTTGAACGGCGTCGTAGGCTCTGAGAGTATGGGCGAATGTCAGCCGCAATGATTCATCAACGATGCGCTGATTCATCTCCACAATCCTGTATTGCTGGTTCGTAAGGTTGTTGAGGAGTCGACGGCGACCCTGAAAAAAAAGCGAATTCTGAAATGCGGCCTGTCATCCATTTCCTTTTGAGAGCAGCAGCAACTTCTATAGGTGTGATTTGAGCTATGAGCAAATCATGACTGACGATTTCTCTTCGCAGCCATACGCTTCCCGGTTCTTTGGCGAATCTCTTCACGAGCGCGCTGGCGTCAAGAAACCATATCACTATTTTTCTCCGCGATCTCTGATGATCGTTTCAGAGACAGGCTCGCCTTCGCACGTAACAGGCTCCCACTGATCTTCGGGCAGTTGGTCGAGATCATAAAGGTATCGCTTTTCTTCTTCGGTGAGGTCTTCGCTTGCAGCAATCTCGGCCTTGAGTTCTTCCAGTTGTTGTTTCGCCCATTCGACCACATCATATTTTATTCCAGGAATATCCAATGTCTTTTTCGACATACTTGCCTCCGCTGCCCCTTTCAAATTTGACCGCACAATGGCAGTCATACCATAATCAAGCTGGCTCATATCCGGCAGATCATTGCTTTGAGGCACGCTATGAAAAAACAAATCTCTGCTCTCTTACTTCTCCTATTCGTCTTCGCTCCCGCGGCGAGAGCGCAGGAACCGGTCGACAACCAGATCATCGCCCGCATAAAAACCGAGGGCTTTCAAAACTCTCAGGCGATGGAAACTCTCTCTTACCTCACCGATGTCTACGGCCCGCGACTGACCAATTCTCCAAACCTGAAAGCCGCAGGCGAATGGGCGCGCGATCAGATGAAGAAGTGGGGACTTGAGAACGCCGGACTCGAACCCTGGGGCCTGTTCGGGAAAGGATGGTCGGTCAAAAAATACTCAGCCGAAATGACTGAGCCGCAGTACGTCAATCTCATCTCTTATCCGAAAGCCTGGACGCCTTCGACCAAAGGCTTGGTTTCGGGCAAGCCGATTCTTGTTGACGTGAAATCGAAAGATGACTTTGAAAAATATCGAGGCAAGCTGCGCGGCATGATAGTGATGAACGGAAAACCGCAGACGACGCGCGGCGGTTTTGCGCCCGACGCGACGAGGGTGAGTGATGCCGAGCTTGCGACGCGCGCTCAGTCGATCAGCCCCGGCGAGCCGCGTTCTTACTGGGACGAAGAGCGCGAGTGGGAGCAGATACTCGCCCGCCAGCGCGAGATCATCCGATTCTTTCGCGATGAAGGCGTGGCCGTTTTAATAGAGCCGAGCGCGCGCGATCATGCCGTCGTGCGCGCGCAGGGGTTTTATGATTTCAACGCGGAAGACAATCTGCCCGCTTTCGTTCTGGCCCGCGAGCATTACGGACGCATCGCTCGAATGCTCGAAAAAAATATCGCGGTCAAACTGGAATTCGATCTGCAAACCGTTTTTCACAGCGAAGACACAACAGGCTATAACGTCATTGCTGAAATTCCCGGCACAGACCCGCGCCTCAAAGATGAAGTAGTGATGATCGGAGGCCATCTCGATTCGTGGCACGCAGGCACGGGAGCGACGGACAACGCCGCTGGTTGCGTCGTGATGATGGAAGCCGCGCGCATACTGAAAGCGATAGGAGTCCGTCCGCGTCGGACGATTCGCATAGCTTTGTGGAGCGGAGAAGAGCAGGATTATTTCGGCTCGATGGGTTATGTGAAAAAGCATTTCGGCGATCCTCGCACGATGCAACTCAAACCTGCGCACGCGAAACTCGCCGCGTATTTCAATCTCGACAACGGCACGGGCCGCATTCGCGGAGTGAACCTTCAGGGGAACGAATCAGCGCGCCCCGTCTTCGAAGCGTGGCTCAAGCCCTTCAACTATCTCGGCGCTCAAACCCTCACGACCCAGAATTCAGGCGGCACGGATCACATGTCTTTCGACTCTGTCGGGCTTCCGGGTTTTCAGTTCATCCAGGACCCGATTGATTACTCCACACGGACGCATCACACGAACGTCGATACTTATGAATATGTCATCGAAGACGACTTGAAAATTTCATCAGCGATAGTCGCCGCGTTCGTCTATCACGCAGCGATGCGCGACGAGATGCTGCCGCGAAAGCCGCTCCCAAAGCTGCCTCCGGGTTCGGCGGACAAGTGATGGCAGTATGATTGGCGATATGCAACGCCTCTGCTTGAGCCGCTCTCCTGCGCCGTGCTATATTCTGCGCGGCTTGGGAAGAGACCGTTTATGGAAATGAAAACCAAACGTAGAATAATGGACGCAGCCGGGATAAATCGCGCGCTCTCGCGACTCGCTTCGCAGATAGTCGAACGCAACGTCGGAACGAACGATTTGATTCTCATCGGCATTCGACGACGCGGAGTGCCGCTTGCCGAAAGGATCGCCGACCGAATAGAACAGTTCGAAGGCGCGCGCCCGCCGCTCGGTCAACTCGACATCACGCTTTATCGCGATGATCTCTCGACCGTAGGCCCAAGCCCTGTCGTCAATCGCACAGACATTCCTGTCGATGTGACAGGTCGGGCGATAGTTTTAATCGATGACGTTCTCTACACGGGCCGAACCGTCCGCGCCGCGCTCGATCAGATCGTGGATTTCGGAAGGCCCAGTCGGGTAGAGCTTGCGGTGCTTGTCGACCGCGGCCATCGCGAGCTTCCCATTCAGGCCGATTACGTCGGCAAACTCGTGCAGACGACCGAAATCGAAATCGTCAAGGTGATGCTTGCCGATTATGACGAGGATGAACAGGTCATCGTAGTTGAAAAGGAATAACCGTGTCCGTTGTTTGTCGTCCGTCGTCCGTTGCCTGAGAGCAACTGACCACTGACCACTGACCACTGACCACTGACAGCGTTGGCATTTAACCACAAAGACCTTCTGGGCATTCGCGAACTTTCAGTCGAGGAAATCAATTCAATCCTCGACACGGCTGAGTCTTTCAAGGAAGTATCCCGGCGCTCGATCAAAAAAGTTCCCACTCTTCGCGGCAAGACGATCATCAACTTTTTCTTCGAAGCTTCAACCCGCACTCGCACTTCATTCGAGATAGCAGCCAAACGATTGTCAGCCGATGCAATCAATATCTCCGCTTCAACTTCATCAGTGACCAAAGGCGAGACGCTCATCGACACGGCGCGCAACCTCGAAGCGATGGCTCCCGATGCGATAGTCATACGCCACCCGACTCCCGGCGTGCCTCATCAGCTTGCCCGTCTCATCGATGCTGCGATAATCAACGGAGGAGACGGCGCGCACGAACACCCCACTCAGGCATTGCTGGACGCTTTCACCATACGCGAGCGCAAAGGACGAATCCATGGGCTTCAGGTAGCCATCATCGGAGACATAATGCACAGCCGGGTCGCGCGCTCGAACACGCATCTTCTTACGAAGATGGGCGCGCACCTCCGCATCGCCGGCCCCCGCACTCTCATTCCTACTCAGTATGAAAAGATCGTCGAGGACTCTGAAGGATCGCTCACTGTTTGCGACCGCATCGAAGACGCCATCAGTGGATCGGACGTGGTGATGATGCTCCGCATTCAGCGCGAGCGCATGAGTGACGCTTTCTTTCCTTCGCTCAAGGAGTATTCGATTCAATACGGGCTGACGGCAAAAAGATTGGAGCTTGCCGCAAGCGACGCGATAGTGATGCATCCCGGCCCCGTAAATCGCGGAGTCGAGATAAGCTCGGAGGTCGTCGACAGCGCGCATTCGCTCGTTTTGGATCAGGTGACCAACGGCGTGGCGATCCGCATGGCTGTTTTGTTTCTTCTCGCCGGAGGAAAAACGGAGGCGCACTCGGATTGAAAAAGTTATGAAGCTGTTAATCAAAGGCGGAAGAATAATCGACCCCGAAAGCGGCTTCGACCGCGTGGCCGATCTTTTGATCGAAGACGGAAGAGTCGCGCAGGTGGGCAGCAGTCTGTCTGAGAGTGGCGTCGAGATTTTCGACGCTGCGGGACTCATCGTCGCGCCCGGCTTCATAGACCTTCACGTTCATCTGCGCGAACCGGGGGAAGAGTACAAAGAGACTGTCGCATCGGGCGCAGAGGCAGCCGTAGCCGGAGGGTTTACTTCCATCTGCGCGATGCCGAACACCAAACCCGTAAACGACAACGCATCCGTGACGCGCTACATAATAGATAAAGCGCGCGAGGCTCGTCTCGCTAATGTCTATCCCGTAGGCGCGATCACGCGAGGGTCAATGGGCGAAGAACTCGCCGAGATAGCCGAGATGAAAGAAGCCGGAGCCATAGCGATTTCAGATGACGGACGCCCGGTGATGAATTCTCAGGTGATGCGTCACGCGATGGAATACGCACGCGATCATAATCTCGTCGTTGTCGATCACTGTCAGGACACTTGTCTTTCAGCCGGGGGAGTGATGAATGAAGGAAGATATTCGACTCTTCTCGGATTGAAGGGGATGAGTGTGGCAGCAGAAGATAATCACGTCTCGCGCGATGTTATTTTGTCTGAAGTGACAGGCGCGCGTGTGCATATCGCTCATATCTCGACCGGAGGCGCGGTCGAGATGGTTCGGCGAGCGAAAGGTCGCGGACTCAGCGTGACATGCGAAGTCACTCCGCATCATCTCGCGCTTACGGACGAATCCGTCCTCGGCTTCGACACCAATACGAAGATGAATCCGCCGCTCAGGTCGGAAGCAGACCGCCTCGTATTGATCGAAGCCGTGCGAGATGGAGCTATCGATGCGATAGCCACAGACCATGCGCCTCATCACGCGGACGAGAAGATGTTGGAATACGACCGCGCGCCGTTCGGAGTCATCGGGCTGGAAACGGCTCTGGGAGTCGTTTTGACGGTTCTTCATCACCAAAGCGGCATCGCGCTCACGCGCATAGTCGAGATGCTGACCATCGGCCCTGCTCGCGCGTTTGGCCTGCCTCGCGGGACGCTTGCCGCAGGGGCGATTGCCGATGTGACGATTTTTGACGCAGACAGAGAGTGGACGGTCGATGCGCGACGGTTCAAATCGAAGAGCCGCAACACGCCGTTCGGAGGATGGAAGCTGCGCGGACGAGTTGCGGCGACTTTCGTCGAGGGAAGAGAAGTCTTCCGCGCGGAATAGCTTTCGGTTACTGCGCGAACGGAAAACTCAATTTTTTTTCAGGGAGTTCTCTTTACTCCAGCGACAGCCTGTTTTCCGGGTTTCCCGACATCCTGGATCAAGCCTCTGGCGATTCCCAACTGGGCCAGCGAATACAGCCCCGCATGAGAGAAACTATAAGCGACTGTCTGTGCCGAGTTCACGTCGCGTTTCGCGAGGTCTTTGAACAGAGGCAGAATCATTTCAGTCAAATCCATAGCCTCGTTGACGTTCATATTGGAAGGCAACCTGAGCCAGGTTGGAATCGAGCCGCCCGATTCCGATTCACCCCACAAATCATCACTCGTTTTCAGTTTGTTCAAGACATATATGGCGGATTTCGCCGCCTCAAGGCTGCCTTCGATGTCTGTGCGGAAAAGCGACTTCGCCAGAAACAGAAAGGCCTTCGCCACTTTCTCGCTCGGAACCTCTCGATATAGTTGCGCTGTCGCGGATTCATAAATTTCTTTGACAGCCAGCTTGTCTGTCTTAGGCATCGCCTGAGCTATGGAATCGAGAACTATAGCGCGTCCGAGCGGGTGAGTGATCTTCGAGGCGTACTTTTGCGCCTGCGTCCAGTTGCGTTCGCTCAATTCTTTTCTGATCAGCGGGCTGTAGACCATCACGGAAGCGGAACGGCGCGTTTCTTCGTTCTCTATCTTTGACAGCAGTTCCTCGGCGAGTCGCGCGTCAGAATTCAGGGCCGCGTCGGAGGCGAGTTGCCGGAGTTGTTTATCGCGCGCCCTGGAATCTTTTATAACCACCGTCCGGTCTGCTTTCTCTGATACTGCCTGAGTGTCGCCTTCTGAACTCGCATCCATCGAAGAGGTGCTGATACCGATTATACGGGGAGGGCCTGGTACAGGAAGGCTGCGAGCGATAAACATATTCTCTAACGCCTGGACTATATCTGCAAATTCCGATTGCCAGCGCGGAAACGCTGATACCAGTAGCTGCGTCGCCCGGGCCGTTTGCAAATTGCTTTTGATTTCCTCTATAGGCGCATTCGGGCGAAGGCTCTGACGAAGCTGCGCGGACAGCGAACTGAAGTATAGTTCCTTTACCTGCGCCGAACCATCGGCACCCAGAGCAATAGTGCTGAGGTTGAAAAGATGCGCCGCAGATATTGAGCTGCCACGAAATCTGTTTATCAGCGTAACGATCAATCGTTCCGCCTGGTCGCTGTCGCGCATGTAGAGCTTGCGAAGAAAAGCTCCCCAGCCGACCATGCCGAGTGAAAGGCTCTCTTCAGCCAGTCGCGTCGCCAGTTCCGGGTTTTCATTGATTTGCTCTTCTGCGACCAGCACCAAAGCCCGAGCTTCCTCACTCCATTCTTCTGAGACTGCTTCCCTTGATTTGTCTTCCCCGGATTTTTTCATCGCCAGTTCCCTTATCAGGCTGGGTTTGAACCTGGCGATTTTGAGGAAAATCAGAAATCTGATCCGTCGTTGTTGCTCATTCTGACTTACCGATGTCTTGCTCTCTTTCGTTTCCTCCAGGAGCGCATTCATCGCTTCGACAGAATCCTTGAGTATAGAGAGAGCGCGATCACGGTCGTATTGCCATAGCAGGGTGGCCGCTTCAACCTGTGCCAGGATGCCGTATTCCGTCGGAGTGATTTTGTGCGTGCCAGCCAGGACTTCCTCAATTAATAACATCGCCTGCTGCTTCTTCGCTTTCGGTGAGAGGGTAGCTTCGCCCGCTTTATTCGGCTGTCTGGCAGAAGGATTTTTCTTTTCTGCGGCCCCTTTACCCGCAGTTTTTGCCTGTGGTTTGCCTGTTCGAGACGCGGCAGACTGGGGGGCTTCCTGAGAAATCGCAGGTATGGTCAGCAGGACCGAAGCCACGACAGCCAATATGAGCCGCAGGCGATAGGTGGCGGATTCTTTGCAATGTAGCATCTGTATACCCCCCGCGCCAACGGAAAGTTCCCGCCCGCGTATGAACAGGCGGGTAAGAGTTGTTTTGCTGGCGCAAAGCAATTTGGTTCATGTAAACAATCTGTGCATCAAGCAATTTTTTTGGCCATTTTGCGCGAATCGCACAAATGGTTTACATGAACCAGCAATTTTCTATCGACCAAGCGCGAATTATACTCAATCCGGCAGCGGCGGGTCGCAGCATGTCTCCGTACTACAGTTAGTGGGATTGTCACGCCAGCAACAAACAGCACAGCATCCAGAGCCGGATATAAAGGTGTTGGTGTTATCGCAAAGCAACCAGTCGGCACTACAACTGCCCAAGCACTTACGGAGGTTACCGGGAGTGTTCTGGAAAATTGCCCTTGCCAGTCGAACAGGAGGGGGCGGGGAAGAGATATACGCCGCTTTTATTGCCAGGAGAACTCGATTTGCATAATCAGCACTCATTTGCTGTTTGCAACCTGTGTTCTTTCTCGCATTCCGAGCCTTTTCAGGCGAAGCTGCCAGTACCTGTCTCCCACCTTGCTGTGATAACAACGCGCCAAAGAAAAACATCACCAGAGACAGGCTGATAACCAATTTTCTCCCTGAAACTCTACGTCTGTTAGAAGCACTATTCGACATAATTTTCTATCGACCTCCATGCGAATAAAATTGACAATCAGGCGATGCTGTTGAACATAGCACGCCTGAGCGGAATGGGCAGATTTTCGGTACTGACTCAGGACATCAGGCGATAAAGGAGCGATGTCCACTGCTTTCAAGGCCGCGTATGGAAGTATTAAGTCGACCGCCTATAAATGACTATAAGCCGGATTCCTGCGTCTGCGATTATAAAGCGGTACGACTATATGAAAATCAATCCTCAATGTCAATAGTCTTACTGGCCGATGTGAAATAAGTTTTTTTCGCCCGCCATTAACCGGACAGGAGTTCCCGCCTGGACAAATGGTCTTCCCATTCAAAGATTTCTCTGCCGACATAAGGCTGAAGCCTATAGCATCCATCGTATAAATTTTGCGCGGTCTGGGAACTCTAATCTCTTGTAGCCGCGCGCTATTTCTTTCTTCGCTGTTTTATTCTTATTGGAGTGGCGAAAAAACCGAACTCTTCTCGCAGGCGGTTTTCGACGTATCGCTCGTAGGAAAAATGCAGTTTTGATTTCGGGCTGCGCCCTGATGTGAAAAGCACGAATGTTGGCGGGCAGGGATCAAAGCAAATGAATTACTGTGAAGCCTTCGGCTTGAGCGGCTTCGGAAAGATTACTGTCTGCTCCGATGAAGCATCGTCCGCGCGGGCGATGTGAGCACCAGACGAGGGCGGCAGCGAGTTGAAGCGCATCAGCGGCGCGAAGTTTGTGAACGCTGAGCAATCGCTCGGCCAGATTGCGCACTTCTTCCGTCGGCTGAATCTCATTCCATCGATGGCGCAGATAGTTCAACCGCTCAAGAGACTGACGGCTTTCTTTCGCGCTCATCTGTCCTTCGCGGACGAGACGGTTGAATGAACTGATGGCTTCAACACTCGCCGCCCACCAGACGACCTGTCGCGCGTAGAGACGAGCGGTTTGTCGGGCCTGCGCCGTCTGCGTCTGACGGCAGCACAGAGGCACGATTCCGATCGTGTCCCAGAAGGCTGTCATGGCTTCGCCCCGCTGTTTGCGCTTAGTCTTCATTGCGCTCCTGATCGAGAGCGCGACGCAGGGCATCCGGCGCGACACGCGGAGCGGGCAAATCCCAGAATGATTCATCAAGAACGCCTTCGCCCAAACGGAGCTTGCCCTGCGCTGCAAGAGCCAGCAATTCCGCCTCTTCATCCTCAGCGCGCGCAAGCGGCATGATGCGGGCAATCGGCTTATCGCGGTCGCGCACAATTATTTCTTCCCCTGCGCGAACCTCCTTGAGATAGAAGCTCAGGCGATTCTTCAAATCCGCGACGTTTACACTTTTCATTTTTCCTCCGTACCGTCTCAGACGATATGATCATTATGTCTGCGCTTCGATGAGCATTCTAGTTCTCCTGATTCCGGTCGGGCAAGAAGATGTATCGATCATTCGCCTCTGCGCTCTTTCTTTCACCTCTGTTTTATTCTGATGGGAGTGGCGAAGAAATTGAACTCTTCGCGCAGGCGGTTTTAGGACACGTCCGCAGGCTGGCATAAAATCAGTCCCGGCACACGCCTCAAATCCGAATCGAGAGACGCAAGGTATGCAATCTTGTGATTGAACCCGATTCGTAGACAGTT
>DLHY01000098.1 GCA_002483445.1 Blastocatellia bacterium UBA7656
GGGGGGGGGGGGACAGCGACCGGGCGACTGAGATTTTCGCCGCCGCTGAACAAATCTTCTTCGCGCCCGATGCTTCAATCGAGCCGATAACGAGTGAACTCCGAAAAATGACTTCGGCTCAAGATGACTGGACGCGACTGCTCGCCATATCTGCTCTGCTGATGCTCGGCGAAGGATCGCCTGAATTATGCAAGGAGCGAAATTCGCTTCTCAGAAAAGGCATCAGGCAAAACCGTGAGTTTACCTTCCCCGCAGAACTTCATCCTGAAACCGAGACACGGGAGTTCCGCGAGCAACTGCCCGAAATTCTCGACTTGATCTTTCTCCACGACCCTGACGAGCCGTGGCTGAAACCCGAATTGTTCGACCCTTCACGGCCTGAATCGAAATACTTTCTCTCCGACAGGCGCGAGTTCTTCTCCCTCGCGGCAGAATCGCTCGACCCCGCGGGCGAAACCGAACTTGCGAAGTGGCGGCGGCCTTAGTACACGCCACCGTAAATCCTTTGAGGGGTCAGCTTCTCCGTTAGCTCCGTAGGAGCGGGATGTTTATAGCAAACGGTCAGGATGAGAACGCAAGCTCCGTAGGAGCGATATGTTTTTCATTTCGCTCCTACGGAGCTTGCGGGCTTTTTAGCGATTGATTCTATAAACATTTCGCCCCGCTGGGGCTGGCTTTCAAGTATGCCACAACCCTCAAAGGATTTACGGCGCGCTGCACTTAGTGATTGACGGAGATGGAATCATAATTTGGCGGTGGCTCAATGGAGTTGGGTGTTGGTAGTCCCGCCTTCAGGCGGAATGATGATAGGGCGCGACATCCCGCTTAAAAGCGGTACTACGAACTGACTTCTATCTCTCTCCATTGAGCCACTACTCATAATTTTAAGGTGTGCTTCCGAATCATTCTGCATACGTGCTAAGTTTCTCTCCGAGGAGTATTCATTATGGCAGCCAGAATCGAACCAGTTTTAACCATAGCGGACCTCGATGCAATGCCGGAGGATGGGAACCGCTATGAGCTGATCGAAGGAGAACTCTTCGTGTCATGCGCACCAAGTCTCGACCATCAACGCATCGTTCGGAGATTGCTCGTCGCTTTTGAGAATTATCTCGCCCAGAATCCTGTCGGCGAATCTTTCCCCGGCCCCGGCGTTCTGTTCAGCAACTTCAGCGGCGTCATTCCCGATGTCGTCTTCATCAGCAATGAACGCAAAAAAGAAATCGCAACCGGAACTCATATCACGGGCGCTCCTGATTTGATCGTCGAGATACTTTCTCCCGGAGCCGAGAACGAACGCCGTGACCGCAAGGCCAAACTTCAGCTTTATAGAAAATATGGTGTGAAGGAATACTGGATAGTCGATCCTCAGAAGAAAACCATCGATGTTTATCGCTCTCACAAACTCCGCCTGTCAGCGAAGCTCTCTCGCCGGGATGAAATCACCACTCCTATGCTTCCCGGCTTTCACTGCGCCGTAAAAGATATCGTCGAGTGAAAGCGTCTAATCTCCGCTCTCCGCGCCTACTTCGATTTTTTTCTCTTCCGGGTTCATCAGCGTATCGCTCCTGGCTGATATATCTGCGCCTATCTTTTCACCCCGGCGTTTTCTTCTCAACGGTCGAGTCATCGCGCCCATTCGCTCTGCCATCCGTCGCCACGCGGGGGTCTCGGCCAGATCATCGAGCAGCGAATACGCCACAGGCGTGACCAGCAAGGTCAGCAGCAATGAAAGCGTCTGCCCTCCTATGACGACAACTGCAATCGCCCGCCTTTCATCCGACCCCGGCCCTGTCCCTAACGCAAGCGGCATCATACCTGCGACGAGCGCCAGCGTCGTCATCAGAATGGGTCGCAAGCGATCTCGATTGGCCTGAATGATCGCCACGGGGCGTTCCATCCCCTGACGGCGCAGATTGTTCATGTGATCGATCTGAAGAATCGAATTCTTCTTCACCACGCCGAAAAGGACGAGTATTCCGAGCGCCGAGTAAAGATTCAACGTGTTGCCCGTCGCCCATAGCGAGACTAACGCGAAGGGAATCGAGAGAGGCAGCGAGAGCAGGATCGTGAACGGATGCATCACGCTTTCAAACTGCGAGGCCAGAATCATGTACATGAAAATTATCGAGAGCAGAAACGCCCAGATGAACTCGTAAAAAGTTCGCTCAAGCTCTCTCGCCTGTCCTGAAATGGCTGTCGTGTAGGCCGCGGGAAGTTGCATCTCGTCGACCTCCTGCCTGAGCGCTTCGAGTCTGTCCGCCAGCGCATAGCCCGGAGCCACGTTCGCTCTCAGGCTCACCTGTCGCTGACGATCAAGCCTATCGATTCTCGATGCGCTTCTCGCCTCAACCACCCGCACGACGTTATCGAGCCGCGACAAACCTCCGTCCTGTCGCGCTACGTAAAGTCGCGAAATCGCATCCGGGTCATTGCGCCTGCCTTCGCTCACGCGAAGCTGAACGTCGTAATCTTCGTTGAGAGCCGCGTCGCGAAAACGCGAAACTCTCTGATCTCCTCCCACCATCAATCTCATCGATGTGGCTATGTCTTCGACCGCTACGCCCAAATCGGCTGCGCGCTCGCGGTCTATCTCGACCCTCAGTTCAGGCTTGTCGATCTTCAAGGATGTATCGGCATCGACTATGCCAAGCTCGGTAGATTTCTCTCTTAGCCGTTCGGCGTAATTGAAAAGCTGCTCAAGGTCAGGCCCGCGAAGCACGAAATCGATTTCAGCGCCGCCCCCGCCGACATTGAATGATCTGGCGTTGCGAACCGATGAGCGAAGATCGCGGTACTTCCTCAGACGCGAGCGAATTTCCTGCATAACGTCGCGCTGCGAATAGTTGCCGCGGAATACTTCCAACGGATCGCCTTTTGTAAGACCGCGCCACAATCGCGCGATTGAGAAACTTCGCTCTTCAATCGGTGTGATTCGAATATAAGCGCCGCCCTGATTGACTCCGCCTAAAAATCCGCCGCCCGCGTTCGTGAGCACGAACTGGACTCCGGGCGTAGTCATCAGGTCTTTTTCTACGGCCAGCATAACGTCTTTCATCGCCTCGAAGCTCGTGCCTTCGCGAGCGTTGACGTTGACATCGAATTCCGATTCATCGACGTCTGTTGGGATGTAATCCTGCTTTACGATTTTGTAGATCGGCACTGTTGAAAATATCACTGCAAGGGCGAGGATGCTCACCGCAAGTCGGTGGCGCATAGAAAGCTTGAGCATCCAGGTGTAGCCCCCATCTATAAAGCGATAAAATCCTTTGCGCGATTTGGCATCATGTTCGCCTTCGGCCTTGAGCAGTCGCGCGCTCATCATCGGCGTGAGGGTGAAGGAGACGAGCAGGCTCACCATTATCGCCACCGCCGCCGTGATGCCGAATTGATAAAGGAACCTTCCCGATATGCTCGACATGAAAGAGACAGGCACGAATATGACCACGAGGCTGAGGGTCGTCGCCATGACCGCAAGCCCGATTTCAGCCGTAGCCGCGCGGGCGGCTTCGAAGGCGCGCATCTTCTTTTCTTCGACGAAGCGGAAGATATTTTCAAGCACCACTATGGCGTCATCTATCACTATGCCGACCATCAGAACGAGCGCAAGCATCGTGACGCTGTTGAGGGTGAAGTCGAGCGCGCGCATCATCCCGAAAGTCGAGATGACCGAAGCCGGAATGGCTATGCCCGCGATAAGGGTCGCCCGCCAGTTTCGCATAAACAGCATCACTACCAGACAGGCGAGTATGCTTCCCAGAATGAGGTGCAGATTGATTTCGTGAAGCGCGGCGTAAATGTAGCGCGACTGATCGCGGATGATTTCCATCCGCACATCAGCAGGAAGCTGGGAAGCGATCTTTTCCAGATTTCTTTTCGCCGATTCGATCACCTCGACCGTGTTCGCGCCCGATTGCCTTCGGACTTCGAGCGTGACCGTCGGCACTCCGTTGAGACGGGCGAGCGAGCGTTGCTCTTTGGTGCCGTCTTCGGCCCGTCCGATGTCGCGTATTCGCACGGGCGCGCCATTGATGTTTGCAACCACTATATCGTCGAACGCTTTCGGGTCGGCGACCCGGCCCATAGTGCGAAGGGTCTGTTCGCGCGTTCCCTGCGTGACATTGCCTCCGGGAACGTCCGCGTTCTGGCGCACGAGCGCGTTGCGAACAGCGGTGACAGGTATCTGATAAGCGGCCAGCCTGTCAGGATCGATCCAGATACTGATGGCTCGCTGCAAACCTCCGACGATGTTTATTTCGCCGACTCCTTCGCTTCGCTCAAGCTGAACCTTGACTATTTTATCTGCAAGCTCAGTAAGCTCGCGCAGGGGACGATCAGCCGAAAGCGCGACCGTCATGACAGGAGAAGAGTCGTTGTTGAACTTGCTGACTACGGGAGGGTCTGCGTCTCGCGGAAGATTGCGAGTGACGGTAGCCACGCGGTCGCGCACGTCCTGAGCCGCCGTGTCTATGTCGCGGTCGAGGCCGAAGGAGACGATGACTATCGACATGCCCTGGCCCGATATCGACCTCAACTCCTGAACGCCCTCGACCGTGTTGACCACTTCTTCGACTTTGTAGGAGACCTCCGTCTCGACTTCTTCTGGCGAAGCGCCGGGAAGCGAAGTGCGCACGCTGACGTTAGGAATGTCAACGGAAGGGAAGCGATCTACTCCCAATCGAAAATAACTGGCCGCGCCGATGACCACCAGAGCGAGGATGATCATCGAGGCAAACACGGGCCGCTTGATGCATATTTCCGCAAGTTTCTGCATAGATACAGTTTTCAGTTTTCAGTTTTCAGTTTTCAGTTCCTCATCATTTCATGGCATCGTCACTGACGACATGAATGACTCCTCAATCATAAGTGATGAGTAAAAGGTAAAGAGCGCCAGTTTCATCACCTCTTCACCTCTTCACCCCTTCACCTCATCACCCCGTCACCTCTTCACCTCATCGCCTCTTCACTCCACGACATTGACCGGCTGACCGGACTGAAGATTGCCGGGATCGAGGACGACTGCCTCGCCTGCCGCCAATCCTGAAAGCACCTCGACCCAACGGTCGGTTCTGCGCCCTATCGTGATCGGACGTTCGGCAGCCTTGCCTTCCTGAATGGTTATGACTTTATCAATGCCTGCGAACGAAACTATCGCTCGACGGTCGACGGCAAGGGCGAGGTCTTTATCCTGAGCCACGATTTCGGCGCTGGCGAATGAGCCGGGGCGTAACTGGCCGTTGTTTCGCACCTCGGCTTCTATTATCAATACGCGATTCTGCGCTGTGATCGATGGAGAGAGCCGCAGGATCAGCCCCGTGTAAATGTTCGAATCGCCTTCGACCGTAACTCTCACCTGCTGGCCGATTTTCACATTGCGCGATTCGCGCTCAGGCACTTCGGCGCGAAACCGCAGCGGGTCCATTCTGACGAGCGTGATGATGGCTGAGGCGGCGCTGACATATTCGCCGAGGTTTGCGCGACGCTCCTGAACCACTCCGTCAAAAGGCGCGATGATCGAAGTGTCGGTCAACTGCTGGCGGGCTATTTCAAGCTCCGAGCGACGCTGAAGGATCAAAGCCTGACGATTGCGGATTTCTTCCATCGCGTCCTGAAGGCGACTCTGAGCGACTTTGTATTCGGCTTCGGATGCGTCGAGTTGCGCGCGAGAAATGACGCCCTGCTGAAATAGCGAGGCCGAGCGATCCAGCTTGAGCTTCGCTTCATCGAGAAGGGCGCGGGCCTGACGGACTGTTCCGGTGGTTTCGGGATTTATGCTGTCGTCTGATCCCTCGGGGTCGAGTCCCAGTCGGGCGCGAGCCTGAGCGAGCGCGGCTTCGGCCTGCTGAAGGCGAAGCTGATAATCCCTCTGCTCAAGCTCGGCTATCGCCTGTCCGCGACGCACGACGCTTCCCAGATCGACGTTGATCGTGCGCAGTCGGCCAGGCACTTTCGTGCTGATCGTCGCCTGATCATAAGCGGCGAAAGTGCCGGAGACGGTCACTATCCTCTCCATTTCGACCTGGGCGGCGAGCGCGGTTTTGACCTGTCGCGGCTCGCGCCCTTCCTGATTCTGTTTCGCGGCCACCGGATAGCCGCTCTTGCAGGCGCTCGTCGAGGCGATAAGCGTGAACAGCGCGAAGGCAGTAATGAGCGATGTTCTTTTGTGCGGCGGTGCAAAAAGAAGAGTTGATTTCATTCTTTCGGTTATCAGAGCAAAAAACATAATGAACGATTTTATGAATTACCTTCCAAGCATACCAGTTCGAAAACTGTTTGCTCAAATATTATCGTTTTCATCGGTCGTGGGGACGGCAAACCCGGCTAATTCTTTTTCGGCCAACGGCCACATTCGATCTCTTTCAAAAACTGATACGACAGAGCCGAGGAGGCGGTTACGCTCAATCAAGGGCGCAAACAAGTTGACCGCGCTATTTGCGCCCCGCTATTTTCTTTGTTGCGCAGGACGAAAGCTTGCGCAGGTTTTGTAAGGACGTCAGCATCCGCAAACTGTCAGTTTGAGTTGCGGGCTGCCGCAATTCTTATCCTTTGAGAAATTTCTATGCGAAAAACAAGCAGCATCCTGCTTTGCCTCATTCTTGCTTCGTCGGCCTCAGGCCAGCAACCCGTTGCGTCGCCGCCGCGTGCGGCTGCCGGGTTCATCGAACCGTCGGAGATCAATCTGCGAATCGAATACGACCTGCGAACGCTCATCGCGATGGCGGCGATCAATATGGCCGGATTCGATCATGAAACCGGCGGGCAGCCGCTTACGCCTGCGCGCGCCGAACTGAGACGCGATCTTGCGAAGATTGCTCCCGATCTCAAAGAGAAACTGGCCGCCTATTACAAGTCGCATCGTCGCCCGAACGTAGATGAGGCCGTCGATGCTTCGCGTTATGCCGCGCTCTCTTTGCTGATGACCGATCCGCCCATCTTCTCGCTGCCTTCGCCCGATGCGGACGAGATAAGTCGCCCTACGAACTCGATTCCTGCCGACCTCAAACCGTTGCTCGATTTCGAACCCCTCCTGCGCGAATTCTACTCCACGAGCGGAATAAAAAATTTTCTTCAGAAGTATTCCGCTGTAGGCGCAGCTTACGCGCAGGCTTATCGTCGCCCGGTGGGAGAGATGGTCTATCGCGTGGTCGAATACTTTCACGCGAGGCCCGAAACGATAATCAATATGCGCCCCATCGTCATCAGCGACGAGGGTGACAAAAAGAACAAGCAGGGTAAACAGAGGGTCGTCGCTCGCAACCGCACGCGGCAGATGTTTCTGAGCATCGATCCTTTGGCGGCGCTCAATGGTTCGATAGTGCGCGACGACCTGCTCAATCGCAAAGACGAGATTCTCTATCGCAGGGTCGGAGATGATTACATCGTTTTCGTCGGGCCATCCCGAACGGTCAACACGGATGCCGTGCGACAGGCTTTGATTCGATTCGTGATCGATCCGATCATCGAGCGACATCTCAAACAATCGCTCCAATACAAGGATCAGATAGTCAAACTCGTAGCTTCAGTCCCGACGGCTGACAAGCAGTTCGAGACGAGCGTTTACCTCGTCGTCCGCGAATCGCTCGCCCGCGCAGTCGAGGCGAGGATGCGCCGATTGGAAGCCGGACAGTCCGGCTACTCGGAAGACGACGCTGTGTATGACCTCGCGCAGGCATACCTGAAAGGCGCAACGCTGGCTTTTCATTTTTACGAATCGCTCACGGCTCTTGAAAAAGTCGGCATCAGCGTCGAAGAATTTTTCGATGAGATGCTGGCCACTACGAAATTCGACCGCGAGACCGGACGAGCGAAAGAATTCGAGCCTGTGATCGCGCGAGTTACTGCCGCGCGCAAGGAGAAGGCTGCGCGCGCGCCTGAGACGGGGCCGCCCGCGGGCAGCGTAGCGAGCAAAATTCTTCAATCGGATGATCTGATCCGTCAGAGAAAATTCAAGGAAGCGCGCGTCCTGCTCGAAGAAATCCTCGCCGTCGAGCCTGACAATGCGAGAGCGGTCTACGGGCTTGCTCAGGTAGTAAACTCCACCCCCGGCCCCGCCGAACTCGATCCCAAAGCAGATGAAAACGACAAGATTCAACAACAGCACGACCGCTTCAAGTCGGCGATAAAGCTCTACGAAAAAGCCATCCAGCTTGCGTCGAAGGAAAGGGAAGCGTGGTTGATTCAGTGGTGTCACGTGTTGATCGGTCGGATTCACGACTTTCAGGAATTCCGCGCCGACGCCATCGCCCAGTATGAAAAAGCCATAGCGATGGGCGATATCCCCGACGGCGCTTTCAAAGAGGCGATGGAAGGAAAACAGAGACCTTATAAATGAAGTCTGGAGTCTGAAGTCGAGAGTCTGGAGTCCGACTTTTGACTCCAGACTCCAGACTCCAGACTCTTATGCTTGACGTAATGATTGCCCGATATTATCATCCTTGCCGTAAGAGAACTGGAAAACAGTCCGTCATCCTCCCACCCCGAAACATCCTCACAACAATTTGCGATCATCGATGTGAGGCAAAAGATGGCGATGTACTTGAACGGAAACGGCGCGCAGTCGATGCGAGTCCCGGCAGGCGAGCGAGTGGTGCTGAGAGTGAAGGCTCACGACCCGGCAGGTATAAGCCGCGTTATGGTTCGCTGCTTTTTATTTTCCATGGCGCATTCAAACCGGGTAAAGCTTGCCGAGGGCGAAGCCGTCCTGTCGCCTGAAGAAAGTTTCACCGAGCATGTATTCGACATAAGCGTCGAGATTCCCGAAAACGCGGCGCTCGGCAAGTGGGGCGTGCAGATGATCGAGTTCACCAACGGGCGCGGCTACAAGACATCGTTTTATCGCGGGCAGGGAAAATTCGACGGCCTGGTTTTCGAAGTCGTCCCGCCTCCGACCAAAGAAGACGAGATGCTGCAATTCAACGGAGTTGAGTTGATGCGCAAGAAGTGACAGCGCGTGTCACTCCGGCTTGAGTTCGCCTCTGAGATAAGCCACGAACATATCGTAAGCGATCTTAATTGGAACGCCAAAGTTCGATCCGCCGAAGCTCTCTTTTCCGTCAGCGGTCGTCAGTATTGCAGAGTTGACGGCTATGACCTGACCGCTGCGATCAAACAGCGGGCTGCCCGAACCCCCTTCGGTCGTCTGCGCGCTGTGAACTATACGGCCCGCCGGAGGCGCGTCGCTTATCGTGCCTGTAGTCGTGAGCGGCCTTATCAATCCTCTTTCGGCAAGCGCCTTGGCCACATCTTCCGCCGACTCGCTCTGACTGCGGCGAATGATATCGTTTCGCTCGCTGGTTTCAATTCGCTGAAGAAGGCCGTCGACTCCCGTCGGATACCCCATCAGCACGACAGGGCTTGCTATGGTCGGTTCGTCAGTATTCATCGGGAGCTTGGGCAGAGCGGCATTCCCCGGATTGAATTTACAGAGCGACACATCGTAACGTGGCGACGAGCCAATCTCTTTGAGCGGAAACGGGGTTTTGATTGAAGGGAAGAACGCTTCGAGAGTATCGAGCCTCGGTCTCAAACCCGCGCCCTGTTGCATTATGATCTGGGCTATCTGATCGCTAGCCCACGGCCGCGCGACGTGCTTGTTAGTTACGATGACCGCTTCGCTTCCGTCTGCGTTGACGTTGATGACGAATCCCGTGCCTGTGTAATCGATTCTCACAGGCGGCCCTGCTCCATCTACGGAAGCGAGCAGATTCCCGTGTTGATCTACGGGATTGTTGCCGTCGTCATCGGCGGCTTCGTATCTGAGCAATCGCCCTGTGCCGCGCTCGACGAAGCTGTACGATCCTACGATCAGGCACACGCCCGCGCTGTACTGCTCGGCGATTTGCTGATTGAAGAGGCGGTCTTTTTCTTCGGCATCCTTCTGACGCTCAAGCTGCTTTCGCAACTCATCGATGGTTTCCTGATCCTTCTGTCGCTTGGCCTGCTCCTGCTCGATCTGTTTTTGTATCAACTCGTTTTGAACCGAGTTGCGATGCACTATGACGATGGCCGTGTATATGAAACCTATGATCGCCACAGTGACGACTCCGGCACTGATGAAACCGATGAGCTTGACCTTGCGCGGAATCTCAGCCCACAGGCTTGCCGTAAGCTCCTTGACGAATAGAGTCGCCGTCAGCGGATGAACCGGCTGAGGCTGGGCCTGCTCGACCGCGCGAGCGTTGCGACGGGCAAGCTGAGACATCGAAAAATTTTCAGGCATAACCTGAAACAGGATGCTGGCGCTCGAAAGCCCTCGTCCGAAATCAATGGTGTCTCCATCCTGAAGCGGATAGCCTGCGACCATCTCTTCCGACGCGATCTCTTCGCCGTTGATCTTGATTTCCAGCCCGTTGGATTCCGGGTGCGTGACCAGATGACAGATGCCTTGATCGTCGTAGATGTCAGCCATAGAGCCTTCGGGCAATAATCCACCCTCTTCGGGAACGAGCTTCAAATCGCACGAATCCGAAGTCCCTACGGTCACATGATCCTGTGTGAATATCCTTGTCTTGCCTTTCTCAGTTCCGGAAAGGTAGACGAACATCAATCGGCTCATCCGTCACAATGCCTCACTGTTTGCCTTTGAAACCTGACGACAATCTAACACTACAAATTTGACGCGCCGCTGACAAGCCCGCAAGCAACGGATTCTTGATGCGCGATTTTTGATGCAGGTTGTCGCCGTCAATAGCCTGTGTTAGCATCCTCTCGCCATGAAGCTCAAGACCTCTGCTGTATCTCTGTTTGCAATCGCGGCGATCTTCGCGCAGTGTTTTCTTATCAACGCCGCCGGTCAATCGGATCAGAAAAAAGACGAGAAGAAAAAGAAAACGGAGCCGTTCAAAGTCGAGCGCATCACTCAGGGCATGGGGCTTTATAATTTCGGGCCGGTTTCTCCCGACGGGAAATCGCTACTGCTGATAGCGCAAAAGCCCGATCAGGCTCCCAATCTCTACCTGATGAATCTGGCCGATCTTTCCATCCGCCCGCCGCTGACCGCTCTCAGGTGGGGCGTGACCGATCCTGCGTGGTCGCCCGACGGCCTCTCGGTCGCCTTCGCCGGAATGGATGAAAACGGCACTTTTTCGGAAGTTTATACGCTCGAACTCAAATCGGGAAAGATGCGCCGCCTGACTTCGAACAGCTTCGCTGACAAGCAGCCGGTGTTTGCGCCCGACGGCAAGCGGTTATTTTACACGACGGATGAAAGCCCGCTGCCCGACGCCGCATTCGGCATACTTCACATCGCTGTGGTTTCAACGAGCGGAGGCAAGGGCGAATACTTCACCGATGACGAAACATCTTCGATCATGTCCGGCGTCACGTCCGACGGGAAAAGCCTTCTTCTTGTTAAGGTCAACGAGGACAGCGGCAGGCATTCGCTGTGGCAATACGGATTCGATGGAAAACCGCAGCGCGATCTCACCGAAAGAAAATTCGCGCGAATACTCCGCTATATTCCGAGAAATGATTTCATAGTCCTCTGCGCTCAGGAAGAGGCTGAACAGCAGGAGAGCATCTACATTCTGGATTTGAAAACGCGCGAGGTTCGCCCGCTGCCTGCGTGGGATTCGGCGATGCGAAGCCCGACGCTTTCGCCCGACGGCAGACTCATAGCTTTCACCTCGCCCGCCGAAACTGGTTTTCAGCTTTACGTCTACGACATATCGAGCGGGCAGATTCAGCAACTCACTTATAAAGGATTCAACAACTACTCGCCGGTCTTCATAGCGAATGATCGGATAGTTTTCGGATCAGACCGCGACCGCGAAAAAGAAATTTATTCGCTCAGTCTCTCCGCGCCCGTCGAGGATGAGAAGAAGAAAAAATAAGGCTGTCTGCCTTGCGAAAGTCATCAAGGCGGGCAATTTCAATTTGGGAAAGACGCTTTGTTTTTACTTCTTCACGACTTTCGTGCCGGGGGCGAACTTGATATTGAAATCCGAATCTTTGATCTCAGGATTTATTTCCATACCGTTCAACGTGAAAGTCGAGACGTCGCCGTTTTGAGCATCGACCATTTCGGATTTGACCGGGAGCCACGACGACTGGCTCACCCACCACTTCATCCGCTTGATGGCTGACGCTTGTTTGGGAGTTAGTTGAAGCACTGAGGTCTTGACGCCCGCGACCTGCTCATCGCCTGTGTGAACGATGTCATATCGCTGTTTCATCTGCGCGCTGGTCAAACTGTAGGGAGCCGAAAAGAAGGCGAATTCCTGATTCCGCGCGGCCAACTGCCCGCGGGTGGTGATGATCGCCTGTTTGATTTGAGGTTGATAGAGAACTATCTGCGAAGGATCGACCGAGACCTGATTGCCGTTGTCGTAGTTGATCCGCACCTTGTCGGATTTGCCCACGTGCTTGAATATCAGATTGCCGCGATAGGTTTCCTTCGAGCCTATATCCATGAATATTTTTACCTGTTCGATGCTTGCGCGAATGGTCGTTATTTTTTTTGCGGCCTCCTGCATCCGTGCGAGTATCTGATCGGGGTTGCCGTTGGCCGGGGATGAGAGTGTGATGGATGTGAAAATCAAAATCGTCGCTATCGATAAAATAAACAATCGCTTCATTGCCTGATGCTCCTTAGATTATGGGAACGATGAGCCGGTCCTGCTCTACTCTTTAGTCCACACGAGGTAAGCTCGATTGCCCGTCGTCTCGCTTGTTACCTGCTCGATGCGCGCAACACCGAGCCTTCGACCGTATTTTCGCGAGAGGTATTCCGTGACTTCCTGCTCCGCGCTGTCTGATACTACAGGGCCGACTTCCTCGCTCGTCACATAAATTGCGCGCGAAGTGTCTTCAGCCATACTCAGCCAGCGGGCTTTGAACCAGTCGTTGGGGGTGAAGAAAATGAAGGCCAGAATCAGCACGCACATGATGTCGTATTGCCACGTGCCGCGATCATAAGACCAGAAGAGAACTTTCTTGAGCGTCGAAAGAATTATCTTCATTGATTCCGCCTCGATCCCACCACATGCCCGTCGCGCATCTCTATGATGCGGTCAGCCCGCAGAGCCGCTTCCGGGTTGTGCGTTATCATCACGATAGTCTGACCGAACTCCTTGTTCAAGTCGCGCAGCATATCCAGAACGATCTGAGAATTTTCCGAGTCGAGATTGCCCGTTGGCTCGTCGGCAAGAAGAATGGCCGGACGATTTATGACCGCGCGGGCGAGAGCGACTCTCTGCTGCTCGCCGCCCGACATCTCAAGCGGCTTGTGATGGATTTTATCTTCAAGCTTGAGCAGACGGAGCAAATCGCGCCTTCGCTTTGAGTCGCTTCCGTTCGACTTGTGATGGATTCGCTCGGCCAGTTTGAGGTTGCCCTCGGCAGAGAGAGTCGGGAAGAGGTTGAATCGCTGAAAGACGAATCCTATTTTGCGGCGGCGAAGATCCGTGCGCTGGCTGTCGGTCATTCGGGTGAGGTCTTCGCCATCGATCATCACCTGTCCGGCTGTCGGCTGAAGCATCCCTCCGACTATGTGCAGAAAAGTCGATTTGCCGCACCCTGATGGCCCCATGATCGCGACGTATTCGCCCGCTCCCGCCTGAAGATCAACTCCGCGCAATGCAGGCACGTCGACCTTTCCTACGCGGTAGACCATTTCAAGTTTTATCGTTTCAAGAACAGATTCCATAATTTGTCATTTGTCCCTTGTCATTTGTCCTTTGTCAAACTAACAACGGACGACGGACAACGGACAAAGAGCTATTCATAACTGATCGCTTCGACCGGATCAAGATTAGCTGCGCGGATGGCCGGGTAAAGCGCGCCCGCAAGTCCGCACACCAGTCCCATACCTGCGCCGAGCAACAGCCATCGCCATTCGAGATCGATCCTGAGCCTGGTGCTGGCCTCGATGAAATACTTTCCCGCCACTGAAATCAAAAAGCCGACCGCGACGCCGAGCGCGCTTATCAGCGTGGCTTCTTTTTCAATCGCCCAGACGATAAATGGCTTCGATGCGCCGAGACCTTTGAGTATCCCTATCTCGCGCGTCCGCTCAATGATCGTCGTATACATTGCAAGAAGAATGATCATCGTGCTTATTATGACCGAGACGGCTATGACCACGTTGAGAAATATGTCCAGCCCGACGAGTCCCTGACTGTAGAGCGCGGGAATCTCATCCGTGCGTATCACCTTGAGGCCTGGATAATATTTTTTGATCGTTTCGCGAACCTCGTCGGCGAGTTCCGGCCTTTCGCACTTAACCATCAGAAACGAGCAGTTGTCGGCGATGTCCGCCCCGCCTGTAAGCTCCTGCATGGTGTAGAGAGGAATTTTGATTCGCGACATCACCGAAGGCTCGTAGATGCCGACGACCGTGAATTCGCGATTGAGCGCGGTGATAGTGCTGCCTATGCGAACAGGCTTCCCGTCAAGTCCCTTGTTGACTTCCGTGTAGTAGCGATCAACGATGACCTCGAACTCAGGCTCAGGTTGACGAGAGTCATTGATCGGGCGACCTTCGATTATGTGAAGGCCGGTCGTCTTCGTCAGGCTTTCCCAATCGATGCCCTCGACAGTTTCGAATCCGATGCCCCCGACGCTGTTTTGCACCCAAAGCCCGACAGGGGTGACCTCTTTGACTCCGGCGACTGGCGGGCGGGGAGTGATGTCGGGATATTCAGGAGTGGGCTGAACTCCGTTTTTTATCGCGTCGGCGTAGCGCCGAGGCATTTGCAGAGGATTTGCGCCCGAAGCGATGTTGACGTTATCTATATAGACTCTCAGTTCCGAATCTACATTCATCTGGCGTTGTGTCGTGTCGCGGCTCACTCCGCGAACAAGGCCTGCCACCAGCACGACGAGAATGACTCCGAGCGCGACGCCCGCCATGCTCAGGGCAGTGCGCAAGGGGCGCTGTTTCACATTGGCTACTACCAGACTGTTCATTTCTAGCGAACCGGAACGTTGGGCTTTTTCTCAGGCGGCGCCGCGGCTTTACGGGGCGCGTCGAGATTGATTTCCGGCAGCCCTTCGGTGTTTTTAAGATCGAAAACTCTGTCAGGCAATTCGCCGTTGACCTCTATGGAATTCTTCTCCAGTTCTATTTCGAGTTTGTATCCGTCATAGAGCCGGTCGACGGTGATCCTTTCGGGCCATTGGAGATTGAGGCCGGGAACCCTCCGCCACTTTTCATAGGTGATATCGCTGCCCAATCTGCCCACGCCGTTTTCATAAGTCTGCTGGCGAGCGAGCGGCGTTCCTTCGCTCGTTCGGTCGAACCAGTATTTTCGCCTTAGCTCGAACTGGCCGCCCTCCTTGCGCTCAAGCACGTAGATGACGTAGTAGGTGCGCAGAACGAGCCGCTTTTTCTTGCCCGGCTCGATGAGGGTTTCCTCGCGCGGCACCTCTTCGCGAAAGATCGCTATCCCGTTATCAGGAACGACGGGAGGGATCAGGAAGGCATCGGTTATATGCTGAGGCCGCATATTGATCAGCCCGCCCGCTTCCTTGATGCGCTCGTCTTTCTGCTGGTCGAGTTCATCGCGGTCGAGGCGGTCTATTCCCTTGAGATTCGACCCGTAGACGAACTGGCGTTTGCTTTCAGGGCGATAGATGGCGACTTTGAACTCCCGCCCGTCTGTCACCATGTCGGCTACTCTCGCGCCGATGAAAGTCACTCTCATCAAAATATTTTCAGGCCGCCGCAATCTGAGAATCCCCGTCGCCGACGGATAATCATCGGCCTTGTTGCTCTTCCCGGTGAAGTAATTGCGGACGTAAATCGAGGTCTGCGCCGAAAAAGCTTTGATTTCAGAGTAAGAATTTATTCGCCTGAGCAAATCTTCTGTTGAGATATCGGATTGAACCGGCAGTCGCTCAGCCACTTTGACTCGTCTGATACATCCGCTTCCCAAAAAGGCGACTGTCGTTATCAAAAAAGCAAGAGATAAAATTTTTCTCACGATCCGGCAAACTCCACGTGACAATGTAGCAAACAGAGGCCGCTGTCAATTTACAAGCAAAGAGAAAAACTAACAAAGCAGAGGAAGGCTTGTCAACGAGGCCATCTTATCACTGCAGGATCGCGATTGAAAGCGCGCGAGTGTTGACTTCGGCGGAAGGCGTAACCTACTATTGAAAACGCAGCAAGCGAAATTGCGTAAGCTTTCTCCTGATTTCAACTGACTGCAAGCGAGGTGCATAATTATGGGAAATCTGGGATGGACTGAGATTCTTATCATTCTCACTGTCGCGCTCATCATTTTCGGCCCGCGCAAACTGCCGCAGCTGGGCAAGAGCCTCGGCGAAAGCCTCGCCCAGTTCCGCCGCGCAAGCGAGGATTTCAAACGCACATGGGAACGAGAGGTCGAAGTCGAGCATCATCGACTCGAAACACCCCGGATCACAGAAAACGCCAGCGCGCAGAGCGCAGCCGCAGAAGAGACTGAGGCAGTATACGGTGAAAACCCTTTCGAAGAACCGCCCGCAACTGTGACCGATGAGCAGACAGCTTCGACCGACAAACAACCTGAAGTAGCGATGGCCGAGCCGCGTCAGGACTGGACATAATCGAACAGGGTTCGGATTTCAACGAAGCCTCGATAATCTATGAGCGCATACACGGACACCTACGAGGAGCAGGAAGAAGAGCTTGAGCAGGGGAGCATGTCGTTCCTCGATCATCTGGACGAGTTGCGAAAGCGTCTCGTCCGCTCCGCAATTTTCATCTTCGCACTCTTCATCGTCTGCTGGATTTTCTCGGATCGAATCTACGGGTTCCTTCAAGTGCCGGTTCAGGCCGCCCTCATCAAGGCCAATCTCATAGCGGCGACGGATTTCAACAAAGGCGTCGCCCTGAAGAATCTCGCCGAGTTGCCCGACGGCAAGGAGGTCGATGTCACGCTGAAATCGAACTACAGGATCGGGCAGGCCGTCATTCAGGCGGGGACGACCATCCCGGCCAAAGTCTTGCGCGCAGAAGACGGCAGCGTTCAGTTGGTGCTGGTGCGCCCGTGGCTCATCGACGATCAGACAGTGCCTGATGAAGGAACTGTCATCCCAAGGGAGGTCTATCTTCACACCTCTCTCGCGAACAACCCTGAAACACGGCTCGTCACCCAAACCGTTCAGGGCGGATTCAATCTCTTCATCAAAGTATCTTTCTACTCGGCGATATTTTTCTCCGTCCCGTTCCTGCTCGTTCAGGTGTGGGGGTTCATCTCGCCGGGGCTTTACAAAAAAGAGAGAAGATACGCCCTTCCGTTCATCCTCATGGGATCGTCTTTCTTTCTCGGCGGGTGCGCGTTCGCTTATTACATAGCGTTTCCGCGCGCGGCGGACTTTCTCCTGAGCCTGTCAGCCGAAGGGAAATTGCGACCGCTCGTGTCAGCCGAAGAATACTTCGATCTCATCCTTACCATAATGCTGGGGCTGGGCGTGATCTTCGAGATGCCGACGCTCACTTTTTTTCTTGCCCGACTTGGCATACTCTCGCACCGTGTGCTGATGAAAGGATGGCGGTACTCAGTGCTTATAATCTTCGTCCTCGCGGCGATTCTGTCTCCGACGACCGACATCCCCAACATGCTCGTGTTCGCCGCGCCGATGATGATCCTTTATGCCTTGAGCATCGGGATCGCGTGGTTTTTCTATCGAAAACGCAAGGCTCGCGAAGTGGCATAGAAATCCATCGCAAATCGCGCGCGCTCAGGCATTCTAAGGTCGATTGGCAGATGGGGTTCTTGACCGGTCTTCGTCAGGCCGCGTAAACTTGACACTCTGAATTTCAGAACGCTCACTTGGTAACTCAGTTGGGTCAATGCTGGAAGGAGTTGCGCTTATGTTGAGAAAAATTTTCGGCATCGCTTTGATTGCTGCGCTCGCCGCGGGCGCGCTTCCTGCCCTCGCGCAGGACAAACCGAATAAGAATAAAAATGAGAGGAAGCAAAAAGACGAACTCAAGAGCGTCTACAAGAACTGGATCGATCAGGATGTTCCCTACATCATAACCGATCAGGAACGAAAGGCGTTCAAGGCGCTCAAGACCGATGAAGAGCGCGATCAGTTCATCGAACAGTTCTGGCTCCGTCGCGATCCCGACCCCGACACTCCCGAAAACGAATATAGAGAGGAATATCAGCGCCGCATTCAATACGCCAACGAGAAATTCCCTTCGGGCATACCCGGATGGAAGACCGACCGCGGGCGCATCTACATCATGTTCGGCAAGCCCGATCAAATAGAATCTCATCCGGCGGGCGGCCCTTACGAGCGACCTTCTTATGAAGGCGGAGGCTCGACTTCAACTTTCCCGTTCGAAGTCTGGTGGTATCGCCACATAGACGGCATCGGCTCGGATATCGAAATCGAATTCGTCGACCCATCGGGTTCGGGCGAATATCGCATAGCCCGCAGCCCTGATGAAAAAGACGCGCTGCTTTATGTTCCCAACGCGGGACTCACTCTTGCCGAACAACTCGGCCTTTCAGACAAAGCCGACCGCATCGGCCACCCCGGCTACGGCTACGGCGGAGGCCGCATATTCGGCACGCGAGTCAAAGATCAGCAGTTCGAGCGACTGTCACTTTATGCTGATTTGCAGAGACCGCCTCAGATAAAATTTCCCGATCTTCAGGTCAAAGCCGATCTGCCGGAACTGGCGACCGACATCCTTCCTTTCAGCGTGCGCACCGACTTTTTGCGCATCAGCACGGAATCGGTCGCGACCGCTTTCACCATGCAGTTCGATCACACCGATCTCGCTATGAAAAATGTCGGCGGCATCTATGCCGGATCGGTGAACATCTATGCTCGCATCACGAGCCTTGCGGGCCGCCGTCCGGCTCAGTTCGAGGACACTGTATCGACGGGCCGCTTTACGGATGACACGCTTGCCATCGGGCAGACTCAACGCTCGATTTATCAAAAGAGAGTCGTCCTTCCGCCCGGTCGCTACAAAATCGATGTGGTAGCCCGCGATATAATCAGCGGAAAGACCGGCCTGATGCATCATTCGTTCGAGGTGCCGCGTTATCAGGAAAAACAACTCGCAACCTCGACGCTGATACTTGCCGCGTCAATCGAGCCAATCGATAGCCGCACGGTTAGCGATCCTCAGTTCGTGCTTGGTCGCTACAAGGTCAAGCCCTTCGTGAGCGCCATCTACAAGCCGGGGCAGAACCTCGCCACCTTCGTTCAAATCTACGACGCCGAAATGGATCAGGCCACCCTGCAACCCGCCCTCAAGGTCGAATACATAGTCACGAAGGGCGGGCAGGAGATTCTGCACATAGTCGAAGACGGCAAGGACGGCAAGGGCATAATCGATCTGCGCGGACAGCAACTCACGCTTGCGCGCGCCATACCCGTCACTGGCAAACTGGCCGAGCCGGGTACATACGTGGTTACGGTCAAAGTCACTGACCTCGTGGCGCAAAAGACCGTCACTCCCAAAGCCGAGTTTACAGTCCGCTGACGCATCGCCCCTTTCATTATGAGAGCAGGCTGTAGGGCCGGATGAGCAATGTCTGAAATGGGAGTCCACAATCGGGCGCTGGCGCGGCAGTGGACATCTAAAACCTGGGGCGAACTCACGAGCCTTGACCCCGCTCACGGATCAAATCCTGATGATGAGAGGCCCGCGCGTTGCGGGCCTCATTGGTTCGAATCAATGTAGTGGCGAAGCGATTGCGTATGGAGTGATGAGGCTATGGCTGAAGTAACGCTTGAATTTGTCTCACGACTGGCTGATCATCTTTCGACTGACGAAAGGTTGAGCCTTGTCGAGCATGTGATAAAAAGTCTGCGCACCGATCAGCGCGAACAGCCGCCGCGCGCAGTCGAGTCTTTGCGCGGCATCTGGCAAAAACATTTCCCTGAAGGCTTCGACCTTGACAGCGAATTGAAAGAGATTCGTCAGCAGTGGCAGGAAGAATGACTGAAGGTCGCTGATGAATGGTTATGTGACCGATACTCACGCCCTGTTTTGGTATCTGACAAATTCGCCTCAGCTTGGGTCGAATGCAAGTCGGGCATTCGACGAAGCAGACGCGGGAGCAGCAATGATATATGTTCCCGCCATCGTGCTGGCCGAGCTTTACTATGTAAATGAGAAGCGAGGCCGCCCGCTCGATTTTGCCGCCGAGTACGCTCGCTTATCATCAGGCGGGCAATTCGTCCTGCTGCCGTTCGCGCCTGATGATGTGCTTGAGTTTGACGCAGCCCAGACCGTTCCTGAAATGCACGACAGAATGATCGTGGTATCTGCCCGACGCCTCGGACTCCCCTGTTTGACCAGAGATTCGGAAATAACTGCAAGCAGCATCGTTGCGACGATCTGGTGAGCGATAGCGATGCGCTTTATAAAAAAAGTTTTTGACTCGAAGAAGAAATCAATTCCCGTTATCTCAACAAAGGAGTTTTACTGCTGAGATTTTAATAATTTCTTAACGCGCGCCCGTGTGAGCGCGGCTTTCAGTTTTCAAACCGCCTTGCTATCATCGACCGCGTAGTCGCGCATCTTTATAGAAGCCATGAAATTTTCTCTCAGCAATCCTTTCACCGAAGACCTGGCCGTCGATCTCGGCACCGTGCATACGTTCATCTACGGACACGGCCGCGGCATGGTCGTCAACGAGCCTTCGCTCGTCGCCATAGAAAAAGGCGAAGTCATAGCCGTCGGCAACGAAGCTCTGGAAATGCTCGGTCGCTCGCCCGAAGATGTCGAAGTCGCCTACCCGATGCGCGAAGGAGTCATCGCCGATTCTCAACTCGCTCAGAAGATGCTCGGCAAATTCCTGCGCAAGGCGCGAGGCGGGCGCGCGAGGCTATCGCGACGGATGATTATGAATATCCCATCAGGCATCACCTCCGTCGAGCGATTCGCCATCCGCGAAGTCGTCACAGGCATAGGAGTGGGCAAGGTTCATCTCGTAGATGAAGGCATGGCAGCGGCCATCGGCGCGAAACTGCCAGTGACGGAAATGCGCGGCTCTATGGTCGTCGATATAGGCGGCGGAACGACGGCGATAGCGGTCGTCGCAAATTCCGGCATAGTCGAATCGGAAACTCTCCGCATAGGCGGACTCGACATGGATCACGCCATCATCGATCACATAAAAAAGCATCACGGCGTTTTGATAGGCGAGCGATCAGCCGAGCGATTGAAAATGGTGCTTGGGTCTGCCATCGAGCCGATGGAAGATCATCGCAGTGTGGTCAAGGGTCAGAACATCGCCGAAGGCGGCCCTGAAGTCACTGAAGTCACCGCGCCGGAAATTCATCAGGCCATAGAAATCGTGATCAAACAGATAGTCGAGGCAGTCCGTCAGGTGCTCGAACGCACGCCGCCCGAAGTGGCGAGCGATCTTCACGATTACGGAATGGTTCTGACGGGCGGCATAGCTCTGCTTGCCGGAATGGATGCGCGCATAAGCGGAGCGACAGGGCTTCAGGTCGAGTTGGCCGAAAGCCCGCGCCAGTCCGTCGGACGCGGACTCCTCGCCCTTTATGATCAGCCGCTGCTGCTCAGAAGAGTCGCGCGAACGATAGAAGCGAACTGATTACTAATCCAAAGTCCCGGTCACACACAATAAGGAGGAACAGGAAGATGAATCTTCTCAGAGTAGTTGTGTGTTTTTTGTCGCTCGGTGTTTTTATTGTTGATGCCGCTTTGATAGCGAAGCCGCAGAGTGACGCGATCAAGCAGAAAAAAGCGGGCGATCTCGTTCTTCAGCCTTTCGTTTTTCAACCGCGCATCGGAGAAAAAATAGACGCGGAGATTGGTCGCCTCGCCGTGCCTGAAAATCGCAAAAACCCGAACACGAAACTCATCGAGCTTGCCTTCGTCCGCTTCAAAAGCACTTCGACCAGCCCCGGCCCGCCAATCATTTATCTCGCGGGAGGGCCGGGCGGATCAGGAATAGCGACGGCCCGCGGAACGCGCTTCCCCCTGTTTATGGCAATGTGCGAAGTGGGCGATGTGATTGCGTTCGACCAGCGAGCGACAGGCGCTTCGACGCCCGATCTCGATTGCCCGCAGACGCTCGATTATCCGCTCGACCGCGCAGGCGACCGCGAAGAGATTCTGCGTCTGTACAAACAGAAATCTCGCGAGTGTGCTGAACACTGGAAAAGCAAGGGCATAGACCTCGCCGGGTACAACACCAACGAAAGCGCGGACGACATCGAATCGCTGCGCGTCGCGCTTGGCGTCGAGAAGGTTTCACTCTGGGGCATAAGCTACGGAACGCATCTCGCGCTTGCGACCATCCGCAGACACGAAAAGAGCATACATCAAGTCATCCTCGCCGGAGTCGAAGGCCCCGCACATTCGTTCAAACTGCCTTCGAATATTCAGGCGAACCTCGAAAAAATAAACCGGCTGGTCAAAGCCGACGCCAGCCTCAACAAACAAATCCCTGACCTGATTGCGATGATGAAGACTGTGCTTGAGCGATTAGAGAAGCAACCCATCCAGCTTGAAGCGACCAATCCACAGACGAGGCAAAAGGTGAAAGTCACCGTTGGCCGCTTCGATCTCGAACGCCTCACATCTTCCGTCGTAGGCAACGAGCAGGTCGCGCAGATACCGGCAATTTATCACGCGCTTTACGCGGGAAACACTTCGCATCCGCTCATTTCTGGTCTTGCCGGACGAGTGTTTAACCAACGCCGCGGGCAGCTAGGCTCCGCGATGCCCTTCGCTATGGATTGCGCTTCGGGCGCATCGAAGGATCGTCGCGAGAGAATACTTCGCGAGGCGCGCGGCACGCTTCTTGGCAACTCGATTGATTTTCCTTTTCCCGATGTGTGCGAAGGCTGGGGCGTGCCTGATGCGGGCGAAGGGTTTCGCTCTCCCGTCAAATCAAATGTGCCTGCGCTTTTCATCAGCGGCACGCTCGACGCGCGCACGCCCGTCAGCAATGCCGAAGAAGTGCGCCGAGGGTTTGCTAAAAGCGTTCACCTGATAATTGATGGAGCGGTGCATAGCGATCCGCTGTTTCTCTCATCGCCGAAAATTAAAGATGTGATGCTTGAATTCATGAAAGAGAAATCCATTTCAACGACGCGCATCACGCTTCCGCCGATGAAATTCACGCTGTAATGCCGCAACGAAACTTTAGTCATTCGCCTGCAAAGCCCCCACAAATCCAAGTCGCAGCCCGACTGCGTATTTGTGGGGGCGACATGAAATATAAACAGGCATTAGCAACGCTCGCACTGGCTGTGAGCGCCGGAGTTTTTGCGCCCGCATCTCAGCCGTTTTCAGAAAACGATCCGCAGCCTAAGCCCGGCGTGCAGGCTGCTGCCGATCAGAGGGAGGCAGTTAAGCGTTGGCTTGAGCGGTCGGCTGTCGCGCTCAAGAGCGTCGCCGCAGGCAGCGGCTTCGATGATTTGCAGCCGCTCAAACAGGTTCTCAAAGATATTCGCATCGTTGGTCTCGGCGAGGCTACGCATGGCACACGCGAGTATTTTCTGTTCAAGCATCGGATGATCGAATTCCTCGTCCGCGAGATGGGTTTCACCGTCTTTGCGATGGAAGCGCAGTATGTGAACTGTCAGGCGATCAATGAATATGTTCTGCGCGGCGGCGATTCAGATGATCCGGCAAAAGTGATTCGATCAAATCTCGCTGGCGTGTGGCAGACCGAAGAGGTGCTGGCGCTGGTGAAGTGGATTCGCGAATATAACAAAACCGCGCCGGAAGAAAAGAAGGTGAGATTTTATGGCTTCGACGTGCAAAGGCCGGATGGCGCGGCGAAAGTGGTGATGTCATACCTCAAGCGCGTTGCTTCGGACTACGCGCCGACCGCACAGAGAATCATCAATGAGACAGCGCCAACGGGTTTCAAAAAGCTCTGGCTCGATTACGGCAGGCGCACCCCGGCGCAAAAGGCGCGGCTTCGCGCACGGCTGCTTCAACTGCTCGGCTTTCTGGCGGCGAATCAGACGCGCTTCGCGCGGATGACTTCGATGGCTGAGTTCGAGGAAGCAGCGCAGGGAGCGCGCATACTGCTCAAGAGCGATCAGATCAGAAGCACGCCATCCGAAAAAGATGACACGAACGACCAGAAGCGCGATCTTCTGATGGCTGATACGGTCGAATACATTCTGAGCCGGGAAAGGCCAGACACCAGGATCATCCTCTGGGCGCATAACTTTCACATCTCCAAATTCCACTCCTATCCCGAACCTCTTACGCGCAATCAGCCTGCGTGGTACGGCCTGGCCTACAGTCGAATGGGCAGCTATCTGCGCGAATCGTTCGGCGATCAGTTCTACACCTTTGGCTTTGTGCTCGATCAGGGATCGTTTCAGGCGATTTCCGAAGAGGCCGGAGCCGAGTCGATCAGTCCCGATGAATTCGCCGTCGGCCCATCGCCTGAAGGCACCGCCGGATGGCATCTGTCGCGCGCAGGGCTGGGTGATTTTGTGATCGATCTGCGGGCTGATCCTGGCGACGCGAGAGTTATACAGTGGCTCACCACGCCGCAACTGTTCCGCTATATCGGGGCATCGTTTTCAAAAAAGTGGGCCGAGAAGAAATTCGCGCTGCCCGTCGTCCCGCGAGAGCATTTCGACGGATTGATTTTCATCGCGAAGACCACGCGCGCAATTCCTTTGTGATAAGCGCCCGCGTATCTAATGATGGCGGATTTCCTGAAGAGCCAGGTGTGGAGGTGTAGTTTGTCAAAGCGTTTGATCTGTGCAATCTTATTGTCCCTTTTGCTCACTGGCCCGCGTCTACTGTGCATCTCGCAGCCGCAGGCGATTCGGTATCCGAATGCGCGAACGGATAAGGTAATTGATAACTACTGTGGCACAAGTGTCGCCGATCCGTATCGCTGGCTTGGAGACCTCAACAGCCGCGAGACCTCCGACTGGGTTGCGGCTGAGAATCGTTTGGCCTCAAGTTATTTGAGACGGCTGCCCGGACGCGAGGAGTTGCGACGGCTGATCAGTAAGCGATACAACCGCGTAAGGATCACCCTCCCGTCGCGCCAGGCGGGGTCGATCTATTACCGCAAGCGCGACAAGAAACCGCGCAGCAGTTTCGTCACGGTCAATGGCGTAAAGCTCCACTATCTCGACTGGGGTGGCAAGGGCGAAGCGATTCTCTTTCTGCACAGCCTGAGTTGGACGGCTTACAAGTATGAAAAATTCGCGCCGCGATTCGCGGACAAATATCGAGTGCTGGCGTTGACCCGGCGCGGGAACGGACTGTCTGACAAGCCCGACCGAGGCTATGACGTGCGGACACAAGTCGAGGACATCAAACAGTTTCTCGATGCGTTGAAGATCGACCGCATTACGCTTATCGGCAACTCTATGCCCGCCGATGAAATGACTCTGTTTGCCGGGATTTATCCTGAACGGGTCAACAAGCTTGTCTACCTCACAGGGTTCGGATGGGATCACGCGAGGTTTAACGAATTGATATCGGCAGATCCGACCGAGATGTGGCAGATGAACAGCCTGATCGACTATAACGACTTTCAGAGGAAGGTCGAGGAAGAGAGGAAGGACTTCAGGCCGGACTACACGAAGATCCAAGCTCCTGTGCTCGCCCTTTATGGGAGGAGTAAATGGTGGAAGAAACCGCTCATTCTCTACACCCTCGACGAAGAGCCTGAGCTTATAGAGGACGTGAAAGATGAGAGAGCGAAGAAGTATTTTCTGGAATTACGCGGCAATCCCGCCGCGCGACGGCGGATCGAAGAGTACTGGGATCGGATTTACGTACCATACTTCGATGAACAGGTTGCGCGGTTTCGCCGCGAAATAAAGAGCCTGCATTCAGTCGATCTCAATATCGATATGGTCACGGGCTACGAATTCGAAACCAGCCCCGATCTTATAGATCTGCATATTCGCAGGTTCCTGGCGGAAAAATAGTTTGAACGCAAAATCCCTAACGGTTATCGTGCCTTATACAAACAGGACATGAAATCAGCTTGGCGCCGACTTTGAAAACGCCTATTTGCTCGACTGGTCTTTCATCGTTTTCGAGAGGCTGACTAAATTGGCGAACAGTCGATAGGCTCCCGTGTGCGGCGCGAGCAGCTGGCGGCCCACATCGTAGCTCACATAAACGAAGCTCCCGCTTCCAGTGCGAGCGACCATCAGGCCGCCTTTCTTCGCTTCTTCGCCCGCATCTCCGCTTTCGACGAGAGCCGTATACTCGTTCGCCCATTCGACAGCGGGAAAGACGGCGCGGTTCCCCATCCATCCGTCGAAATCTTTTTCTGTGATTCGATTCGGAGTCGACATCAACGGATGACTCGCATCGAGTATCTTCACCGCCGCGCTTTCCGACGCGATGATGTCTTTTGAAATTTTGATGGGGAAGGGAGCCAGAGATTGCAAATCGGCTTCGCCGCCGTGCTGGTAAAACACGACGAGATTTCCTCCCCGTCGCGCGTATTCCAGAAGACACGCTGAAAGCGTAGAACCCATCGATTTGAAAGCGCGCTCGCCGAGTATGATCGTGTCGTATCGCTCAAGCTCTCCGCATAAGCGCGAGGGGCGACCCGCGGCGACACGAATGAGTCCCGCCTCGTCGATTCGCATAAACTCGACGCCAAGCTGAGTGAGCGCGAAGGGAAGCCACGAGTCCGATCCGAAATAAGCCGCTTTGATTTCGGCGACTTCGAATTCGCCCGCGTGAACCACGATCTTCGTCGATGCCATCGTATCAGGCGGGGCAGGGCGCGGGCGGCGCAGTTCGATCAGGATATCAGGCGAAAGCGGCGGCTTGAGAATCGGCAATCGCAGATTCATCTTCACCGTCACGCGCTCATCCTCGCGCGAAAAATTTATCGGCACAGGCTCGTAATCATCCTCGGTCAAAGCCAGAGGCACCACCCACAGCGCGACTGCAAGCGCGCCCGGCGTCCGGTTGGTGAGATTGACTTGCACTTCGATCTCGCGCTGTTTGTTCCAGTCTCTTACAAAAGCAAAAGGCAAGGTTGAAATGCTGACGGGCGGCTCTAAGAAAACGCTCGTTTGCGCGGTCAGCAAAAGAGTCGTCTGGCCAAGCCCCACTTCCGCGACCGCGACTATTGGCTGGCCGAACATATCTTCGATCTTTGTGTCAGGCGGAGCCGACGCAATCGGAAAATACCTTTCTCCGTCAGCGCGCGGAATTTTTTGCAGCGCGTCCTCTGGCGCTTCATATCGGACTTCATGAGATACCACTGCGCTCCTGCTCGCGCTGAAAGTGTCCGATGATCGGGAAGGGACTTTCTTCAATTCAGGCGAAAAAAACTGTGGCGTGTGAAAGACTACCGGAAACGGCTGATCGCTGCCGTTGGCGAATTTCATTCGAAGTGTGAAAGCCTGCCCCGGCGCCAGAGTGCGATCCGAAGGTTCGATATCAAAACTCAATCCCAACACGAGCGCAATCGCGCGCTCAAGCTTTCGGGTGAATTGAATGACTCGAAAGTATTCCGTCCCGTAACGCTGGCGCATCTCCTCGACTGATCCTTCAGTGTGTTTCTCGATGAGCTTTTCCGTGAGCGCGTCTATGAGTTGTGAGCGATTGTTTATCGCTTCAACCAGAGAACTGTCGCCTGCGCGAGGAGGCTGAATGGTTCGACGGATATCTTCCGCAGGCGCAAGCCCGTCAATGAGCGACCCGCCCGCGCGGATTTTATCTTCGCCCGACGGGCGAATAAGTTTGTAGTATTGTTTGTCGATTTCTTTGACATCCGCGCGAACCCACTCGCTTTGCATCGCTATGAGTTTCAACGCCTGCTCGTTGATCTTGGCGTAAGTAAGACCGCGAAGCTGATCCGTTTGATTGAGGGGAACCTGGATGCTGGTCAACTCCGCGCCTGATTTTTGAAAAAGTCGGCGCGGCTCCCACGCTTCAGCATCAGGCGACGGGAATCGTTTTTCGTCGCCCGCTGCCTCGAAGGCATCAATCATCAATCGGGCAAGCGCCTGATGCTGTCCGTGTCCGCCGCTCGCATCGTGCGATGTGATTATGCAATCGGGCTTCACAAGCCTCACGGCGCGCACCAGTCGAGCGAGCGATGCTTCGCGCCCCCAAAGGCTTAAAGCTTCGTCAGCGGATTTCGAATAACCGAAATCCTTGAGTCCAAGCAGATAAACATCCGCGCCAATCAATCGCGCGGCCCTTAGCGTGAAGCCGATGTCCGGCGGCGCATCCGTTATCGGCGCGACTTCGTGATGGCCTCCGCTTTCGTTCCGAGTGGCGAGAAGAATGACCGCCCGCGCGCCGAGATTTTTTCTGTAATATGCGAGCGTGCCGAAATCGATGTCTTCAGCGTGTGCGGCGAGGCACATCACCGTAAAGGGATTGCTCAAATCTCTGAGCGATTGATCAAGCGCGACCAGCCCTCGCTCGCCTTCAATTGAGCTTCTGAAAATTTCCGAAGAATTCTGAGCCGCAATGAAGCCGCCCGACTGAAGCAGCGAAATCGTCGCGAGAATTGTCAGGATTTTTTTCATACCCTCTCATCTGCTCAAACGCACTTTCATGAAGTCGGATCATTTTATCATCCATCGCGCGATAGTTTCCTCCGCGCTGCGCGCTGTGCTAGGATTTCAGCCCTGAAAGCTGCGTCATAATGGAAATCAGAGACTCGACCCTCAGTTTCACATCGACTGACAAATCGCGCGACCGACAGGAAACCAGAGCGCGACTTCTCGTCGCCATTGCCTGCGTTGCCTTTTCAGCCCTTGCCGTCGTCCCGTTTTTTTTCATGGGCGCATCGCCCGCCGGAGATGCCTTTCAGCTTCGAATGCCCGTCACTCACGACATGCATCTCCACTATGATCAGATGAAATCCTTTCACGAGGGGCTGAAGGCGGGCGAACTCTATCCGCGATGGGAAGAAGACACCAATCGCGGATTCGGCGCTCCGACGACGAGCTATTATCCGCCCGCAATTTATTATCTGACATCTTTTTTCTATGTGATCGCGGGCGACTGGACGCGCTCACTGCTTCTGGTTCATCTGGTGATGATGATAGCTTCAGGGGCGGCAATCTATCTTTGCGCTCGACGGGCGATGTCACGCAGCGCGGCCACGGTGGCGATGATTTCTTACATCATGCTGCCTTATCACCTCATTGATCAGTATCATCGCGCGGCTCTGGCCGAACTGCTGGGATTTGTGTGGATGCCGTTGATTCTGCTTTTTGCCGATCAGTTGATCAGGTCGCGCGATGAGGACGAAGACACTCGCTCGCGCGCATCCCGATGGCTGACGGGCGCAGCGGGACTTGCCGCTTCGGTCGGCGCTTTCGTCTGGTCGCATCCGCCGACCGCTTATCAATTCTTTCTCGCATTCGGTCTGGCCGCGCTCGTGATGGCATGGATGCGAAGGGATGCGAAAGGTTTTATCATCACAGCCTTTGCCTCTGTGTTGGGGCTTGCGCTTGCGGCGGCCTATCTTTACCCGGCTGCGGTCGAGCAGGATTTCATACGTCACGAGTATGTGTCGGAAAGCTGGCCTTATCACGGCTCTTATGTCTTCGTCCACGATCTGCCTTATGCCCAGTATCATCGTGGATTTTTCAATATGATCGATGCGACATGGGTTTTCGGGACGGTCGCGATCGCGCTCGGCGCCGTGGCGATTATGGCCTTCAAGCGAAAAGATCGCTCGCTAGGCGAGCGCGTCATCGCGTGGACAGTCGTCGGCGCGTTCGCGACTTTCATGATGACGAAGCTTTCTTATCCACTTGGGCGATTGATTCCGAAAATCGATATAGGCGTGTTCACGTGGCGGATGCTTTCGATGACCACTCTCGCGGCTGCGCTAATCGCCGGAGCGTGCGCGCAGGTTGCGCGCGATGCGCGGGATGAGAGCCAGCGTCTGAAAAAGATTCTGACCGGCTCGCTTGCTGCTTTCGTCCTTATCGGCGGGATGATATTTGGCCTTAGCGCGAATCACGCTACTCAGTTGCGCGCTCCGGCATTCGTGCCTGAGATGGAGCATTTCAACGACGCGATGATACCGCGCTCCTCACCGTCAAATCCGCGAGAGTTGCCTCGTGTGGAAAAGGCCGAACTTGTCTCCGGGAGCGGAGAAATATCAATCGAGCGATGGGAGCCGCAGCACAGAATCATCCGCGCTGATCTGAAAGCAGATGACAGATTGATGATTCGCACGTTCAACTTTCCCGGCTGGACGGCTGCTGTCGATGGAAAACCAGTGAGCATCTCGGAAGGCGAAGCATTGAGAATAGAATCGACTGATGGGAAGCAATGGCTCGTTCGCGCTCTGACTCACAAAGCCGACTCAGATGAAGTTCGTGTAACGGGACGCGAGCCGCTGGGCGATATGATCATCGATCTTGAGACAGGCTCTCATCTGATCGAACTCGATTACACAGGAACCGCGTCGCAGCGGGCGGGCGGATTAGTCAGCGCGTTTTCTTTTATCGCATTGATCGCCGTCGCGATTGTGGGATTTATTATCAGGTCGCGCGCCCGTCATAAGCTTGACACCGCAAGTCCGGTTGAAGAGAATGCCTTAACCACACAGTAGCGCCCGGTCCCGACGGAGGATGTTATGCCGCAAGACAGCGCCGATCTTTCAGCTTTGCAGGAACTCCGAGAAACGGGAGATTACGAAAAACTCGCCGCCCTTCTCGGCGCAAACTGGCACGACGGCCCGGAATTCGATGAGGCAGTGATTCAACGCCGAATGCTGGCTGCTGAACTGGCGGGTCGCGCGGGAAGATTGCAGGAGATGGAAGCCTCGCTTTGCCCTTATCTTGAAAGCACTGATCGCATCCCGTTAGGACTTGCCGCCCGCGTGCTGTTGACTCTTTCCTTTTACCACTATCGCCGCAACGACGCTGCTGCCGCGCTTCGTCTCGCTTCGCAGGCAAAGGCCGTCGCTGCGGCTCGCGATGACGAGTTCGCAGTGGTTGAAACTCTGCACATGGAAGGGCAGGCGATGTGGCTTCTGGAAAGAAACGCGGAGGCAATAGATCGGTTCAGGGAAGCCATATCGCTGTATGCGATTCAGGGGCGGCCTTATCGACTGGGGCTGGCTCATTTGTCTCTGGGAGCGGCGCTCAATCGGGTCGGTCAGGTCGAAGAGGCGCGCATCGCGCTTGAGCGAAGCATCAAGACGCTTCTCAAGTGCAAGGACGAATACAACCTCGCGGCGGCCCGCCTCAACGTCGCCACGCCGCTCAACGCCATAGGCGAACACGAAACGGCGTTGAAGTATCTGACGTTCGCCTGCGAGAAATTCGAGAAGATGGGACACGAGCAATACGTCTATCTCGCTTTGAACCAGATAGCGACCACGCACATTTTTCTGAAGGAGTACGACAAGGCTGAGGGCTGCGTGACCGTCGCTCTCGAAAAGGGAATGGCGCTGCGCAGCGCGCTGCTGCCCTCGACTTATGAGATAAAAGGCAGAATTCACATAGCGCGCCGCGAGTGGGATGTGGCCGAACTTTCGCTTCGCGCCGCTCTGGAGATAGCCGAACAGGTCGGCGACAATCTGCATCGCGCGATTGCGCGAAAGACTTTTGGGCGTCTTTATCTTGCGCAGGACAGGGACGAGCAGGCCGCTTCTTCGCTGTGGCAGGCGATGGATGCGGCTCAAAAGACCGACGATGCGTTGCTCAGGCTTGAGATAAAATCGTTGCTTGCGCAGGCTCTATGCAAAACCGATCCTGTCGAGGCCTGCCGATTTCTTTCAGACGTCGATGCGGAGCTTGGCTCGCGGCCTCTGCCCGAATTGAAGAGAGACGCGCAGAGCGCGCGCCGCCGGATAGATTCGCTCGATCAGGAGCATTTTTTCATTCTCTCGGACACGCACATACCGTTGCTTGCCGACGCCAAGCTCGGGCTTTTGAAATGGCTGTGGGCGCGCGCTCTGCACAAGGCTCGCGGAAATGCGCGCGAGGCGGCCAAGATTCTGGGCGTGACTCCGACCTACATTCGCAAGCTGACGAAAGTCATACCGCGCGATCTTCTGAGGCCGGGAAAGCGCGGGTCGGAAAAAGCTGCGAGGGCGCAGCGGTAAATTATTAGAAGTAACGAGTCTGGGCTGAGTGGATGAATCTAGTGGCGCTTGGCTGAATTATTCATGCGGCAAGTAGAATGGCATCATTGGAGCCTGAGATTAAGAAATGAGGACTCGTGAATAAATGCCTACGACTGCATCACCGTCCCGCCCGTTGATCGCAGCGAGAAGAGGGAACCCGTTGACGCATAACAAAAGGCGACGGGCGGGTACGGTGGATGCGGAAGTTAGAACCTTTTCCCCGTCTTCTCTTCTCGCTCTCGCCGCTCGCTCTTTACGAGTTGATTAGAGCCTTCCGACTTCGTGCGCCTTTCTTCCTGTCGCCGTCGATGCGATACGAGGAGAGTCGAGTCATACAAGTTCGTGCGCTTCTGCCTTGCCGTCGCTTCATCCGCCAGCGATCTAACGCTCTACATCACCGTGCCTGCGCGAGGTATTTGGGGAACGATGTGAAATGCGCTTCGCGGGCTACAGTGCATGTGGTTGTTGAACTAAGCGCTCCGCGCAGGATTGAGTTGCAGTCCTCAGTTTCTTCCATCGACGATCACCCTCTTTCGGTCTATCTTGCCCTTTGTTCGAGCCTGTCGGGGAAAAAGCTGACCACGCCCCTTTCAATCTCAGAGTTTTTCGATTATCCTTCTCCCCGATACTTAAAAGCAACTCTCACAGAGGCTGACCATGATTGCCCAGAGCCGAAACCAGAATGAGATGAACTCATTGACAAGCAGCTTTTCCTACGGGCTGAGGTTTCTCCTGCCAGCTTTGACCAGAGTTGCGCAAAAGCTCATGTCTTCCACAGAATCATAGCCTTAGCATTGAAACTCCAAATAGCGACAACTGGCTTAGTTCAACACAGACTTGCGTGGCGGCTTGCCTCAGCGTGAGCCTCGACTCATCACACCGCGCCACGCGAAGTCTTAATACGTTAGGCGCGCTTGGTTTACGTCGAGCGTTTTCTTTGTTCAACCTTACGCGGCGGACTCACTGGAAGCCGGTCGACTGCATCGGCGGGTTAGACCCTCACGATTCGCCGATTTACCTATGGACCTGCCAATAGTGACTGCAAGTAGCGCAGATGTCATTGCCCTTGCCTGTCGCCTTAAATCCGCGGCAATTGCAGGCTGTACAAGCACCAGGGCCACAGCGCGGTATATTAATTGGCTCGACCGTGGCGATGCCGAGGCCCACTTCACGAAGCGTTTCGCGGAAAGCACCATTTAGGACTCGCCCGGCACTCACCTCATCCCTTGGCTGGCTGTCCACGAACTCCGTCACGAATGACTGATATTTCTGTCTCATATGAATCCTCCTGTGTTTGAGGGGAACTTCAAATAGGCTGGTTTCTATCGTTGCCCCTGTTCAACGACAGAAGCCTAACGCCCGCATCACCGTCCCGCCCGTTGATGTTGAACGGAGAAGTGAACCCGCAGGCTGACAATGAAGCGCGACGGGCGGGTACGGTGGATGCGGAAGTTAGAACCTTTTCTCGGTCGTCTTTTCTTCCTCTCGCCGCTCGCTCTTTACGAGTAGAGTCGAGCGTTGCGTCGTCGTGCGGCTCTGAGTCGCTGTCGTCAGCGATGCGATACGAGGAGAGTCGAGTCATACAAGTTCGTGCGCTTCTGCTTTGCCGTCGCTTCATCCGCCAGCGATCTAACGCCAAGCTCACCCGCCGCCCTTTGAACCCGAAGCGATGAAGCAACGAAGAGCGGATGGCAAAAAGCATCGGGGCGGTCGGGTGCAGCGCGCAGTTAGTGCTTTCTTCTCCCTCTTCTCTCTTCGCTCTCGTTGCTCGCTCTTTACGATTCACGTCGAACCTTCTTCTCTCACTCTCAATCTCTGCGTTACTCAATTACTCGAAGCGTTCGGAGTGAATTCGTTTCGATGAGAGTCGAGGCTGAGAGAGTCGAGCCTTCTTCTCTCTGCGTTCTCTATTCTCTGCGTCCTATTCTCTCCGCGTTCTCTTGCTTCCTCTGCTCCTCGTCGAGCTTTACGTCGCTTCTTGCTCCGGTTCACTAACACAGAGTTAAGCCGCCGC
>DLHY01000088.1:0-33618 GCA_002483445.1 Blastocatellia bacterium UBA7656
GCCCCTCAGATCCCGGCAATCCTCTGGCTGGCAAAAGCACTCTCAATCGCCTTGAGCTTCGTTCGGACGACACGCAAAAAGATGGTCACTACAAAAAGATCGCCGTTGATCGAGAGAAGGTCGATGAGTTTTTCGTCAATGTGTTCTTACAGGCTCACGATCAACCGCCTGAAAGCATACTACTCGACCTCGATGCTACAGACGACATCCTTCACGGAAAACAAGAGGGGCGCTTCTTTCACGGCTACTACGGCAATTACTGCTACCTGCCCCTTTATATTTTTTGTGGAGATTTCCTTCTCTGCGCTCGACTGCGCGAGGCTAACCAGGATCAGGCCGCAGGAGCGAAGGAGGAGATTGAGCGCGTAGTCGCCCAAATTCGCAAGCGATGGCCGGAGGTGAAGATAATAGTTCGCGGCGACAGCGGGTTTTGCAGAGAGGAGATCATGAGTTGGTGCGAAGCCAACGATGTCGAGTATGTGTTTGGACTTGCGAAGAATTCTCGACTCCTGGCCTGGTGATCAGCTCCTTCACGACGTTCACTCCGTCGTACAGGTAGCTCGTCGTCGCTGAGTTGATCGTCTTGCTGACTCTTCTCCCCAACCCATCGTACTGGAAACTCGCGCTCAATCCCGACCCGCTCATCCCCACTAGCTGATTTCGCGCGTTCCAGGTGCAGGTGTTCGTCCCGTCTCCGGTCACATTCCCGTTTGCGTCATAACTCAGCGTCTGGCTGGCAAAAGCTGTCTGCTGATTTGCTGAGTCATAGCTCGTCGTCGTGACCGCAGGCGGCAAATTCACCCGCGCATAACTCCCTCCCATCTTCGTCCGCTTTCCTGCCTCGTCATATTCATAACTCAGATTGCCCAGCGTCATCGCGCCCTTCTTATAAGTTATACCTGTCAACCTCGAAGCCGCGTCATAGCCATACTCCGCCACCACTCCATTAGGCAAAGTCAGAGATGTGCGTCGGCTCGCTGCGTCATATCCGAACGACACCGTTGCGGCTCCCTGCGAAATCTGCGTCAATCGATCCGCATTGTCGTAAGTGTAGTTGATCGTCGATTGCCCCGACACGCTCATCGTTGCCCGCCGACCCACTGCATTGTATGTGTAGCTGACTATTCCCTGCGGAGTCGTCTCGCTCGTCACTCGATCCTGATTGTCATAACCATACGTGATCGTGCCAGAGGTCGAATCATTAATTTGCGAAAGCCTCCCGCCCGCCCCGCTGCATCCGCACGACAAGGCTCCATCGTAGGTATACGATATCGTGCTTTCGTAAGTGGTCGTGCCTCCGCTCGTCATCGCTCCAAAGCCTGTGAAGATTCTCCGATTGAGACCGTCATAGTTTATCACTTTCACTTTGCCTCGCCGGTCGGTGAACTTCGTCAGGTTCCCCATCAGATCGTATTCGAAACTCTCCACCCGCGACACTGGATCAGTGCGCGTTATCATTCGATCCATATCATCATAGGAGTAACTGGTCACTTTGTTTCGAGCATCCGTCAGGCTCAGGCGATTTCCGTTCGCATCGTATGTGAAAGTCGTCATCCCCTGAATCGGGTCGATCACTTTGGTCACTCGATTCAATGTGTAGTATTCGAATCGGCCCGTCTGCCCCAAAGCATTCATCAGGCTCAACACCCTCCCCGCTGCGTCGGTGAACCAGCTTATGCTCCTTCCCATCGGATCGATTATGCGAACAAGGTCTCCCTGTTCATAGACGTACTGCGTGATCTGAGACAGCAGGTTCCTCACTGAGACAACCTGACCGGCTGAGTTATAAGCGTAAACAGTTTGATTGTTCAGAGGGTCAGTGATTCGGATGAGGTTTCCCTTGCTGTCATACTGATAAGAGGTAGTGTGACCGAGAGGGTCGGTTATGCTGGCCACCTGATTGAAATTCGGCTCGTAGGTGTAGGTAGTAGTCTCAGCTTCCGAGGTTCCCGCAAGGTCGGTCATAGTTGTGAGATTGCCCATCGAGTCATAGCCGAACTGAGTAGTGCGTCCAAGCGGATCAGTTTTGCCGGGAACGAAATTCGTTCCTGTCTCTCGCCCATAGCTCATCGTCTGTTGCAAAGGTGTTCCAACGGCGCGAGTGTCGGTCAGAGAATATCCATCCGAGTTGAAGGTCACTCTTCTGATGAATCCTCTCGGATCAGTCACATCCGCCTGCGTCACCTTCCCGTTGCTATCGAGCGTGTAGGCAAATTGATAAATCCCTCCGTCTGCCAGCGTCTCCTTCATCACTCTCCCGTTCGCGTCGTAATCTACCGTGACGTGAACTATCCCACGAGCATCCTTGATCGTCTTCATCCGATGCGATGTGTCGTAGGTGTACTCACTCACTCCTCCCATCGGGTCAGTCACCTTCCACAACCTCCCGCTTGCGTCGTATTGATAACTCACTACTCGCCCCGTGTTGTCTTTCGCCTGCGTGATTCGATTGCTTGCGTCATAGCTGAACTCTATCCAGCGACCGTGGGGAGAAATTATCCTATCGATTATCTTCGACGATTGGCGAACGATGGTCAGTTCGTTGCCGTTACGATCCCGGATTGACTGAAGCGACGGATGGCCCTGAGCCAGATGGAACACCTTGAACCGCCAAAGGGTTCCGTCTATGAATTTCAGTTCCCAGCCGACGTAGTTCGAGTCATAAGTCAGCCTCGATTTGTAGAATTCACTCGGCGTCGAGGTGTGTTCCATTACTGCGGTTAGATGGCTCGTACCAGCAGATATGCGGTCGTATTTTATTCGCCCCCCGGTTGGCAGTATCAGTTCAGCATAAGAGTAGTTGGTCGTGTCGCCGACGAGGAACATCTGGTAAGAGTGAGTAGCCCCGATGCCGAAGGCGCGGCTTTTGCTGTCCTGTGGGCGATAGGTGCGAACCGGCGCAATAGGAATGATATCAGGCAGAGCGATATCCGTTTGACTGAGAAGGAAAAGTCCTGTCGCAAGGTCCACCGGATCGCCGCCAGTTCTGCCAGGGTAAGGAGGGCCTTCAGAGGGAGCATCACCAGTCGAGCCGAGAATCTGAAGACACATGAACTGTTTGATCACCACATCCGCATCAGGAACGATCTGCCTGCCGTCGGGTGTGACCGTGCCTTGCCCGTAGACGTGCCATCCCTTATAACCCGCCTCGTAGGTCATCAACTCCACACGCGAGCCTGCCTCCAGCCTCCCCGTGTTGGGAAAGATAATCCTCACCCCCGCGTGCTCGTCCCCTTTGACTGATTCGACCTTCGCGCCGTGAACCTGCGGAGTGAAGAACATCTGCGTCCCTTCTGGCAGAGGGAAGGGCGGGCGATCCACCGGCACCGCTGTCAGCGAAAGCGAACTCAGCGCGTGACCGTGAGAGGTTCTCAGTATCACCCCTTCGGGTATGTGAACCTCAAGGCCCGGAATTCTGGGCGTAGTCGCTACAACGGCTTTCCTTGTCGGCACGTCGAGACGAGTGGCGTGGCGAGTGTCTTCTACGGGCAGCCAGATGGTGTAGCTGAGTGCGGTTGTCCTGCCTTCCTGAGCTTCAACCGAAACGTCGAACATGCAGTAAGACTTGCCCGCACGATTGGCCGTAGAGCCGTCGATAATCATCAGGCTTCGGCCCGCGAGGATGCCCGTCAACAGAAACCGGCCTGTCTTATCCGTGAGGGCTGTCTGCTCTCCTATTCTCAAGGTGACATTCGAGAGAGGCTTGCCGTTGAGACGCAATACCTGACCCGCTATCGCTGTCACTCCCCTAGGAGCTTCGAGCGGCGGCAGACTCCTCCACGGCGAATCCGGTCTTCTGCTGTTCCAGTCGCCGCTCAGGTTTCTTCTCTCCGGTATCCACTCTTCATCGTCCAACGCCTCCGGGCGGATGACTTCACCGGCTGTAGTGAATCGTATCGTCGATGTTTCGATCTCTGCGCCCGTCTCGTCCCGCGCGCCAGCTATCGTCACCGTGTAGGTGTAGCCGGGAAAAAGCGGAGACTTGGGTGTGATGAATACAAGCCGCCCTCTCTCTGCCCCGACCACCCGTGATTCGACCGCCCCGTATGGCCCGCTCAAAATCACATTCTCTCGATTGAGCGTGTTCACTCTCATCGGCTTTGTGAATCGCAGAGCCAGAAGAGCATCCCCTGCAACATCGTCCGCTCCGTCTCGCGGCGCTGAGCCTGCTACTCGCGGCATCTCTTCTTCGCTTTCCGCCAGATCCTTCCACGCGCGGAACCTTCCTTCCTCGACTCGATACGCCTCGTCCTGATTGATCGCCTGCCCATCGTTTTCGGTCCCGCCCCTAAGCAGCACCCGACCATCTGAAAGAAGCCGAGCCGAGTGATTGCGCTGCGCGAGTTTCATCCTCGCTGCCAGCGTGACCACACCTCTCGTTCTCGGATTGAAGATTTGAGCTTTATCAGCAGTCCTTCCAGAGGAAGAGACACCGCCCGTGATCAGGACCAGCCCGTTTGTCAGAAGAGCCGCCGTGTGATGCGCTCGTGGAGCCAGTTTCATCGTGATCGAATCGAAGTTCTGCGATTGAGGATCGAAAATCTCTGCTTCCTTGACCAACTGGCCGTCCGCCCCTGTTCCGCCAAGTATGAGGGCCGTGCCGTCAGGCAACGGGGAGAGCAAGCAATCGATGATCTATTTTTACGGCATAGATGAAACGAAATCGCTGTTCACGTTTGCCGAAACATGCAAAACCCATCAGTTTACAGTGGTCGCACTTTCAGGCCCTTCGTCCTTCTTCTCGGAATGGAAGTAGTTGTCAATGAACAAAGCGACGCCAAACTCGCTCAATAGATTCAACACCCGCGGCGATAAAGTAGGGCCGCCATTAAAGCTTGATTGAAAATGTCCGCACCAGAGGATGAGTTCATAATTGGACATATACTTTTCTATCTTATCCTTGAAAGGCAGCAGCTTTTCTAATAATGAGATCAACCCCTCTTCGAATGAATCCCACCTGCGAGTTGATGGGAATCCATCGTATGCCCACATAGATTTTTCAAATCGTGTAGTGCGAGTTCTCCGCTCACCCGCCCTTATCACAAGAGAGGGTTCAATGCCCAAATCGGTTGATACTGCTGATGGGTCAAGGGTCTCTCCATAAATCCTGAATTCCATTGTATATTTATGCATCGCTTTTACCTCGCATATAGTTGCAAATCCCATGAGAGCATCACGACTTTCTTTCGCCTGTGAAGCCCAAGAAGTATTGCAAGAAAGATTGATAGATTCTTAGCACTTGATGTTTCTCAAACCCGCTTGCCCGCCACTTTTCAGCGCTCAGTGAGCCAGTGCTGGTATAGGTACTGGAGCAGGTCTAGGCGCTGCACTGGGACGGCCTAGAAAGGCTGATCCCAATACAATGCTCCAATAAAGTACATCTGTACACGCCTGCTCCATGTAACGATGAGATGCTTCCCTGAGAGCCAGTTCTGTGGCTGTTGGCTGTGTCAGAGGCCAAGGGTTGACTTGGAATTTATGCTTCCCTTTTCGGCGTCCTCCCTGCCAGTCGCGTTTAGCTGATCGCTCTGGGTTAAAGACAGGTTGCTGAGCCCCCCAGCAATTGTCTCCGTTGGGCGATCCACGATTTAACCATTCTTCGTATGCCTCTTCGATTTGTTCTTTGGTTGCGTCAGGATCTCCTGGCCTCTTCAAACATCTATGAAACCAATCACGGAAATCTTTATCATCGTGTCCGTACCATTGATCTTGGTATGTTCCCATTGACGGATCTGACATTCCCTTTGTCTTATCTAATCCGAAAGAATCCTTGAAATTGGTCGGATTATTATCGACATAAGCATAAAGATTGATTCCGCCCTCCAAGCCAATAGGATCCTCACTGATGAATCTTTGAAGTACAGGGGAGTAGTAACGAGCGCGATAGTAATACAACCCCGTGCCGTCATCCTCACGGCCCGTGTACTTCGCCGCGTTGTTGCTCGCTCCTCCGCTCTGACTCGTCTTCCCAAACGGTTCATAACTATACTCGGTCTGAATCGTGCCAGTCGAATTGGTCAGCGCAACTGTCGAGCCGTGCGCATCTGTGATTAAGCTTGACGCGCCTGATGAGTCGCTACGAGTGAATACCTCGTCTATTCCTCCTGTGAGCATATTCGCGCTCACCGTCGAGCCTGCTTTTTCCTGCACGATATTCGGCCCATCGTAAACAAAGCTCATCATCACGGAATTAATTGTCTTGCTGACTCGCCTGCCGAATGCATCGTACTGAAAGCTTGCTGTCAACCCCGACCCGCTGACTGACAAAAGCTGATCCCTCGCATTCCAAGTGTAAGTGTTCACTCCGTCGCTGGTCAGATTGCCGTTGTTGTCATAGGCCAAAGACTGGCTCCCGAAGCCTGTTTGACGGTTCGTGTCGTCGTAGGTAGCCGTGTTGATCGCTGAGGGAAGATTGGTTCTCGCAAAGCTGCCGCCAGTCTTCACCCTTCGCCCCGCTGCATCGTACTCATAACTCAAATTGCCAAGCGTTGCTGCGCCTTTCTTGTAGGTGATCTCTGTCAGCCGCGACGCAGTGTCGTAGCCATACTCGGTCACGGCTCCGTTTGGCAGAGTCTTCGTCGTCCGTCGGTTTGCATCATCATAGGTGAACGACACGACGGACGCACTCTGCGTGATCGCCGTCATCCGGTCTGCATTGTCGTAACTGTATGTCACAGCAGGTTGCCCGGCAACAGTCATGCTCGTCAGCCTTGAAGCCACATCGTAGCCATAACTTACCACTCCCTGCGGCGTCGTCTCGCTCAACGTCCGATTTAGATTATCGTATGTGTAGCTAATCGTTCCCGACAGCGAATCCGCAATTTGAGTCAATCTGCCCACAGAATCATACGTGTAAGTGATAGTCGAGTTGTCGTGATAAGTAACCTGGCTCAATCGGTCAAGCGAATCGTAAGTATAGCTGGTCACCTGTCCCTTGCGATCAGTCATCTGGGTGAGATTCGCGTTGAGGTCGTATTGATAAGTCTCCTGATGAGTGAGCGGATCGGTGCGAGTCGTGACTTGATCCATGTTGTTATAGACATAGCTCGTCACCTTGCCGCGAGCATCGGTCACTGAGAGCAAGTTGCTGTTTGCGTCATAAGCGAACTGCGTCATTCCCTGAATCGGATCGATCATTTTCGTCGCCCGATTCAATGCGTCGTACTCATACCTCACACTCTGACCAAGCGCGTTCGTTACACTCAGCACTCTTCCTGCTGCATCAACGAATCTGGTCACGCCCTGACCCACCGGGTTTATCACTTTCACCAAATCGCCGCCTTCGTAGACGAATTGAGTCGTATTGCCCAAAGCCTTCGTCGTGGTCAGCATCTGCCCTGCTGAGTTATAGGCGAATGTCGTTTGATGACCGAGCGCATCGGTCATGCTGATGAGATTCCCCTTGCTGTCATACCCAAACGTCGTTGTGTGGTTGAGTGGATCAGTCACACTCGCCAGTTGATTAAACTGCGGCTCGTAGGTCAAATTCGTTGTCATCACCTCGCTTGTACCTGCGAGCCGGGTCACGCTTGTGGTATTCCCAATCGAGTCATAGCCGTACTCAGTTCGCCTTCCTGATGAATCCGTAACCGCGAGGATGCGATTCGTCCCCGCTTCCCGTTCAACTGTCTGTGACAATCCTCCACCGCAACAGCTTTCCGTGTCCGTCATCGAATACCCGCTCGCGTTGAATGTCATCGTCCTCGTCTGGCCTCGCGGGTCTGTCACAACCGTCTGCGTCACCTTACCGCTTCCATCCAACGTGTAGGCGAATTGATAAAACCCTCCATCCGCCTGCGTCTGCTTTATCACTCTTCCGTTCACGTCGTAATCATTCGTGAGATAAACTATCCCCCTCGCATCCTTGATCGTCTTCATCCGATTCGCTGTGTCGTAGCTATATTCAGTCACTCCTCCCATCGCGTCTGTCACCTTCCACAACCTGCCGCTCCCGTCGTATTGATAACCAACCACTCGCCCCGTGTTGTCTTTCGCCTGCGTGATGTGAAAGCTCGCATCATAAGTGAACTCCACCCACCGCCCGTTGGGCGACACGATCCTCTTGATCCTGTGACCCTGCAAATCGCCCGTCGTCCCTTCTCCCGGATCAGGATAACGCACTACCGACAACTGATTCCCGTTTCGGTCTATGATCGCCGACAGCGGCGCTACTTCCCGCCCATCCACAGAGAACCGATAGATGCTCCCGTCCTTCATCCTCAAATCCCATCTCCCGTCGTATGACACTCCGTAGTAAATCAATGTCGCCTTGTAGAATGCCGTCGGAGTCGAGGTCGCTTCCATCATCGCTCCGGTCGGGCCTGTCCCCGATGAGTAGCGATTGAATCGAACCTTCCCGCCATCAGGCAGGATCAAATCAGCCCATGAATAAGCGGTCTGGTCTCCTACGAGGAACATCTCGTAAGGATGTCGAGTCCCCGTCCCGAACGGTCTCCACTTGGGATCATTCTGCCGGTAAATTCGAGTCAGCGAAATGGGAATTACGTCGGGAAGAACAAGATCAGTCTGGTGATTGACGAACAGACCCGTCCCAAGATGAACCGGATCGCCGTCCCAGGCCGAGCAGTCGCAGGGCGGCCCTTCAGGCTCGGTCGGACTGCCGACCGAAGCGCAGGTGAATAGCCTTATCTCCACTCCCTCATCAGGTACGATCTGCTTGCCGTCGGCGCTTATGCTCCCCTTCCCATACGTGAACCATCCTACTCCCCCCGCATCGTAGCTCCAGAAGTCTATCTTCGTCCCACCAGGCACTCTCTCATAATTCGGAAACACCAGCCTCATCCCCGTCGTCGTCGCCGGGTCTACGTTTTCAAGAGTCGTCCCTCCCAATTGCAGAGTGAAAAAGACTGGGAACTTCACTCCCACCGGCCCTGGAAACGGCCCACGGTCTGCTGGCACGGGCGTGATGGTCATCTCTCGGATAGCATTGCCGTCAACGTCTCTCAATACCGATCCGCGAGGGATATGAACTTCAAGCCCCGGAAGGTAAGGCGAAGTGGCAACGACTTCCTTCTTCGTCGGCGAGTGAAGTTTAGTGGCATTCTTCGTGTCAAGCACGGGAGAGAAAATAGTGTAAGGCAGCGCAGTCGTCTTTCCCGATTTCAAGACATCGACTGCGATCATAAACAATCCGAACTGAGCCTTGCGAGTGCTTGCAGGTCGGCAATCGACGATCAGTGTCCTGCGACCGACTTCGACATCACGAATCAGAAAGCGGCCCGTGTGGTCAGTCCTCGTCTCTTGCTGGCCTATCTTCATCACCACACCAGCAAGCGGCCAGCCGTCTACTCTCAGCACCTGACCTGAAAGCGCGGTCACTCCTTCCTCGGCTTGATACGAAGGCAACTCCTGCCACGGCGACGGCGGCAGGTTGGCACTCCAGTCGCCGTTGTAGTTTTCAGAACTCGGTATCCAGATTTTCGGTTTGGGCGCTCCCTGATTTGATGTCACAAACTCGATAGTCGCGCTCTCGACCAACGCGCCTGTTGCATCCGCCGCTCCTGCAACCGTGAGAGTGTAAGGCGTGGAGGGAAGAAGCGGTGCGAGCGGAGTCAGGAAGGCCAGCATACCGGATTCAGCCGAGACTACTTTGGCATCAACTGGTCCCTGACCATTCGTCAAGGTCAGCGTGATGGTGTTGATCGTCTCGACTTTCAACGGTCTCGTGAATCGAACGGCCAGCAGGCTATCTATCGCCACGTTCACCGCTCCATCTTGAGGCACAGCGCCCTCGACCCTCAGCCGTTCGTTTTCAACCGGAGGCTGAGTGTCAACCATCTCGAAGGATAGATTGAGAGGATCGAACACCTCGCCGTTATCGATCGGACGGCCTTGCGAGTCGGTTCCGCCCCACAACAACACACGGCCATCTGAAAGAAGTCGAGCCGAGTGGTTGCGTCGCGCAGTTTTCATCCTCGATGCCAGCGTGACCACATCTTTCGTTCTCGGATTCCACAGTTGAGCCTTATCAACAGTCCTGCCAGAGGATGAGACACCGCCCGTGATCAGAACCAGCCCGTCTGTCATAAGAGTCGCCGTGTGATGCGCTCGTGGAGCCAGTTTCATCGTGATCGAATCGAAGTTCTGCGATTGAGGATCGAAAATCTCTGCTTCCTTGACCAACTGGCCGTCCGCCCCTGTTCCGCCAAGTATGAGGGCCGTGCCGTCAGGCAATACGGTCGCGCTGTGCCATGAGCGAGCGTAACGGAGTGAGCCGGAGATTGCGATGGCTTCGCCGCCTGATGCGGGCTTTATAGCTGTTTCCGCCATCGGGCCGTTTGCGCCCTGTCCGCCCACGAAGAGCAGGCTTCCGTCTGAAAGCAGAGTCGCGGTTTGCCCGCGAGCGTCCGTCTGTCGCGCTTTGATCTTGGCAGGTGCGGCTGGAGTTTTTGAAGAGACCGCCTTTTCGCTCCGGCGATTGTCGGCAGGAGCAGGCTTATCCGGTTTGTTCGAGGAATCTCCTCGAACTGCTGATGCAGAAGTGAACAGCGGGTTCGCAACCAGAACCGCCATCAAAACGGACGCGATTATCAAACTCAATCTCTTCTTCATGCTATCTCCACTTTCAATTCGTGCGATCTACTCAGCCAGACTGTGAAACCTCTAACCTCTAACATCGAACATCTGACATCTATCCCTATGGGCTGGTCACTCTGACATTGGCGCTGCCGGTGTTTGTCCCCAGAGGGTCAAAGGTGATCGTGTATGTGTCTGTCACGGGCAGCGTCACGGTGGTCAGGTCGAAGTTGCTGCCGCTGGAAGTCTTCGATGTGAGCGTCGTGCCGTCGGGGTTGAGCAGTTTGACCGTGATCGTACTCATCGTGTTGCCGGTTATTCTTACTGTCACCTGCTGCGCTGCGCTGCCGCTGAAAGTCATCTGCCCATTCTGCCCCGGAGCGTTGATCGTTACGGCGACAGCCGGGTCTCCGATAGTGGTGGTTCCTGTGAAATCGACCACATCGTAAAGCGTCAGCGTTATATTGCCTGTCGGGTAGCTGCTCGGATCGACGAAGATCGTGTATGTGCCGCTTACTGGCAGCGTCATCGTGTCAAAGAATGCTCCGGCTAGTCCCACATTCAGATTTGAAGCCAGAGTCGAGCCGTCCGGCTTGTAGATGTAGACCTTGATGCCGCTGATCGTCACGCCGGTCAAATTCAAACTGACTCGCTGCCCCGCCGAGCCGTTGAATGTGTAGCTGGCGTTTTGCCCCGGAGTGGTTAGTTGAGCCGTGACTGCCGTGCCGCCCGGCGTTATCGAACCGTTTATATCTACTACGTCATAAAGCGCCAGTGTCGCATTGCCGGTGTAGGTGCTGGGCGGGTTCATAAAAATCGTATATGTGCCGCTCGCGGGTAGTGTTGTTGCATCAAGCCAGCCTCCCGCGCTGCTGGCTGCGGTGAACGAAGCGAGGGTCGTCCCATTGGGATTGAATATAGTCACCGTTGTGGAACTGCCTATCGTCACACCTGTGATTCTCAAACTTATTTTCTGCGCCGCGCTGCCGCTGAAAGTTATCTGTCCATTCTGCCCCGGAGTGCTGATCGTCACTGCGACTGCGGAGCCTCCGATAGTGATAGTGCCGGTGAAATCCGTCACATCATAAAGCGCGAGCGTCATATTACCGGTCAGGTAAGTGTTCGGATCGACGAAGATCGTGTATGTGCCAGTCACGGGCAGCGTCATCGTGTCAAAGAAAGCTCCGGCTGTTCCCACATTCAGGTTTGAAGCCAGAGTCGAGCCGTCCGGCTTGTAGATATAAACTTTGCTGCCTCCAATGGTCACACCTGTCAGGTTCAAACTGACTCGCTGTCCCGCCGAGCCGTTGAATGTGTAGCTGGCGTTTTGCCCCGGAGTGGTTAGTTGAGCCGTGACTGCCGTGCCGCCCGACGTTATCGAACCGTTTATATCTACTACGTCATAAAGCGCGAATGTCGCATTGCCGGTGAAGGTGGTGTTCGGGTCCATCAGTATCGTGTAGGTTCCCGCCACGGGAAGCGCCGTCGCTTCGAGCCAACCCCCTGCGCTGCTGCTTGCATTGAAAAAAGCGAGCGTCGTCCCGTTGGGATTGAAAAACGTCACTGGTGTGGTGCTGCCTATCGTCACGCCCGTCATTCTCAAACTTATCTTCTGCGCGGCGCTGCCGCTGAAAGTTAGCCTCGCGTTTTGTCCTGCGGTGGTGATCGAGACCGGCACCGACGACCCGCCCGGAGTTATCGTTCCCGTCACGTCCGGCGGCACATCGATCAGATTCAGCGTCACCGAGCCAGTCGCGTTCGACCACGGATCGACCAGAATAGTGTAAGTCCCTGTGGCGGGCAGCGCGGTCGTATCGATGTAGGTCGAAGTTGAAAACGATACGGTCTTTGAAGTGAGAAGGGTGCTGTCCGGGTTGTAGATTCTCACATAAGCGTTGCCGTTGAAAGCGACACTGGGGATGTTGAGATAGATGCGCTGTCCCATCGAGCCGTCAAACAGTATGAGTCCTATCTTGCCGACAGTGCTGACCGAAGCCGCGTAAGAGCTTCCTATCGTCGTCCTCGCCGTGAGCATCACTTCCGCCACAGTGTATGTGGGCGGAGGTATGAAGAAATCATCCGTGCTGGTGGCTTTTCCATTGGGCGTCGCCACAGAGATTTTCCCCGACCCCGCAGTTGGAACTGATGTTGAAATGCTGGTCGATGTTGCGGAACTGATTATCGAATTGCCCAGGTTGAATGTCGCTTTGTTGTTGAGTGGAGTCGTCTCGAAATTCGTTCCTGTGATCGTCACCGCCGCCCCAGGCGAGGCAATGGTCGGCGTGAATGAGGTGATGGTAGGAGCCAGGGGCGACGAGCCTATGATGAAAGACGCGCTGCTCGTGGCCGAACCCACAGGAGAAGTAACAGCAATCGGCCCTGTCGTCGCTCCCGAAGGGACGGTTGCGACTATGTGAGTCGTCGAAGACTGCGCGACAGTCGCCGCAGCGCCGTTGAAAGTGACGGCATTCTGAGCGGCTGTCGCGCTGAAGCCCGTGCCGTATATCGTCACCGTCGCGCCCACGCTTCCGCCTGCGGGCGAAAATTGAATGATCGCTGCCTGAGTTTGATCCTGCCGCGAAATCGAAAGCAGATTCCCCACAGCGTCGTAAGCATAAGTAGCCGCGTTGCCGTTCTGATCTATCGCAGAGACGAGCCTGCCCAGTTCGTCGTAAACATAGTTGATCGGGACGGCGAGAGTGAAATTGACCGTAGTGGTTGCGCCGTTGCTCACCAAAACGCCGGCCTGAGTTTTTGTTTCGTACCCCGTCGACGAAACCTCTACGGAATAGCTGCCCGGGTCGAGATTGCTTATGGTGTAATCGCCCGCGCTGTCGGCTATGGCTGTGGCCGATAGAGTAGCGCCCTGAAAAACTTTTATGCTGGCTCCGGCAATCGCGGTCGTCGCGTCCAGCTTTGTGACTCTTCCCGAAATCACTCCGGTTCCCGCCGCTTCGTCTGTGAGAGTTGCATTCGCAAATGTCGATGAACAGATCAACATCGCCGTAAACGTCAGGCAGCAGATTAGAGAGCGACGAAACATAACGATTCACCTCGATAGATACACTTCTCCCGTTGGGAGACAATCTCGCCGACATCGCTGTTGATTTTGTGAACGGATGACCGCGCTGAAGAGCATAAAACCCGACAGCCGATGATTATCCGATCATTGGCATCAGGTCATAGAGTTTCGACAAACATGGCGCTTGACATGTTGTAGCTTATGTCTTTCGACAAAAGCAGAATTGCACGGGCTGTTCTCTCGCTTGTGAAAGCCGACTGCTTTTTCGTGCGACCGGCTATTTGATGACGCGGGCGATGTTACTACAGGCGATTTTTCGTATCAATCGGAAAATGGGGGGGTACAAAAATGCGAGTTGAATGTTTGAGGGGTCTTCCAGGTCGTCAGTGGCGACTCGCTGAATGCGCCGTCGCCTTCTGACTCCAGACTCCAGACTTTCGACTCCAGACTTTTCTAATGAAACTTTACTGACTGACCTGCCTCGGCTGTCTCGCCAGTCGCGAAAGCAATTCTATAAGCGCATCATCCCGATAGGGCTTGACGATATATTCATCCGCGCCCAACTCGAAAGCCTTCTCGCGGTGCTTCTGACCCGCGCGCGACGTTAAGATAGCGACCGGCAAGTGACTGTATGCCTCCTGCTTTCGCAGAGTGCTGAGGAATTCGTAACCGTCCATGCGCGGCATCTCTATGTCGAGCAGTATTACATCAGGAAGGGCGGGAAGCTGAGGCAGAGTCTCGAATGCGTCCAGCCCGTCTTTCGCCTGCACGGTCTTCCATCCGGCGTTTTGGAGCAGACTCGTCACCACTCGTCGCACCGAAGGCGAATCGTCTATGACCATAACAGTCAGCGCGCGCCGCGCGGTCTGCTGCTTCATCGGCGGAAGCGGCCCGGTGTCGGTCTTCGCGCGGGTCGCGCCGCGCACAAGCTCAGGCACATTCAAAATCAGAATAACGCTGCCGTCGCCCATCAGCGTCGCCCCCGTCACACCATGCACCTGTCGCAGATGATTGCCCAGATTTTTGACGACGATTTCACGCGCGCCCAGAGTGTCATCTACCGCAACCGCAACTTCTCTGTCATCGATTGTCATGATCAGAACAGGTCGACGGCGCACGCTTTCATCGACCGGATAAGCGAGATTGAGCAGCCTCCCCAGATGCATCAGCGGGTAAACTTTTCCGCCGACTCGCGCCACTTCCTCTCCGCCTACGATGTCAACATCTTCGTGAGCGATTCGCGCCACCTGAGTCACGCCGCTCACAGGGATGGCGAACATCTGATTGCCCGCTCTCGCAAGCAATCCGCGCATAACGGCCAGAGTCATCGGCAGCCGCAGGGTAAATGTCACGCCCTCGCCCGTCCGCGAATCGACTGTGAGATGGCCCTTGAGTCCGTGAACGGTCGCCCTCACGACATCCAATCCCACGCCTCGCCCCGATATCTCGCTCAACTCCTGAGCCGTGCTGAATCCCGGCAGAAATATGAGCGAGTAAAGCTCTTCATCTGACATGCGCACGGCATCGATTACGGAAAGATATCCCTTCGCAATGGCTGTCGAGCGAAGCGATTCAGGGTCTATCCCCCGGCCATCGTCGCTTATCTGAATCACTACCTGCGTGCCTTCCGTGTATGCGCGCAGTTTGATCGTGCCTGTTTCCTCTTTGCCTCTCGCGTATCGTTCGCCGGGCATCTCGATGCCGTGATCGATGGCGTTTCTGAGCATGTGCAGGAACGGGTCGGCAAGCTCTTCAAGCGCAGTCTTGTCTAACTGGGTGCCTTCGCCTTCGATTATGAGGCGAACCCGTTTGCCGCGTTGAGAAGAAACCGTTCTGACGGCGCGTTGAAGCCTCGCCTCAAGAGTCGAAACCGGCACCATTCGCATACGCATCAGCTTGTCCTGAATTTCGCTGTAGAGGTGCTTCTGACGGCCCAGGTAGGCTTCGAAGTCAGTTCGGAGCGCGACGAGTTCCGCATCCAAAGTCTGAACGTCGGAAGCCGTTTCGCTCAACTCTCTCAGCGCGAGGTGAAACTCTGTGTACCGGTCGAATTCCAGATCATCGAATCCATGCGTGTTGACGTTCATAAGCGGAGTCATCGGCACTCCGGCAGCGGAAGCGGCGGCAAACGATACGGGCGTGAGCGATGAGAGTCCGCTTCCCAATGTGCTTGCTTCGTATTGAATCTCCATCTTCGAAGATACCCGACGCAATCGATTGCTCGATGATTGCAGTTCGCGCAACTGCTGCGAAAAATCCGTGAGCCGCTGCTCGAATGAAGACCTCGCGATTATAAGCTCGGTGACGAGTTTGACCAGTTCATCGAGCCGCTTGATCGGCACTCGCATAAACTGCCCCTGCTTCTGAAGACCCGCGACCGTCGGGGCGTCGAGTTGAACCGATTCAACGTCAGCGGTTTCCGCCTGCCCGTCTTCAATGTCGGCGATTTCTTCTTCGAATTCTTCCGCCTGTTCTTCGACGGCAACTTCTTCGGAGCCGAGCAACTGATCATATTCGGCATAGAGCGAATCGAGCGTCCGAGTGTTGACCTTGCCTGATGTCATGTCTTCGAGCGCGTCAGTCGATAGAAAGAGCAGATTGAGCTTCTCGGCGTTGAGCGACATCTCGCCGTCGTAGAGCAGATCGAGGAGATCTTCCATGCGATGGGCAAGCCGGGTTATCTCGCTGAAGCCGACCATCCCGGCGGAGCCTTTCAGCGAGTGCGCGCTGCGTCGAATCTCCTGAATGAACGCGCGATTCGCCGGTTGATCGACGAGCAACGGCAACACCTGATGCAGTGTGCGCAGATGGTCTTCAGCCTCGAGCATGAAGACTTCGAGAAATTCTGACGGAACGTTTGCCTGATAAACCGGCTCTTGCTCAGTGTGATCGACCGATGCGTGATCGATAATCTGTTCGCCGGTTTGCCACTCAATCTGTGCCTCTTCAGTTTGCCAGCCTGATACTTGAGCTTCCGCTTCCTCCAACGTTGCCGCTTCAACTTCCACATCAACCAGCGACTCTGCTGCAATCTCTGTCGAAGCCGCTTCCTGAACTTCACAGGGCTGCTCGATCTCTTCGACCGACTCTTCAATGTAATCGGTGACAGACTCCATTGCAGGCTCCATCGATTCGATGACCGCCTGGGCTTCTTCAACCCGTTCGGTTTCTTCAGGGGCCTGGGCTTCCATCTCGCTTTGAGAGAATACGAAAGTCTCTTCGACGATAGGCGGGAGGTTGCCCGTGTCGAACGAAGGCTCTTCGACGGTCTCGCGAAACACGAAGCCTTCGGGAGGCAGTTCGGCCTCGACCGCAGGCGCGGACTTAGTCGCTTCTTCGATCAACACAGCTACCGTAGTTTCTTCCTGCGGCTGCCAGACAGGAACATCCGCCGCGCTCTGAACATCGGCGACAGCGGGCGCGCGCGCTTCACTGATGGCTTCAACTGTTTGCTCGATTGTTTGCTCGACTATCGCCGATGCAACCCTCTGCTCCACTTCTTCTTCATGAAGTTCCGCGGGCAGGTCGGGTTGTTCGTTGCAGTCGTCGAAGACAGGCCTTTCAATCTCGTTCTTGAATATTGGCTCGCTCGCGCTTTCGAGGAGCGTTTCAGCCATCGGCTCTTCCGCCTGCGCTTCTTCGCTCGCGCCGCTCATCGTCGCGCTTTCGGTCGATTCTTCATAAGCCGGATTTTCGAGATCGGGGACATCGAGTGGATTCTGTTCAACCTCAGATGGCGTTTCGCTCTCGACTGTCTCATCATGATTTTCAACCGCGACATAGCCCCGTCGCTCTTCAGTCATCGTCCGGTTTTCGACAATAGCTTCGGCCTGGACTTGCTCGACATAAAACGGCGGGCCGATTTCGAGCGGGTTGTCGCTCGGCTGTTCGACGCACATCAGAGCAGTGGCTTCAATCGCCGGAGTCTCGCATTGTTCGCGAGGCGCGAGGACTTCGCTCTCTGTCGCGGAAGCATCGCTCTGCGCCTGCTCGAAGTAAGAGGGCGAGTCACCGACCACGACGAAATCGATGCGGCTCGATTCCGCCGAAGCCAGCGCGCCGGTTGCCTCATCTCCGCTTTCGACGTGAGGCGTTGGCGCGTCTCCCTCAAATTCTTCGGCGTCGGTTATCAGGTCAGAGGCCAGCGGCGCGGTATCATAGCGATGCTCTTCCATCGCTTCGACCAACTCATATCCTGTGTTTTCCTGCTGTTGGCTCTCGACGGTTTCCTCGAATGCGGGCGGCTCGACTTCATCCTGAAACATGGGGTTTTCGGGCGGAGCTTCGCCTGATGTTGCCTGCTCGCTTTCTTTTTCTTCGTCGGGCGATTCAGAAATAAAAGGGAGACCTTTTCCCTCGGAAAAATCGCGCAGGCGACGAAGAGAATCGAGCGCCTCGACGAGAAAAGGACGCTCGTTGAGGTTGCCCTGGGCCGCGCCGTCGAGATACGTGCTGATGAGCGCGACGGTGTAGCCCATAGCGGCGGCGGTCGATTCATTGAGCGTCATCCGTCCGGCGGCGATGTCTTCGAATATATTTTCGAGATGGCCGGCGACGCGACTCAAGGTCTCAAGTCCTATCATCGAAGACGCGCCCTTGATGGTGTGGGCATAGCGATATGAATTTTCGAGCCTCTCGACCTGCGCGGGGTTGGCGCGGAAATCCACGATCCCCTGCATGATTTCAGGCAGATAGCTTTTCGCTTCGGCGAAAAAGCCGAGCAGCAGTTCGTTATCAACAGTTTTACTCATGAGCTTCTTTCCTGTTCTCTCACACTCTCTGCGCGCTGCCGTTTCCGTTTGGCAATCGGAACGCGGCTACAGAAGCCTGAAGCTGATCGGCAAGCGTGGTGAGGTGCTTGACCGTATCGGCGGACTGGCGCACGCCCGTCGCAGTCTGCTGGGTGATCCTCGCGATTTCTGAAACGGACTTGTAAAGGCTTGCTGATCCACGCGCCTGCTCGCGCGAAGCCTGCGTGATGGAATTGACAAGCTCGGCCAGACGACCCGAAACGCTTTCGATTTCCGTAAGCGACTGACGAGCCTGCCCCACGAGCTTCGCCCCGTCGACGACTTCCCGCGTAGTTTTTTCCATAGCCTCGATGGCTTCGTTGGTTCCCGTTTGAATCGATTTGACCAGATTGGCGATTCGCTTCGTGGCCTCAGAAGCGCGGCCCGCAAGGCGTTCGACTTCTTCAGCGACTACGGCGAACCCCTGTTCGGCTCCGCCGCCTGCGGTTTGAATCGAGGCGTTGAGCGCGAGTATGCTGGTGCGGTCGGCGATTTCTTCGATCAGTTGAACGATCTCGCTGATCTCCTGCGAGCGTTCGCCGAGTTGCATGATTCGCTTGGCGGTCTCCTGCACCTGCTCCTGAATCCTGGCCATGCCTCGCATGGTCGTCTGCACCATTTCAGCGCCCTTCTTCGCATCGACGAGCGACTGCTCGGCGACCGTTGTCGATAGCACTGCGGTTTCATTCACGTGCTGAAGCGAGGCCGACATATCATCGAGCGCCGATGAAGTGGTGTTGATCTGCAATGCCTGCTCCTGGCTGCCCTGCGCGAGGTAGTCTGTAGTCGTTCGGCTCTCATTGGCCGCAGAGCTTACCACGAGCGCGACGCCCTGAACCTGTTTGACCAGATCGCGCATCTCGGCTACGAGCTTGTTGAACGTGCCTGCGACCGATCCGACCAGATCGTTCGTGACTTCGACTTCTCTCGTGAGGTCGCCTTCGACGGCTGCGTTCATCGAGTCGAGGAGACGTCCGAGCGCGCGGCTTCTGCGGTCGCTTTCTTCTTTTTCCTTCACGAGCGCCGCGGCGTGGTCGAGCGTGGAGTTGAAGGTTTCAGCCACGCGGCCCAGTTCATCGCCGCTCAACACTAGCGCGCGATGATCCGTCTTGCCCTGCTCGACGCTTGAGGCCAGATTGTTGAGTTCGTAGACCTGACGAAGCACGCTGCGAGTGAGCGCCAATCGATAGACCACAACTCCTGCGATCAGAGCCAGAAGCCCCGCTATCGCGATCAATATCGCAGAACTTGTTCCCGTCGAAGCGAGACTTGCGCCCGAAACTCCCACGCGCAGCACGCCGAGGCGCGTGTCTCTCGTCGCTATCGGAGCGATGTATTCATAGACTCCCTGCGCGGGATTGTCGCGGCGCGAGACATCGAGGACTTCGAGCGCGTTGCGTTCGAAATCGTTTCTGGTGAGGTTCTGATTTCGAACAGAAGATTCCGTGCTTGCGACCGCGAGTCCGTCTTTTGCGACCACGATCAGATAGGCCACATCATCATCGGCGCGTTTGGCTTCTTCCAGAGCTTCCTGCACGCGGTTGTACTGCCGCGCGTAGAACGATTCGCCAAGCCCGAAACCGAGGCTGCGGGCGAGAGATTCGGCTCGCTTTTCTATAGAAGCCGAAAGCGCGGCTTTCTGATTCTGAATAGTCACCACTTCCAGAGCGACTATGGCCAGAATGAAAACAGCGATGAAAGGCAAGACCAGCTTGGCGCTGACGCTCATACGCTGAGGTTTGCTTTGCGATAACATGATCGAACCTCCTCTGAAAACAGTTTTCAGTTTTCAGTTTTCAGTTGAAATCGTGGCGCAGGCGGTTAACTTGCGCTGTCTCATATTTCCAACTTTCAGGGCGCGTAAGCTCTTGCTTGCGCTACTCCACCGCGACGACTACTTTCAATTCGAAGCGTAATTCTGAGATACCTTGAACGATGCGACCGAACTGCGCAGTTCGTTGGCAAGCGACGCAAGGTTGTTGACCGAAAGCGCCGACTCCTTGATGCTGAAGGCAGTGTGCTGAGTGAACTGCGAAATCTCCATCATCGTCTTCGACACCGCTTCCGACCCTTTGGCCTGAGTCGCCGCTGAAACGGAAATCGATTGAATCAACTCCGCCAGTCGGGTCGAAACGTTTTCGATCTGCGAGAGGGCTTCGCCCGCCTGATTAGCAAGGCGCGATCCTTCGACCACTTCGCGCGTGCTTTCTTCCATAGCGGAGATGGCTTCCGTTGTTCCGACCTGAATCGTTTTGACAAGCTCCGAGATTCGCTTCGTCGATTCCGTCGCGCGCTTGGCCAGTCGTTCGACTTCTTCGGCGACGACCGCGAATCCGCGTCCCGCTTCGCCCGCTCTCGCCGCCTGAATCGAAGTGTTGAGGGCAAGCACCGAAGTGCGGTAAGCGATGTCGCCGATGAGTCGAACCATTTCGCCGATCTCCTGCGAATGCTCGCCCAGTCGCTTGATGCGCTTGGCGGTCTCCTGCACCTGATCGCGTATGGAGTTCATGCCGACGACAGTGTTTTGCACGGCATCCGATCCGCGCCGCGCTGCTTGCAGCGAACGCTGCGCGACGTTGGCTGAAAGTTCCGCGGTCTCGGATACCTTCTGCATGGAAGAAGTCATCTCTTCGATTGATTCGCGCGCTTCGAGAATCTGTCGCGCCTGAGTTTCGGACTCCTGCGCTATCTGCTCGGTGGTCTGTCGCGTCTGCGAAGCCGAAGAGTTCACCTGCAAAGTCACGTCCTGAACGCGGCTGATGACCTGCCTCAACTCTGCGGTCATATAATTGAAAGCGTCGGCCATCGCTCCGGTGATATCGGGGTTGACTTCCGCTTCCACCGTGAGATCGCCTTCGGCCAGTCCCGACACTTCGTCGAGCAGTTTCATAATCGACCCTTGCAGCGCCTCTCGCTCTCCCTTCGACTGAATCAAGACGAGCGTTTCGTCGAGCATCGTGTTCAAGTCGTTGGTCATCTGCCCAAGCTCGTCTTCCGTCGTCACAGGAGCGCGGGCCTTGTAGTTGCCGACGCGAATTTCTTTGAACAGATCGAGAATGTGACGAATCTGACCCGTCAGGCGGCCTGAAAGAAACAGAGCGAGACCGACGGCCAGCACCGCCACGACTATGCCCAGAATAAGCTGATAACGGATCGATGACGCGATGGGCGCGAGAGCTTCCGAAGAAGGAATCGAAGCGACGGTAGTCCACTGCAAGCCCTCAAGGGCGGGTATGTTGAATGTGCGAGGCGGCTTGGCGTACCCGACGATGGAATCATCGCCTCCGAATGCCACTGTTTGAGTCCAGCCCGGCGCGTTGCTTCTGACCATACCGGTGGAGAGCATCTTGCCGGGCAATCTCTGATCGAGGTCGGGCTGCTTCACAGGATCGAAAATGATGGTGCCGTCGGAATCAGCGATCACCAGTCGGCCCGACCGACCCAGCTTGATAGCTCCCAACGCTTCGGTTATCGCGCGAACATCGAATACGGAGCTTAGAACTCCGATGACTTCATTCGATTGCCCTTTGACCGGCACGGCCAGAATCAGAGTCATCATGCCGGTTTTCTTGTCATAAGACGGGCGGCTTATGAAAGTAGTCCCGTCGCCGTTTTTATAAGCCTCCTGCCACCACGTCTCGTCGCCCTGATAGTAATCCTGTGTTAAAGAGGTTGCGGCCACGTTCGCGCCGTGTTTGTCGGTGAGAGAAATTTCGACGTGGCGCGGAAACCACTGCTTGAAGTTTTTCAGCAGCCCAGTCGATAAACCGTCCGCGATGACATTGGCGATGACGGGATTCTGCATCGCCATGTTGGCGGGCGTTCCGACCCATGCTCTGTCGTAGAGAGTGATCTTTTCATTGATATCTTTTTCAGAGCCGCTGTAGGAATTATTGGCCTGTTGGAGCCTTGCGCGCACAGCGTCCGAGACGGTGAGCGTTTCGAGGATGTGTATGTTTTCGACGAGAGTCTGTGTCGCGATGTCGGCGGTTCTAAGCGCGACCTCCTGATTCGATCTTCCGGTCTGCGCCAGCAGTTCGCTCGAAGCTGATCGGTTGAGCAGAAACCATGCGACCGCAAGAGGAACGACCGCAAGCAAGGCCATCGCCACAACCAGCTTGGTCGATATGCTCGTCCTCAATCGCCCGAATATACCTCCCTGCGAGGATTTCATCTGACTGTCCTGGATCGCCATCGCTTAACCCTCCTTCGAAACGGCCTGACTCTCAGGCGCATTTCAACAAGACATCCATCGTTTGAAATAAACTGCTGTCACGCTCGAATGAGTTTTCAGGGGCAGTCTTGGACACGATGAGCGGGACCATAACTCATGCGTGTCAGCTTATATTTTCCAGAGACCGCAGCAGGGCTTCCAGATCGATTACCGAAACAAGCCTGCCATCCTCTTCGCGCACGCCTTTCAAAAAAGGCGTCAGCCGATTTTCCTCAACGGTCTTTATTTCCTCGACCCTCGCCATATCGATTGACTCCATGCCGAGGACGCTGTCGACGACTATGCCGGTGGTGATTTCTCCGTCCGCCGTCTGACTCACCAGCATACGTTGAGAGTCGGTCAACTCTTCCTGCGGCAGTCCCAGAAAAGCGCGAAAGTCCAGCACCGACAAAATGTCGCCACGAAGATTGGTCACGCCGACTATCCATTCGGGAAGATTCGGCACTATCGTCAGATAATTGAGTTCGGCTATCTCCAGAATGTTCTCCATCGGCACAGCGTAACGGGCCGAGGCGAGCGAAAAGACGATTTGCTTTTCGAGCGCGACGCCTTCCGCCGGAGTCTCCTGCTCGATTTCAATCGGGCGAAGGGCGCGAGTGACCCTCTCGATTCGCGTCTGGTCTGCTTCGCGCTCTTCGTCCTCAACTGCGTGAGGCGCGTCTATCTCGGTCAGGTCGAAAGGCATATCGCTGCCGAAGAGAGCTTCGAGTTGATCCTCCGGCTCTTCGGCAGACTGAGCGTCGGGGGCATTTCTTGCATACCCACTCGCAGCGCCGCTCGCCAGAGTGCTGCCCGTCTGGTGCAGCGCGCGGATTTCTGCGCCGGTAAACAGCCAGTCTGAATCCCTGTTCGTGTTGGGTTCAGGCGGAGCCGTCAAAGTTTCTTTTTCGTCGGCCATATTTCAGCACCCCCGTGATTAAATTCCCGCGTCGCCCTCCTCACAGGTGTCGGGCGACCGTCGCCAGCAGTTCGTCCTCGCGCCAGGGTTTGATCAGGTAAGCATCGGCTCCCTGTTTGAGTCCCCAGAAGCGGTCGCTCTCCTGGCTTTTGCTTGTGAGCATAATGACCGGGACATCTTTCGTGTCGGGCGACGACTTCAGATCTCGGCAGACCTGATAACCGTTTTTGCCCGGAAGGATTATGTCCAGGACGACAAGTTGCGGGCGCTCGCGGTGAGCCTTTTCAATGCCCTCTTCTCCGTTGGCGGCGGTTATGACATTATAGCCGCGGCTTTGAAGCGCGTTCTTGACTATCTGCATTTCGGTCGGGCTGTCTTCAACTATAAGTATCGTTCTCGACATCACTAACTCCTCGGGAAACAGAAGTCAGGAGTCAGAAGTCAGAAGTCAGAATGAGTTGACCGCCGACTACTGCCCCGGCTTTTCATTTTTTCAATGTGTCGTCCGTGACGACATCAACCACCTCTGTGAAAAAGATGCTCGATAGGTATTAGTAAGAATTGTCTGAAGCCTGTTATCGGCTCAACGACTAACATCTAACATCCAACATCTGACATCTCCTCAGAATTCAAGTTTCGCAACCATCCTCTTCAACTCGACGATGAAGACGCTGTAGGTTTCTTTCCACTGATCGCGAACATCCATCGAACGGAAGAAGTTTTCAAAGAAGGCGAAGTAGTATTCCAGAACCAGTATGAGACCCTGGCAAACCTGGCGAGTCGTGTTGCCGTCCGAGAGCATCCCTGAATTGCCGTTGGTCGAAAAGCGATCCGTCACGAGGTGATTGCCCTGCACATGCAGCCCTCGCACGGGCGGATAAACTTCGCCCGCGTCTCCAAGCACTTTCGCAAGGTAAGGCACCGCATCGTTGGTTCTTCGCGCTCTTTCCATAGTCGCCACCGTCTGATTGATCATCTCGGCGAGGGTCTGCGTCATCAGGGCGCGCGGGCGGGGAGATTTTTTTTCGAGAGCGCGCGTGACGGCCTGCTCCAGATTCGAGAGCAACAGTATCAGTTCGTTCTCAAGATCGTAGTCCTGTTTGGCATCGACCTGGGACAGAGCCTTGGCCTGTTGCCGCAATGCGGCTCGCTCGCGCGCCTGCTCATCGATGCGTTTCATGCCTTCGATCAAAAGATGATTCCAGTTCTTGCCTATGCTCTTTTGAGGTATGGCCACCTGCTCGCTCATGCGAAAACGCCCATCAGTCCAGGTGAGCAACTGATAGATGGCCTCCTCTCCCGAAAGATGACCCACATGCGCGTGGACGATCTCTCCGGTGTCGAAAAAGATCGCGCCTTCTTCTCCGCGGCGCGACACGAACAGCCCCGCCTTTCTCCGTTCGAGACAGGCAAGCTGCATGACGCCGATCAAACTGATGTCCTTCAAATCTCCTTCTATTGCCATTCTCAGTTCCGACCGCCTTCTCTCGAATAGGTCTCAACTGCTTCGATGAGGGCAGTAGGCTCGAAAGGTTTGGTGATATATCCGACAGCGCCTGCCATCTTCCCGCGCACCTTGTCGAAGAAACCGTCCTTTCCGCTCAACATAACTATCGGAATGTCCGAAGTGGTTTCATTGCTCTTGACCAGCTTGCAGAGTTGATAGCCGTCCATGTGCGGCATACCTATGTCGAGCAGCACCAGATCGAGGGTCGCTTCGTTGAGTTTCGACAGAGCTTCCATCGCTCCGTTCGCGACCAGAACTCTGTGTCCGCGCCGCTCCAAAGTGACCGCTACTATTTTGCGAACAGTCGGAGAGTCATCGACCAGAAGCACCGTCCGGGGCGTGACCGTTTCAGGTTGTTCTTTTTTGACCGGCGCGGCAGGCTCCGCCTTTGTGTGCGGTTCGCTCTGCAGGCGAAGTATGTCTTCAACCTGCGCCTTCAACTCTTCGTCTTCGGGACATAGTCGGGCGGCCTCTTGCAGATAGCCCAGAGCTTCCGACACCTTGTTGAGGTTGAGATGAGCAAGCCCCAGATTGTAATGCACCGAAAAGTCGCTGTCTTCCCCGGACATAGAGCGATATCGCTCGATGGCTCCGAGTATGGCTCCGATATCGGCATCGCGATTGACAGCGAAGGCATCGAGGTCGGCAAAGGTCAGCACTGCTCCGCAGGTCTGACACTTATCCATTTTTTCAACTGAAGCCGCCTCGCACAGCGGACAGGCCCACTTGAGCGCGGGCTTTTCCGTCTGTCGGCGCAGCTTGCCGAGCCATCTTCGGGAGCGTTCGTTTTCGGGATTTATTTCTATCGCTCGTTCGAGGCAGATGATCGCGTTTTCCGTAGAATCGGCCACCGAAGCCAGCCACAGCCAGGTGATTTCATTGTTGGGGTCAAGCTCTGTGGCTTCCAGCAACAACTCGCGCGCAGCGGTCTTATCGCCCGCCTTAGCCAGACTGATGCCCTCATAAAGGAGCGCCTTTCTCAGCCCTGCGCGAGCCTGTTCCTGAACCGGATCGATTTCAAGCGTGTGCTTGAGGTAGAAGATGGCCTGTTGGGCATCGTCGGCTATGTAGGCCAGCCACAGCCAGGGAATCTCGTTGTGAGGATCAAGCTCTGCGGATTTCAGAAGCAGCGTCCGGGCTGAAGCCTTATCGCCCTCTTTCGCCGCTGCAATTCCGTCTTGCAAAAGCGTGGCTTCGTTTTGAGTCAGTTTCATTGGTTTCATTGTGACACCTGGCTATGATAGTCCCCCTGCCGGGCAGGCTCGCCGACCGGTGGCAGATTTTCTTTATGGCTTGTCATCTCTCTGCTCGCCTTCAACCTGATGGAGCGGAAGAAAGAGGGCGTCTCTCCCTTCATGTTCTCAATGCTACAGAAACCCTGAAGATCATCGGGCCAAAGAAGTCCAGGTATGCGCGGCAGTGGAAACAAGCAGACCCGACCTGAGCCGTTCCCTGTTTGGGGCCTGAACTCCTCTTAGGTTGCGCGCAGTCCCGAAACGGCAGACCTGTAGCGCAAGGTTGTTACATGTACAGATAGATACTTTGAGCCGAAGTTCCTTCAGCAAAGTGCGTTCCACCAATTCCTACCTGTACGGGTAAGCGTAAATTTTGTATATGGGCAATTGCCTCAAGACACACCGCAGAGTATGACAAAATCCGTAATACCAAAGGTGACAGATTGTGTTATCGCCGACCCATTGAAAAGAAAAATTCGCGCTGAGGTCGCGCCGCGCAGCGTTTCACATTGTCAGAATCAAGCCCGCGAATCTAAAATGCCTGTTTGACATGGACAATCTGGTTTTATCGAACATCCTCTTTCGCAAGACTCGAACGCTGGTCTCAATCGCGGGCGTCGCCCTCGGAGTCATCCTCGTCGTTTTGACCGTAGGCATCGTAAACGGCTTTCTGCACGAGCAGGGGCGGCGCAACGCGGCGGTGACAGCCGAGATCATGTTTCATCCACCAGGAGGATTCAGCCTCGGAATCTCGAATACGCCTCAGATAAACATGGAGCTTGCCGACGAGCTTCGCAAAATAGATGGCGTCAGTGAAGCTGTCCCGGTAACCAACCTGCTTCGTGACGCGCGAATAGTCGACGGCGTCGATTATGATTCCTTCACCCGCGTCTCAGACATAAGAGTGATCGAAGGCCGCCCCTTCACGGAAGGCGACGAAGCCATCATAGACATCTATCAGGCCAGAAACCGAAACCTGAAGGTCGGCGACGAAATGGAGATTCTTGGTCGCCCGTTCCGAATAGTCGGCATCTACGAGCCTGAATCGCTCGGGCGAATCAAGATTCCCATCGCCACCTTGCAGCAGTTTCTCAATCGCCGCCTTTGCTCGATGATTCTCGTCAAGGTGAAAGAACCCGCCCGCACGGATGAGATCGCCGCGCGCATCAAAGAGCAGTTTCCTCAAAACGACGTGAGGCTCACGCGCGATGTGCCGATACAGTACGCTCGCGGCGTTCCCGCTATTCAGACTTTTATCAAGGTGGTCATCGCGCTGGCCGTCATAGTCAGTTCTCTGGTCATACTGCTTGCGATGTACACGACCGTCATAGAGCGCACACGTCAGATAGGCGTACTCAAAAGCCTCGGCGCTTCGCGCGGGTGGATCGCGGGAGAGATAGAAAAAGAAGCTCTGGTCATAAGCCTGCTCGGCGTGCTGATGGGCTTTGCCATCTCAGTGGGCGGGAAGCTTCTGATTCAGAAACTCACGCCCATTCAGGTCGAGCTTGACCCCGCGTGGTTCGTCTACGCGCTGGCGCTCGGCCTTGCATCCGGCGCGCTGGGCGCTCTTTATCCCGCGCTGCGCGCAGCCAATCAGGACCCGGTCAAGGCGCTCAGTTATGAATAGAAATGAATGGGAGAATGGGAGAGTGGGAGTGTGGGAGAGCGAAGTGGGAGTATGGGAGTAAGGGAATGGGAGAACAGAAGCGTTGAATCTTCTTCCCCCACTCCGCATTCCGCACTCCGCACTCCGCACTCAGGAGAATTATGTACTGTCCTAACTGCGGCTGGAACAATCAAGGGGGAGTGAAATTCTGCACTCGCTGCGGAACCAACCTCGGCGCTGTTTCTGACGCGCTCACAGGCAAACTCAGCGAGGCTTCGCAAATCGATGAGCGAATGATCAAGCTGCTCAAGGACTATAACAAAGGCCGCCGCGATGCAGTGACAGGCGCAATTCTCATTCCTGCGGGCGGCCTGATCATGGCGATCCTCATCCTTGCGGGGCTTAGTCCTGTGGCCTCGTTCTTCATCATCTGCTGGATGTTCTTCTGGGGCATACCGGCGCTGGCCGACGGGCTGGGCAAATACATAGCAGCGGGCAGCGAGATGAAAGCTCTCAATCAAATCCGCTCACAGGGCGCGTTGAATGCCTCGCGCGAACAGCTTGCCCCGATGGACGAAACGCCGACTCCCAGATATGCAACCGATCCGATCACCCCTGCCAGCGTCACCGAACAGACGACGCGACACCTCGAAGACCATCCATACCGCGTGGAGAAAAAAGAGAGCCAATAACAGAAAATGCCGAGACGAACTGATATTCACAAAATACTGATAGTAGGCTCAGGACCCATAGTCATAGGTCAGGCGTGCGAATTCGACTACTCCGGCACACAGGCGTGCAAGGCGCTCCGCAGCGAAGGCTTTGAAATCGTGCTGGTCAATTCAAACCCCGCCACCATCATGACCGACCCTGAGATTGCTGACCGCACTTACGTCGAACCGCTCACGCCCGCTTCAGTCCGCGCTATCATCGAACGCGAACGACCCGACGCGCTGCTCCCCACCGTTGGAGGTCAGACCGCGCTCAATATCGCAGTCGCCCTTTCGGAAGACGGCACGCTCGCGGAGTTCGGAGTGGAACTCATCGGAGCGAAACTCGACGCCATCAAAGTCGCCGAAGACCGGCTCCTTTTCAAACAGGCGATGGAAGAAATCTCTATCGCGATGCCGCGCTCAGGCTATGTCCGTTCGATGGAAGAAGCGGAAGAGTTGATAAAAGAGGTTGGATTTCCTGCGATCATCCGCCCGTCGTTTACGCTCGGCGGGACGGGCGGCGGCATCGCTTACAACTCCGAAGAGTATGAAGAAATCGTCAATCGCGCGCTTGCGGCTTCGCCGAATCACACCACCCTCATCGAGCAATCGATCATAGGATGGAAGGAGTACGAGCTTGAGGTGATGCGCGACCTCGCGGATAACGTAGTGATAATCTGCTCGATTGAAAACTTCGACCCGATGGGCATTCACACCGGAGATTCGATCACGGTCGCGCCTGCGCAGACGCTCACCGACCGCGAATATCAGACGATGCGCGACGCGGCGATAAAGATCATTCGCAAGGTCGGAGTGGAAACGGGCGGATCGAATATTCAATTCGCGCTTGATCCTTCGAACGGCGAGTTGATGATAATCGAGATGAACCCGAGGGTTTCGCGTTCGTCGGCTTTGGCCTCTAAGGCCACAGGATTTCCCATCGCCAAAATCGCCGCGAAACTGGCCATCGGTTACACGCTCGATGAAATTCCGAACGACATAACGCGCAAGACTCCCGCCAGCTTTGAGCCGACGATTGATTATTGCGTCGTGAAAATTCCAAAGTGGGCTTTCGAAAAATTCCCCGCTTCCGACCCGACGCTAGGCACGCAGATGAAATCCGTAGGCGAAGCGATGGCGATAGGTCGCACGTTCCGTGAAGCTTTTCAAAAAGGATTGCGCTCGCTCGAAACCCGTCGCAGCTTTCGCGTCCCCTCGGATCTGGACGACACGGAGCTTCGCCGCCGATTGATCGTGCCTTCAGCCGAGAGAGTTTATTTCGTTATGCACGCGCTCACTCGCGGATATTCAATCGAAGAGCTTCACGCGCTGACGAAGATCGACCCATGGTTTCTGGATAATCTCATGCAGATTCACGAGCGCGAATGCGAGATTGGCAAAGAGACCATAGAGACTATCTCGCGAGACCGGTTGCGCGAAGCCAAGCGCGAGGGATTTTCTGATCAGCGACTGGCCGAGTTGATGGATTGCAAAGAAGACGATGTGCGTCGCCTAAGGAAAGAAGCCGACATTTCGCCCGTCTTCAAGCGCGTCGACACCTGTGGGGCGGAGTTCGAGTCCTTCACGCCGTATCTTTACTCGACCTACGAAGACGAAGACGAAGCGGACTCGACGGATCAAAAGAAAGTTATGATCCTCGGATCAGGGCCGAATCGAATCGGGCAGGGAATCGAGTTCGATTACTGCTGCTGTCACGCCTCGTTCGCGCTCCGAGAAGAAGGCTTCGAGACGATAATGGTCAACTGCAATCCTGAGACTGTCTCGACCGACTACGACACTTCGGATCGTTTGTACTTCGAGCCGATCACGTTTGAAGATGTGATGGAAATAGTCGAGCGCGAGCGACCCACAGGCGTGATAGTTCAATTCGGCGGGCAGACTCCTCTCAATCTCGCGATGAAACTTTTCCGCGCCGGCGTCCCCATAATCGGCACATCGCCTGAAGCCATTGACCTTGCCGAAGACCGCAAGCGATTCGGTCGGCTGCTCGAAGAGCTTCAGATACCGCAGCCGCCAAACGGATTCGCTACGTCGAACGAGGAGGCCCGCGAAGAAGCCTCGCGCATAGGATATCCGGTTCTTGTGCGCCCGAGTTATGTGCTGGGCGGGCGGGCTATGCAGATCGTTTACGACGAAGCCAGCCTCGACAATTACATGACTCATGCCGTGGAAGCCTCGCCTGAACATCCCGTGTTGATCGATTCATTTCTTGAGTCTGCGACCGAGATCGACGTCGATGCGCTCTCGGACGGCGAGCGAACAGTGATCGCAGGCATTCAGCAGCACATCGAGGAAGCGGGCATTCATTCGGGAGATTCCTCCTGTGTGCTTCCGCCTTACGGGATAAAGCAGGAGCATCTCGACGCGATGCGCCGTTACACGCGCGAGCTTGCGCGGGCGTTGAACGTCGTGGGATTGATGAATATTCAGTTCGCGATTTCCGACGATAAAGTTTACGTGCTTGAGGTGAACCCGCGAGCGTCGCGGACGGTGCCGTTTGTGTCGAAGGCCACGGGGGTTCCTCTTGCAAAGATCGCTTCGTGTTTGATGGTGGGGCGACGGCTTGAGGAATTCAATCTGCCTGATGAGCTTGCCGTTGATCGGTTTTACATCAAGACTCCGGTATTCCCGTTCGTGAAATTTCAGGGCGTCGACCCGATTCTCGGCCCTGAGATGAGATCGACGGGCGAGGTGATGGGAATAGGGGAAGACTTCGGCGGAGCATTTCTCAAGGCGCAGCTTGGCGCAGGGATGAAGTTGCCGCGCGAGGGATCGGTATTTTTGAGCGTCAACGATCAGGACAAGCGGAGTGTTATCGAACTCGCGCGACAGCTTCACGAATTGGGATTCAGTCTTGTGGCAACGCGAGGCACAGAGCGATTGCTTGCAAGCGCGGGCATACCGTGCGGATTCGTTTATAAAGTGAACGAAGGCCGCCCGAACATCACTGATCTTGTCAAAAGTCGTCAGGTTGATTTGATCATCAACACGCCTTTGGGCCGAGTGTCGTTTTACGATGAGCGGGAGATACGTCGCGCGGCGATGCAGTATTCGGTCCCCTGCATAACGACGATGACCGGAGCGACTGCTACAATAGAAGCGTTGCGCGCAATGAGAGAAGAAGAGATGAGCGCGCGTTCTCTTCAGGAGTATCACGCGCGGGCGGCTGTGAAGTAAGCATTGCCTTCTCGATTTGATCTCGCGTAATCTGAGAGCTTGAAGGAGAGGTTGATATGAAACCTGCTCATAAAGCCTATGATGAAATCGTCGACCTGTTCGCTCGCGGAACGAGTTCGGCTGAAATTCTGGCTTTTCGCCCGTCGCGTCAGGCTCGCGAGCGTGTGCGCTATCTGCTCGAACGCAACAGTGCAGGCAAGTTGACCGAGGATGAAGCGATGGAGCTAGAGCGATTCGGCGAGATTGAACACCTCATGCAACTGGTCAAAGCGCGCGCCCATCTGTACGCCGAGAGGAGATCGTGAGCATCCCGGCAGCGTTGCGACGACAGGTGCGCAAGCGGGCCGGAAATCGTTGCGAGTATTGTTTGCTTGCCGAAGAACATGCCTTTTTCTCTTACGAGGCGGATCACATCATTGCCGAAAAACATCGAGGCGAAACAACTGTAGAGAATCTGGCTCTGGCCTGTTTTGATTGCAATCGATATAAAGGATCAGACATTGCGTCTATAGATATTGTTACCGGAGAGATCGTCCCCCTGTTCAATCCTCGCGCGCAAAATTGGGATGATCACTTCGCCGTTGATGGTGGGAGAATTATTCCTCTCACTCCTGTCGGGCGTGTAACGGAGTTCCTGTTGAAACTCAATCTCTCGGACCGTCTTGAAGTGAGAGAGATGCTGGCTAAAACAAAACGTTACCCTTGAAACACTCTTCCTGGCCGGAGGCATTTTATAATAAGCGGGCGATAAGAAGGTCAGCGATGCAGTTAAGATGTCAACATAAACGAACTGCGTCTGCGAAACATTCAAGCCTTGCGGCGATTCATGAAAAAAGATTTGCGCGAACCTCGACCGGTCGTTATACGTAGGGTTGGATGATCAGCGAGACCATGCGGCCTTGCACGCGATACACGATCAGGCAACCGTCAACTCAGGAGATACAAATGGCCGCCAGCCGAGAGCGAGTGACTGATTGGCCCCTTGAGCCGACCAACCCTAAGATCGTCTTCGACCGACGATCCGACTGGAACGGCATTTCATTGAGACACACTCGCCTCCTGGGAGGCGAATCGGGCGAGCATAGTCTGGCCGAACATGAAATAGCCATTCCGCTCGAAGGATCGTTCACCGCATGGCTTTACGGCGCGACCGGAACTCGCCGCATGAGGTTCAGCACGGTCGGCCACACATCCATCCTCCCCGCAGGTCAGACCACCGCCGCCCGTGCCGAACGCGAAATCGAATACATATCGCTCTTCCTGTCGCCCGCCCTTTTTGGGCGCGTCGCCGAAGACGCCGGGCTGGGCGGCGAGGTCGAACTTGTAGAAAACTGCGGCGCGCGTGATCCGATAATTCAACAAATCGGGCTGGCGCTCATGTCGGAAAGCGAGTCTCAACAGCCCGCAGGCCGCCTCTATGCCGAATCCCTCGGCAACGTGCTTACGGTTCATCTGCTCAGACATTATTCCAGCCGCCGGCCCGCAGAGACGAAATCAGGCGGGCTTGCCGGTCACCGTTTGCGCCGCGTGAGGGAGTTCGTCCGCGAGAACCTCAGCCGCGATTTGGGTCTTACGGAAATCGCCGAGGTCGCCGATTTGAGTCCTTTTCATTTCGCGCGCGCTTTCAAACAAACCATGGGGCTGACTCCTCATCAGTACCTCACCCGTCAGAGAATCGAGCAGGCGAAGCAACTGCTCGCTACAACCAGTCTGCCCCTCGTCGAGATCAGCCTCGCCGCAGGCTTCAAAAATCAAAGTCACTTCACGACTATCTTTCGTCGCTTGACCTCGATGACGCCTGGAGCTTATCGCGACATCGCCCGCCGTTGAACCCAGAAGTCAGAAGTCAGAAGTCAGAATGAAAGCAGCAATTCTCAAT
>DLHY01000088.1:33701-39553 GCA_002483445.1 Blastocatellia bacterium UBA7656
TTGAGAATTGCTGGAATGAAAGCTGATTCGTAGACAGTTTTTCAAAATCAAAGGCTTTATTGAAAAATGCGATCCTCTGTCTTCTTGTACTTGCAAAAAAAGTGTCTACGAATCGGGCGGAGGCACATTACAGGTCGTTGCATAAATAGCTTTACTTCTCGCAAGCCAGAACTGGCTGCCACAGCTTCTTTCGTGGTTCTAAAGGTAAAGTTATTTCTGCAAGGATCAGTAAAGCGGCTACGTTCGCGCTGACTTCCTTATTCATTCTGACTTCTGACTTCTGACTTCTGACTTCTGACTTCTGTTGCGGTGATTTCGGCAGGATTTCGAAACCGACAGCAAGAATCGGAAAGACCCGTGAGGCTTCTCTGAATAGAATTTCGACAGGAGCGCTATTCTGATTGAAAGGGAAGCACATGAATATCAAAACTGGACTGAAATCTTTGATCCTCTTACTCGCGGCAATGATGCCCATAGTCGCTCAACAATCCGACCGACCTGAGTCATTCGAACGCGGCCTGCAGCTATACGCTCAGGGGCAATATGATCGCGCGATATTGGAGTTTCGAGAGAGCCTGTCAGGATTCGGGCCTTACTACGGGCAATCGCTTTACAACATCGGCGTCTGCCATTACGAGCTTGGCCGGAAGAGCGAATCGGTGCGCTGGTATCGCGAGGCGATCCGAGTCAAAGAAAATTATGTCGCAGCCTTTCACGCTTTGGGCGTCGCTCTCGATGATCTGGGCGAGATGGCCGAGAGCCGTGAGGCTTTCGCTCGCGCAGTCGAGCTTTCGCGCGAGAAGCACGCGCCGTCGCTCTTCAGGCTGGGGCTTGCGCTTCAGCGTGAAGGCGATCTGGAAAGCGCGGCTGTCAGCTATAAGAAAGCCATCAGGGAATCAGGCGACCGGATGCCCGGTTGTCATAACAATCTCGGAGTTATAGAAGCGATGCTTGGCGATATGAACGCCGCCGAACGTCATTTCGAGATTGCGCTCCAGCAATCGAAAGGGAAATTCGAGGGAGCGAAATACAATCTGAGCCTGTGCCGAGAGATGATAGCGGCTTCGTCTCGCTCGATGATCGCTCGCCTGCGAGTCGTGAGCAACAAGTCTGTCGATGTGAACGAACGATAGGAGGATTTGATGGCTGCCAAAGAACAGTATTTGAAATATTTCAAGCACACGGTCGAGAGTCGCCTTGAGCGACTGACGCGCACGCCTGATGAGATTGCCGAAGCGATTCGCGGACTGGATGACACGGTGCTGTCTCGTCGTCCGGCTGAAAAAAAGTGGTCGGCCAAAGAAGTCATCTGTCATCTCCGCGATGAAGAGGAGCAGTGCATAATCAGGTTTCGAACCATGCTGGCGATGGATGATCCTAAGCTACTCCTGCTCGGCGACATGCCCGGTAATCCCGATGAATGGGGAATCAGGGAAGGGGACGGTTTCCCTCTCGACCCTGACCGATGGGCCGAAGAGAGGCAATATCTACGTAATGATGCTCGGTTGGCTCTGGCCGCTTTCGCAAAGCGTCGCAGTGAAACTCTCGCCTTCCTTGAAAGGATCGGACCGGAGCAATGGGAGCGTGGCAGCATCACGGCTCACGGGCGACTGACCTTCAGCGGCTGGGTTGCAGTCATCGCCGCGCACGACGACATCCATCTCAATCAGATCAGGCGCGCGCTTGAAGGTCGGGGCTGAAGGTGTGAAGGAGCGATTCGGTCACTTCAATGGAAGGTATCGAACCTCTCCTTCATACTCTCCGTCGAAACTCGCTCCGGCAATCAAGATGATCTCTTCTATCGCCTGACCAATCGGCATATCCTGGCTCACCTCGAATATACCGGACATCGCCAGACCGAGCTTGACTCGTTCGTAAGCGGATGCCGACATGGTTGAGGCATCGTGAGTAAGAAGCATACGGCCTTCAATCGCTGCCCACTCCAGCACTGCCGGGTCTTCGCCGGGATAAGGAAGAGGGCCATCAATCTGTCTTATCGAGAATATCCTGATGCTCGAAGACGTGGAGGCATGTCGGCTCGACAAGCATGATTTCCACGACATCATTCACAGTCGCCCTGAGATAGCCGAGCATATATCTCACGTACTGGCGCGCAGAAGAGTAGGGCTTGAGGCAGCGCGCGAAGGACTGGATGAAGAAGCGAAGACCAAAAGGATGGCTCCCATGCAAACTCATGTTTTACCAATTTGAGTGGAAATTCGCGGTCGAATTCGGGATGCTGGGAGTTTGCAAAAACCAATACCAGAATCCCGAAATCCGAGCGCCGATCCAGTTTATCTTACTGCGGCTGCTATTAGTAGTCTCACCAACGGGCTTCCTTCAGGCACCGCCTACTGCATCGGCATCTTCCTGATCGTTTTGATGACCGGCAGGCTGGTTCAGCATAAAGGCAGCCTCGCTCGCGCCGTCCTCCCTTTTGTCTTTCACCTCAAGTGGGGTTGGCACAGAGTCGAGCCGGCTTTGGAGCGCGGCAAACTCTCACTCGACTCATTGCTTGAGCGGGCTTACGAGTGGTGCTTGCAAAACCTCGAATTTGAGACTGTGCAACTAGGCCAGATGCAGCGTGAAGTGTTGGCTTTAGACACTTCGACCATTGCAAGGTTGCGCTCGACGCCTCACAAAAGCGCGCTGCTTGGCAAAGGGCTACTCTCACACGGCAGGTCGAGCCGTAAGAGCCAATATAGTTGCAGCAGTTGTCAGTGTTGTTAGGATTGGAGGCGTGAGAGTAGGGCTGTTGAGGAGTGTGCGATTTGCTCAAAGTTCAGAATCAGCCGCAGAAGTGTTCGGCACAGTAGTTGATTAGATTCGCAGTTCATAACGCTCTTTGACATATACAGAAAATGGTTGCGCTAAACAGTTGGCCAATACTCTGAGCGATCTTCTCAACAATCGCCAACTCGCCCGAAAAACCTGACTCAGTTGAGCCGTCACACTCTCCGACTTACTGCTGGTCTTCGAGCTTTCCTCTCTTCGACCGCTGTCAGCCAATAGCTTGTCCGTCTTCTGCTGTAACAGCGCCCAAAGGATTGCTGCCAGCACCAGCATCTGAAACTGGGTGGCAATTCCTTCTTCGCTCAGGTTGATCAAGTGCAAGCCTCCAAGCGTGTGTTTCCAGGCTCGGAACAGTAATTCAACCTGCCAGCGCCAGGCATATAGCAAAACGATTTCGTGAGTGCGCAAGTCAAAGCGATTCGTAAGCAAACAGAATCGATGCTTTCCGCAACTGAAGCAAACCAATCTCAGCACTGTGCAGTTGGCGTCAGAGCGAAGTTGGACTACCTGATCGCTGATCCCACTCAAGTGGTTGAATACTTCCGAAGCAGCGATCTCAATGTCAGCCAGCACTCGCCAACGCTGATTATTGCGGGCGCGCACAACAAAATAGGCTCCCCGATCAACCAACTCTCGGCAGGCGGGGAGGCTGATGTAGCCTCGGTCAAGGACGTAGGTTACGCCTGCTTGCACCAAAGCCATCAACATCGCTCGCTCGTTTGTGGTTGGCGAATGGTCGCAGGTGAGGAAGAAAGCAACGCTACACATTGTGTTGAGCGAGAAGGCTAGATGCAACCGAACCCCTTTGAGTCCTTGATGGGCCAGCCATCCTAACTGTCGGACGACGGGCCAGAAGGAGGAGTCAACGCACCAGAGTTGTCCGAGAACCGAGAGTTTAGGCAGTTGTGCCAGATGAGGAGCAACCGACTGGACAAGACTAATGACCCAGCAAGAGGGGTAGCGAACAAAGGCGTCGTGCAAAGTTGACAACCCCAGTGAGGGTAGTCGCAAGGGCTTGGCAGAAGGGCTGGACTTCAAATCGAGCGTCAGATTGCGAAGAGAACGAACCTGGTTGAAAATGCGGAAGAGCAAGACCCGAATGAAGATAGCAAATTTGAGCTTGCTGGCGGCCTGGGAGAGAGGCTGGTGGTCAAGTTCATCGAGAGGAGCAGCAATGGGTTCGAGCAACTTGTCAAAGAGCAAAGGGTCTGATGTGATAGGTGGTGCGAGACTCATTAGCGTAATCCTCCATCAATGGAATCAATAGTTTTGATAGAGTTTCGCTGATTGGGTCTCGTTCCTCAATCAACTATCGTGCCGAACACTTCTGGTCAAGTATATAAATCGTGAGGCAATCATGGTCTATAACAGTAAATTATAGGATGGTGCTTATGGCAGCGTCTTCACTTCGATCATAGCACCATTATGAACCGGACTCCCGCAACCTCGACATAGCGGGGGCGTCAGATGGTCTCGTCTTGGCACCCCAGATCAAGAGCCAGAAGACGATCGGCAGTTACCCGATCTCGAGCGGCAATGCGACCTGCGAAACCAGTGGCGCGTACCGTGGGATGACCAGAGTGGCGAAGGAACTGCTCAGGTAGGCCAGCCCCGCGATCATCAGGAGCACACCAAACACACGCGGGATGAAACCCGAGTGAATGACCAGCATCCCGAACGGGAACAGCCAGAGTTCCCAGAAGATGGACGCCACCGTGATGCCCTGGCTGTGCAGGCGGAGGAAGAGGTACGCAAGGGCATCCAGTTGGGGCTTTTCAAACACGGACAGGAAATTGACTCCGCGCACAAGGACCAGCGCGGCGATGTCGTTGAGTACGTTGACGAATACGACCGGAACGGAGACCAAGGCACCCAGGATCACCATCTGCTTGGCACAGGCCTCGTTGATCGCCTTGAACAAGCGATAGAGTGCTAGGACAAGGAACACGCAGATGATCTGGTGGATCAGTTCGCTCGCGATGCCCAGGCGGAGTAGCCACTCGGAAGCCCTGATGTTGTCGGCTGTCGCAGTCGCATTGCCAGACACGATCAGCTTGCCGGGAACATATAGAAGGCCGAAGGGCGCACTGAGGACAATTAGCAGGTACAGGAATCCGGCGACTCGTGCTTGTTGGCGGGTTGAGCTCACATCCTCTCCTTTTTTGTGCACAGGCGAGGCCTACTGGCTTCTCTAACGCCCGCGTTCGCCGGGCCGCCGGACACTGAGGCAACGATGAGAGACTCGCTGCGGCGGCTCCAGCGCACCCTCACGTTACCCTGATATAGCCCCAGTTATTTGTCCCGTTGAAATTCGCCGCGCAGCTGAATCGGCTTACCGTCTGGCATAACGAAAGTCGCCTCTACGGTATGATGGTTCGCGTCAATCATTGTGAACGCCATACCTTTCAGGTATCCTCCCCGCGTGCTTCCGGCGACATCGAGAAAACTGAGCTCGATCGTCTTTCCATCCGGCGACATCTTCCCCTCCAAGCGAGACCGATTTCCGGCGTCACAATAATGGGTAGCGAGCAAACGATCCCCGTCCAGGTAGAACATAGTGATCTCATGGTTTGGGGGGCCCCCTCCGCTTGTATTCCCCTCATGCAGAATTGCGGTGCCACTGGATGCGGCGCGAATTGTGAAGTTGATCGATATGCCCATGATCGTGCCTTGCCACGAACCCGCCAAGGTTTTCATTTTTTCGAACGTCTTCTGCGCGTCCGACTGCACGGTGGCAGCTTTCTGTGGCCCCTGAGCCAGGGCGACGGAAGCTAGTGCAAGAAGGCAGGTCAGGAGGGCCGCCAAGCCTTTCGGTGTTAGTTCTCCGAAACGCTTGATAGGTTGTGCGCCAGGAGAGAGGCCAGGCCCGTGAGAGATTCTGCGCTCGGAATCTTTGTGAGTAACGTCGGTGGTGTCTTGCATGTTTTTTCCCCTTTTCGAATGATATGAACGAGTATCACTGATCTACACGAACGACCGAGACCAGTGGTATTCCTAAATCGCGCACTTTCCTTAGCAATCCATGCAGCGCGGCCTGATCGACCACCGGGCCGGTTAAG
>DLHY01000038.1 GCA_002483445.1 Blastocatellia bacterium UBA7656
CTGATTGGCGATGGGTGTCTGACCAAAAGCAGCCCTGAATTCACTGTCGGGAAATCGGCTCTGAGAGAGGATTTCGAGGAATCAGTCAAAGAATTCGGCGGTGTTGAAACTGCGCCTCTTGAGCGTGAAGACCGCACGTTGACTTTGCGAGTGAGGAAATCAGGCCGCCGAAGCAATGCGCCCAATCCTCTTAGGGTCTGGCTGGAATCGCTCGGCATCTATGGCAAAAACAGTCACACGAAATTCATCCCCGCGTGCGTGTTCACATTGCGCCGCGAGTTGGTCGCGCTGTTTCTCAATCGTCTCTTTGCGACCGACGGTTGGGCCAGCGTGCTTTCATCAGGCCCGGTGCAGCTTGGATATTCAACCGTCAGCGAGGAGTTTGCGCGTCAGGTGCAGCATCTGCTTCTGAGATTCGGCGTCATATCCAAACTCAAAAAGAGAGCGGTCAAATACAAAGACGAGCGCCGTAATGCGTGGCAACTCGATATCACCGACGCTCTTTCGATCAGGGCCTTCATCTCCGAGATTGGGATACTCGGCAAAGAAGCATCTCTTGCCACTGCGCTTGAGTCGCTTGAAGCGAAGAACTATCAGACGAACTGTGATTTGATTCCGATGAGAGTGTGGAATCAGATCGCGGCGGCAAAGGGCGGCGAGTCGTGGCACCATCTGGCCGAGCGCGCAGGCATTCGCGGTAAAACGAACATTCATGTCGGACGACGGCAGCCGACGAGAGAGCCGCTGTTCGCGCTTGCATCGACTCTCGAATCGGAGCGGCTTCGCAACCTGGCGACGAGCGAGGTCTACTGGGATGAGATAGTCTCGATTGAATCGGTCGGCAACAAGCAGGTTTATGATCTGACTATCCCTGATACTCACAACTTCGTCGCAAACGACATCTGCGTTCACAACACGGCGCTTGCCCTAAACATGGCGCAATACGCTGCCAAGAACGGTCACACCGTCGGAGTCTTCAGCCTCGAAATGTCGGCGGAGCAACTCGTATCGCGCCTGCTTTGCTCCGAAGCTCGCGTCGATGCGCATCGATTGCGCACGGGCTATCTCAATCGCGAAGAGTGGGCGCGGCTGGCCGATGCGTTGAGGAGACTTACGGAGACGCAGATTTACATCGACGACACTGCCGGGATAGGCGTGCTTGAGATGCGCGCAAAGTCGCGGAGGCTCAAGGCCGAACATGGACTTGACCTGCTCATAGTCGATTACCTTCAGTTGATGTCAGGTCGGGGAAGGATCGAATCGCGTCAGCAGGAAGTCTCTCAAATATCGCGCGATCTGAAGGGGCTGGCAAAAGAAATCGACATGCCTGTGATAGCTCTTTCGCAGCTGTCGCGCGCACCTGAAACGAGAAGCGAGCATCGTCCGCAGTTGAGCGACCTTCGCGAAAGCGGATGCCTCGCCGGAGAAAGCCTCATCACGCTTGCCGACACAGGGGCGGAAATTCCGATTCGCGAGCTTGAGGGGCGATCAGGTTTCGCCGTCTGGGCATTGAATGAAAATTCGATGAAGATCGAGCGGGCCATAGTGAGCCGCGCTTTCTCGACAGGAGTAAAGCCTGTTTATCGCCTGATCACGAAGTTGGGCCGGGAGATTCGCGCGACTGCCAATCACAAGTTCCGCACCTTCGAGGGGTGGCTGCGACTTGATGAACTGAAAACAGGTCATCGTCTGGCCGTGCCGCGTGTTGTCGGCAGCCCAGCGATTCAGACGATGAGCGCCGGAATCAACATAGTTTATTGCGGCACTCAGATATATAAACAGAACGTCAGCCGCGAACGGGCCGAGCGAATCGCGCAGGTAGTTCATTCTGAAGAACTCGAAAAACTCGCGCACAGCGATGTTTATTGGGATTGTATAATTTCCATCGAGCCGGACGGCGAAGCCGAAGTTTACGATCTCACTGTACCCGGCCCTCATAACTTCATTGCTAACTCTATCGTTTCGCATAACTCTATCGAGCAGGATTCGGATCTCGTCTGCTTCATCTATCGCGAGGAGGTCTACAATCAGACGGACGAGAATCGCGGCACCGCCGAATTGATCATAGGCAAACAACGCAACGGCCCGACGGGTACGGTCAACATGGCCTTCCTCAAAGAATTCACCCGCTTCGAGAACATGTGGAGGGAGTAGTCAGAAGAAACGCGCTTTACTTTTGCCCTTCGCCTTTTTATTTTTGCCTTATGCAAACTGTCGCGCATCGGCCAACATGGGCCGAAATCAATCTCGACAACCTCCAGCATAACTTCCGCGTGATGCGCCTTGCGATGGGCGCAGGCGTCGCGATCATGCCTGCGGTGAAAGCCGACGCCTATGGTCACGGCGCGAGAGAGTGCGCCGCGGCGCTCGAACGCGCGGGCGCGGACTGGTTCGGCGTGGCGATGCCCGAAGAAGGTCTTCAACTGAGAGAAGCCGGAATCAGTCGTCCCATTCTCTGTTTGGGAGGTTTCTGGGAAGGGCAGGAAAACGTGGTCATCGAAGCCGATCTTACGCCCGCAGTCTTCAGAGTCGATCTTCTCGAACGACTTGACTGCGCAGCGCGTGAAAGAAAAACGGTCGCCGATTACCACGTCAAGATCGATACAGGCATGGGGCGTCTCGGCGTGCCGTCTGGCGAGTTCGATGATTTTTTGGAAAGCATTTCGCGTTTTGAACGTGTTCGCATGGATGGAATGATGACGCACTTCGCGGCGGCTGACGAATCGGACAGGCAGGAATTCACCTGCGAGCAGATGCGTCACTTCAATGAAGCCTTAGAGTCGGCGCGCTCTCGCGGTCACAATCCGACGTGGATTCATCAGGCCAACAGCGGAGCCGCTCACGCGCTTCCCTCTTCGCGCGGGCGAATGGTCAGACTGGGGGGAGTGCTTTACGGATTGTGGCGCGATGTGACCGATTCGCGCGTGCCGCCGTTCGACTGGCGTCCGGTGATGTCGCTTCACACACGCATAAGCCTGTTGAAAACCGTCTCGAAGGGCGCGCCTCTCGGCTACGGAGGCTCTTTCGTCACCACGAGAGAGAGCCGCATAGCCACGCTCCCAGTGGGTTACGAAGACGGTCTGAGGCGCGGGTTATCGAATCGCGGTCGCGTCATCGTGCGAGGACGGATGGCTCCGATAGTCGGGCGAGTGAGCATGGATTTGACACTTGTCGATGTTACCGATATCGATGGGGCGGCGGTGGGAGATGAAGTCGTCATCATCGGCAGTCAGGGCGAATGCACAATTACGGCTGAAGAGATAGCCGCTCAACTCGGCACGATTTCTTATGAAGTGACCTGCGCCATCAGCGACCGCGTGCCGCGAGTTTACACGGGCGGGCAGTCACAGGGTTAGTTTGCTCAACTGGCTCTCTGATCTGGTTGCAAATCGCTCTAAATTAGTGAAGGTCAAAGCCAGTCACGCCGGGTCATCGCTCTAACCACAGTGTCACACTCCGTTTTTCTCAAACGAGTCGCCGCAAAATTGCAACCCTTATGACCATTTGCGCCGATCAAGGTTCACCTTGCCCTTGCCGCATTTTCAGTTATAATACCCCGCGTTACGGTGAGCTTCAGGCTTGGCAGGGTCTCTCTTGGAGGTATCACTCTCACAGTCTGGCGAGGATCGACAGTATGCAGCAGCAGTCGCGTAAGAGCGTGAAGGACTTGTTTGAAAAAGCTGCTCTCTATACCAAACCCGACGAATTCAAGCGCGCCGGACTGTATCCCTATTTCACGGAGTTTTCGCGCGCTTCGGATTCAGCCGAATCCGAAGTCATACTCGGCGACCGCCCCATAATGATGTTCGGCTCGAACAACTACCTCGGCCTTACAACTCACCCGGAAGTCCGCGCCGCAGCCGTCGAAGCCGTCTCGCAATACGGAACGGGGTGTTCAGGCTCGCGTATGCTCAACGGCACGATGGATTTGCATGTGCGGCTCGAATCCGAGCTTGCCCGCTTCATGAAGCGCGAAGCGGCGCTCGTCTTCGGCACAGGATTTCAGACCAATTTCGGCGCGCTGGCTACGATAACTCAAAAAGGCGATGTCATAGTCGCCGACCGCAACATTCACGCTTCGATACTCGACGGCTGCCTCGCTTCATTCGCCAAAACTCAGAGGTTCCGCCACAACGACATGGCCGACCTCGAAGAGATACTCGCAAACCTGCAAGCGGACGAGGGCCGACTGATCGCCGTCGATGGAATCTTTTCGATGGAGGGCGACACGGCCAATCTGCCTGAAATCGCGCGGCTGGCTCGAAACTACGGCGCGCGAATTTACGTAGATGAAGCGCACGCAATCGGAGTGCTGGGACGCGAGGGCCGCGGAACAGCCGAGCATTTCGGAGTCGAGCGGGAAGTCGATATCGTGATGGGAACTTTCTCAAAATCACTCGCTTCCATCGGCGGATTCATCGCCGCCCGTCGGGATGTGATCGAGTACATCAAGCATCACAGCCGTCCGTTCGTTTATTCGGCCTCGCTCGCGCCCGCAAACGCCGCCGCCGCGCTCAAGGCGATTGAGATTATCGAGCGAGAGCCTCATCGCCGTCATCATCTGCTCAGTATGAGCCGAAGGTTGAGAGGCGAGCTTGTGTCTATGGGTTTCCGTTTGATCGAAAACGCGACTGCATTTGATGGGATCACTCCAATCCTTCCCGTCGTAATAGACGACGAAGTTCTGGTTTGTCGTTTCTTCTGGGAGTTGATGAACGAAGGCGTTTACACAAACCCGGTGCTGGCTCCGGCTGTCGCTCACAGCCTCATCCGCATAAGCTGCATGGCGACGCACACCGACCAGCACGCCGAAAGACTGCTCGAAGCGATGCGAAAAGTCGGCAAAAAACTGGAGATCATCCAATGACGAGTGATGAGTAATGAGTGACAAGCAAAAACTCATCACTCATCACTCATCACTCATCACTGATCGCTTATGAGAAGAGTTGCAGTAACAGGGATAGGGCTTATCACGCCTGTTGGCGTGGGGCGCGAGCGCGTCTTTCAGGCGCTCATCGAAGGCCGCAGCGGCATCTCGCGCATAGAAGGATTCGACATCTCCGCGCTGAAAACCACCATGTCGGGCATCTGCCGCGATTTTCGCCCGGAGGATTTTTTCGATGAGCGCGAAAAGACGCGCCTTGATCGAGTCTCGCAACTCGCCATCGCAGCAGCCGAAAGCGCGGCGCGCGACGCTCGGATGGATAACGGGCTTTTGGACAATTACGATACGGGCGTGATAATCGGAACGGGCTTTGGCGGACAGGAATCCGTCGAAGAATACTGCGGAGCTTATTTCAACGGGCATGGGCGGCGCACGGCTATAGCCATACCGAAAGCGATGTACAATGCCGCGTCGTCGAACATCGCGATTCGATTGAAGACTCGCGGGCCTAACATCACTTTAAGCACCGCCTGTTCGTCGGGCGCGAATGCAATCGGTCAGGCTTTTCACATGATTCGATACGGTCAGACAGAGCGTATGATAGCAGGCGGCGCGGATGCTCCCGTCACTCCCGTCGTTATGGATGCGTGGAAAGATATGCGCGTGCTTTCGACAAAGAACGATCCGCCCGAACGCGCGTGCAAGCCTTTCAGCGCAAACCGCGACGGGTTCGTCCTCTCGGAAGGCGCAGGGATAGTCGTGCTGGAAACGATTGAAAGCGCGCGCGAGCGCGGCGCGCACATCTACGCTGAGATAATCGGCTATGGGGCGACCGCCGACGCCTCGCACATAACTTTTCCAGACTCGGAGGGCGAGGCGCACGCGATACTTCGCGCTTTGCGCGATGCCGCCGTTCAGCCTGAAGAGATCGCCTATGTCAACGCGCACGGCACGGCCACGAAGCTCAACGATATCTCTGAGACTGAAGCGTTGAAAAAAGTTTTCGGCAGTCGGGCGAGAGAGATTCCCGTGTCTTCGATCAAGTCCATGCTCGGACATTCGATGGGCGCGTCGGGGGCTATCGAGTTCATCGCCACAGTTCTTGCGATAGAGAGCAAAAAGATTCCTCCGACGATCAACTACGAAGAGGCCGATCCGCAGTGCGATCTGGATTATGTGACCGAGGGCGCGAGAGAGTTGAAAGCCACAGCAGCGAGGATAGCGGCGCTTTCAAACTCGTTCGGATTCGGCGGCAACAACGCGGTGCTAGTCGCCACGGGCAGCAACGATATTACAGCTTGAGGAAATTTGGACATGACCAGAGGAGCCGTTCAATCTGTAGAGGATGTTGTAAAGAACATAATCGCTGCTGAACTCCGCGTGAGCAGAGACCAGCTAAACCCTGAGACTCACCTGATGAAAGACCTGGGCGCGGACTCGCTCGACGCGCTCAACATCGCCCTGCGACTGGAAGAGGCATTCAGGATCAAGATACCCGACGACGCCATTCCGAAATTTCTAACCATCAGCGACATCGTCAGCGGAGTCAACGATCATCTGTCCGAGAGACAGTAAGACACACTCAGTCAAATCGAGTTATCAGTCCATCTGGAACTTTCTTACGTCGAACGAGATGCGCGAGTCTCGCTTGAGTCCATTGTTCATCGTTTCCTCGAAGGCTGATTCAAAACCATGTCGACCATCACCCGACAGGAGGCTACGCGCGACGTGGATGCAATCATCCTCGCGCCGCCCGAAACAGCTAAAGTGCGAGAGTTGGCTCAGGCAGTCGCGGATGAACTCGGCTGGCCGCACGATTGGCTCAATGATGGGGCTAAAGGCTTTATGATCGGGATCAGTTCCGGCCCTGTCATTTTCTCGGCTCCCGGAATTGAAGTTCGCAGTCCATCGACGGCACAATTGCTGGCGATGAAGTTATCAGCATGGCGAGACGATATCGACATCGCCGACGCGCGCCGTTTGCTGCAAGAGATGTCCGGCAGCCGCAATGAAATCTGGCTTGCAGTGGAACCCTTTCTGATTCCGGGCGATGAATTGAAAGCGCAATTTGCTTTCGCGGATTTGTGGGAGACGCTTTATGGTGACGATTGAACAATTGGCCGAAGCCGCGCTAAATGGAGAGGGTTTGTTGCTTCGCAGCCTGACTCAGGATTTATTGGGCGAGCGCCCCGTCCTGAGCGAGTGTCCGAAACCGCAGACGAATGATTTGCGCCTGCTCGCTGCCGCTGATTCGCTGGTGGAATTGTTTGCATTGCGTTTGCGACAGACGCCGCCGCGGTGGGCAAAAGATGTCGGCCCGTTGCCTGAACCGATTTATCTGCTCAAGGCAGCGACAAACATGAAACGTCTGCGCATTTTGTGCGAGACCGAGTCTCCTGAGCCTTTGCGCAAACGTGGCTTTTATGCGCCGCCGAATTTTCTTGAATTTGCCTGAGTGTGGCGTCGGAGTCATGCATAATGCGATATGTTTCCGGAAAGGCCGCCCTCATACTCGCCGCAGCGGCGATACCTGCGGCTCTATTCATCCTCCCGCCCATCCCTCAGAGCCTCGACTATCACAACTTCGCTGACGGGCGAACGATCTTCAGCATCCCGAATTTTCTCAATGTCGCCTCCAACTTTCCTTTCATTCTGGCAGGCGCAGCGGGGCTGTGGATGCTGTTGAAAAATAAGAGCCGGGAATTTTTTCTTCAACCGCATGAGCGATGGGCTTACCTAGTCTTCTTCTTAGGAGTTGCCTTCACATCCATCGGCTCGTCATATTATCATCTCGCGCCTGACAACGACCGGCTGTTCTGGGATCGCCTGCCGATGACGCTCGGCTTTATGTCGGTGTTTGCCGCCGTCATCTCGGAGCGCGTCAGCGTAAAAACGGGTATTGGCCTGCTCGCGCCGCTACTCCTCGTCGGCCTTGCAAGCGTTCTCTACTGGCGCATAACCGAAGCGAGAGGCGAGGGCGATCTGCGGCTTTACGCTATCGTGCAGTTTTATCCGCTCCTTGCAATACCCGTGCTGCTCGGACTCTTCCCGCCCCGTTATACGCGCGGCGGCCAGTTTCTTGTAGCTCTCGCGGTCTACGGCGCGGCGAAGGTTTTTGAACTCGCGGACGCGCAGTTTTTTTCCGCAGGCCGTATAATCAGCGGTCACTCGCTCAAGCACATAGTCGCCGCAGCGTCGGCCTTATTGATTCTCGATATGCTGAGAAAAAGAAAACCTTTCGCCCAAATCCGAGAGGCGCAATCAATCTGACTCGATGATGAATTGTGAAAAAAGACTCTCAACAAAAATCCGCGCCGAAAATCGAAACTGATCGCCTGAGTGATGCGCTCTTCTGGACGTGCGCAGCGGTGATCGCTCTGGTTCCTCTGATTTTCTCGACCGCCGTTTATCGCACTATCGTGCTTCCCAAGTTCGCGCTCCTGATTGTCGGCTCGTCATTTGTTTTGCTCCTGCTCGTGATTGCGGCAAAGCGCGGTCATTCATTCAGCCCGCTCTGCTCGCGGCACGTCGCTATCGTTTCGCTTTTCCTGCTTGCCGTCGCCCTCTCTACTGTCTTTGGCGTCGTTCCTCTCGGATCGCTTTTCGGAAGTCACTTCAATCAGATGGGGCTGTTGACGAGGCTCTGCTTTTTCGTATGCTTCATCGGCGTGATAGTGGCTGTGGGAGCCAATCGTGAGCGATTGATGAACCTCGTGTGGGTTATGGAGATCGTGGGCCTCACAGTCGCGGTTTATGCGGTGGCTCAGTACTTCGGCAAAGACCCGTTTCTGCCTGAGAGCCTCTACACTTTCAACACGCCTGAAGGTCAGGTGGTGCGCGTTGTGGGGACGCTCGGACACGCGAATTATCTGGGGAACTTTCTGCTCTACACCGCGCCGCTTGGCGCTGCTTTGGCGTTTGCTTCAAGCGGTAGCTCCCGACGAATAGCGATAGCGGCAACGGCCCTTGCGATTGCGGCGATACTGATGAGCGGCACGCGCGGGGCGTGGGTGGGGCTGATTGCGGGCGCGATGACCTTCGCCGCTTTGCATCTGTGGCGGGGCAGCGTAAGGTTGAGCAAACGAGCGATTGCCGTAGCCGCCATCGTCATCTTTGTTTCCGTTGCGACTATCATCGTCGCGCCCGTGTCGCGAAGCCTGCTCGTTCGCGCTCGTTCGTTTGCCGCTGAAGGATTCACGGGAGCCGGACGCACGTTGCTCTGGCGCGATTCGATGAGAATGGTTCCCCGGTTCGCTCTGGCGGGCAGCGGGCCGGAAGGTTTCAGCAAGGCTTTTCTGGCTTACAAATCAGACGAGATCGCGCGCCTTTCGCCTATAACGAACAACGAGAGCGCGCACAATTCCTATCTCGACGCCGCGATTTCACATGGGCTTGCGGGCGCGATTCTTTATGTCGCGATGATCGTCTCAGCTTTCGCGCTTTTGATTCGCTCGCGTCGAAAGGCGTCGGACCGGGGATTGAAACTCGTCATCGCCGGATTGATCTCATCGCTTGCGGCTGTGGCCGCGCATAATTTTTTCATCTACGATCAGATTCCAACCGGGCTTTACTTCTTCGCTATGATGGCCATCGCGGCTGCAACGTCAAATGTGACAGATGAACGAATCGAGCGGGAAAAACTTACGGTCGAGTCTCTCACTCGATGGGCGGCGTGGATAGCCGTCGGGGTGTGCGCCGCGATTTTTCTCGCTTCGGTCTGGTATGCGGTTTCGCTCGCAGAGGCGGACGCGGCTTTGAAGCGCGCAATGGTTTCAGCGCGCGCAAAGGATTTCGATGGCGTGATAGCGAACGCGCGCCTTGCCGTTCAAAGCCCCGACCCGACTGGCGCGTATAATTTTCTCGCCGCCCGCGCGCTAGTCGATTACGCCGATTCTCTGAAAGTGAAAGGCCGGTGGGATACGGACGACCGGGACGTGAAGCAAAAGCGCGCGGCCATCGAGCTTGGGCTTCAGGAAGCGGAAAAATCCGTCGCTCATTCGCTCACACCCGAAGCGAGTTATATGTTGCTCGCCTACCTTGCGCGCGCCGAAAGGGATAAGCGGGGGATGAAGGAATATGCCGCCAACGCTATAGCGTTCGATCCGAAATTATTAAATGCGCGATTGCTTATGGCCGAAGGATGTCTTGCCGAAGGCGATTTCGAAGAGGCGGCGATTCAGGCGATCAAGGCTTTGGAATACAATCCCAACTCTTCAAGGGCGAAATCATTGCTTAGGCAAGCGCGCAGTAAAAAACAGTGAATAAACTAAAGGAAGGTCTGATCGACGAACGGTCAGCCCTTCCTTTCAATAAAGCAAGCTGTCGGGCGAATGGTTATAGCTAATCGCTTTTGCCGATCACACACTCATTATCATCCGTGTCCCGGTCAGTGATGGTCATCGCGCATGGCGCGGGCATAAGAATCTGTATCCCGGCGTTGCCCCTTTCGGCGCAGGTATCGAGTACGCCTCTAACTCTTCGATCAAGGGCTACGTGGTTGAGGGTTTTCACACAGCCCTTCTTCGTCACTTTCCCGGTTCCTGTAAGAAGGATGGCGCCGCTTTGATCAGCGACCTGATAATCGCCTGTGCTGGAACTGAATTGAAGCGTCAGGCCGGAACTGTCATCCACAAGACAGCAATCGAAAGCGGGTCGTGGCAGAGGCGCGACCGCCGCCGCCAGAGCATCTTTCCCGCTCCAGATGCCAGGCGGTATTGCCAGTAAGAACAGACTCAGCGCGACTACAGGCAAGGCTCTGCCCGCGCGCTTTGATTGCTTTACGCTCATTCTCATCTTTTCTCCCTTTTTAGTTCGTGATGATATCTAATGCCTGCGCATGTCTTGGTCGGGTTCTCAGGCGACGCAGAATCCAACATCAAAATCAGCGCGTGATCAGGGGCGTTCAACAACCTTTCAGGCCGGTGTGTATCTTATGGTCGCGGGAAGATGGAGTCAAGAATCAATTCATCTCAGGCATCGAGATTTGTTCGCGGGAAGAAAAAATCAGGCTCAAGGCAGATTCGATGCGAAGCTGCGCATCATCATCCGCCGCTGTTTTTGCGCAACTCCATCAGCACTTGTTTCGCTACGGCTTTCAGGGTTTCGAATACGCCTATGCCGCGATTGGCTACACTCTCGAATATAGGCTCGCCGTTGCGCACCAGTTCGGATTTGAGGTCTTCATAAGAGACTATGTTGGGCAGGTCGCGCTTGTTGAACTGTACCACATAGGGAAGTTTGTCGAGTTCGTATCCGTGCTGTTTGAGGTTGAGTTCGAGGTTGTAGAGCGACTCGACGTTGGCGTCCATTCGTTCGCGCTGTGAGTCGGCGACGAATACTACTCCATCGACGCCCTTGAGTATGAGTTTGCGGCTGGCGTCGTAGAAGACCTGACCGGGGACGGTATAGAGGTGGAAGCGCGTTTTGAATCCGCGAACCGTGCCGAGGTCTAACGGCAGGAAGTCGAAAAACAGAGTGCGGTCGGTCTCTGTCGCCAGACTGATAAGTTTGCCTTTGGACTGCGCCGCAGTTGAATCGTAGATGTATTGCAGATTGGTAGTCTTGCCGCCCAGTCCGGGGCCGTAGTAAACGATTTTGCAGTTGATCTCGCGCGATGCGTAGTTGATGAACGTCAAGGCTGTATCCCTTATCAATTCAATGCCGGCTTCCGCCGGTCTGAGGTTATTTCCGCCAGGGGCATTCCCGTTCAGTTGAACAGAGCTTCTATATCGTCTTCGGTTATTTCCGCGAAGGGCGAATCGAATCCCACTCCCACATCGCGCTCGCGGGCCACTTTCGAATCTATGGATTCAAATATCGAGGTCATCTCGCCGGTCGCGCGCTTGACCCTCAGCCGCACCAGTCCGAGACTTGATCGCTCGTCAAAGATGACCACGAGAATGATGTGCGAAGCCACCTTCGATATGTACATATGATCGCGCTCGCCCTCGTGCGAAAGCACAGGGAAGCCGCGCTCGCCTATCAGATGAGCCAGACCGTCTGTAGCCGCCACGTTTCCGGCAGTCAGGCTGGCGAGGCTCGTCGTATCGAGGTTGAGCATCTCGCCGTGCGCGGCTATCTGCTGACCGCTTTTATCAACAAGGAAGACGAATTTGGCGTTGGCATCCGCGCACAGGCGGGTGATAACGTTTTTCAGTTGCTCGTACTCCTGTTCATACATTACGACCGGAGTCGTCATCGCTTCTCCTCAGTAGTGAACCGGCGCAGGGAAAAAGGAGCCGATTATTATCATCCCTTCCAAAAACGCCTTCGGTACTTCAGGAAATCCAGCACCCTTGGAAATGACAGCGCAGGGGCATATTGTCGGGATACCGCCTTTATAGCACACGCTCTGACCTGAGACAAGAGTTTTCATCTTTCGATTTCGAAGCTGCTGCTTGATAATGGCAGCTTTCAAAAGTCAGTCGCAACGAACCGCTTGCACGCTTCCGCCAACCCGATGAATCGGTTTTTCTCCTTCGGCACATCTTCTTTTTCAGCTATCAGTCCTCAGCCATTATTTCCCAGCTTTCAACCATCAGTATTCAGCCTGATAGCTGACAAGGTGCTTTCACATGCACAGAAACAAATCCAAGCGTTTCAAAAGCCACTCCCGCCGCTTCGGGCTGGTCTGGCACTCCCAAACAACCAGGACTTCCCAATCACGCCGCCGGAGTTCTCGTTGCGTTTGCTTGTCGCGCTCCACGTTTCCCTCACGTTTCTCCCGCCAGAATTCCGCGTTCGTCCTGGGAACGACTCGTCCGTAACGACAGCGGTGCATGTGCCAAAAGCAGCCGTGAACAAAAATCACTCTTTTGAGACGAGAGAAGACAAGATCAGGTTTTCCCGGCAGGCTCTTTTGGTGAAGCCGATAGCGAAACCCCATTGCATGAACTAGGCGACGCACCACCATTTCAGGTTTGGTGTCTTTGCCCCGAATGGCAGACATGCAGCGGCGACGCTGTTCTGGTGTTAGAACATCGGCCATTGGCAAAAAGGGATTTCCATAGTTATCGGGATGTGTAACACATGCCAGCCTGAAAATTCTTCTGTGAGAATGAAACGTACCAAGCGGACATGCGTTTATCCCAACTTCGAACTTTGATGAATGACTCCCAGGTGAACTGATAGATGCATTCAATCTTGAGGTTCTTGTCCAATTTCGCAATAAGAAGAAATTCGAAAAGCTGCTTTTCGGGATTGTCTGAATCCGGGTAGATTGTCCCGGTTTTTTTGGCAGCCCACAATGTCTTGATGGAATACCTGTCCCCATTGCGTGATAGTGCATCAACATTTTTGGTGCCTGTTGGTGATGGCTGCAGATTAGGAAGTCCAGGAGTCGAATTGAAATAATCAATTACCAGCATCTCTCCAAGTTTGCCGATATTGAAGGAAAGATTCCGATTTCTCAAGGTTATATCGATAGCGGCGCGGTAAGACAGGACTTCCTCATCTGATAGATTGGAGAGTGTATCGAGGATACTCTCAAGAGAGTTAGCTTTTGAACGAGCTTTCAAGAACGATTATCCTCCGTCTTCAAGTGCAAGAATAACTCCTCTCATTGATCAGTCGCGCCAGATAGGAATTTCATCACAATTTGGTTAAAGAAACCCAGCGAAATCTTATCCGGCCTGCCAATCAGTGCCACTCGATCAAGAAAGCGGTTTCCTTCCTCACAACTGGTTTCCGGCAGCAATGTGCAGGCGTGACAGGCCGCGCGGTTCAATGAGTCGATACCTTGTCCGTGGCTTTCGACACAAAGTGGATCGGTTGAACACCAAAGAGCATCTTCAAGCGCATTGTTTAGCAAGAGCTCGAATCGACCAGGCTTTCCTTGCTCAACGAGACCACCCATTGTTCCTTCGCTGTCCCCCGCTGCGGTGTAGATCAGAATGCCATTCATTTCGCGGTTGTCACCTTCCCAACAGTAAATTCGCTCTCGCAGCGACGAACTTCCATAACCACACTCGTAACTCAACCGGCGGATTAGGATATGGGCCAGTGTGTGCAACAGGAAAAACGTGGATGGGATTTCCCGTGGTTTTCGACCCAGATTGATGTAGATGCGTTTGTGGTTGGCGAAGATTTCTTCATAACGCCTGTTGTCTGCCTCATTGAGCCATTCGTTGATCTTCGACTTCTTCAACGTAAAGAAAATCCCTTCGCCATAGACCCGTACTCCAGGCAACCACGGCTTCGATTGAAGGCTCAACTGCGATTGGTCGTTTTGGTCGAACTCGCGGTATGGTGGTGGATTGATTCGCGAGAAGCCAGTTAGCACTCTTGTCTCTGCCAGCTTCTTCACCAGTACGATCTGGTCAATATACTTGCATATCTCGTCTTCATAGTTGCTCATCTCCGGCTTTACAGTGATAAACTCCTGCTCCGTGGTACTGGGCGACTCCAGCATGGCCTTGTATTCGGAGAAGCGGTAATCTTCCTCAGTCTGCGTGCTGTTACCAAGCCCGACGCCAGTTAGTTTCTGTGCTACAACCTCTTTCAAGTGTTGAAAGTCGAGCTTTTTCATTTCGGCGAAGATGCGAAGCCTCATTTCGTCGAGTGTCCCGCCTTCCTCTACGCCCGATGTCAACACACTCCAATTATGAGAGTCATCCACGATCTTGCGTATTGGATCACTGAACGGCGGAATAAGGATGGAACTGGCGATCTTCGAGAAATGCAAATTGGTCGCACCGCGCTGCAACATTCGAGGCGGATCAGCAGATGGGCAGGTTTCTTTGCCATGTGGCCCCAGCCAGGGTCTTCTGCCTTCACATTTCAAGCCCTTAAGCGAGTTCGGTCCCGCTGATCCCATCATAGATCGTGCCTTAGCGTTGCATCTCTCGCACTTAACCAATAATCCCATCAAGCCAGCTTTGCCGGTATAGTTAAATCGTAGAAGTGGATCACTACATACATTGGCACCTTCTAACAATTGGCCAGGCCGGCTGTGTGCCCAGGAAATCCAGGGGAAGTCATCGATGTGTCCGTTCTCGCAGGCCACGACGAAACGCAGCGGAACCATGCGCCAGCGTTTTCGTTCGGGAAGTGTCTCACAAGGCGGGGCTCCGGTACGCAAAGGTCGAAGTGTGCTGTCGCAGCGCGGCAGGTAGGCGTCGTTCCAATTTGCATTCTTCATCGTTCGGCACCGAGGGCAAAAGTGCCAAAGCGGAAATCGCACGAAGGGAAGATAAGCACCCTGATGGCCCTCTTGCGGAGAAGGAGGAGGAGAGCGGAAGTATTCCACGCCAAGCCGTCTTGCCAGACGGTCATCGCAAATCTGACATTCAGGCTGGTTAGGCCACACGTCCAGGCCCGCGGCCATAAGGCTTTGACCGGGAAAGTCCACCAAAGCGCCTATGCCAAAAGGTGTGATTGCCTGGGATCGTCGCACAGATTTTTGAGCCATCGCTTACTCTCCGTTGCTCATTCATTGGGATCCGGATAGGTGGAAATCACTCGCGCGAGGCACTCCACGTCAACATTTCGCATGGATGTTGGTGTCGGCCAGGACACGTCCCATTCTACCCGTGGCTCTGTGCCAGCGGGATACATCAGCGGTTGGTTTTCAGGCGGTCTGCCGAATCCGCCCCAGATTCCGGGCTTGAACTCGTTCCATTGTTTCAGCAGCGCGCGCAGTTTGTTCACGACTAGGGTCGAGTGTTCAGGATCCGCGCGGTCGCAACGCGAGCGGAAGTATTCAAGCGCGTCGTCGATTATCGTTGCCGATGGATCAATCTTGTCGGGCGTCTGCACATGGGCTAAATGCCGTGCGACCACGACCAGTACTGCATGAAGCGCCCGTTCCATCACTGGAATCGAGAACGGCGTGACACTCGTTGGTTCGACGAATCTGTAAAACGCTGAGTGATATGCCCGAAAGTGTTCGTAGTGCGACCGATCTCGCGGCTTTCCTGGGTTGTACATCGCGACAACAAAGCCCGGAGCTTTATCCGTGCGACCTACTCGGCTCGTAGCCTGGATGTACTCTGATGTGGTTTTCGGTTGACCAGCAACGACCATCAAACCAAGACGTGGAACGTCCACGCCGACAGAAATCATGTTTGTCGCCAGTAGCGTGTCCAGGGGGTACGGATCATCATCCGATTTGCGCGGGAACTTCACTTCAAGCCGGTCGAGTATCTTCGGAATTTCGTCCGCAGTTCGGCGACTGGTGAGTTCTTCGCTGGAGAGATGCCGGCGGCAAAGTTCCTTCGGAATGTGGTCGCGACTGGCAATTGCCCACATATATTCGGGTATGTCAGCCTCGACGAGCGTGGCGGCGTGGCCTAGTTCGCGCAGACTGTTGAAATACTGAAGCACCGTCCAATACGGGTCACGGCAGCTTTCATCGCCATCCGAAAGCGGGATCGATTTACATGACTGAAACAACGAACTCAGTGTGCGAATCATTGCGGTCACGAATGACGGCGCGGCAGATGCGAACACACCAACGTAGACTCGCCCTGGTGCTTGTGAATTTTCCACGGCGAAAAATGAGTCGGAAATGTCCAGCCCTTGGGGCGGGAACTGAAACGTTTTTCTGTCGTAAAGTGATTGGCACTGTTGCGGGGCTCGACGGATAGTGGCTGTCGATGCGACCACCTTGGGTGCGTGACCGCGCCATGAACAAAGCAGGTCAATTACACTTTCATACAGACCGACGACTGAACCCAGTGGCCCGGAAATAAGATGCAACTCATCCTGAATTACAAGGTCAGGAGGATCATAGTTTGTGTGCAGGCCGAATATGCGACCTGACTCTCCACGCCACGCCAGCATGGCAAACTTGTCCACCGTTCCGATGATGAGTGTCGGTGGCGATTCGTAAATATCTTCGTCGATGACCATGACAGGAAGCCGCTTTGACCGTGTTGAAAATGGACAGCGATGTTCGGGGCACTTAAAGATGACCGTTCTGGGATTCGGATGCGGAAGGTAGCCAAGATGATTGTGATTGTCCAGTTCGGTTCCACACCATGGACACTTCAGCAGTTGAAACGGGTTCTCGGCCCTGTTCTGGTTGTTTGCAAGGGCGTTGGCTGCTCTGATAGCTTCGTCGCGACGGGTAGGTGTCAATGACTGGCCGACCCAAAGACCGATGGTGATCGGCTCTTTTCCCAGTGCTTCGGGATCCTCACGACGTAGCAACTCACAAGCGCAGATCATGGAACTTGCCCGCTGGAATTGTTGCGCCGTTAACAGTCGCAATGTGTAGCGCATCAGCACGGTGCAGCCTGCATTGTCAGGATTCATCAGACGCCGAAAGAATATGTCGCATGCGGCCAAGCCCAGGTATGCTTCTGTCTTGCCGCCGCCAGTGGGAAACCAGATTAAATCCACCAACTTTCGATCCGGGTGCTCAGCACCGTCTTCTTGTCCTGTAAGCGATGGCAGATTCATCAAGATGAACGCAAGCTGGAATGTACGCCATCGGCTCGCTCGATTATCCTTGGGTTCGTAACTCGTCGGCAAGTCTTCCCATTGACCCGCGAGGGAACGCCTATCGCGGCGCGAGTGATATTGCTGCATGAGAATGGCACCATTGGCGAGCATGAATGCCGTCAGCATCTTGTTATTGGAGCGAAGCAATTCGATGCCGGCCTGAATCCGAGACAGGCACTGACGGCAATCGTCCAAATTATTTCGAGCGGCATCTCGAAGACGTTCTGGCAACGCATCGACCTCTTTGTCTCGGCCTTCGATCCACGTTTTGTATTCCTGTACGAGATTCTCAAGCACCTGTGAGATTCTGTCACGCCCAATGGTTCCTTCAGCACCGGAAAGGAAAAACATGCTCAGTTCATCGCCGTCCCCCTCTCGTGGTTGAACGGGAGCGACTTTGAACGCGGGCATAGTGGACGTTGTGATCCGATTGGTTCGGCCTTCCGATTCCTCCCCCCAGTCAGCGGCGCAACCGTGCCCCACAGCATATGCCTTGCGGTTACGATAGAGAAGTTCCAGCGCGGCTTCTTCTGTATCTTTTAGCGAGCGCGTCGATGGGTGATACTCACGGAACACATATCCGTTGTCTGGTGCTGTTACATCAAGCCCAGTCTGAAAAAAGCAGTCCGTACCGGACGGGAACCTGTCGCCTGTGGCTGCCCTCGTATTGAGCATCGAGATGGTGATGAGGAACGATCCGTTCTGGCGACGATGAGAGATGACTCGCAGCCGCAAATGTTCCGCAAGGTCGAACGACTGCAGATCACTATCAGTATCCTTCGGAATCTTCAGTATGACCGGTTTGATATCCAATACCGACCGGTGCCACTCTCGCAGTTTTGAATCCGGGTCGGCTGGCTTTTGTGATTTGTACACGGCTGCGCGCGGCTGAATGATCAGCCCATCGTTCGGCATGTTGGCGATGAACGTCAACCCAATCGCGGCTGGGAAGAATTCATTGGCGAGCCGGACCGTTTCGTCGTATGCATCGCTGATCGCGTCGTTGCCCCGGCCTGGCCTGTCCGAGTCTGGCACCTCTTCATCAGCAAAAATTTCTGGTTCGCCTTCTTCAACATCAGCTTCCTCATCGAACACCTCGGTGTCTTCGATCTCGTTGATCGGCTGGCTGGACGGAAACAGCACGCCCGCAGAATATCTTTGGACAGGAGACTCTTGCAGTACATCATCCGATTGTTCAACCTTTTCAACATCGGCTTCGTTTTCCGCTGTGTTTGCTGACCAAGGCGGACCAACCAACTCGCGACGAAGGGCTTCAATCAACTGCTGTCTGAAGGTTTCCTCGTGTGTCATGATGTTTGCCTCCAATCATTCGGCGCTCATTGGTTCCGCGTTGTGCTCTTCCATCCACTGTCGCAGGCGCATCTCATAAACGTTGCGCAACGATTCGTGCAGGAGCAAGTGCAGCCCAACCTTCGCTCGTGACATCCCCACATAAATCACTGACCTCCACCATTCGGAATCCAGGTCTTCAATGTCTGTCAGAATGATGAAGTCGTTTTCCAGCCCTTTGAACGCTGAAACCGTACAGTAGCTGGCCGACCGACATTTGCCAGTTGCAATCTCCCACACATTGTTCCATCCCACAGATACAAACTGAGGATCGGATATTGATGAAGCACAACATTTCTCGACGCTGAGCGGTGAAAGAACAGTGATACGACTGGGGGATACTTTCTCGCCAAGCAATCGCTTCACAATCTTTGACAGCTTGCTCATCTGCGCGTCCGGCTTGTCGTACCAACTGTACTGAACCGGAATCCCGGACACAGACGCCGGAGCAGCGATTCGAGGTCGCGTCAGCATCGCGGTCTCATCAGCAACCGGTTTCGTGTTCCTGCGATTGGTAACCAAAATTGACAGTTGTCCATAACCCAATAGCCGCTCCAAAGCCGCTTGATCAAAGGCTCCGAACACGCTGGCTTGATTGTTCACGTCGCAGAAGATCCGCCATCGTCCAAGTTTGAGCCCGCCTTCCACAAATGCGTCAATTACATCCAGCAAACCCGAAGTCATTATGTCTTGAGCTTCGTCGATGATCAGTGATTTAACAGGCGTAACCTTCGACTCGACCAGAGCAAGTAACGCGTATTCAGGATAGAGTTCGCGACAGACCTTCGATGCGTCTGTGATAGCTCGCTTGCTTTCAAACTCGTCTGCAAGCGGTGACGAACCGATCAGGTCGTTCAGCAGGCTGTAAATCGACTTGACAGCGATCCCGCCTGACGAATGACGAGCCTTTGCGTTTTCCTCAAGGAACCTCGCAAGCAAACGGTTATAGCAAATCAGCAATACGTCACAGTTTGGTTTCCGAGCTTCACGCACAGCAGTTTCGAGGGCGAGTAGCGTCTTGCCGGTCCCGGCTCCGCCCTGCACTAATACTCGCGGATGGTTGTACTGTTCCCAAGCGTCGATTACCGCATACTGTTCTTTCTCCAGCGATATCAACCTCTCAGCAATGGCATCTGCCTGGACACCGAGTGGCGGAATTAAATCGAAATCCGGTCGCAGGAAATTCACTAATGTTTGAATATCTTTCTCTGAGGGTGCATAGCGAGCGCGCGAATCGCTTTTGCGGGCAAACGCTGCCAGACGATCAATATACTCGGTTATGGGCTTGCGACGGTCGCGCGCGTCATAAAGCAACTGGCGGTCTGCTTCACAGCCGGTTTCGTCGAAAACGATGTCTGGAAACATTGCTCCATAACCAAACAACAATCGTGAGCGCCGCTCATCACTATGAAACTCTTGGCGCATATCGTTTTCGAGTGCAAACATTGCACTGGAAGCCTGATCGAACGGGCTTTCATGCTTCTCGTGAACCTCGCCGTAGCGATCCGTGAACCGCCAGACGCCGCCGTGACGAGCGACGCCACCGCCCTTAACTTCGAGAACGAAAATACCCTTACGAGTCAGTAGGAGGAAGTCGATTTCTCCACGTCGTTTCGTGGCGTGTCGCGCCAACCCCAACGAATGTAGACATACCCAGTCGCCGGTACCCGGCGCATCGCGGATGATGTCGAACAACAGTCTCTCAGCACCACTCCGCACGCGTGGGTGAATTGTTGCCGGAATCATGCGTGCCATTGGTCAAGTTCCTGCAAACGATTCGCTACAGACACCCGCACTTGAGTATCGGAATCGTCGATTTCAACAACGCGTACAAGCACGATGTCGGACCCAATTTCGATCAGCTTCGATTGGCGATGCTCTTCCCTCAGAATCTCGATAGCACGGTGCAGAACCTGACGCGCCAATTTGTGCGAAGCTTTCTGGTGTGCGCCGAAGACAGTACGGATGGCATCAAGCACCGTTTCAAGCTGGCTGTTAAGTTGCGGGTCGCCAGTCACCTTGGCGACGATGGGGACATCCCGTTCGTACTGGCGAGGAGCGATCATGCCCTCATCTTCCATCCATCCACGTATGGTTTGATGGTGTAATGGGCAGCCTTCTTGCTTGAGGCGTTGACAAACATCCTTGGATTTTACGCCCTTCTGTTGCGCATAGTTGATAAGTGCCTTTTGCCACAGCGCGGCTGTTTCCCGCACACCGTCCAGCAGTTCCTCGTCCGCAGCCATGCGGATCACGTCGCGATCCGACCGGCGATGGAACAACAAGGCATCGCCCACCTTCAAGTCCTCCACGGTCTTGCGTTTGACATTCACATCCTCTTCGCCTGCGTCTTCGATGGCGGCATCGAGCAGGTGCGTTACCACGTTCGCTTTGAACGACTTCCTCAAGAAGGTATACGCGTCGCCCTCGAACAACACGAGGCGCGCTGGAACTTCAGCTTCGCTTCCATCAGATTTGGCTGCACGATAAGCACGCTGCTGATACGTCGTACGGACGTATTCCTGGATAGCTTCCACCTCTTGCAGACTGGAACTGTCTTCTTCAGTGGGCTGTGATGGTTCAACACTTCGTTCGAACCAGCCCTGTAGGGCGGGAAATAGCTTCGACCGACTGCCGTGACTGGTTCTCGTCTTTCGGTACTTCTGTCGTTCATGGAGAAACATTTTGTGCCACCGATGTTCGATGTCATAGAGAGCCAGAAGCAACGGTTGGGTTACTGGCGGAACGAGCAACTTTGCCATTCGGTCTTTACCAAACCATCCGGGAATGATAGCTCCGTGAATTTCCGATTCATCCGCGTCGTCATAGTTGTTGAGTATGCGAATTTCCCGGTCTGCGTAAGTATGTTCCAGATCGACCAGGATTCGTGCGTCTGGACAGATGATCGTTAGGCTTGGCTGGGTGTGCAACAATTCTCGCACGACGCCAGCTTTCGGATTGTCCGCCTTTAGTTCGTCGAAGAAGTGTTTCAAAAGCGTCTCCGCTCCATCGGCTGAAGATCGTTCCACCTCGGACAAGTAAAGTGAGCCGTGTTGTAGTTCGCTCATCTTTTTCAGATTCTGCTCGATATCCGAAAATGACGGAACGTCATCTGTCAGTGGAGTTGCCGAACGGAGCAACCGAAACATGGTGTAAAACGCCAACGCCACAAGCTCATCGAGATCAGCCAGCGGATCTTCTCCACGCTGTCTCGCAAGAGATTTCAATCGCCTGACCGACTCGAAAACTTCATCAGCCAACGGGCAAACAATAACCTTGACTTGCGCAACGGCCGACGACAGGGTTTGCAACCGGCGCTCGTAAAGAGCAACTACCCCATTCTCATTGGCCGAGATGTCTTGCGGCCACAACAGCGCAGAAAAATCCTCAGTATCCCATTCCCATAGGTCGGCAGAATCATCGCTTGCAATAGGCAACTCATTCGCAGCCCTTTCCGGCGTCACAACAAGCGTCCTCAAGTCCAAATATCTCATCTCTCTCAGGCTGGCGGTTTTGTTCGCGTTTCGCCCTTCGGTGTCAATGATGACTAGGTCTATTAATTCGAGTTTCTCTTCTGCGTAGACGCAAGCAGCATCCAAGTCGGAGGCAAACACTAGCAGAGGTTCTTGCTGGCCAAAGCAATTTGACCACAGCTTGACTTTATTGTCGACGAGATGGCCCATAGGAACAACTTGCTTTAACGGATGGCCGTAGAGCCAAAGGCGCTTTGCCAAATCGTGTGCGGAAGCCACCTGTGTCACGACGAGTACCTCTCTTGCGATGGCTGGAAGGTATGCGGTTTTGCTTGCATTGAAAAGGTATTCCAAAGCTGGCAGCGTAGCATCACTTCTGCTCAGATCGTAAATCAATTGGCCACGCGTGGCTCGCGACCAGTCGGCGGGAACGACTCGGCGTAAATCCGAGATGGGCCAGTAGTGTGTGGATTTCAGGCGATGACCTTGTTGTTGGCGATATTGTGTCAGACCGAACATTCGACGACCGGCGATTTTTTCCACACCAGCGAACTCAGCAACCGCATAGTTGTCTATAAGAACCTTCTGCCCGGAAAAAAATGATTCCTCTTTCACCTCGCGTTGCCCTGACTGTTGAACTAACCCCAGTGTAGCAATAAAACCGAGGAGAAACGGTGTGGGACCGGCGAATGGGAGGACAAGGACAGTTGGACCAGAATGATCCTCTCGCAATTGCGCACATGAGAGAGCCGAGTTGATAATCATGTACTCGGAAATTGGACGCCCCCCGCTGCCATCATCGATCACCAAGGCATTTAGAAACGGCCAAGCACCCACCGCTGCGTCGAGCATGTCGAGCCATGGGCCGCGAGCCGGTTCGATCATATCCACTGCCATCTGGGCAACGAAGTTGTCGTCGAGATAGCCAACGATTCCCAAGCGGTCGTCGATTGCATCTTTCTCACATATCAAGTAACTCAGCGCTGCACGTGCATAACATTGCTGCTCCTGGCTCCGATTTGAATTGCCAATAACGGAAATGAGGAAGTCGATGTTCCTTTGCAGTCTCCGAAACAGGCCGCACGCTGCGAGATTCGCTAATTCCTCGCCGGTAATTCGGGACTTTTCGATTAGATCGTGATCACTCAAGATGGGTTTTTCAGCAAGTTCAAGAAATAAGGTTTCTGCGTGCTTTTGTTCGTTTCGCGTCAGTCGTGGGGGATTGTGAGTTGATTGCTCGCCAAGGCGGATACGGATTTCGTGAACGGCATAACTGGAAATGAAAGCGTCATCTAGTAGACCAAGCTCACCCAACTTTGACGGCCCATCTTGATTTGCAAGCAGTACATAGAGAAGACCGCCACGTGCAATTTCTGCTATGTCCTTATCTGCCTTATGAGCGAGTAAATATTGAGAAAGGATCGTAACATCGCGCGTCAGGGAATGCTCGAACCCACAACTTGGCACGAGTTGCTTTGCCCAATTGCATGCAGCAGCTAATAACTGTTCGTCTTCTCCATTCCATTCAGCTATCAGAGTATCGAAAGTCTGGAGCAGAAGTTCGCGGTCCGCATAAGTTAGATGTTGACCCATCACAAAGTCCTTCTCGTTCATCTGCCGGTCAATACCCTTACAATAGCCCTCATCATTGGTGGACAAACAGCGTTGCCAATCATCTTGATTCTGTCGCGGCGCGTGCCGTAATTGATGCGAAATCGCTTCGGCCAGCCCATTGCGAGTTTGAGTTCGTCAGGTTGGAGCATTCGCATGACATGGCCTTCTGGCGTCGGCCTGACGTAGGCGAAGCGGTCGAGTGTTGTGATTGTGCGCAGGGGACGATCAAGCGATTGCCATCCGCCTGCTCGGTCGGAGCCATAGTAGACAATCAGAAATTCGGCATCCGGGCCAAGCGCGGAGATGGCGCGATCCGCCCGTTCGAGTGTTGCTTCAGCGCGGCCATCGGCCCGAAGAGGAACGAAGCCATACGCGCCGTTGCCATTTATCACACTCCGAGCGAAATACTTCTTTCGACCATTGAGCTTGACCTCTGGCGGTTCTGAGTCTCTGTCGCACAAAATGAAGAGCCGTCGCCGAGACTGGGGAACTCCAAAATCTGCTGCGTCGAGCGTCAACTCCCGACAGTGATAACCAATCTTTAGCAACTGGATGAATTCAGGATAGCGATCCCACTGCTTCATGCTGACGACGTTCTCAATGATCAGCCAACGTGGTTGCAATGTCTCTGCGAACCTAGTCGCATGAAAAGCTGTTTCGCGACTCTCTTCAGAGCGTTCCCTGGCACCCTTAGCAAGGCTGTGATTGGTGCATTCCGGCGAAGCAAGGATCAGATCGATGTCGCCCAATTCGTTCTGAACATCCTTTGGATCTATGTCGGTGATATCCTCGCCATAAAAAATCGCATTCGGAAAATTGTCCTTATAAACGTTCCCAGCCAATTCCCATTTATCGAAACCGGCGACAATTTCCACTCCTGCTTTCGAAGCACCCCAACTGCTGCCGCCGCCACCGCAGAATAGATCGATGGCTCGAATTCGCTTTGGCTTGGCATTTTTCATATAGTCGTGTTGTTGAGTCATAGTCTCTGATTTATTGCCTTCGAAAGCAAGAATAGCGATGGTGATAAAAAAGTATGCCGTTCGATCCCACCCCGCAACGGCTTGATAATTTCAGACCAGGATTTCAACCTTGAGAATGAGCAATGAAGGCTCAGATTGAATATTATATTTGACGATGTGCTGTCAACACAAAAGGAGCATTCATTTCGAAGCCGCTGCTTGATGCTCCGCCACAGCGCGAGTATCATCAGACCACATACCTGAACGAGGAGGAAAATATTTTGAATTCGCGATTTTCAAAGCACATCGACCGACAGGAAATAATCGATATAGTTTGTGAATTAGTCCGCCACGATACCACCAATCCCCCAGGCAACGAACATCTGTGCAAAGAGATAGTCACTCGATGTATGCAATCGCTCGGCATGGAAGTTTCTTATTATGAAAAAGAGCCGGGCCGCACCAACATCGTCGGACGCACGGGAGAAGGCAAAAAGTCCATCGGCTTCGTCTCTCACATGGATGTTGTCCCTCCCGGCGAAATAGATCAATGGAATACCCCTCCCTTCGAGCCGACCATTCTCGACAATCGCATTTACGGACGAGGCACGCTCGACGACAAAGGCTCTTTCGCCTGCGCTTACTCGGCCTCGAAAGCTTTCCTGGCAGAACATAAGGATTTCGACGGGACGATTTATCTCATAGCCGCCGCTGATGAAGAGATGGGAAGTCATCTCGGAATAATTTATCTGGTCGAAGAATGCGGCCTTCATTTCGATGTCGCCATCATACCCGATGGCGGGCGCATGGACTTATCTATCTACGGCGAGAAAGGAATTCTGTGGGTTGAGATTTCAAGCATAGGCATTCAGGCGCACGGCTCGACGCCTGAACTTGGAAGAAACGCGATTGTGCCGCTTGCTGAACTGATCGCTGAAATAAAGACGCTCGATTTGGGAGCAAACTACGACCGATCATTCGACGGATGGACGATGAACGTGGGTACGATTCAGGGCGGATCATCGACGAACACCGTGCCTGCTGTGGCGAAGGCGACGATTGACTTTCGACTTCCCGGCGGAATAACCAAACCAGAAGTGCTGGCACGAATCGATGAGAAGATCGCCATAGTGAAAAAGAAATCTTCGGACGCGGAGTTTCGCGTCCGTGTGCTTCATGAAACTGAGCCTCACATTTCGGATAAGAATTCAGTAATCACTCAGAGCTTCGACCGGGCGGCGCGACGGTTGGATCTTCCGATGAAGTACGAAACGTTCGGCGGAAACACGGTGGCGAAGAATTTATTTTTCGCAGGCATCACATCCGTCGTGCATTATCCCGGCGATGACAAACTCGCGCATGTGCCAAACGAATTCGTCGATATCGATGAGCTTGTCCTCGGCTCTGCGCTTTATGCAGAAACTCTGGAAGCCTATTTCTTCGGATGATCGTCTCTCAGGCTTCAAGCTCTGATGTGATGACGCAGCCAGGATTCGATTTCATGAAAGAGGCTCTGAATGACGAAACAGTGGTGGTCAGTCGAGCGCCGAGGACACGATACCCCGCGCAACATATTCGTGCCGAGGGTCGACCACAAACCTCTCCGAACAGTGTATGTACCCTGTTGGTGTACCAGTGATGACATCGACCAGTTCGACTCGCTCAGTTGAGTGTTGAGATGGAATGCCAGCCTCGCGAAGCCGAGCAAGAACAAGCTCAACTTGATCGGGCGACAAGGGTGCCTCGTGAAGGGTGTTGTCGAAGGGCCAGCGGATCGTTACTTCAGTCATTCCACAGTTCCACCTTTAGAGAGTCTATGACAGTGTAGTAGAGAGACGATGCCATCGCGCCTGCGCAACCCATCATCCGCATCAGCACGATATGAATCAGCACAGCATCAGGGTAGGAAAGATAGTGTGTCCTTTCAGTCGCCAAGTCTTTTCATCTCTTCGAAGGCTTCCTTGAATTCTTCGTAAGTTTCCCGCACTGACTCTATCAACTCCGGAGATGGGGGCGGCAAAATTTCAACTTCGAGACCGCCTGTTTTTGCGTAAAGCACGACCAGAGAGCCTTCAGCCACACCCATGGCCTGAGCCATTTCCTTCGGAATCTCGATGACCCATCCGAGGTCTGTCTTCTGTGGGGTAAGTGCGCCGCTCATCGTTCGCTCCTGTAAAATTCGATTCGTGTTTTCACAATCATATCTGATGTTACGCGGTGAGGG
>DLHY01000058.1 GCA_002483445.1 Blastocatellia bacterium UBA7656
CATTTTTTGTCCTGTACAGAGCACCCGTAGTATGGATCAAATGAAACGAGATTTCAGTGAGGCTCCTAACGGTATTGGAAGAAACGATTGCATACCCCAGTTTTCAAGCGCTCAGACCAGCAATGCGCCTGATCTACACTAATCTGCGGAAATTGCGGCGCGCGCGATGCAGCCTCGACATCACCGTGCCGATGGGTATGCCCAGTATCTCGGCAATCTCTCCGTAAGTGAATTCCTCGACCACAGCCAGCCAGAGAACCGTGCGGTACTCTTCATTCAACATGTCCATTGTCTCAAGAAACCGCTGCTCTTGAATCCTCTTGATCGGATCAAAAGTGATCACCTTCCTTTGCCAGTTCGAAATATCCATTTCATTTTCGGAAAGCAATTCATTTCTGCGCGCTCGCTTGCCCTTGTGCTTGTTGATTAAGTTGAACATTATCCCAAACATCCAGGCGCCGCAGCTTCTTCCTGGCACGAAAGAGTCAAAATACTTCCAGGCGTGCAGGTAAGTTTCCTGCACTACGTCTTCTGCTTCCGCGTGATTACGTTCGATCCGAATGGCAGCCTTCATCAGTGAATTGAGGTGACAGATTGCTTCGATCTCGAACTTCCGAAGGCGCGATTCCATTTTCGCTTCGGGCACCAAGTTCAGCCTCCTTATCGCTCAGATTGCTAATTCATGATCATGCCTCCGTTAGAGATGATCTTTCTGCTTTATCAGTAGGACAGTTTGAACATCCCCAAATTCACGGCGCAACGAAACCAACTTCATTTGAAGCTACGTTGTTGAGGTTGACTACTCTCACGCTTAGTCGCGTTCCCGGAACGACTGATGAATCACGCACTTTGACCAGCGCAAGAGAGTCACTCTCTACAATCGCCTTCTTCAGCCGTACATTCTGATCGCCCTTGGTTATCTCAATCGTTGCGAAGGGATGAAAATCTCTCCCCGTAAGATTAAGGTTGAATCCTTTATTTTTCGGCTTTATGGAGAACGAATCGATTTGAGGGCCGACAAGTTCGCCTGCCATAAGAGCGGCTGAAAGCTCAGAGTGCGGATCGAGATTACGCACCTGCACTGCTAGCATTCCTGGCACGTCCCGAACAGAGGGAACATCATCGAGTAGTGCAATCTGTTCAGCCGAAGGATCACTTCCACCCGAAGGTCGTGAAGGCGTGAGTATTCCGTTGATGAACACTTCCGCTTCCTGAGTCATCCCGAAGGAACAGATTGCAGATTACCTACCCAAAGGTTATTAGCTCCTCTTCTTTCCCCTCCTCATTTACCGAAACTCCAGGGCGCAGGAGGACACAACGCGCCCTGGAGTGGCCGCACTCTTGCCTCGCCCGATACGGCCTCGGTTATTTGTTTATCGGGTGAAGCATCTCGGCCAGACCGCAGAACTACTCCTTCATGAAAAACACATAATCCATCTGTGCCATGACTGCACTGCGGCATTTTACCGGCTGGAGTCGGCCCCATCAGTAGCTGCAACCACAGGGCAGAACAGTTCCAGTCAGTTCCGCGAAGCGAAGGCGGAGCATCGGGTGAGTGCAACTACTGATGAGATTTCTGCCGCTCGGTACAATCAAAACCTCGAATAGATGAAAGTCTTGCTTCGAGCGCGACAGGTTTGGAAAGGAAAAATAAGAGCATTAATGGTTCGAAGAGGTGACATCCTCGAAAGGCGATGAATATGGAGTACGGGCTTCGCATTCTGGAAACTTACGGTTACTGGGCAGTCTTTCTGACAGTGTTGTTGGATTTCTCAGGCGCTCCGATTACCTCTATTCCATTGCTCGTTATAGCAGGCACTCTGGCAGCCACAGGAAAACTGTCCCTGATTCTTATAGTAACTCTGGCTGCGGTTGCCGCTGTCGCGGGCGACATCCTTTGGTATGGGTTGGGAAGAAGCAGGGGAGAGAAAATGGTGAGGGCAATGTGCGGGTTAAGCCTCGACAAAGAGCAGTGCGTGTCGCGCAGCACCAGGTATGCTGCCAGATATGGCGCTTCGTCGCTGCTCGTTTGCAAGTTCGTACCGGGGCTTGCAATGCTTGCGCCGCCAGCGGCAGGGGCTGCCGCTATGCCCGTGTTGAAGTTTCTCGTATTGAGCGCCATAGGCAGCATTTTATGGTCAGCGGTTTTCTCCATCTCAGGATATATCTTCAGCGAACGAGTGCATTCGCTGCTCGGCGCCATAAGCCAATCGGGCTTCTGGAGTCTTATCATTCTTATGGCAGTTGCCGCCATCATCGCTTTTCTGGCAATCGGCAGAAAGTTCTTCTTTTTGAGAAAGCGGACACTCGGAACAAATTGAGCAGGTGATTGCGGAGTCAATCAGTTTCATAACGAAGGGGGATTTCAAACAACATGCGAACTTTCCAATTGCTATTCTTCGCATTCTTTGTTGGCTCGAACGCAATCCTGACCATTTTTCTATTCTGGCATGGGATTCGCGACTACCAGGCAGATATGAGCCGGACGCGAAAGAAGCGCCACCAGAGCGCCGAGCGTTGAGCCGAGAGGCCTGCCGCAATGCGCGCGGAGAGAGACTATGACGGACGAGAAAAAAGCAAAAACATTGGTTTTGATATGTCGTCGGGATTTTTGCAGAGTACTCGACCGCGTGCTGCGCGCCGAGGGCCTGAGCGATTTTCAGCACGGTGATCTCAGTATGGTCGGCAGGTCGGTTATCGAGGCGACGGCAGAGGGCGCTACTGAGGTATTTCTGGTTACGGCAGATGAGCCGCGGGCAGAGAGGCTGATCGGCCTGTTGCGCGCCTGCCCGATTCGGGGAGGAAGAGAAGAAGAAGTCTTCGAACTTTATATAGTTGGCGGGGATTGAGAGTTTAGCCCCCGGAACGCCGCAAGGGCGATGCGCGGCGAGAGGATATAGCCGATGAGCAAGATTCTCGTGGTGAATGATGATCAATCGCTTCTCGATGATCAATCGCTTCTCAATGAATTGCTGTCAGCGATTGTTAGTTTCGGGCATACGGTGCAAAGCGCCCCCGATCGTCAGAGCGGATTGACGATGCTTGCAGCAGATACGTTCGAGTTGGTTATAACAGACCTAATGACCTTGAGGCCGGAAGGAATCGAGTTGCTGGAGAAGTTGCAACAGGGCGGTCGCGATCTCAAGTGCCTGATGATGATCCGGCAGGGAATGCCTGATGTTGTTATCAGTGCGTTACGCAATCACGTCTGTGAATTTGTGACCGTACCCTTCACGGTTTCGGAATTGCTATCGGCTGTAAACGTTGCGCTCGCTTCATGTCCGGCTGCGGAAATCGAGGTGGTTTCAGCCCTCCGTGAATGGGTCGAATTACGCTTACCCTGCAGCATCGATGCAATAGCACCGCTCCAGAAACTGCTCGCTGAACTCGGCGCTGATCTTCCGCAGGAGATCCTCGAAGCCATTTCCTATGCCTTTCGCGAGATGGCATCAAACGCTGTTGAACACGGCGGCAAACTGGATCCGACCAAACGGATCGAGGTCAGGTACATGCGACTGAAGCGATCAATCATCTGCTGGATCAAGGACCCGGGGGAAGGCTTCGATCCGGCGCGACTCGATCATGCCGCCGTCAATAATCCGACCGATGAACCGTTTCGCCATATCTTCGTGCGTGAAGAGAAAGGTATGCGCGCAGGTGGCTTCGGTATTTTGATGACCAATAAAATTGTTGACGAGCTGATTTACAACGAGCGACACAACGAAGTGATGTTTATCAAATACATATCCTGAGCAGTCCGGCAGAGTCACATTAGCTGCCCCGAATCCGTGGCTCATCACCGGAGATGAAAATATAGTCGAGATGAAGTACGGTCTTTGACATTGCGAGGCTGCTCTTTAAAGCAAACGTCAGCTTCTTGGGATGCTGGTTTTACGCAGCTTTCCTATCTCTTCTAGTGCTTGCGGTATTGAGCCGCGCTGTTGTCTTTGAGTTCCGGGTATTGTTCTAACCACTCTTTTATCTCACCCCTTGATGAGTACTTTTGTTGAAGTTCGTTGAAAGCGGGTATCTCAGCAATGCAGGGATCGGCATAGTCCTGAAAGCCGCCTTTGCATTCCCGGAAATACCTTCTTGATTTTCTACTGTTCCCTGGATGGTCGCGAGCCAGGCCAGAAAAATTACCGGTGAAACGAACAGGAAATATCTCATCAAGAGTCCCATTGTGTTTCTTCCTCCGTATTGTTGCACTGAAGGCGCTGCTACTCCGCGCAACAGGAGAGTTTGGCCGGATCTTTATAGCGCGAAATAGCGGCTATCTTCAGGGCTTCTGCCATTGTCGGATAAACGTGCAGCAGATCAATAAAGTCGTTCAGCTTGGCTTTAAAGCGAAGGGCCATCGCCGCTTCGTGTATGACTTCCCCAGCACTGTTGCCAATCATCGTTATGCCGAGAACTTCATTTGTTTTTGCATCCGCGACCATTTTGATAAAACCTTTTGTGTCCCGAATCGCTCCAGCGCGGGGAACAAGAGACATCGGTAAAGGGTTACACCAACACGGATGCCCTGCCTTAATTCCTTCTTCTTCGGTCATACCCACCATCCCAATTTGGGGGTCGGTAAAGATGGCGTCGCCATCTGACTGTTTTGTTCACTTCCTATCACATCGCCAGCGGCGTAAATATGTGAAACATTTGTTTGCAGAAATTCATTGACCAAAATATGTCCGTGCTGACCGATTGCTACGCCTGATTTTTCAAGAGCAATTTTATCGGTATTAGGCTGTCTACCTGTCGCAATAAGGATTTTATCAGCGCGAAACTTCCGTGATTCGTTTCCGACTTGAGCAATCGCCACAACTGCCCTGTCTTCCAGGCAAACCGATTTAACATCCGCATGGGTTACTATGCTGATGCCTTCTTCTGCAAAGATTCTGCCGATAATCTGTCCGGTTTCCGGCTCGTAACCGTGAGCCAGCAACTGATGACTGCGTTCCAAAATAGTTACTTCCGCACCAAAGCGGCTAAACATTTGTCCCAACTCCAAAGCGATATATCCACCGCCGACAATCAACAATGATTTCGGACATTCGGTCAGTTCCGTCTGTTCGCTGCTGGTCAACAAATCACTCGTTAGAAAATGAACTTGTTCAAGTCCGTCAATCGGCGGCAAAACGGGACGCGCCCCAGTCGCAATTAAAATCTTTTCGCCTGAAAGACGTTTTCCGTTTACTTCGACGGTATTCGCATCGAAAAACTCAGCGTGTCCATCTTCAAAACTGATTTTCCCGCCAATCAGACTTTCGTATTTCTTCTCCCGGTAGTTATGGATAATCTCATTTTTTTGCTCGATGAGTTGGCGAAAATCGAAGTCCATCTTCGTCGGAGTCAAGCCCGGATAGCGCGGGTTTTTGGCATCATGGATAATTCTTGCCGCTTCAATCAGATTCTTAGACGGCAGACAGCCCCGGTTGACACAAGTGCCGCCGACGGTTCGTTCCTCGATCATTACGGCACTCCTGCCGTATTCCTGAGCGCGTAAGGCTGCGGCAAAGGCTGTCGAACCGGAGCCGAGTATCACAAGATCATAATGTGTTTTGTCTGTCATTATTACTCTTCCCTTTCTTTTCTTCGCCAGCCTTAAAGCCTGTGCTGTTGATGACCTCGCGTAGTTTGGCAACAGTAACCTTCTGGTCATCGTACTTGATCCAGGCTTCGCCCTTCTCATAGCTGGCCTGGGCATCCAACACGCCAGGCGTCTTTTGACAGACGGTTGCTGGTTTATCCGGCTTGCAACAATCCATCAGTTTCCCCTCCATCCATCAACTTTATATCCAGTCTGATTAAGAGCCTCGCGGAGTTGCTCAATCGTGACGGCTCTTGCGTCATAGGTGACAACCGCCTCGCCGCGTTGATAGCTCACATCAGCGAGGCGCACTCCCTGAGTTTTTTCAAGAGCCGACTGGACTATCACTGCACAACTTGTGCAGGTCATACCTGATACATTGAAAATAACCTTCTCTTCGTTACTGACCGGTTGTATCGTTTGCGTTTCCGCATCCGGGCGAGTACCCGCGTTCAGTCGCGCGGCGATCGCGCCCGCGTAATAAGGAGAAAGCGCAAAAGCCACGACTCCAACAAGGCCAATCCATAGCGCGACGCGCCCGGTTTTGTTGACTGGCTTTGTCGCGCACGCTTCACCAGGCGCGCACGCTTCTGCACGCCGGAAGTATGCGCGGTAAAAGCCGAACGCGAGGAGCAGGCTCGCAATACCCAGGAGATAAGGACGAGCCGATTCAAAGAGTGAAGCGGCTCCGAATGCGCCAATCCCCAACGCAGCGAACACAAGAGGCCCGATGCAGCAGAGACTGGCCGCAAAGGCCGTAAGGATCGCTCCACCAACTGCTAAACGTTTCTCGTTCATTTTGCCTTTTCCTTTCTTGAAGCTGACTTCATAGCAACATTGTACATTCTGGACCTAACTCAAGAGTCAATGGAAAAATAAAAGGCGCAGAGTATACAAATAGAGGCTGAACCCTACGACCGCAGGAAATGAGGGCGACATGTTACGCTGAGCCTACATTTTTGTCTGGCTTAGCGCGTGATTCCCGAATGGTAATGAACGCCTTCACGACCTACTCGGATGCTTCTTTGTGTCCTTTCGGAGTATCTCCGCCAGACTTCAGCACGCGTGTTACAAGCTTTGTGTCGAAATCCGTCGCGATACAAACTGCAAATTCCACCTTCTGCCCATCCCCATCGCTAATGACCTGAGCGCCGTGCAGGTGAACATTCTTTTCGCCAAGCACACGGTTAAGATCGGTGAGCAGTTGCGAGGAATCGGCAGTCTTGAATGAGTAGGTAACAGTCTGACATTTCGTATGCAGCGCCTTTTCGATGTAACCGAACGCGGTAAGCACGAATAGAGTGATCGCGGTCACTGTGATGGCCAATAACCACGCGCCAGCGCCAGCAGCCAGGCCAATACTGGCAACCAGAAGTAATACAGCGGCTGTCGTCAGCCCTGTCACCGCTCCACGTTCGCGTATGATTGCTCCCGCGCCGAGAAAGCCGAGGCCTTGAATGAGCGCTGCAGCTAAACGTGGCGCTCCCTGATCACCTTCCGTGGAGGAGATTGCAATGGCCAGGATCATCACGAGCGCACCAGTCATCGCAATCAGCATATTGGTCCGCAATCCAATCGGCTTATGTTTTAACTCGCGCTCAATCCCAACCATCGCGCCGAGCAGCGCGGCTAGTGTGAGTCGGGTGAGGATTTGCATCTCGAAGGTCATCTCGTGAGCCTCTCTTCAGGTTTTTAGTTAAACACCTCTGCGCGCCATGAATTGATAAGCGCACTGCTGGATGTCTTCATGCACAGGCCCGCTCAATGAAGAATGATACGTTTTCTGGAGGCTTTCCTGCTTTCCACCGTTTAACTCGCAATCCGGGTTTCTCAACTCCCGGCAATCAGTCCGTCCAGGCGTTGCGTGTAATCCTCCGGCAACTCATTGCCGAAATAACTCACTACTCCATTCCGATCCAGAAAAACAAGGGTAGGAGTTCCTGTCACTTTGTAGCGACGGGCGACGCTCGCGTCCGGATCGCGCGCGACCGGGAAGCGTATTCCGAAGTCCTTGATTCCCGCCTCGACGCGGGCCTGGCTGTCCTGAATGTTTATTCCCAGGACGCGCACACCGAGCGGTTCATACAACGAAGCGAGCTTGTTGATACGAGGAGCTTCCTCTTTACAGACAGGACACCACGCGGTCCAGAATACGATCACCGCTGGTTGCCCGCGTAGATCGTCGCGGGCGACCGTAGCGCCGTCCATACGAGTGAGACGGAAATCAGGAGCCGTATCGCCGATAGCTGTGCCTGCTTTTTTTGAATCGCCCGATGATGTCACTGTCACTTCCGCGTTATTACCGCTCAATGACCAGCCAATCAGAACTGCGCCCGCAGCAAGCGCCAGCACGAGCAATAATGTTATGTTCCCCTTATTCATCTTCATTTCCTCTTTATTTCTCGCTATCAAATAATGACGATCTGACAAGCAGAGAAGCTATGTTTGTCTATGAACGGACGGCCTCGTACTCCATCTCCTCAGCACGGAGATTTTCTTCAGGTTGGTCAGCGAGGAACCGTTCCGCATCGATAGCCGCCATGCAACCTGTTCCGGCTGCGGTCACCGCCTGACGATAAATCGAATCTTGCACATCCCCGCATGCGAATACTCCGGGGATGCTCGTCTTCATTGACCGTCCGTTGGTCTCGATATAACCGTTCTCGTCGAGTTCAATCTGTCCGGCGAATAATTCCGTATTGGGCTTGTGACCGATGGCGACGAAGACACCATCACAGGCAAAGACAGTCTCTTTGCCTGACTCTGAATTAAGAAGGCGAACTCCAGTGACACCAGTTTCCTGCGTGCCGAGGATTTCGACTACTTCCGTATTCCATACAAAGTCGATCTTTTCATTCTTGAAAGCCTTCTCCTGCATGATCCGGGACGCGCGCAACTGGTCGCGGCGATGAACCACTGTGACTCGTGAAGCGTATCGCGTCAAAAATGTCGCCTCTTCCATCGCAGTATCTCCCCCACCGACTACTACTATCGTTTTGCCTTTGAAGAAGAACCCGTCACAGGTGGCGCAGGCAGACACTCCAAGTCCGCCCAGACCCTTTGGCGCGGGAGCCTCTCCGTCAACACCCAGCCATCTGGCAGTTGCTCCCGTCGCGATAATGAGCGTCCTGGCTTCGATTGTTACTTCATCGGCGTGAAGCTTGAAGGGGCGCTCTGACAAATCCACACGGTTGATGCGCGCCACAAGAAACTCGGTACCAAAGCGGCGCGCCTGCTCGCGCATTTCGTTCATCAACTGCGGCCCTTGAATGCCATTGGCGAAGCCTGGATAGTTCTCAACCTCCGTCGTGATAGTAAGCTGTCCGCCTGGCTGCGGGCCTTCAACGACGAGAGGATGAAGTTCAGCGCGGGCAGCGTAGATGGCGGCGGTCAGTCCCGCTGGCCCTGAACCTATAATCACTACATCATGATGGAGAATCTCTTTTACCATTTTTTCTAAACCTTTCATTGTCGCGTCTACAGCCTCAGAAAAGACAATCGCACTGCTTAAATGAATCTCTGTCCTGCCTGTATAAGCAGATACTCGGCCAGCAGAACCATAACGATGCCGAACGCTTTCTTTACTCTCACCATCCAGTTGCCCGAACGCGGCAGCGCCGCAATCGCGCCGCTGAAAGTGCCAAGCGCGATCATCAACGATCCCATGCCGAGGGCGAATACAAATAGCACAGACGTGCCGAATACGACATTACCCCGTGCGCCGACATAAGCGAGCGCCGCTCCCAGCGCAGGAGCCGTGCAGGGACCGACCATCAGGCCGGAGGATGCGCCGACAAACAACGCCGACACGTATCCTTTGCCTTTGCGTTCGGGATTCCAGCGAGTCAGAAACTGTGGCGTTGGAATCTCGAAGACATCGAGCATTGAGAGGGCGAGCGCAAGCACTATGTTTCCGATGACGATGTAAGTCCAGGGGCTTGATGCCCACCGTCCGAACAGTGTTCCTGTCAGCGAAGCGAATGCTCCGAGCGCTGCATAGACGACCGCCATCCCTATGACAAAAAACACTGACAGAGTGAATCCCCGCATGCTCGCCCTCTTCCCCGTAGCTTGCGAAGAAGTTGTCTGCCCTCCGATGAAACCAAGCTGGATCGGAATCACCGGGTAGACGCAGGGCGTGAAACTTATCAGAAGTCCTGCGATGAAAGCTGCTGGATACGCCATCAGCGATCCCGACGAAAGATAGTCTTGCAGATTCGTTGTGAAACCATTCATGTTATAACCCTGTTGTGCGCCAGTTTTTGTGTGGGGAGGGCGCGACCTGAGAGTGCGCATACCAAAGCCAGACCAGCCAGATGCGCCTCCCCCACAATCGAGTGTGATCGTCACGATTGCTGATCGCTACTTGCCAGCCTTTGCTATCGCATCATCGAAGGCTCGCACGTATGCTTCTCGATCAAAATTCGTCGCCGTTTGAAACAGCGGCTTACTGCCCTTGATGAAAACAGCGACCGTCGAGGTCTTTCGTTTGTTCTCTTCGAAGAAGCGTTCAAGGCCAAGCCGTCGCGCGGTAGCTGCCGACGCGGCTGTCTTTTCTTCGGTCGAGACATCGAGAACGACGAAGTTGAGCCGGTCGCCATACTGTTTCATCAGTTCCATCATCGTCGGTTCGAGTTTCTGGCAGGCCGAACACCACTCAGCCCTGATTATGGCGACCGTCGGTTTTGTCTTGTTGATGGCGAATGCGGGAATCGTCAACGTGGCGATAACCGCGAGAAAAGCGAAAAGGGTACTTATGCGACCCGATTTGCTGTCTATCTGCATCTTGTTGATCTCCTTCATAAAAACTTCAGCTTAAACCAAGAGGTTATGCTCGCCGTTTATTTAGCACGGCGAGCGCTTTTATTTGTCCGGTGATCAGTGTAGGCTACTTCTCCACTCCTCTTCAGTAAGTCCACATACACCTGCGCAAGTTTTCAGGCTGCCGTAGGCGCTTCTGTCTCCTGATATGGCTCAACGTGCGATTCTATGAGCGAAGCAAGCGCCCTCTCGCCGACAATACCAACCGATCGCTTGGTTGCCTGACCGCCGACGAATAGCAGAAAGGTCGGCACACCTCGCACTCCATGTTCGGTAGCGAGATCCGGGCTTTTGTCTATGTTGACTTTGATGAATTCCGCACGCCCATAGAATTCCTGAGCCAGACGCTCGACGACCGGCTCCATTGCCTTGCAGGGACCACACCATGTGGCAAAGAAGTCTACAAACACCGGGCGTGATCCCCTGAGCAGATCGCCAAATTCCTGGGCAGTTACTTCTCTTATCAACTTATCTGACATCTTCTTATCTCCCTTCAAATACCTGCGCGCCGGTTAGCGGGATCGTCTGATCGCTTCGCAGCGCGCAATAATCTAACCCGTGAACGGGGCTTGCGAGGCAATCACCTCTTTCCACATTCACGATTCATATTATGCTTCGTGTTGTTGGGGAGTTCAGTAAGGCCACTCACGGAATAATTATTTCCATCGGTGTATCCTGTCTGTGAGCCTGCCACGGTGGCGCTCTCTGGATGATCTATTCCTGATCTCTGATTGTGGAATGAAATATGAGCGGACTTACCGGGCCTCCATTATCCTCAGGGACGAAGGATGGGTGATTGTGACAGAGGTAAGGTGAGCGAAGTTGAAATGGACACGGATAAAATACAACCGGTACTTCGCATCTATGTAGCACATCACTGCTCAGCTTGCTCAGAGGCTCTGCGGATCGCGCAGGAAGTCAGTGCCAGATTCGCCAACATCAATCTTCAGGTGATCGATTTGGATGAAGAAGGAAGTCGCAATCTGGACGATGTGTTCTCTGTGCCCACTTATGTGCTTGATGGTCGCACGCTTTCGCTCGGCAATCCTGACCCCGATCAGTTATTCTCAATTCTTGCCGCAGCGTTGAACTGAAGAGAACACGGATCGAACAGATTGAAAGGAGGCTTGAGGAAAAATGTCAGGCCCGTTATCTCGACCCACCCAACAATTGATTGGCGCAAGTCTGGCCAGCGGGACTGCTGCCAGTGACGATATGACATCGGAACCCAATCCTCTGCGCCTGAAGATCGGTTATCTTTCGGCGATGGAGCTATTCCGCGACCTGACATCCGAGGAGATGCAGGAGGTTGATCGCACAACGGTCATGCAGACTTGCAGGGCAGGCCGCGTCTTTTACACTCCCGGCCAGACGGGCGAGATACTCTTCATCCTCAAGAAAGGCGCAGTCCAGATTTACAGGATGTCTCCAGAAGGCCGAAAGCTGGTGATCACGCAGCTAAAGCCTTATTCATTCTTCGGCGAGATGAGCTGCATCGGGCAGGGCATGTACGACAGCTTCGCCGAAGCGACTGAGGATTCGATGATCTGCACGATGAGCCGTGCGGATGTAGAGCGGTTGATACTCTCAAAGCCGCAGGTGGCCCTTCGCATCCTTGAGGCGGTCGGCAAACGGATGGTCGAAGCTGAGCGGCAGTTGGAGGAATTGGCTTTCAAAGGTCTTATCCCGCGAATCGCTTCGCTCCTCATCAGAGAAGCAGAAGGCGACGAGGTGAAAGGATTATCGCACCAGGACATAGCAGAGAGGCTGGGGGTTCATCGCGAAAGCGCGACAATCGCTCTCAACGAACTGAAGACCGCGGGCATAATCAGCATTGGCAGAAAACGAATCTCGATACTCGACCGCAAACGATTGGAGCGTGCGGCTGCGGAATAAGAAAGGGAATCAAATGTGGATCAAGGTCATAGATGAAAAAGACGCCGATAGCGCGCTAGGCGAGGCATATCAGGAAGTCGGCGGCGCGCGCGGGCGTATATCGAATATACTCAAAGTCCATAGCGTTCATCCAAAAGCGATGACTGCGCATCTCGTGCTCTACCGCGAACTGATGTTCGGTCGGTCTGAGTTGACTCGGCAGGAACGCGAATTGATAGCCGTGGCCGTGTCATCGTTCAACCATTGTCATTACTGAGTGCGCCATCACGGAGAGGCTCTTCGTGCGCTCACAAAAGACGACACGTTGCTTTCTTCTATAGAGCGCGATCCGGCAACCGCGCCACTCGATCAACGGCGGCACGCTCTTGTTGATTATGCTCTCAAGCTCACCAGAACGCCGCAGTCCGTCGCCGAGGAAGATATCGCTGCACTGCGCAGCGCGGGATTCTCAGATTCGGCAATACACGACGCGGCGGCAGTAACCGCATATTTCAACTTCGTCAATCGCATGGCTCTGGGTCTGGGTGTGGAGTTGGAGCCAGAGTACGAGGACGGTCAATGACAGGCTCGAATCCCGACGGCTCATCCAGTTGATTGGTCATCGGCTAACGTCTGAAACTTCTATTTGAGTTGATAGATTTGCGATTTCGGCTTGAAGACCAGCCAGGCAAACGCAAAGTGATCGCCATGCGAAATCGGGGCAAGCCTGCGCCCCTTCAGCCTGCCCTCGACAGCTTGCCCGGTTATATCCCAGATACTTCCGGTCGGTTTATCGACGAATCTCCCGTCAGAGTAAACGAAGCTCAGTATCTGCCCGTCAATCCGTGCATCGAATACGCCGGTCGAACCGACTTCGCGTGATGAGATGATAGTGGCAGCGTCGAGCGCCGATCTCGCGCCGTCGATGTGGAATATGACTATCGGTTTCCCATCCAGTTCGTCGTTTATCACACGCAGCTTTCTTGTGATTGAGTATGGATAGGCGCGATCCACTTTGCCTGTACTCACTGCGATGACCTTTTCCATCGGAGGCAGACGTTTGTCTTTTTTCCCGCTATACAAAAACGGCTTTTGCGAAATATCATCGTATCCCACATAAGGATTGCGCCCGTAATCTCTGCGGTAGCCTGTGTCGCGTGAAAGCACGATGCCATTCGGATAGGCTGATGAAAACTGTGCAAATGAGATTATCTGAGCGGGCCGCTGCTTGAGCAATGTTCCGGTCAAATCGCCGACTATCGCCTCGCCGGTCAATTGCTGCCAGAGGGTTTCAGTCTCTCGATCATACATGATCATGTCCGAATTGCGCAGCATCCCTGATACTCCGAAAGTGTATTCTCGCTCGTCGATTACGCGCTCGAATATGATGGAACTGTAACATAGCGGGCAAAACGTCACGGCCACAGGAATGCCCGCGACGCGGTCATTGACTATTTCATGCCAGATCAGGATTTGCAGAGGATATGCTCGCGCCCCTCTCTCAACTACCAGAGAGATGACTGGCTCCGAAGGGTTGAGCCATCGTCTGGCTTCAGTCGTGGTTACGAAATGAGGCTCGGTGATGGCGGGGATCCCATCCTTGGGCGGGCCGCCTGGAATCAATTCGCTGAGGTCTATCGAACGCTTTGCTGTGTTGGTGCGCCATACGTTTGAGAGTTTCGCAGAACGCTCCTGAGCAGCCGTCGCGCACAATGAAAATGGGATGGCTGAGAGAAGCCAGAACGAAAACATGAATGAAAAGAAACGGGCCAACCTAATCACCTCGCTCCACTCACGATTATCACTTTCGACATAGCCGCCGCTATGTATACCTGACTACGACGGCTCGATAAATGAGAGCCAGTCTTCACAAAGAGAAACCTTGATTGGATCGCGCCTATTCCCCAAATCTAAGGAACTATTGATTTCCTCTACACTGTGTGATCGCAGTAACCGACTCACTGACCGGTCAATTGATAAGATCAGGTTTATGTGGAATAGTGTGTCCAAAGAAGAGATTTTAGATGATGGTACTGGCGCCCATCATCTGAGTCTGTACATAAGTTCGGAATGCTTTAGCTGTCAGGAATCGATTCTGATGATGGCCGATGTGGAAAGAAGCTTTCCACAATTGAGAACTGAAATAGTCAACCTCGATGATGCGCAGGCTGAAAAACCGGACTCTGTCTTTGCGGTACCAACTTACGTTCTTGACGGTCAGATACTGAGCCTGGGGAATCCGCATCGGGAAGTCTTCATTTCGCTTATAAGAAACGCTCTTTCAAGTAGTATTTCACGAAAGTGAGGCAAATATGGGAACCGGATTTTTCCGAGGTTTTTCGAAACTCCTCAGTGGCCGCGCCGGGTCGGCGGCGGGCGAGGCAGTCGACCTGTCCCGCGAAACCAGCGTGACGCAAAGTGGTAAGGGTGCGATCAGCAAGATCGCTTATCTCTCGGCCATGCGCATCTTCCGCGACCTGTCAAAGGAAGAACTGGCGATGGTGGACAAATCTATCGTTATGACCACTGCCCACAAAGGCAAGCTCATATATTCGCCCGGAGAAACCGGCGAAACCCTGTTTCTTTTGAAGATAGGGCTGATCCACATCTACCGACTTTCATCCGAGGGGCGCAAGTTTATCATACAAACCGTCGAGCCGATGACCTTCTTCGGCGAGATGCCTGCATTTGGGCAGGGTATGCGGAATTTTTTTGCCGAGGCTGCCGAAGACTGCCTGATCTGCGTCATGGGTCGGGCCGATGTGGAGAGACTGTTGCTGTTAAAGCCGCAGGTGGGATTGCGGATGCTCGAAGAGATCGGCCATCGTCTTCACGACAGCCAGGAACGACTCGGCGACAGCGCATTCAAGGGAATTCCGGCACGGGTAGCTTCACTCCTCGTGAGCCTTTCGTCGCAAGGCGTACATGAGATAAGAGGTTTGAGTCATCAGGATCTTGCAGATATGATCGGCGTCTACCGCGAGACAGTCACAAACACGTTGGGGCATTTCAGGGACGAAGGATTGATCGATATAGGACGAAAGAAGATTTCGATTCTCAACTCAGAGAAGCTGTCTGAAATTGCTCAGGAAGAAGTGCTGAGAAAACAATAGAGCGCTTCAGTGGCAGCAGGTTGATTTACCCCAGCGCGCCTCTATAGTGCCAATTTCGATCTGTCTGCGAGATAGCAACAACCTATCTTTTGTGCTTCTTGTTGCTCGGTCGTTCGATCCTCTCGATGTAAACAAGACGTGTCTTTTCCGTAGTATCTTTGAGAGTGAACCGGACGTAGTCACCTGGCTTTATCCCTTCAGCAACTTCAGCATCCTCAGTCTTGAAGTGCATCGTCATCGCTTCCATAAACCCTTCGATCAGATCGTGCTCTATGGTGACTCCGACCTTGCCTTCGTCAATCGAGATGACTGTGCCTCTGCCACAGAAATACTTGGGCCGTTCGGTTGAAGATTGACCGTAAGGTTTAGCAATTCCCGGAAGATGAAAACCGGAAAAGAGAAACGACAAAGATATGATCGCTATCGAGTATCGCTTGAAATGATTGATTCGGCACATGGCTTTAACAAAGGGGGGGCGGAACTGATCCGCCCCCATAAGAGAAGTGACGGCTACGAGGTTTTTTTAAGCCTCAACAATCTTGGTCACAGTGATAGTCCTGGTCTTGGCGTCGACGTTGCCTGTGACTTTGACCTTCTTCCCGGCGAATTCTCGGGCTTTCTCCTGAAAATCATCGTCGAGCGCGTAAACCACTTTGTGAGCGCGGTCCGCCAGAATGAATTTTCCGCCGCCTTCCACACACTTCAAAGTGCATGACTTGTCATCGCCCATGTTCATCGGATGTTGCAATCCGCACTGACTATCCCCGATGTACCCGACGATAGTTCTTTTGCCGCCTTTCACCTTAGCCGATTTCCCGGCGCATGGATTGCACGGATTTTGTGCCTTCTTCGCACATGGATTGCAGGGATTCTGTGCTTTTTTAGCGCATGGGTTGCACGGGTTCTTTGCTTTTTTCGAGCATGGGTTACAGGGATTCTGCGGCCCCGCAAGAGTCGTAATGGCCAGCATCGCCATGGCGACGAGTGCTAACGCAGTCTTTTTCATTTCTCTCCTCCCGGAATTGAAATATGGTAAGTTTGCCTCTAAGCAATCTTGCTTAACTCAAATCTATCCCACCGTAAAAGATCACTCATATCCGTCTTCACACTGCCGACCCTCGGAGCGATACCCGCCCAGGTCTCAGTCGTGAACGCCGAGAGCAGCAATGCATACCTAACGAGCGCGAAGCGATCAGGAAGCCAAACAGTGAAATTCCATCAGGACTATCGAGTATGACAGGCACGGCATTGAGTTTCTGTGGTTGCTCTTACGGAAACCCATCTTCCTTTGATATTTTATTTTTTCCCGAAGGCGCGCACACGCCCGACCAGTGCCGTTATCTCATCTTCGGAAAGCTTGCCTTTCCATCCAGGCATGAATCTTCCCTTGCCGTTTCTTATCGCCTCGGCAATCTGCGCGTCCGTGCGAGACTTCTGATACCGGGCATCTGTGAAATCCGGCTGGCCTTTCGATTTCCAGTTCGGCAGGCCGCGCCCGTCTTTTCCGTGACACGAAGCGCACCTGGCGCCAAATATCGCTGCTGCATCCGCAGGAGGTTCTCCTCTTAGCGCGGTGTGATAATCGCCGTTGAGTGCGTTTGTCGAATGCATCGGCAGGGCATATAAAAAGATCAGCATTGCAATAGAAACAACTGACGATTTCACGAACTTTCGATTCCTCATTCTCTTTCAATCTCCTCTTCTCTGGCAGTAATAGAATTACTGGGATTTCAGCCTGCTCAGCCATTCGACTATCGCTTGCTTGTCTTTATCAGAAAGATCGGGGAACGATTCGGGCATAGGGTCTTTCAGGCCGAATGCCCGCGAATTGCTCAACATCCTTAACAGTTCTTCCGGGCCGCGATTCGGCTTCGAAGTTATTCCCGCAAGCGAGGGGCCGATGTTGCCTTCGCCCCTGTCGCCGTGGCAGAAAGCGCAACTGGCAACAAAAGCAGCAGGCGCTTCGCCGTCGCGCCCAGGTTGGGGATTGGTTTCTGGTTGCGCCAGAGGTTTGTCAACTTTCAGCAGCCACTCGGCTAGTTCTTCGCGTTCGCCTTCAGTTAGCTGCCTGAATCTCGGCATAGAATCCGCCGACGGCTCACGGCCATGGCCTGCGATCCAATTGGCCAGAAAGTCTGCCGTCAGCTTTCGTCTTCGCTCGAGATTGACAAGCGAAGGGCCGAGCGTCCCTCCCTCTGCGCTCGTTCCATGACAGTTTGCACAATTGGCGAAAAATATCTTCTGCGGTGTTGATCCTGCTTCCAGTGGATTGGATACAACTGTGGGCGGTGCAGTCGGAATCGAGCGCCCGATCTCCTGAGGCTGAAAAGGCGATTTCATAAACGCTATAGCTTCTTCATCCTGCTGCTTCAATTTTGCGCTGTACTCAGGATTCGCCCTGTCCTGATACTTTGACAAAACGATCAACCCGATTGCGCCGGTCAGCGTGAAAACGAGCGCGGCACTCGCCACAGGTCGCCTCAGAGGATGACGCTCGCCGCGACGGTCAAAGAACGGCAGCAGGAAAATCACTCCGAACAAAACCGCAGGCAACACGACGGTCGGGATCAAGGAGAGCTTGCCCGGAAAATACTTCAGCAACTCAAACAGCGGCAGGAAATACCATGCAGGGCGAGCCAGAAAATCCGATGTTGGATCGGCCTGCGGCCCGAGCCTTGCCGGAATGAAATGGGCAAGCGCGATCAGAACGATAAAGACGACTAAAACGAAAACGAAATCTTTCAACAGTTGTCTCGGATAGAAGCGTTCCACACGATGATCGGCTTTACTATGAAAAGGGCCTGCCGGTCCCGCTTTTCTGAAAAGGTAAATGTGAACTACTACAAGTATCGCAAGCGAGAGCGGGAGCAGGAAGACATGCACCATGAAAAAGCGCGAAAGAGTGAGCGAGGTAATCTCTGACCCCCCAAGCATGATTCGTTGTTGCAAGGGGCCGACCAGAGGAATCTCGCCCGCTATCGATGTGCCGACCTTCGTTCCAAAGTATGCATCCTGATCCCAGGGCAACAAGTAACCAGTAAAAGCAAATCCCAGAACGATCAGGAGAAGCGCGCCGCCGACTATCCAGACCAGTTCGCGTTTGCCTTTGTATGCGCCGTAGAGAAATGTCTGGGATATGTGCGCGACTATGATCATTATCATCGCGCTCGCGCCGTAATAGTGCAGACCTCTCAGCAACGCGCCGCCGGATACGGCTTTTTGAATATAGGCGACGCTCGCGTGGGCGTGGTCGGAGCTTGGTACGTAGTACATCGCCAGGAATATTCCTGTTACTACTTGGAGAGAGAACAGAAATACCAGCGCGCTACCGAAGACATACGCCCAGCGAGCGCCGCCTCGTATTGGCTCATCAAGCGCGCCCCCTATCAGCCTTCCTATTCCTGCGCGCTCGTCAAGCCAAACATAGATCTTATTTCGTCGTGGCGTGGTCACACTCATCCTGCTTCTTCCTTTTCGGCCACGCCCTGCTTGAAATACTGATACTTCACTTTGAGCAGATCACCTTCCACGCGATGATCGAGCATATCCATGCCTCGTGGAGTCGGCCCGCCGAGTCTCTCCCCATCGGCGCTCCACGCGCTGCCGTGACATGGACAGATGAACCCGTTTGACGTCTCGTTGATGGTGCATCCGAGATGCGGGCAAGCGGCGGAAAACACCGTTACCTGCTCGCCTTTTCTTATCACCCACACCAGTCGTTGAGAGTTGAATCGCCCCCAGCCGGAGTCCTGCGATACGACGACGTTACGTTTAACGGGTTTGCCCTCGGGAATCTCTTCGAGCAAACCAACGTCTGTCCACTCGCCCACGTTGGTATTCGATAGCGCGGGGGCAATCGTATAGCGCCCGATTGTCACACCGAGTACGGTGGTGATACCTGAACTAATCAGCCCGATCAAAGCGCCGAGGAATCTGCGGCGATCTGGCGAGAGTTCTTCGTCTGTCATCTCTGTAGTCATGTTGGTTTTCCTGGAAGAACATGTGAGAGGCAATAGCCAGCACCGATTTGATCGTTGCTGGAATCACAGTTTTCAGAGCAGGTCTTTCACCTCGCTCTCAAGCTCTTCGAAAGACAACATTCCAAGATAGCGGCTATGCACCTTCCCCTTCCGATCTATGATAAAGGTGGTCGGTATAGCATTGATCGGACCGTATGACTTGATCGTTTCCATCGTACCCATCACTATGGGGTAGCTGATCTTGAATCTTCTGGCGAACTCGGCCACCTCGCCCGTATCATCGCCGTCGACCGATATGCCGATAATCTCGAATCCCTTGTCGTGATACTGGTCGCGCAGCTTGACGAAAGAGGGAATCTCGGCCCGGCATGGCCCGCACCATGTTGCCCAGAAACTCACAACGACGACCTTCCCTGTAAAATCGGACAGGCTGATATCCTCGCCCGACAAGCCCTTCAAAGTGAAATCCGGCGCTTTCGCCCGTATCAAGTCGGTCTCTGCCGTCATCGCTGCTGGCGCCGAAGCGATGCTACAACTCCATGCGCCACCTCTGACAAGGATGGCTATGATAAATGCTCCAATCGTCAATGCGATCAATCCAAGAGCGACGTGAACTGATAATCCGCTTGCTTCACTCCTTGAAATAATATTCTTCTTCATGACTGACCTCCTATCGAGCATCCGTCGCGCAGCGGAAACCCACATTGTTGAAACTTGCATCCTGCGGGCTCTTGCCGCGGAACCCGACCCGGTAAGCGCCACAATAACCTTCAGAGCAAAACCATGATCCCCCGCGCGCTACTCGCATATCGCCTTTCTGCGGGCCATTGGGATTTTTTGCCGGACTGTGTGCGTAGTAATTCTCCGCGTACCAGTCCGCCGTCCACTCCCAAACATTTCCTACCATATCGAAGAGATTGAACCCGTTGGGCTGAAAACTGGCCACCGGAGCCGTGTAGTAATATGCATCTTCCAGCTTGTTATCGTTTGGCCATGTACCCTGCCAGAAATTCGCTATGGCCTTTCCGTCGGGCTTGAGTTGATTCCCCCACGGATAAATGTCGCCTTCGCGCCCGCCTCTTGCCGCATACTCCCATTCAGCCTCCGTGGGCAGACGCTTGCCTGCCCACCGGGCATAGGCTGAGGCGTCGTTCCACGAGACATTGACTACAGGATGATTCATCTTGTCTTCTATGGTCGAATCAGGGCCGAAGGGGTGTCGCCAGTCCGCTCCTTCCACATCCGTCCAGTCGTTCCTGCCCTTTGTGAAGACCCAGGAAGAGCCTCTCTTTTCGGCATCGGTCTTGTATCCGGTTGCTTCGACAAAGCGTGCGAACTCGGCGTTGGTCACTTCTGTCGAATCGATGTGGAAGGAGTCGAGAATCACCTTGTGGACAGGGCGCTCATCGTCGTCTCCTACCTCATGCGCAGGGTCCTTGACGCTCGCGCTCGAAGAACTCTTCTTCAGCAGATGCCCATGTCGCGAATGCTCATCGCCTGATGCAGTTCCCATAAGGAAAGCACCCCCCTTCAATAAGATCATTCGGCTTTGGACCGCGGCCTCGGCATGAGCGTCTCCTGTCTGGCGAGCTTTCACTATGTGAATTGCTGCGACGAAACTCCCGATGAGCAGGAATGCGATTCCCAATGGCAATATCAAACGATTCTTCATGACGGCATAAACCTCGCTTAAAAAAGAGCCGGAGCGCGGCATCATTCTGGAAGAAACGCCCCGGCTTGACCGCACATCCGCTTCGCAATCGCACGAAGCAAATCATCCTGCGGCTGTCATTCTATGTGCGATAGAAATCGGCAACCTTTCGCTACTTCTTTCGCAGGAACGCAGAATCGGTCTGCGCTCCAGCATGGCACTGCGCGCACATCTGCATCTGATTACTGTCGCCCTTGCCGGTTATATGGCCGGTCGCGTCAGTCGTTATCCACAGCCAGCCGCTCTCGGTCTTTTCCATCCCGAATATAGTGCCTTTTTCTCCCCGTTTGCCGTTTGAGTTTGAGTGCGATTCTTTGATCAGGATCGAACCGACTGGAAAGCTCGAAGCCTTACTCTTGATAGCTGCCTGAGCCGCAGGATTGGCATAAGTTGTTACGAGCATACCGCCGTGCGGCTGGCTCAAGAGCGGCTTGCTGTTTATTTTCGTCCATTCGCTGTATGAAGCAGCAGGCTGATAAACCTCGCCGGAAGCCATCTTGCCCGCGCAAGGATTGCACGGATTTTGAGCTTTCTTAGCGCAAGGGTTGCACGGGTTCTTGGCTTTTTTTGCGCAAGGATTGCAGGGGTTTTGAGCCTTCTTAGCGCAAGGATTGCAAGGGTTCGATGGTTTCTGACTCTCAACCCCGCTCGTCTCAATCGGTTTTGATGTCAAGCCTATCCCCTCGAGGGCTGAGACAGTCAAACCTGCAACGAATAAAATCAGTGTTAAAACCTGCCAGGTTTTACGGTTCTTCAAGATGTCGATCCCTCCTCTAGCTTTGAATCTTGCCAGGGCTGTCGAATCAGCGAATCTGCTGGGTTCATTGCCCAGGCAATATCGTCTTGCCCACCAAATCAAGCAAGATGATTATGTCGCAGCCCTTGGATGATTTCAGTTATTGCAACCACGCAACGGCTCACCAGAAAGAAATCAGCAGCGATTTGTCGTGATCTGCGGAGTCATAAAGTTATTGGGCAAGTCCTGGCGATGAAGAAAAAGGTTTCCATCGAGAAGGCTGATCGTCCAGCAACACAGCGCAAGCTGCTCCTACCATTGCGATAGCCTGATGAAGCAGCGACTCCATCTCGGCGTTCGTTTCTGGTTCTGCCGAGAAGCACGTTTAATTCCTGCTCCGGGAAAATGATTGCGTGCGCCTTTGGTTTCTGGTAATCCTCTTTGAGTATCACGGCGGTCTTCTCCTTTCGGTTTGAATTGGATTTGAAAGCTCGCTACTGGCTCGGCTTTACCCTGAGCAGGCAACGGCAGTGGCGAATGCTGTGAAATGTTGATGCGCACAGCGACAGGCGATCTTTGTGCGCAATTGGAAAAACACTTTGATTAATAGCGAGGTGAGGCTTCATGTCAGAGAAGAAAACCAACGGCGCGAACGGGAGCAGCCACGATAGCCGCATCGATGAGTTGAAACAGAAAGCCAGAGAACTTGCCGGAGGAGAGATGGATTTTCGGCAATCGGAAGACTGCCCGCCTGATGTCGCGGAAGATTTCCTGGAGCATATAATCGCTTACGAAGAGGCGCCGTGGACTACTCATGTTCAACAACTCGAAGAAGTGGGCATCCAACTTCCCGCGCCTGATTCGATGAATGATGAACAACTCAATGACAAGCTATGGGAAGTCATCAACCAACTGGCGCGAATGCGAATCTTCATCAGTCAGACCGATCACCTGAGTGACCGCGAACTTTACACGACGCTTTGGGTTGATGCGCTGCGTGAAGAAGTCAAGGACATGCCTTTCAGCGAATTTTCTGCCTGGCACATCGATCTTCTCAGCAGCGGCAGCGAAGAAGACACTTACCTTTACCTCAAATACTTTGCCGATGAAGAGTGGCGAAGGGAATGGCTGGAAAGTTTTCCCGACTACTTGATGCCCGATCACGAAGAACCGCCTTATGACCGTGACCGCTTTCTGCCGCAGGCGAATTATGCGATTGAGGATGAGGGCGAAGATTCATCAGAGACGGAAAACTGACAACAATTTGAGGTCTCGCCCGATTGGAATGCCGTTACCGTCCGACCCGACGCACGAGAGGCGCATGTCATGTCCTGACATCTGTTCATTGAAGCGTTTCTTCTTCGAGGCGTTCGAGCAGATGGCCGAGCTTTTCTTTTTTGGTTTTGAGGTAGCTGATCGCCTTTTCGTGCGGGACCAATTCGATGGGGACGCGCTCGACTATTTCTATGCCTGCTGACTCGATTGCGGCGATCTTGTCGGGATTGTTTGAAAGTATGCGAATGCGGGCGAGTCCCAGTTGCTTGATGATCTCGGCGCAGCATTCGTAATGTCTGAGGTCAGCTTCAAATCCGAGCGAGAGATTCGCTTCAACCGTGTCCATACCCGTGTCCTGAAGCGCGTAGGCGCGAATCTTGTTGATGATGCCGATGCCGCGGCCTTCCTGTTGTTGATAAATGATCGCGCCGTGGCCTTCCTGCTCGATCATCTTCATGGCGTGTTGAAGCTGGCGACCGCAGTCGCACTTGATCGAGTGAAAGACATCGCCGGTGAGACATTGCGAATGAATGCGGACGAGGCTCGCCCGGTCGGGAGTGAGTTCTCCTTTGACCAGCGCGACGAAATCTTCAGCGACCACTTTGCTCGTGAATCCAATGATTCTGAATTCGCCGAACTCGGTCGGAAGATCGGCTTCCGCGATGCGCTCCACGCCCATGCAATTGTGAGAGCCGTCTTTGTCAGTTTGTATTGTGCTTTTGACAGGTTCCATCGCCTCGATTGTAGAAATCGCTTACAGGCGAGTCAAGCTGGTCTTCCTGTTTTATCTCGAACGCGCATCTCTGATCATCCCCGGCTTTCGATATCCTGAAAGCCTTCACCCCTCCCGCCCATCCTTTACAACCTTCGGATGATACGGTTTCGCTGATTTCATCGCTTATACAGGTGCAGGCTGTGTTCTGCCGCGCATGTTGGACTGGAATTTAGAAAACGATAAGAGCATTTAGACTTTGATAATTTTCAAACAGATTCATAAATGGCGCTCCAGCTTCGAATGGAAACTGGAGAGGATCAAAGGCATTCACTTCTAATCGGAAAACATAGGGAGACCTAAATGAACACGAAGGATTTCAGCTTGAGCAATAGAGATCGGCGACAAAACATTCGCATTCTCGTGTATTTCACCTTTGTCCTACTGGCTGTGGCCTTGAGCGGCATTTACTGGTTGAGCGGCGGCCCGCTTGTCTCAACGGCTTCCGCTCGCGCCGAGGACCCATTGTGGCAGGAGCTTGCTCCCGCCTCGCTCGACGCGCTCAGAATTGACCACCAGTCCTGGCCCGCGCCGAAACACTATAGAGCGATCCAATTGAACGAAGCGGCGCTGACAGACATTCTGGCCAACGCCCCGATGGAATTCACCGAAGCGGCCAAAGACCCGCAGACCGAAATCGCACTGCCGATGCCGGATGGCGCGTTCGCCCGGTTCCGATTCGTCGAGTCTCCGATCATGGAGCCTAAGCTGGCGGAGCAGTTTCCAGAGATCAAGACCTATCGCGGTTGGGGCATCGATGACCCGACCCTGACTATGCGCTTCGCCAGAACCAGCGGCGGATTCCATGCAATCGTGCTTTCGCCCAAGGGCGCGGCCTACGTCGCTCCGCTCTATCGGGGCGATACGCGCAGCCACGCCAGCTACTTCACTCGCGATGCCAGCGGGAATGACGGCGCGCCGTGCCTGGTCGAGGACAAAGATCGCGCGAGTTCCAAGTCAGACAGCAAAGCGCGCGATAAATCAGCAGTCACGCTCGATTTGCGCCCATATTTCGAGGCTCGCTCGTTTCGCCTGGCTGTGGCTGTTACGGGTGAATACTCCAATTTCTTCGGCGGAACGGTCGCAGCCGCGATGAATAGCGGGATCGTGCCGACGGTCAACAATGTCATGGCGATATATCAACAGGAACTGTCGGTCAGCTTCACACTGGTCGCCAACAACGCGGCCATCATCTTCACAAACCCTCTCAACGATCCGTACACGAACGGCAACATCAGCCAACTCCTTGATGAGAACCAGAGCAGCATCGACAATCTGATCCGGGAGGAGAACTACGATATCGGCCACGTTTTCGACATGAGTAACGCAGGCGGCGCTGCCATTAGAGGGGTGGTTTGCAACGACGGCGACGAGGCCCAAGGGGTATCCACCTCGTCATCCCCGACCGGCACGGCCTTCGACCTGATTGTGGCGCACGAATTCGGCCATCAGTTTAATGCCCATCACACTTTTAACGGGACGATGTCGGGTTGCGGCACTCCTGGCCAGTTGAACGAAGGCACTGCCTACGAACCAGGCAGCGGCTCGACGATCATGGCCTACCCGGGGCTTTGCGGCAGCGACAATATCCAGTCATTCCCTGATCCCTACTTTCACTGGCAGAGCCTCGAAGCGATGGCCGAGTATCTGGAAAATGACTGTGCCTGCGCTGCCTCGACCGACAACGGCAGCAACACGCCGCCTGCCGTCACTCCCCCGTTCCCCCAATTAGGCTTTTATCTCATTCCCAGGCTGACTCCGTTTGCTCTCACGGCCTCAGCTACAGACGCAGAGGATACGAACCTGACATTTTGCTGGGAACAGGCTGACAACGGATCGCCGGGACCGCCGACCGGAGATCGCGTTGACAATCCACTCTTCCGCTCGTTTCCGCCGACCTCGAATCCAACGCGGACGTTCCCGCAAATGTCAGACGTGCTCAATAACACGACGACTTTGGGAGAAACGATGCCGACGACGCAACGCCGATTGACATTCGTCGTGACGGCGCGCGACAACCACTCCCCCGGCGGCACTTTCGGTAATGGCGCTGTGCTGGTAGATGTGTGGGCCTTACGAGGGCCGTTCGTCGTCACTGCGCCAGCCGCAGGCACGCAGGCGCTCGAAGGGAGTTTGCAGACTGTCACCTGGGACGTGGCTAATACCGACCTTCGGCCCATCAGCGTCAGCAGTGTGCGCATACTGCTCTCGACCGATGGCGGCGATACCTTCCCGACCACGCTGGCGACAAGCACACAGAACGACGGCTCGTTTACGTTCACCGTCCCACATGTTTACACCGATCGCGCTCGGATCAAGGTCGAGGCGATTGGCAATATCTTCTTCAACGTCTCACCCGCTTTCACGATCATTCCCCGTCCGACTATCACTGTCACAGGCAGCCTCACCGTCACAAGGGGCGGGCCGTCGGTGACGGCTCCGGTAGCCGTAGTCGCCGATGGTCGGGATGCGGCGCGGTTGCTTACTGTCACGAGGACAAGCCCAAACCCTCTCCCGACTGGCGTGACGCTCAACATCACCGCCGACACCAACGGAATAGTCTCAGCGGAGGCGTCTGCGCAATGCAATGCGATTGCGACTACTCGCTTGATCACACTGCAAGTGACTAACAGCGCAGGGCTGACGGCTACTGCGACTTTCAATCTCGTCATCGATCCAAACCCGTCGCCAACCCTCGGCGCTTACAACAATGTGCATGTCGTTGCCAGCCAAAATGTCACGGTCTCGCCATCTGCGCCCCCTTCCGATCCAAATGGCAATCTCAGTCAAATAACAGCCGCAGTGGTAGTGCCGTCACCTCCGCCATCGAACGTAACGCCTCTGGTAAATCAGACCACCGGCGTCGTCACCATCCTCACCACAGGCTCCGCGCAACTTATTACTTACCAAATCCAGGTAGTGGCGCGGGATACCTGCGGAGGGTCGGTGACGAGAAACTTTTTCGTCACCGTTGACAATTCCGGGCCGCAGATTGCGCCGATTGCGAATCTCGTCCGCACGACTCAGGGTGCAACATCGCTCCCCGCTCCGATTGCGATAGCGACAGTCTCCGACCAGCAGGATGCAGCGGGAGCTTTGCAGGTCACACCCTCTGCTCCTTCGGGACTGTCGGTCTCGTTGACTAACTCGAACGGAACCATCATGGCATCGGCCACAGCGATCTGCACCCTCGCGACAGGCACCTACAGCGCCACCGTGACCGTAAGAGACAGTTCAGGGGAAACCGCTTCGACGACTTTCACCATCGTTGTCGATCCGAACCCGCCGCCGACGCTCGGCACCTACCTCGACTCCGGGGTGACTGTCGGCGGATCAGTGCTAATCGTTCCTAACGTCCCGCCGTCAGACCCGAACAACGCCGTCACTGTCACCGTCAATCCGATGATACTGCCCGGCGGCGGGCAGGTGATACCACAGGCCAACGGACGCTTGACCGTGAACACTGTGGCGACCACTGTGCTGGGTATTCATCAAATACTGGTTACAGCGCGAGATTCCTGCAACGCGCAGACCACGAGGTCTTTCAAACTGAATGTGCGCAGCGCGACCTGCATCGCAGAACAGAGCGCGGCCTTCGTCGCCGATACAGGCAACCACCGCATTCAGCGGTTCAGCGGCGGCGCGTGGAACGTCATCGGGCCAGGCACGCAGGGAAGCGGACTCGGACAATTCACCCGTCCCGAATCCGTAGTGGCAAGCCCCGATGGTCAGAAAATTTACGTCGCCGACACAGGCAACGGTCGCATTCAGTGGTCGCAGGACAGCGGCGGAACCTGGTCGGTCTTCGCCATCCAGATCACGCCGCAGGGACTCGTACTTGACCGCGATGGCAACCTCTATGTCTCCGACGCGCAGGACAGTCGTGTAGTGCGATACGGGGGCGGGGTTCCCGGCACGCCGATTGTGCTGGCAAACAGCGGTTCAGGCGCCGGACGTGTAAGCAATCCGAACGGGCTGGCGATTGATTGCCTTATGAACCTCTACATCGCAGACACAGGGAACAATCGCATTCTGGTCATTGCTACTGCCGACTCGGTGGTGCTTCCCAACACCGGCACAGTCCTGGCCGGGTCGGGGGCCGGTCTCAATCCGGCGCAGGTCACCGCACCGCAGGGCTTGGCAGTAGATAACGCTGGAAAGCTCTACGTGGCTGACACAGGCAACGACCGTGTGCTGGTGATTGCAAGCGCGCCCGTGCCGGGAGCGGCGGTGGCCTTATGCACGTTTGGCCCCGCGCCTGGGCAGGTGCGCAAGCCCGAAGGCGTGACGATTGCCGCATTCACATTCGGGCCGCTTGCTGGCGGGTCGTCGATCCTCGTGAGCGACACGTTGAACAGCCGCGTCCAGGGTAGCAGGCTGCCGATTGCAGTCGGGTCGTGGATGAACCTCGGCGGCCCCGGCTCAGGCGCGGGGCAGTTCACGGCTCCGAGCAAGATACGCTGACCCCGTTTCGTTAAGCGACGTGGTCGCCAGTCGATTCCTGAATCGACTGGCGACCACTTTTTTTATGGAAAGCCGGAGTGGAGGAACGCCATGAATCGAACGCTCTCTATTTACTGCATAACATCAGTTACAACCTTCGGATGATGCGGTTTCGCTGATTTCATCGCTTATACAGGTGCAGGCTGTGTTCTGCCGCGCATGTTGGACTGGAATTTAGAAAACGATAAGAGCATGAGGAGAGACCTGTATGAAAAGCCTAAAGCTTATAACGTTGCTGCTTGTCGCTATCTCGCTCGCAGCGCCAATAGTAGTGTTCAATCAATCGATCCCCACCAACGTGAGGATAGTCAATATCAGAGCTTGCCTGGAGGAATTCGAAAAGTTCATAGAGATAATCGAGCGAATCCCGCTTGGGTGCGAAGTCGTGGATTGCTGCCCTGGCTGCCCCGGCCCGCCGTGGGATATCGACTGGGAAGTCCGAGTCATCGATCCGGTGTTCGATGACATACTCTTTCTTCCCGTGAATCTCCAGACGCCGATTGAAGACCTGAAGCTCTCAGGCTTCGAGGTCATCGGAGAGAAAGGAAAATTCGAAGGCGGCCTCCGACTCAAGGGCCGCGAGGGCGTCATCTCCGGTCTCAGACTTGAACAGTTAGGCAAAGGCGGATCGCTCAAGCCTGTTGCCAAGATGAAAAAAGGCGTGAAGGAAGGAACCTATGCCGTTGAGATCGTCCAGCGATTGAAGGGAACCCCAACGATCATCAGTCACTACAGGCTTCAGTTCCACACCCTACCTTGTCCCCCGAATCCCAATACGCCGCCCTGCGAAGCCAACCCGACTTCTCAGCGGTTGTTGCAACACGTCTACGGAAAGCACACACCCATCTATCCGAGAGAAGGAGAGACGACCACTTACACGGCTTCCGCGAGAGGCAAAGTGGCCGACGGCATCGGCATATCGAATCTCTCGGTCGAGGTCGAGCAGTACAATCTCAACTTCATCACCATATTTGGAATGAGGGTGATGATACCCACGCTGGCCGGAACGTTCACCAATTCACAGGCTTTCCCCAATGCTCCCGTTGATGCCGAGATCACGCTCGACGCCGGGCCGTATCCGCGAAACACGCTCGTCGTCTACAAAGCCACGGCGACGCTTGCCGATGGAACCGGTCTGTCGGACTCGCAAATCTATCACGCGGCCAATCTCAATGATGAAGGAATCGAATTCTACAGAGGAGCCGTGCCTGTCTATGTGCGAGGGTCTCACGCGGACAAATTCGACTTTCTGTTCATACCCGATATCGATTATGGAAGCGATGAGGCCAGGTACATAACTGACCTCGGAGACCAACTCTTCAACCGCATGTTCACCGATCCGCCATACCGGTGGAAGAGGTTCCGTCGATACATGAACGTTTATATGAACATGCTGAGAGACCCTTACAAGGGAGATGCTGAAGGGCTATCCGCACCCAGCTTCCTGCCCGACAAGCCCGACAACTATGACGGGGTGGGCCAGGACCTTCCGTGGGTCGATGTGGCCGTCACCCTTCACCAGAATCCGTTCCAGGACTGGGCATTTCTCGGCCTCGTGTCCGGCAACTTCTGCACGGCGGAAGCCAACACGGACGTTATCAACATGGAGGCTCTGCACGCGCTGATGTATCTGATGGACGAGTACGAAGGCAACTTCAATCAGCCTCCCATCGAGCATCCCAACGTCTTCAACTCGAAGGCGGATTGCGAAGCTCACCTGGCGACGCATCCCGGATTCTATGCGACCCATTGCGAGCAGGGGCCGGGACAATCTACATACTGGCACTGGTGCCATAGCTACCACACGCAGAACGGCGATCCGCTCCACGTCATGGATTTCGGGGGCGAAGGGCCGTTCGCGGTGGAAGAGCGTTGTCAGGTCGCGTGGGCGGTCGATAATCTCCTCGGCAGTCCACAGGGTTCGGCCTACGGCCCGCTGTGGGTCTACGGCTGCCCCGGCTTCCCGTGCGAAGCGAAGCCTTCAGCGCAGACCGACCCGGCCCAGCTTGCCGAAGAAGATGTGACCGGAGTCGTTCTCTCTGAACGAGAACTGATGTTGCAGGAAGTTCGGGACGAATCGCTTTCGCTGTTCATCCGTCTTCTGGGCAAGCGAGCCTCACTGCTCGAAGCCCGTGTTCAGAGAGGCCCGGCTCAGAATCTCGGCAGCGCGGTGTTTTACAAAGGCCGCGAGGAGGGAGCGCCTTTCCGCCTTCAACTCCTCAAAGGCAAGCAGGTCGTGAAGGAAATCGGCCTGAACGATCCTCGACTCGTAGGCGAGCAGGGCGATGAGCATGGAGTTCTCAAGAATGTCGATTGGAGCATCCGATTGCCGTTCAAGGAACTGGCGAAGGCCAATCGCCTCAAACTCATGGATCACGATCAGAAAGTGATTCTCGACGCGAAGTTCAAAGCCGTTCGTTGATGAGTGGGGGATGGGAGATGGGGGATAGGGTATGGGAGTGATGAATCTTCTTCCCCCATACTCCCACACCCCCACACTCCCACACTCCCACACTCTCCTATAGCTTTATCAGCACGACATCGCTGCGCGCCACGCCGCGCGAAGCGGCCATCCACCTCCCATCCGGCGACCAGTCGAACCAGAATATCAAACCATTTGTATACTCGGTCATCTGCCGGGGCGCGCTGCCATCCATGGGCTGAATCCAGATATTGGAAACCTTGTCGTGCGTTGCGGCATAAGTGAGCGCGCGAGAATCCGCGCTCCAGCGAATCACATTCAACCGCCCTCGCGCAGGCTCGAATGTCTTAACACTGCCACCTTCAAATGAAATGATCTCTATCGCCGGATGTCTTCCATCATCGCGAAGAAAAGCTATCAACTTCCCGTCGGGCGAAATGGCCGGATAAAACGAATTCGTATCGGTTAATTGAACAGAGTTGCCGCCACTGATGGGCGCTTTCCACAAAGTCGTCTTTCCCTGTTCAGCCAAAGCATAAACCACCCACTTACCATCCGGCGAGCATTGCGGCCAGAGCAGTCGACCTCGCCTGTTTTCGGTCAGTTGAATTTGCTGGCTGCCATCGATGTTCATTCTCCACACATTGGAATTTTCTGTGCGAGTGGAAACGAAAACGATGTATCGGCCATCGGGCGAAACGGAAGGGAAGCGATTTACTGCGGCGCTCGATGTGAGTCGCCGTCTGTTACTGCCGTCCATATCCATCATCCATAAATCCGACTCGGCGGCTTTCTCCGAGGCATACACGATTTTTCCGCCCGGAGCGAAGGAGATGCCGAACACCCCTTCACGACTCTCGGTTGCTGTCTGCATTGATGGACTTGTTTCTTCTTTGAGTGAAACCACGATGCCTGAAGACTCGATGGATTGAATCGCAACCAGAGAATCGCCACCCCGCGCCGGACTTGAGTAGTCTTTCAAATCGTCGGTTATTCTTTGCGCCTCTGATCCGGTGGGAGAGATGAGCCAGAGTTGAGATGATTCCGATTGCGCTACGCTGGCTGCGATCAGGAGGCGGCTATCCGATAACGGGGATAAGCCGGAAAATTTTTCCCACGCCTGCGAAGATACCGATCTCTGCTCGCCGCTTTCTATGTTGATCTCGATTATCTTCGCTCCCGTTGAGCCTTCAATCGAACAGGTGATGGATTTTCCATCCCTCGACCACGCGAGATGAGATAACCTGTCAGGTCGATTCAACTCGAAAAACGTTCTTTGCGCGGAGCCGTCTTTACCAGCCATCACAATCGCTGTCCCTCGCGCGCTCCGCTGCGCAAACGCCAGTCGCTTCCCGTCTGCGGAAACAGCGAGAGGCTCGCTCACGCCTCTTATCAACTCTTTCTGCTCGCCGCCTGACACCCGCGCCTGATAGAGCGATGCTTCATAAACAAGCTGCTCCGGCGCTGCTCGGAAATCATCCGACCTGACGAAGTAAACATATTGGCCATCAGCCGAGAACATCAGCGCGCGATAATCGACCGGCGCGGGCGGGATTATCTCGGCGTCATTGTTTGTGGCGAGAGTCCTGACCCAGAGGCTTTGCTCCTTGTCGCCCGTTACATAAGCGACGCGCCTGCCGTCCGATGAAATCGTCGCCTTCAGAGCATTGCCCGACCGAGTGATCAGGACGATCTTTGACGATTCTCTTGCAGGCTCCTCTCGATTGACGAGTTTGTAGGCTGCCAGCGCAAGCAGAGAGATTGCTGCAAACGAGAGAATCAGCAGCGCAGTTTTTCTGCCCGCGCGGCTTTCATTGACGGGATGCCTGATGTCAGGCTTCGTCTGCTTGCTCATCGAGGCTTCGATCAATTCGAAGGCGGCCCCGGCGGGCGAGGTCTCGATGAAACCCTCTGCGCCATCGTGAGCCGAAAGCAATGACTCTACTTCCCTGCGCAACTCCTGATCGCCCGCGCAGGCTTCATTGAGAAAAGCGTCCCGATGGGCAGGGCCAATCTCGATGGCCGCTTCCAGTATCTCGTCTATCTGCTTCCATCGCTCAGGCTTCATCTCTCGCCGCTCAGTTCTCTGTACAGCCAGGCTCTCGCTTTCAACCACTCGCGTTTGACTGTTATGGCCGAGACTCCCAGCACCGCAGCCGTCTCTTCCACGCTCAGTCCGCCGAAGTATCGCATCTCGACTATGCGGCTCTTGCGCGGATCGAAGTCGGCCAGACGTTTCAATGCTTCATCCAAAGCGACAATCTCTGATGAACGCTCGCGCGAGAGAACCGGAGCATCGTCAAGCGACACGCGCTGCGCGCCGCCTCCGCGTTTTGTATACTGTCGGCTCCGGGCGTAATCGACCAGAATGTGACGCATCACCTGAGCAGCGACTGCGAAGAAATGAGCGCGGCTCTGCCACTCGACGGACTTCTGATTGACCAGCTTCATATATGCTTCATTGACCAGCGCGGTGGTCTGCAAAGTGTGGTCGGGGCGCTCGCGTCTGAGATAGCGATGAGCGAGACCGTGCAACTCGTTGTAGACGAGCGGCAGCAGTCTGTCGAGCGCATCCTTGTTCCCATTGCGCCACTGGTCAAGCAGTTCAGTCACGTTTTGCGATGAAGAAGCCATGTTTTTGCCGACCCTGGTCAAGCGATTCGACCGCGAGCGCGGCAATTATAACACGCGCATAAGCGGCATTCTCGCTGATCAGATCGCGGTCTTTCTGTGAGCCAGCAGCCTGAGCAATCCATTGACGGCCAGATGGAGAAGGACATAGACGATGAGGGCGAACAGGTAGGAGATTTTAAGTTCGAATCTGCCTCTTGCGATATCAGGAACCAGAGTTTTGAAGGGAGCGAGGATCGGCGATGTCATAGCGTCGATGAAGTTTTTGAATGCATTGCTCTCTCTGGCTCCGATCAAATCAAGAAGAATCTCAAGAACTATGAGCGAATAGATGATGAAAAAAATATAATCGAAAACCTGCGAGACGCGCGCCGCGATGCGCGCTCTTTCAATTTCAGCTTCCGTGACGATCAGTTCCCTGATCGCTTTTTCCTTCAGATGCTCGCCGATGGCGGCGGCCTGCTCCTTCTGCTCATCGCTTTGCTGAGTGTGGCGCGCGATCTCCGCCTGCATTTCCTGTCGCGCTTCTCCCTTAACCGCCTGATGCTGCGCCGCCCGCTCTGATTCATCTGCCGCCAGTTTTTCATCTTCATCCATTTTCATGTCCCCCATGTGAGCGATAGCGAAGCCCTGAGAGCGAGGGCCGCCGACCAGTCTCGCGCATTCGGTCATAGAGCGATTACTGCAACCTTGCGTGCCGGGAGCCTGGCTCTCAGGACTTATCGAAAAATTCATGTCTAAACGGCTATCTTCATGCGAGCGGGTATTTCCTGAACGCTGCGCAATCGGGCGGCGCGGACCGCTATGGTTGAAGCGAGGACGAAACTATGGCCGCCGCACTGCTCACACTCGCCTGATCTTGTCAGATAAGTTTTCCTGGGAAGCGGATCGACGCCCGCGCAGTTGCCACAGATTATCTGAACCCTCATCGTGAGCGATTCCTTTCGCGGCGTTAGCAGTCGCATAGCATCTTCTCTTCGCTGACTCCACAGGATGAAACCAGCCAGAAGGATGGCTGTTGCTGACATCGCGATGATGCTTAACATAATCATTCCTCCGCTCAAAAAGATGTAGCGCAAGCAGTCGGCTTGCGTGCCTTAGAACCTTTGCGATTTCAGCGCTTGGCGCAAATCAGCAATTTGATTTTCTGCGTTTTCATACTCGATCACCATGTTATTGAACGCCGCCCGAACAGACCGATCGCCGCCACAAACAGAGCCGCCCCGATGATCGACCAGACAACAGGAAAAGACTGACCGCCAACGTGGATGGCTAACACTTCGCGCAAGCCAAGCGCATCAGCCATCCACATGCCTATCAGCGCGCCAATAAATCCGAGCGCTATCGATACGAGACAACCGCCTCGACCGTAACCGGCGATTGCCTGACCGACAGCGCCGCAGATGCCTGCTATCAACAAAAGGACTAGAAGCGATATCAGTGTCATTGCCTATGCTCCTTGCTGATGATCGTGCCTTCATGATTTCGACCAGCCGCGACAGGCCAGCATCATCGCTGGCCTGTCGTTTCCTCATCGGCAATGACAATTTCCACACGGCGGTTCATCTGTCTGCCCTCCGGAGTGTCGTTAGTCGCCACCGGCCTGATCTTTCCGAATCCTCGCGTGGCCACTATGCGATTTTGCGCGATCCCGGCCTGCACCAGATAATCCCGGACGGCGTAGGCGCGCGATTCGGACAGCTTGATGTTGTACTGATCCGACCCTATGGCATCCGTGTGGCCCTCGATTTCCATCGCGTACTGGCCGGGATATGCCTGGAGAATGCCAGCCAGCTTGCTCAACTTCTCTCTTGCGCCCGGTTTGAGGGTCGCCCGGTCGAAGTCGAACAGCACATCAGACAGGCTTACGATCAATCCTCTGGCCTCACGGCGAGTCTCCAATATCTCCGAAAGCGAGATGAAGAGGCGCTGTTGCGCTGCATCGCGTTCACGACGAGCCTGTTCAGCCTCCAGACGCGCGTACTCGGCCTGGACTCTCGCCAGTTCCTCATTGGCTTTGGCTCGTTCTGCTTCGGTTTGCGCCTGCTCGACCCTCTGACGCGCCTGCATCAATTCGGTCTCAGAACGCGCGAGGGCTTCGCGGTAGCTTGCTGCTTCGTTCTTTGCCTGCTCTGCCTGATCCTTTGCGCGCTCTGCTTCATCCCTTGCGCGGTCAGCTTCCGACTGAGCCTGCGCAATCGTCCGGTCAGCGGCCCGGCGCTCTGCCTCCAGAAGCGCCTGCTCATGGCGATCTACAGCCAGCGAACGCGCCTGCTCCGCCAGCCGCATCACATCGTGCGCCTCGCCGCGGAATCGCTTTTCACGCTTTATTTGCCGCGGCCAGATTTGCTCCAGAGCCGCGAGCATGACTTCCGCTTCGCGCAGTTCCTTATCGGCATACTCACGAGCGCCAGCCCGCCGCGCAATATCGACGGCGCGGCGCGCGCCAAGCACTGAGAGAGGCGCGCTGTAATCAGGCGCTACTCCTTCATCCGACAGCGTGTAAAGCGAGCCGGTATCGGCTCGATACTCGATCTGGCTGGCTGTGAGGCCGCCTTTGGTATTCTTGCGCAAGACATTCTCCGCGACTATCGCAGGACCTGGCAGCTTCACCATAGCGTGCGGCTCCGCCGTGATTATCAGGCCGAAGGTTTGATACGGAGTGGTGACTTCTATTTCGCGTTTGCTTCCCGCCGTCACTGATATTTCACCCAGACTGTCCGCCTGTCCTTCAGGAGCGATGGCCCACAGGAGATATGTCGTGTAGTAGCTGCTGAGGCTCTGCGGGTGATCGAGATCGATAATCTCCAGTTTGACTCGCGTTCGGGCAGCCGCGCGCTTGACGGCGGCTTTGCCTTTCGCTCTCGGACTCAGAGCCGTGCCGACCATGTCGATGGAAGTTTGGTCACCTTCCGGATACTTGATGGCCAGAGTGGCTCGACGGGCGATGAACTGCGAAGCGTTTGCGCTCCGGGTTTGCGCCAGCGGCGCGGCCACAAGCATGAGCAACAGGGAATTTGTGATTATGGCTTTCGTTAAATTCATGTCTTCACCCTCCAAATCTTCTTTCAAGCAATTCAATCGGGATTCTAATGAGGTTTCAATGAACCGACTTGCCCTCGCTAGATCGTCAAGCGTCGTCCGCTCAGAAGTCGGAAGAGCAGGACCAGAACGACTATCACGAGGAGCAGGTGAATCAAGTTGCCGCCTACGTTTCCGATTACGCCCAGCAGCCAGAGGAGCATAATCAATAAAATGATCTTCAATAGCATATCGGTTCTCTCCTTCTCCATATCTGATTCAACTGTGTGCGGGGCAAGGACTGTGCCGCTCGTCGATGCGTGGTTTCCACAAGAACCGGCAGCCTGTTCATTTCAAACTATTTCGGATTGAAGAAGCGTTTATGATGAAGCCGCGTCGGGCGACCGGGACGGGATAATCAGGCGCGGGGTTGTAAAATTTGAAGTGTATGATTTGCGTCCGACTGTACCAGCGCAGTACATTATTTCTCCGCAGTATTACCCTGATTTCGGGGGGGAAGATTCTCTGGCGGGCGATATCCGCGATCAATGAATGGCTCGGATATTGCACAGGATATGGATTGCAGGAGTGTCAGCAGCCCGCGCGTAAGCAAGGACTTCAGCCAGGAACGCCCCCCTTGCGGTCGGGCTGCTGACACAATCCGCATCCTGGTGCGCCTCACCTATAGCAGGTGCGCACGAGTGAAGTTTCCGCTTCGAGATTAGTTGATCGTACCCATGTCTGACATAACGATTTTGAATGTGGAGGACTACGCGGCCAGCCGCGAAGCTACGAGCGAGCTTCTCAGGCGCGAGGGGTTTGCGGTCATCGAAGCCGCAACCGGCGCTGAAGCTTTGCAGCTTGTAAAAACGGTTCAACTTCAGTTGGTGCTTCTCGACGTCAAACTGCCCGATATCAGCGGGCATGAAGTCTGTCGCCAGATCAAAGCTGATTACGCAACGGCCTTGATTCCTGTGCTTCAGATTTCAGCCGCTTATGTCACGGGTCAGGACAGAGTGCGCGGGCTTGAAAGCGGGGCGGATGCTTACCTGATGAAGCCTGTGGAAGCTGAGGAACTGATCGCTACCATCAAGGCTTTGCTTCGTATGCGCGAGGCGGAGGAAGCGCGCCGCGAGACAGAAGCGCGTTACCAACTTTTGTTCGAGGGGAACTCGCTTCCGACCCTCATATTCGATCTGGAGACGCTCAGGTTTCTGGCCATCAACCATGCCGCGGTGCGCCACTATGGGTTTTCGCGGGAAGAATTCCTCTCTATGACGATCCGGGATCTGCGGCCTTCCGAGGACACGCTGGCGATGGAGGATTTCGTCTCCTCCGGGCTTAATACCATCCCAAACGCCGCTCAGTGGAAGCACCTGAAAAGAGACGGGACGATCCTCGAAGTCGAGATCGTCTGGCATGAACTGATATTCCGGGGACGGCACTCTCTGCTGCTGCTTGCCAAGGATGTCACCGAGAGCAAACGGGTCGAAGCGGAACGAGAGGAATTGCTCGGCAAAGAACAAAGGGCGCGCGAGGAAGCTCAGGCCGCCAACCGCGCCAAAGACGAATTCCTCGCCGTCGTCTCGCACGAACTTCGCGCGCCGCTAAATGCCATGCTGGGCTGGGCGCGCATTCTCAGATCTACGCGAGTGGATGATGCAACGCTGTCTCATGCCATAGAGATCATCGAGCGAAGCGCCAGAACCCAATCGAAACTGATAGAGGATTTGCTCGACACTGCTCGTATAGTCACCGGCAAACTCCGCCTCGATATTCAACCCGTCGAGCTTAGGCGGGTGATCGAGAGCGCCGCGCAGGTCTTGCACCCTGCGGCGGAAGCGAAGGGGATTGACATCCGACTGGCGTTCGATGTCGAGAGAGAAGTCATCACCGGAGATGCGGATCGCTTGCAGCAGATCGTCTGGAATCTTTTGTCGAATGCCATCAAATTCACGCCCAACGGAGGGCAAGTCGAAGTGCTTCTTCAGCGCGCCGATCCGCATGTGCGCCTCACCGTTACTGATACAGGCAAAGGCATCAGCCCTGGATATATGCCCTACATTTTTGATCGCTTTCATCAGGCCGACAGTTCAAGCACACGGCGTCACGGCGGAATCGGACTGGGCCTGTCTCTGGTGCGACATCTGGTCGAACTCCATGGCGGCACAGTCTATGCCGAAAGCGACGGCGAGGGGCGAGGCGCTACCTTTACCGTAAACCTTCCTCTGCGCGCGGTTCGCCCGCAGCCGACTGAACTTGAATCCGTTGGACTTGGAGTCGCGGGGGTGGCGGACGTTCCCTCGACGCTTGACGGAGTATGGGCGCTCGTAGTCGACGATGAGACGGATGCGCGCGAGTTGTTGACGACGCTGCTTCAGCAGTATGGCGCGCGGGTGACGCCTGCGGCCTCTGCTGCCGAAGCTTTGTCTGTTCTGAGCGCAGTCGAGCCGGGTCGCCAGCCTGATATCCTCGTCTCCGACATCGGTATGCCGGATGTGGACGGCTATACCCTGATCCGACGGGTGAGGGCGCTTGCTCCTGAGCGCGGCGGGCGGATTCCGGCAATCGCGCTGACAGCCTACGGTCGCTCTATTGATCGCATACGCGCATTGTCGGCAGGCTTCCAGATGCACATGCCAAAGCCCGTAGAACCGGCTGAACTGGCTCTGGTCATCGCCAGCCTGACCGGACGCGCCGGTAACTGAAGGTGTTTGCTTATGAATAAAACAAAAGTCCTGGTCATCGATGATGATCCGTCAATGCTCGAACTGATGGAATTTCAGCTTCAGGCGCAGGGGTACGAAACGACCCTTGCGCAGACGGGCGAGGAGGGGCTGAAGCTGGCCGAAGGGTATCGCTTCGATGTGGCGCTGGCTGACTTGCAGCTTCCCGATCTTGACGGCATCGAAGTCATCCGCCGCCTGAAAGAGATTTCGCCCGCGAGCGAAATCATCGTGGTCTCAGGCTATGGCTCGGTGTCGAAAGCGGTCGAAGCGACCAAAGCGGGCGCTTTTTATTTTGTGGAAAAGCCGGTCGAGTTTGAAGAGTTGATGATCCTGATCACGATGGCCCTCGAACGCCGCGATCAGGTCGAAGAGATCAAACAACTGCGCGGACGGCTCACGAGCCGCGCCGCCTACTACAACATCATAGGCAGCAGCAAAGAGATGCAGGATATCTACGAGATCATCGATAACGTCGCCGAATCCGACGCCAACATCCTCATCATAGGCGAATCGGGAACGGGCAAGGAACTGATCGCAAACGCAATTCACTACAAGAGCCTCAGAGTCAAAAACCCGTTCGTCAAGATCAATTGCTCTGCTCTGCCAAAGGAGTTAATCGAATCGGAATTGTTCGGTCACACGAAGGGAGCGTTTACGGGAGCGACTATCGATAAGACCGGGATCATCAGTCAGGCCGACGGCGGAAGCCTGCTGCTCGACGAGATAGGTGAGATGCCTGTGGAGTTGCAACCCAAACTGCTCCGCGTGCTTCAGGAGCGCGTCTACTATCGCCTGGGCAGCGAAAAGGCTCAGGAAGCCAATTTCAGGCTCATATCCTCGACCAACCGCGATCCGCTCGAAGCCATGCGCGAAGGACGCCTGAGAGAGGATCTTTATTATCGTATCAACACGATTGAAATCCATGTGCCGCCTCTTCGCCAGAGGGTCGAAGATATTCAACATCTGGCCGATCATTTTCTTGATCTGTTCGCCAAAAAATATCAGCGCGCGGATTGCAGAATCTCGCAGGAGTCTTACAAGCGGCTTTTCGAGTACTCGTGGCCCGGCAATGTGCGCGAACTGCAACACGTCATCGAGCGCGCCATGCTGCTTTGTAAAAGCGATACCATAGAAATCGAAGCTCTTCCGTTGGGACAACCTGCCGCAAAAACGAGCGCGGCAACGACGGCGGAAGGAATCACTCCGATGTCGAGCGAAGCAATCAGGTCGGATTCTCTCAATCACGCCGCGCTCTCATTTGAAGAGATCGGTCGGATCATCGTCGATAAGGTGCCTGATTCGAAGAGCGGCGGGCCTGGTGTCGAAGTGTTCACAGAAATCGAGCGCGCTATAGTGAGCGCCGCGCTCAAACGCACAAAGGGCAATAAACAGGCGGCGGCTAATCTTTTGGGTCTCTATCGGCCACGACTCTACAGCATGATCAAAAAGCACAACCTGATGAATTCATCGCAGCAAAACAGAGAAGACACGTCCGAGAGCGGCGCGACCGGTTAGCCCTGTGCTGGCAGGACGCGCGGCAGACCCGTGAGCCTGCCGCGCGTCCCTTTCGAGGCAAGCGACCGCGGGGAAGCGAGAATCGATCAGGGTATCGTGGCCCTCTGTTTGCCAACAGCCGTTCGACATCCGGGATGCCCACAGCCGCAGACGGTTTCCAGGGATGCGGCCTCGCAGTATGAACTGCAATAAGTGTTATCTCTCGGTGGCACGCAATGGCAACCCGGATGCGAGCATTGCCTGTCAATTTTCATAGTCGTCATGTCTATCTTCGTTCCTCCTTTCTCAGTCGAAGAAAAAGAGCCGCGATTGCGAGGAGCGACTATGGCTCCTCTCGATGCCTGCGCACGCTGGCGCGAAGGGTGAGCCGCGCGCCGCTCATCAACACAAGATCATCGCGACCCTGTATGAAGACGGAACCGGCTCCAGCTCCTGCGCCGATGGCTGCGCCGATGGCCGCGCCTTTACCTCCCCCGGCAATCGCGCCGATCACCGCGCCAATGGCTGCTCCTATCCCTGTTCGCGTCAAAGTGCGCGAGGTCTGTCCATTCTTTTCAGAGATGACTCCCTCATTATCGACCCGAACATCCTTGCCGTCGGGAGACCACACACTTTCAACATAGCCGTCGAAGTCATAAGTCGCTCCCCTGATCAAACGAATACGCTCGAAGTTCATCGCTATCTCGGAACGTCCCGACACGCGACCCGCGCGATCCACTCTGGAGACGTAGCCTTCGATGACGGCCCCCTGATAGGACGATGGCGACACCACCGTAAGGCTGAAACTATCTCCCTCACGCGACTCGCTCGTGGTCAGTCTTTCATTGAGCGTAGCGACGATCTCGGTACCATCAGGCACCATAAACGCGCCTGTGGTTCCAGGGGAGAAATTCAATTGCGCGATCTCGGAGGTCTTGTCGTAAATGCTGCTGACCGTGACCGGCTGCGTCAGACCTTCGATATCTATGCGACGTATTACGCGGAGGCGCTGACCGCCCTCGATAGGATCGAAGCTCACGCGATAATCATTGCCCCGGTCGCCGGTCGAGCTTATGACCAGTTGATCCCCGTAGAGCGCGGCATTGACTCTCACGTTGCGCCCCGGTCGCGTCTGCTCGATCCTGTCGCGCCCGTCGGCTTCGAATGCGATCCGGGGAGCGCGGGTCGAAGCCATAGTGATGCTGCGACCATTGCGCTCGATGGCAATCATCTCAGGAGATTCCAGTCGCCGCGTGATGATCCGGCGGAGACGCTGACTCTGTTGATATGGAAGCCCGCGTGTTGCCGCAGTGGCCGCCGTCGATGCATCGTCGCTGCGCGCCGCGTCGAGGCGGTAAGTTCCCGTCAGGCGAGTCGCCGCGGGGCCGGGCAAGTAAGGTCGATCATCCCATCGCCACGCCACGTTGTAGTAACGCGCCAGCAGGTTGAGATCCGAACGCAGCACGATCCAGTTGCGTTCGGCTGCCGGAGTAAGATTTTGCCTTCGCATAAAGCCATCGATGTAAGCCGCGCGATTCAACACCTCGCGCGCGTCATCAGCGACTTCCCGGCGTTGATCGAAACGTTCCCTCAACCGCGCAGCGGCGGCTTCGAAATCTCTCACGAACTGGGTGATATTATTTTCCGGTCGCGTTCTGTCGAAGCGACTCCGATAGAGCGCGGCCTCAAGACTCCGCCGAAACAAGGTCGAGCGCGAATCGATGCGTCTCAAAAGTTGCCTCACCTGTTGATCGTTTGTTCGATATGCGCGCTGTTGCGCTGAAACTCTCAGACCCGAACCTGTGGTCGTTATAATCAACGCGACGAACAGCGCGGCTGAAACAAAATGTCTTGTTCTGTAAATCATGTTTTTTACCTCCAATGTCGATAATCACCGCTTCAAGGGCAATCAACGACGATAACTCAAACTCTGCCCCCTCAATGTTGCAACAGCGATGCCACTCTAAATCTTCTGTTTTCGTGTCTCGTTCCGCTACATTGCTATGATTTCGGGCATTGTCTCGATACAGTCGCGTCGAGATGGAAGAAGTGATTTACTGCGGTATGCAGATGTATGAACAGGTTGAATACAGCAGGAGCGCGGCCTTCTCATTAACACCGCGACCCGTCGCGGTGAAAAACGAAAGACATTGACCCGAAACTGTTTTAACAGTTTTTCTGCCTGAGCAGATGTCAATCTCGGCAACATCTGCGCGCTTGACGACAAGCCGACGAATTAAAGATCGGTGGAGGGAAACTGTTAAAACAGTTCCGTGTGACTCGCGCGCTGTCTTGCACCGCGACGGGTCGCGGTGTTAATGAGAGGGCAATCTGTTCACCCATCTGAATGCCGCTATAATGCAAGGGATGTTTCCGTCTGAGGCGAGGCTGAATCATTTCATCAGTGAAAATCTGGGCGACTGCCTTATGTTGAATGCGCCTGTTACTAACGTACTCGCACATTTACCTGACGTAATTCAACATCTCGGCAATCGCCCAGTCGAGCGGGGGCAGCAAGAAAATATGGTTGATCCTGAATCACTCCCTGATAGCGACCAGCCTTCTCACTTTTTCCTGCCCGAAGCCGTAACCGTGCGGCCACTCTTCATCTGCTCCATCCTGCGACCCAGTTCCTCCAGATCGCTTATGCTGAGAAGTCTCTCGGCCGCGGGAAAAACCAGGCTCTCTGTTTTTTCGACATGGCGACGGATGGTGGTCTTCAATTCGTCCAGCTTTCCCTGAGCATCGCCCTCGCTCCAGGGAAGCGTGGACAATTGATTCAGCAACTGGTCAATCGTGTAATGCTCGCTGTAAGCCTCCCTGATCAGAGGGCGGGTTTCGTTGAAGCCCTCCATCGCAGGATAGAAGAGATGCTCTTTTATGGCGATGTTAATCTTCAGCGCATCCTTCAGCTTGTTGAAAGAATCGATGCCCACAAGCACCGCGCCCGATTTGTCCTCGACGACATCGATCTGCTCTATCAAGGCCAGAGCCTCTTTGTGGTCTGCCCTCAAAATCTCAACTGCATTCATGTTCGCCTCCTTGGTTGAATATAAGCAGGCTCCGACTGCCCGCTTAACTATCATCGCTGCTCATCGTGCAATACTCGTGCCTCGTTGCAGGAACCTGTTGCCTGATTTTACAGCCCTCCACCGCCCCGGAATTACACTCACGCTCGTCTCCGTTTCATACGCGGTGTCGGGTTTTGATACTCAATCGCAATCCGTGAGAACGCAGCAGAATCAGACACAAAGCATGAAACCTTTTCGCCTCGCCTGCCACTTAATGATCAACCGCTCGACATCAAGGAAAGAGGTGAAAACATGGAGGCTCTCAGAAAGGATTTGATCTTCACTGCTCGATCACTGCTCAGGAAACCGGGCTTTGCCTTAATCGCGATCTTCACACTCGCTCTCGGCATAGGAGCCAATACCGCGATCTTCAGCGTCATCAACGGCGTGCTGCTTCGCTCTCTCCCCTACAAAGACCCTGACCATCTGGCCGTGATATGGGAGACGAGCCAGACGAGTCAGAGAATTCATGTCTCGCACCTCAACTTCATCGACTGGCGCGAGCAGAGCCGGAGCTTCGAAGCGATGTCGGCGTGCAGCGGGCGATGGGGCGGGCAGTCGACTGTCACAGGCGGCACGGAGCCTTTGCGCGCTTACGCTGTCCTGGTCTATCGCGATTTCTTCAACGCGCTTGGAGTCGATGCCGCAGTTGGCCGCACCTTTCTTCCTGATGATCATAATTTGGGAGCCGCGCCTTCGGTCGTCATCAGCCACGCGCTCTGGCAGCGCAGCCTCGGGGGAGACGCGAACCTCGAAGGCAGGACTTTGAATATCGATGGCACGAGCGTCAACGTCATCGGAGTGATGCCCGAAGGCTTCAGCTTCCCGCCCGAAACTGACGTGTGGGCAGCGAAGGAAGCCCTCTTCGAAGACGACAGCGCGCGCACGTCGCACAACTTCAGAGTCATCGCCCGACTAAAACCCGGCGTCTCGTTCGCTCAGGCTCAAACGGAAATGAACGCGATAGCCGCGCGGCTCGAAGAGCAGTACCCGGAGATGAAAGACAAAGGCGCGTCGGTCATATCGCTTGAGGATCAGATGGTCGGAAGCCTTCGCCCCGCGCTGATGATACTGATGGCGGCAGTCGGATTCGTTTTGCTAATTGCCTGCGCTAATGTCGCGAATCTTATGCTGGCCCGCGCGCTTTCGCGCGAGAAAGAAATAGCGATACGCGCGGCGCTCGGAGCTTCTCGATTCAGAATCATCCGGCAGTTGCTCACGGAAAGCCTGTTGCTTTCGCTCGTGGGCGGCGCTCTTGGGTTGATGCTGGCATACTGGTTGGTCGGAGTTTTGATTTCGCTCAGTCCGCCGGACATTTATCGAATCGAAGAAGCAGGCATCGACCGCTACGCGCTGCTGTTCACACTTGTCGTGTCGATGGCGACGAGCATGATTTTCGGCCTCGTCCCGGCGTTGAAAGTATCGCGAGTGGATTTGCAGGAAGCTCTCAAGTCAGCGAGCAAGGGCGCGATGGCGGGCGCGGGATCGAAGCGAATGCGAAACGCGCTTGTCGTGACGGAAGTCGCGCTTACGGTCGTGCTGCTTGCAGGCGCGGGGCTGTTGACGAGAAGTTTCTGGCTACTGCTTCAGGTCGATCCCGGATTCAAACCCGATAATGTTTTCACGATGCAGGTGTCGCTGCCTCAATCCGATTATGATAACGAAAGCAAAACGATAGCTTTCTATGATCAACTGCTGCCGCGCCTGTCTTCGCTCGCGGGCGTCGAATCGGTCGGGGCGATAAACAACCTGCCGCTTGGCGGAGTCAACATCAACGGAGAATTCCTCATCGAAGACCGCCCGGATGATCCGGGCTACGGCGGATTCAGAATCGTAAGTCGCGATTATTTTCGCGCGCTCGGAATTCCTCTCCTTCGCGGCAGGCTCTTTTCGGAAAGCGACGACATGAAATCGATGCCTGTTGTCATAATCGACCGCAGCGTTGCTGAAAAGTCATGGCCCGGAGAGGAAGCCATAGGCAAGCGCATACGTTCGGGGATGGATCGGGCCGCGGATGTGTGGATGACGATCATCGGCGTCGTCGGAGATGTGCGCCAGTCGGGACTTGATGCCAATGTCTACCCTGCCATTTATGTGCCTTACACTCAGCGGCCTTATCGGGCGAGAGAGATGACCATAGCGGCTCGCACCACGGGCGACCCTTCCTCTTTGATCGCAGCCGCGCGCCGCGAGGTCGCGCAAATCGATAAGAACCTTCCGGCCAGCTTTGACAGCCTCGACCAGTTGCTTTCGAAATCCATAGCCAGCCGTCGATACAACCTGATCGTGCTGGGCGTGTTTGCCGCGCTCGCTTTGATACTGTCGATGGTCGGAATCTACGGCGTGATGAGTTACTCGGTCACGCAGGCGACGCGCGAGATAGGCATAAGAATGGCTCTGGGAGCCGATCAGAAGGATGTGATGAAAATGGTTCTGGGCAACGGCATGATGCTCTCCGTTGCAGGTGTAGTGATTGGCCTGGGGATGGCATTCGGCCTTACCCGATTGATGGCGAGTCTGCTTTACAAAGTGAGCGCGACTGATGCGATGGTTTTCGTCGCCGCTCCCGTGCTGATCGTCGCCGTCTCTCTCTTCGCGTGCTGGGTTCCGGCCCGCCGCGCGATGAAGGTCGACCCGCAGGTCGCGCTTCGATATGAATGAGAGGCTTGATCACACTTGCAAGGGAGTTGCAAAGTCTTGGGAGCGCAGGCATCCTGCCTGCCAGTCTCACGCATTCGAGCATCGGTCGAACCCTGAAGCCTTGCACGCTGGAAGCGTGCGCCCCCAGCCTTGATAACACTTGCCGCCCGCGTTGCGTCATAGTGTCGGGGTTTTGTATAGTGAGCAGAGCAGGGGAGAAACCGAAGCATCCGGCGGCATTACGAAAAAACTGATAGCTAAAAAAGGCCATCCGATTTGTCGGATACGATTTCGCATTATCAAATCATAAGGAAACTCGGCGCGGGCGGCATGGGTGAGGTCTATCTCGCCCAGGACCCGCGCCTCGACCGCACTGTCGCCATCAAAATCCTTCCCGACGATCTGGCCCGCGACGAAGAGCGATTGCGCCGCTTCTTTCAGGAAGCCAAAGCCGCCTCGGCTCTCAATCATCCCAATGTCTGCATCATCTACGAAGTCGACCGCGCCGAAAACGGGCAGCCTTTCATTGCGATGGAATATATCGAAGGCCAGTCTTTAGATGAGCGAATCAACGGGCAGCCGCTTCCGCAGTCTGAAATCGTAGACATAGCCATTCAGGTGGCCGACGCGCTCGACGAAGCGCACGCTAAGGGGATCGTCCATCGCGATATCAAGCCTGCCAACCTCATGCTCACTCCGCGCGGGCAGGTGAAGGTGCTGGACTTCGGGCTGGCGAAAATCGACGCGCCCAAATCTCAGATGTCGGCAAGCGATATCGCCACGATGAAGCAGACCAGCCCCGGCGTCGTTATGGGAACCGTGCAATACATGAGTCCCGAACAGGCGATAGGCAAACCGACTGATCATCGCACTGACATTTTTTCACTCGGCATAGCGATCTACGAAATGACCACCGGGCGATTGCCTTTCAGCGGCTCATCGACGAGCGAAATAATCGACCGGATAAATCATTCTCAGCCCGACGCCATAGCGCGATTCAACTACGACGCGCCGACTGAACTGGAGCGCATAATCCGTAAGTGCCTCGAAAAAGACCGCGAGCGTCGCTATCAGAGCGCGAGAGAGTTGCTCATCGATTTGAAAAACCTCAAGCGTGATTCCGAATCGGGCGCTGTCGCGCTGCCCGCCACATCCACACGGCGACCGACGGTTGATCGGCGAACGCTTTTGATTTCGTCTGCGGTGGCCGCGATCCTGCTGACCATCATCGGATTGGTTTTTCTTCTGACCGGCGGAAAGACTGAAGCGGCGATGAATTCGCTTGCGGTGCTGCCGCTGGCTAACGCCTCGGCTGATCCGAATGTTGAGTACCTGTCGGACGGAGTGACGGAGAGCATCATCAACAATCTGTCGCAACTCGACGGCCTTCGCGTGATAGCGCGGCCAACAGCTTTTCGATACAAGGGCAGAGAAGGAGACCCGCAATCAGTCGGGCGCGAACTGAAAGTCGATGCGGTTATGACCGGGCGGCTGATGCAGCAGGGAGAGCGGCTCATCGTGCAAATCGATCTGGTTCGCGTCTCTGATGGCGCGCAGGTGTGGGGCGAAAGATACAACCGCCCGGTGAAAGACCTGCTCGCCGTTCAGGAAGAGATAGCGAGAGAGATTTCCTCGAAACTCCGATTGAAGCTCACGAGCGATGAACAGAAGCGGCTCACTCGCCGAGGGACTGAAAACACAGAAGTCTATCAACTCTGGCTCAAGGGGCGTTATCAGTTTCTCAAGTGGACGCCGGAAGGGCGAAAGAAATCAATCGAGTACTTCAACGAAGCGATTGAAAAAGACCCGGCGTTCGCGCCAGCCTTTGCGTGGCTGTCGGGCGCTTATGATCAGCAGGGCGTGAGGGGCGAGATTGGACGCGATGAAGCCAAAACGAAAGCCAGGGCTTATGCGATGAAGGCTCTTGAGCTTGATGATTCACTGGCCGAAGCTCATGCGGCGCTCGGCATCACGAAATGGAGAGAGTGGGACTGGTCGGGCGCTGAAAAAGATTTCAGGCGCGCCATAGATCTCAATCCCAACTGGCCCGACGGTCACGATATTTACGCAAGCTTTCTGATATCTACGGGGCGAGTTGAAGAAGCTCTCAGAGAAGCCCGCCGCGCAGGCGAGCTCGATCCGCTTTCGCTCGGCATCAATAACAGCCTGGGAGTCGCGCTTTATCTAATGCGCCGGTACGATCAGGCCGCAGAGCAATTCAAAAAGACGCTTGATCTTTTCTCCGACGACGAGGGAGTGCGAAATAATCTCGCGCTCGTTTACGCCGCTATGGGAAAGCTCGATGAAGCGATGACGGAAGCCCGCAAAACGCAAAACGATTCCTCGCCCATACTCGGATACCTCCTGGCTTTGTCGGGGAAGAGAGCGGAAGCCGAACATGTGATTGAGAAACTAAAGGATGCTCCCGGCCAACGGGTGCAGCTTGCCTCGATTCGCGCGGCTCTTGGCGAAAGGGATCGCGCGTTTGAATCTCTCGAAAAAGCTTTCAATGAAAAGAGCGAACAGTTGGGCTTGATAAAGGTCGATCCCCGCCTCGACGCGCTTCGCGATGATCCCCGCTTTCAAGCCCTGATTGACCGCATCAACCTGCCGCGTTGATTCTGCAAAGCCTTGCGACGACCCTGTTGATCATCAAGCGAGAGTGAGGGTAAGATGAAGGAACCTTCTCGCATAATTCCAACACTCTGAATGACCCGCTTGCGGGGCTTGTCGTGAGGTAAATCAATGTGCGGACGTTTTGTTCGAGAAAAGAGCATTCCGATCATAACCGGTGAATTTGGCGTTGATGAAATTTCCACCGACCTTGAGCCGAGCTATAACATAGCTCCTACGCAAATGGTGGCGGTCGTAGTGAGCGATGGCCGAAAGAAACTCGTCTCAGTGCAGTGGGGGCTTATCCCTTCGTGGTCGAAAGATTCCAGTATCGGCAACAAGCTGATCAATGCCAGGTCTGAAACCATCACGGAAAAAGCCAGCTTCAGAAATGCTTTCAGGAAACGTCGCTGCCTGATCGTGGCTGATGGGTTTTACGAATGGCAAAAGGTCGGTCAGCAGAAAAGGCCGGTCTATATTCGCCTGAAATCCGAGAAGCCTTTCGGATTTGCGGGGCTGTACGAAACGTGGAAATCCCCGGAAGGAGAAACTGTCACGACCTGCACGATCATCACCACTCAGGCCAATGACATAATAAAACCGATCCACGACCGGATGCCGGTCATCATTCCCAAGGATGCTGAGAATTTGTGGCTCGACCCGGAGGTGAAGGACAAAGAGGTATTGCTTGAATTGTTGAAGCCTTATCCATCAGAGGAGATCGAGACATATCCGGTGTCGAAGATGGTGAACTCTCCTGCGAATAATTCTCCTGAGTGCATCAAGCCTTCTGGCGGGCAGGGCCGTTTAGTTCTCCGATAGACAAGGAGTCTATCGAGTCTTGAGAGTCTATCGAGTCTATCGAGTCTTGAGAGTCCGAGTGCTGAACGCCTTTGCCTGACTCTCTGGACTCTCTGGACTCTCAAGACTCGATAGACTCCTATTGATATATTGCTATGGCTACTTTGTTGTTGATATATTACGGCCACAGAGGAGGCATGGCGGTGAGCGACCTCGAACAGACCTTGCGACTCGACCTCAAGGAGATTCAGCGCAATTCACTGAAGCGCCCTGCGCTGGTCATACTTCAGGGGCAGCCCTTGGGTCTTACGATCAATCTCGACAGGGATCACACCATAATCGGTCGCGGCTCGAAGGCCGATGTCGTGCTCATCGATGAGGTCTCTTCGCGCCTGCACGCTGAAATAATCCGATTCGATACCGAGGACAAATGCTCGGAGTATTACGTGAACGATCTCGGCTCGACCAACGGCACATACCTCAACGGCTCGCGCATCAAAACGGAGCAACTCCTTCAGGACGGCGACAAAATAAAGATCGGCAGCTACCTGATGAAGTTCGCTCTGCTCGATGAATTCGAAGCAGAATTTCAGGAGCGGCTTCATCACATGACGCTGAGGGATGAACTGACGGGGCTGAGGTCTCGCCGATCTTTGTTCGCCGATCTTGATCGCGTGGTCAAGCAAGTCGCAATGCAACCCGTGCCGCAGCCTGTCGCCGTGCTGATGATGGATCTGGATTTCTTCAAGAAAGTAAACGACGGGCGCGGTCATCTGGTCGGCAGCAACACCATAAAAGAGGTAGGCCGCATTATACGAGATATGGTCGGCAGCGCCGATCTGGCCGCAAGATATGGAGGCGAGGAGTATTGCGCTTACGCTCTCTGCCCGCGCGACGAGGGCTTCGCTTTAGCTGAGAGGATCAGAAAAGAAGTCGAAGCCTATCAGTTCTCCGCTTCGCCCACCGACGCGTCGCTGACGATGCGTGTGACGATCAGTCTCGGTCTGGCTTGTTTTCCGCAGGATGGGGTCTCGGCCCTCGACCTGATACAGAAAGCCGACCTGGCTCTTTATCGAGCCAAGCGGGCTGGCCGCAACCGAACCTGCGTTTACGATTCTGTGCTCGACCAGCCCGATCAGTCATATCAGGGAGTCGATGCGCAGGCTATCATGTACGGCCCTGCCGAGTCGCAGTAGAATCACTCACCCAACATTGACTCGCGCAATCGGGATTCCTGATCCGCTTTAACCAGCGCCATAACGACATCTCCATCGAGGAGCCGGGTGTCTCCGCGAGGCACGACCGTAGCCTTGCCTCGCAGGATGGCGATGAGGTTGCTTTCGCGCGGGAAGGCTATCTCGCGAACTGTCTTGCCCGCAGCAACAGAAGCCGCATCGAGTTGATATTCGATTATCTGATACGCGCCGTCCTGAAGGCTCAACAGCGTCTTGATGCGGACGGTAGGAAGTTCGCGTTCGATGACCTGTTGAATGATCGAGGTGGAACTGACAGTGGAATCTACGCCGAGGCGAGCCATCACCGCTTCGTTTTTCGGATTCGAAGCGCGCGATATGGTTTGAGGCACGCCGAAGGCTTTCTTTGCGACCTCACAGGCGATCAGATTGTCCTGATCGCTTCCGGTAGCGGCGACGAACACGCGGGCGCGCTCGGCTCCTGCGGCTTCGAGTATGTCGTGTGTGGAACTGTCGCCGGTAAAAATCGGACAATCCAATTTGATCGAAAGCGCGGCGGCGCGCGCGGGGTCTCTTTCTATCAGCGCGACTTCGTGATTGTTTTCATAAAGCTCGCGGGCAAGATTGACGCCGACCTTGCCGCCTCCCGCGATCAGTATGTATCGCGATTCGCCCGTCGCTTCGATCCTCGGACGGGGCCACACTCGCGGCAACTCCGCAGGGATACGCTCCGCCGATGCCTGACCGGAAGCCTGATCGATGTTTTCAAGGATGACCTTCACCGCCTGAAGCGTTGGAGAGATGATCACAAGCTTGGGGTCTTCCTGCGTCGCTTCGGCGTGGCTCGGTTCGTAGATGCGAGCGAGGGCTTGCGGGACGTGGTAGTAGGTGCGGGCCACCTGCGCGGCCATCAGGTTGACGTTATCATCGCGAGTGACAGCCAGCATGATGTCGGCTTCTTCCATTCCGGCTTCGCGCTGCACGTCCGTATCTATGCCGTTTCCCTGAACCAGTTCGACGCCTTCGAATTGAGCGGCATGGCTCAACCGCGTGCCTTCTTTGTCTATGATCGATATATGGTGGCCTCGCTCTATGAGCGAAGCCGCGAGTCGCGAGCCGACTCTTCCGTAGCCTAAGATGACGATTTTCATTTCTGATTCGTTGTGAAGTCGCTATCGACGCGCCCAGGTTTTTATGATTGCCCGGTTCTCAATCGGCGATAGCCAACACCTGCTCCTTTCTTCAGTCTTTGATTATATAAGCCTCGTTGTCCGGTCGGACAGGGCGCGAGAACCACAACGGTCTGCGCAAGCCTCCCGGCCCCGGAGCCGGACGCGCAAGCCTAAGCCATTCGCGGTAAATCTCGTGTGAGCGTTTTGTGTCAACCATCACGTCTCCGTAGCGATCCGTCGCAGCCGCGCGCTCGACCCTCACTCGCTGATGCCAGCAATGCATCCCGCTCACCGGATCGGGGTGAACAGGGAAAGTCAGATTCTGATGAACGCCTCCCTCCTGCCAGAAAATTCTTTCCGAATCCGGGTCGTCGCTCTTGAACGGGCGCACGCCCTCTATCTGGCGAAGTCGCCATTTGCCATCGCCCGCTTCTTCGATATCTACGAGAGCCGACGCCCATCGGTCAGTTCCATGATTCTGTTTGAGCCTCCAGCGTCCGAGATGATGCGAACAGGCTACGACTCCCGGACGAATGCCTTCAGTGACCCAAACGCGGATGACGAAGTACCCTATATCCGTCGATACGCGGGCGAGCGAGCCGTTTTCGAGCTTGAACCTTTCAGCGTCCTCCGTATGCAACCACAGCGGGTTCGTGTGTGAAATTTCGTAAAGCCATTTTGCGTTTCCCGACCGAGTGTGAATAAGAGTCGGCAATCTGAAAGTCGGGACGAGTATCATCTCGCCTCGCTCGCGATCAAGATCGCGCCAGTAAACATGACTTCGTTCATAAGCGGGAATTGAGTGTTCCGACCACTTCCACTCTTTCATCGTCCGGGAATAAAACTCCAGTTTGCGCGAAGGAGTGTTCAACCCGCGCATCGGCTCATCATCGATCAGGACTCCAACCGATTGCGCGCCCTTTGTGACGAGTTTGCTTCGTTCATCCACGCGCGTTTCTTCCACCTCGACGGGCGTGAGTCGTTTTTCGTGCTGGCTGTAATCCGACCCCTTAACCTGATACGCGCCGTGACGACGCATGTATTCGAGCGGCGCGAGACTTTCGGCTTTCGCTTTTTCAGGAAGGCCCGGAACGCTGTTCTCGAATATCCAGCGATAGTATTCATCGATGGTTATTTTCTTCCCCGTGTAAGGCGATTCGAAGTGACGACGCACGCCCAACTCGCCCGTCGGATCGATTCGCCACGAAAGCTCTATCCAGAATTCATCCTCTTCCCACACCTCGCCGGGATTCGTCTCATAAGTGAATTCGACCTGCTCCCCCGCGCGCTCTTTAAGCACTCGGCTCACGGGCTGACGAAATGAAATCCATTGTCCCGCGTGCGTCTCCTGACTCATCAAATCGTGACGTTCCGGCCCGACGCCCATCGGGAGAACGTAATCGGCAAACCACGCCGTCTCGCTCCACACGGGAGTCATAGCGGCGTGAAGCTCGATTTTGGATTCGTCTCTTAAAACTTCGATCCACGTGAAGCCGTCAGGGTTCGTCCACACAGGGTTGTAGACGCGGGTGAAATAGGCCGAGACTTTGCCGCGGCCTTCCTTGAGAAAATGAGGGAGCAGAAAACTCAGTTCGTGATGCGCGAGCGGATACTCGCGCGGCCAGAGTATTTCGCTCCACACGTTTTGCGGCGCGGGTTTTGAAAAAGGCGTTGCGACAAATTTATTCCACGAGTTAGGCAACACTCCGCCCTCGGAACCGACGCTTCCCGTAAGCACATTGAGAAACATCAATGCGCGGGCGACCTGCCAGCCTCCCCGATTTCCCGATGCCGCGCTTCGCCAGACGTGCGAGGCGAAGGCCGATCCGGCGGAGGCGATCTCGCGGGCGATTTCTATAATCTGTGAAGCCTCGACGCCGCACTCATCCGCGGCGAATTCCGGGGTGAATTCGCCGTAGATTTTTTTTATCTCATCGATGAACGCATCGAACGTGCAGGGAAGCGAGGGCCTTTCTTCGCGAAGAAATTCTTCCCAGTTCGTCCACCGCCTGACGAAATCGCGATCAAACAAATCTTCGTTCAATAAGACGCTGGCCATAGCGAGCAGCAGCGCGGCTTCAGTTCCGGGATAAGGCGAGAGCCAGTAGTTGGCCATCGAAGCGGTGTTCGAGAGGCGCGGATCGATGACGGCGATCTTCGCGCCCGACATTTTGCCTTCGATGATGCGTTGCGCGTGCGGATTGAAATAATGGCCCGTCTCCAGATGAGAACTGAGCAGAAGAATGAACCGCGCGTTACTGTAGTCGGGCGAAGGGCGATCCGCGCCCTGCCACAAAGCGTAGCCGACGCGCGCAGAAGATGAGCAGATGTTCGTGTGCGAGTTATGACCATCTACGCCCCACGCCTGAAGCACTCGATCCATGTAGCCGTCGTGACCGGGACGCCCGACGTGATACATCACTTCATCGCGACGATTATCGATCAACGCCGCTCGAATCTTTTCTGCAAACGTGTCCAGCACTTCATCCCACGAGGTGCGTTCCCACTGACCTTCGCCGCGCTTGCCCACTCGTTTAAGAGGATAAAGAATGCGCTCAGGGTCGTTGACTTGATTGATCGTCGCGGGGCCTTTGGCGCAGTTGCGCCCCCGCGAGCCGGGATGATGAGGATTGCCTTCGAGCTTGCGAATCTGGCCTGTGTCTTTATCAACGTAGGCGAGCAGTCCGCAGGCGGATTCGCAGTTGAAGCAGGTTGTGGGGACGAGCGAGTAATGCCGTTCGATTTTCTTAGGCCACGCGCGGGCGTCGTATTCCGTCCAGTCATCCCACCGCTCATAGGGCGGATAGGCTGAGAGCCGTTGGTTTTTGTGAGGTTCCTGATTCGGTTGAGATTGATCAGATGTGTTGTTGTCCGCTTCGTTTGGCATAATTCAGGCTCGTCCTATGGGTGATCGTTCGGGTCTTCTACTGCGAGTCCTTCAGTCAAAGCCGACGCATTCAAATCCGCGTCAGCAGAAACGAGAGTGAGAGCGGGCATACCGAGATGGAGCCAGTGTGTGTTGACATCCATCGCAGCGGCAAGTTGAACCGCGTCGTATCCGCGCAGAGCATGAGTTTCAGCCAGTTGCATGGCCTTCGTTATCAAAGTCGGTGTNNTGAGGTAGGAGGTTGCCAGATCAAGGCGGAAATCGGCTATAGCTGTAGATGCCTCAGTCGCAGATAAGCTTCCGCCTCGCGCTCTGCGGGTGATGGCTGACACCACCTCCACGCCGGTTATCACTGCCACATAAACATAGTTGCCAGTTGCCGGGTTGGCGATGGCATTGGCCCAGGCTGTGCCTGCTTCACTTACATGGCGTTTTACCACTGCGCTGCTGTCGAAAAAATAGACATTCACCTATCGCCGCTCCTCGATGATCGTTTCAGAAACAGGCTTGCCCTTTACCTCGACCGGCTTTCGATTTTCGTATGGAGTGAAGTCCGTTATTCGAGGAGGGATATGACTGATCACTCCCGCCTCAAGCAGCCGTTGCGCCAGCAAATCTTCAGGCGACACGGATTGCCCGCCAACCAGCGAGTCGACCAATTCTTTCACTCGTCGCAGATGATCAGGCGGCAACGCTTTTATTTCCTCTATCACTTTTTCAAGATTCGCGCTCGACATAGTTACCTCGCTTTCTATATATCCAATTCTACTTCTATCGCCTGCGGCTTTCGAGTCGCTAACTGAGCGGCACTGCCTGACCCGCCTGAACCCAGACGTGTTCCCATAAGAGCAGTCCCGCGAGCGCAAGTATCGCCGTTAGAGCCGCGACCCAACCCACAGCCGCGCCCGTCACGAGCAGTATGATCGGAAGCGCGACGCCTGCCGCCACCGCTCCGCCCCAGAACGTTTTACTGAATACCCCCTTAGTGATGAGCAGGGCCGCGCGCTTTTTATCCGGGTGATCTTCGGGCGCGAATACTTCTCCCGCCATCAACACTCCATGCGCGACCAGTGAGCCGATCAGTTCATAACGCAAAAAGAGGAAACTCGCTTCGGCAGGTCTGATTCCTGTTATTAGAGAATCGATAGCAGCATAAAGCATCAACGCCGCCGCCCCGGCTGCCATTGCCTGCGCCAGCAGGTGAAATGGGGTGAGCATACTGTGCCAGAACACTCGCCCGCGAGCCTGACGAAACAGGAACGCAGAATAAATCGCTGACAACACGGCTAATACTGCGCCCACCCATCGCACTGGAATTTCCAGAGGCGCGAGATCGAAATAAGGCAAAGCGATTTGCGCAGTGATGAGCGCGCCGAATGCTGCGAGTATGTATCCGCCTAAAACGAGCCACGATTTCCACTGCGGGCGAAATAGTATGCTCAAAAATCTTTCGGGTCGCTTGAGGTCGAACACCAGAAGCGCGAGAGTTGCCACAAGAAACACCATCGAAAGCGCGGGCGCAACATCTTCCAGCAGCCAGTCGAATCGCGCGAACCCAAGCCCAAGCCCTATAGCCGACATCAGAAAAACGCCCGCTGAAATCGATTTCGTCCACAGATAGGCCGACACTTTCCAGCCCCACGGCCTTTCGTGCGAGACATCGTAAGTCGTCCGCGCTTTCGCCTCGGCTTCAGTCATCGCTTGCACGTAATCAAACACCGGATCAGAAGGGCGCTCGGCCCATAGGTATCCGTCTGAGTGCGTCTGCTCGGAAGGTATGAGCGCGGAAGGATTGGCTTCGATGTAGTAAAGCTTGGGCCGTGTTCGGGCTTCAGGTTTTCGCACGAGGGTTTCTTCGGAAGCGATAAGGCGCGAAATCCTCGAATCCTCGTCATCCATATCGCCCGAAACGATTGCCTGAACCGGGCAGACTATCACGCAGGCAGGCTCTATCTGGGCTTCGATGCGATGCGCGCAGAAGTTGCACTTTTCGGCGGTGTTGGTATCAGGGTTGATGTAGAGCGCGTCGTAGGGACAGGCCTGCATACAGGATTTGCATCCGATGCAGCGGTCGCCGTTGAAATCGACTATGCCGTCGTCACGTTTGTAGAGCGCGGTGACGGGGCAGATAGTCACGCAGGGCGCGTCTTCGCAGTGGTTGCATCGAAGCACGGAAAAAAATCGGCGAGTCGCAGGGTACTCGCCTCGTTCGATGTATTTGACCCAGGTGCGAAACGAGCCGACCGGGACTTCGTGTTCCGATTTACAGGCTACGGTGCAGGCGTGACAACCTATACATTTGCGATGATCGATCAGGAATCCGTATTTCATGAAAAAGTCTGGAGTCTGGAGTCTGGAGTCTGGAGTCTGAAATTATACTGCCAACGGGCATAATTTGCGCTTTTGGCAACGAGGCTAAAATCCTACAACAGGCTGCCAGCCTGTTGTGAAACGCGGCAACAGGCTGCCAGCCTGTTGTACGACTACGACCCACGAAAGCGCAGTTTATGACCGTGCTGAATATAGAAGTCAGAAGTCAGAATGAAACAACTGGCCTCTGACCCCTGACCACTGCTTTTGGCTCCTATCTTTGATTATCTTGGGGCATCGTCATTGACGACCGGAACAATACTCGAAAAATTAAACTTCAGCGATTCGTCGGCACCGATACATTCATCGCGCTCAGGATTCTGTCCGCGACATCCTCGCCCGCCTGACGGATGGAATACTCTATTGGAACATAGCTGCCGGGAACAGGCATCGGCCCGACCCCGCCCTGTTGATAAGGTCGCTGGTAAACGCGCCCGCCCGTTTTGCTTTTTCCTGTGACTGGTTCGTAAAGAGCAAAGTCTACATAGAACGAATCATAGTCTCGCTGCCGGGTGTTGCTGCGATCATAGCGCGAGGTGAAATGCAATTCCATCCACACGACATATATTTTCGATGAGTTTTTGGCATAATCGCTGGCCTCTTTGCGATTCCTGTCTTCCCCGGAGACATCGACCTCCAACCCCTGAGCTTTTGCCAGTTTGTCAATGCAGGCTTTCATCAGCGTGCCGGAGAATATAATTTCGTCGCCGACTCCGAAAACATTTTTGGCCACCATTACCGGAGTGCGGGGCGCTTCAGGCTTTGATGGTTTAACTTCAGGCTCAGGTTCTGAAGGAGGCTGAACCGGAGCGGGCGGATCGTTCTTTTTCGGCGGGCGGCGGCCCGATTGAGCCTCCGCGACTGCGCATAGAATGCAAAAGACAAACGCGATTATGCTCGCTCTCCGAGCGAACTGAAAAAAGCTTCGCATGACAAGACCTCCTCGAAACAGTTTTCAGTTTTCAGTTTTCAGTCGCCGTGTTCTGATTTCTGTTTCCCAGGAAATCTTTAATGTCATCTTTGACGGCACCCCTGAAAGAATGAAAAGCTGGAAACTGGAAACTGGAAACTGGAAACTGATCAGATGCCTGCGCCGCTCGCGAAATATCCTTCGCGCCAGCGGGCCACCTTCGAACTGCGAGGGCTGTACTTGTTCAAAACTGTAAGCGGCGGCGCGTAACAGTGAAGAGTCACAAGATCGCGTCCCTGCGGTTGAAGGTTGAGCAGTTGATGAATGTCAGGTACATCCGCGCCGGTGATCGCGCCCGGCCCCCAGCGATGCGTGTCGTAAGGGCGGACGTGACCCTGCGGCTGTCGATGAAACATAGTTTCCGTGAGCAGTCCTTCATAAACCAGAATCACTCCGACCGATCCGCCGTGATCGTGTATGGGCGTGCGCTGTCCCGACCGCCAGCAAAGCACGAGCATTTCGGCAAACTCGCCGCGGGCGACGAGATTGCGCGCGTACTTGCGCGAGTTGAACAATCGATATTCGTCGTAGTCACGCTGACGAAGAACGAGCTTTGAAAACCACTCTTTGATCTGATCTAGCGTGGGAGTTTCTTTGAGTGCGTTTATGATCTGGGTAAGCTCGCCAAGCGTTAGCTCTGAAACTGTGGACTGGGGCGCGTAAACGGTGTTCGTATAGCTTACTCGCATAGCTTTTCCATTTGTGACGAGAGGTGATTCATGTCCGACCTTAGGGAATTCGTGCTGGCCTCGGCAGCGAAGTTCTAGTCTACTCGTCGCCAAGTTGTTGTCAAGCAGAGGTCGCGAGGTCGCGAGGTTTTTGCTTCGAGTAAGAATATTCTGATCCTGCCTATGGACGCGGCACGCCGAGATCATCGCATATTTTGTGCGCCAGACTTTTCTTGAGCATTCTATGTCGCGGTATGGTCGAGAACGAGCCATTGGCAGGGTTTTTGTAGAGCGTATGCTTTGCGCCTTCGCGCACAAACACACATCTGTGAGCGTTGAGGTGCCGAATTAAATCCGCGCGCTTCATCTATGCGGCGTGCAAAGTCATGCTTTCGCGTTTGACCTTCGCGCCGGAAGAAAGGCGTTTTTCGGCTTCTTCACGATTGGCTTCAAGCAGCATTTGCACTGCGTCGAGAAGATTCTCGCGCACTTCCTCAATTGTTTCTCCCTGCGTATTGGCTCCAGGCAGTTCCGCTATGTAGCCGATGTATCCGCCTTCTTCCGCTTCTTCGTATATCGCCGTCAAAGTTATTTCTTTAATCATAATCCCTCTAAAGCCAATTGAGATGATCCCCAGGAGTGAGGCGAAATCAAGAACGGCCAGGACGGTCACCGCCTGCGGGCCTTCGATGAATTTGTATTTGGGCTGGAGCGTTTTTTATTGCTGAACCAGCAGCGCGTCTCCCAACTCTTCAAGCTCAAGCGGGCGATAGCCGAGCGCGTGGCCGTCGAGGAAAACTTCTATCAACGATGCCTCGCTGAAGCGACCTTCTATGAGAGCTTCGGAGAGCGGGTCTTCGACATATTTCTGCAAGGCTCTGCGGAGCGGGCGCGCGCCGTAGCTTCGATCCTGACAAGTCTGCTCGACTACCCAGCGGCGGGCTTCTTCCGTCATCTGCACCTGAAGTCGACGACGAATGAGCGTCCGGTTAAGCTCGTTGATGAGAATGCCGACGATCTGGAAAAGGTCATCGTCGGTGAGCGGCTCGAATACGATTATCTCATCGAGCCGATTGATGAATTCGGGATTGAAAGTCTGCTTGACAGCCTGCATCACTCCCTCTTCGACCGTCGCCTGCTGCGCGCGATTGGATGCCTGAAATCCGACGTGGCCGCGCTTCTGAATGAATCGCGCGCCGATGTTGGAGGTCATAATCAGGATGACGTTTTTGAAATCCACACTGTTGCCGAGCGAATCCGTAAGCGCGCCGTCTTCCAGAACCTGAAGCAGAATGTTGAACAGGTCGGGATGCGCTTTTTCTATCTCGTCGAGCAGAAGAACGGAGTAAGGATTGCGCCTGATCTTTTCAGTCAACTGGCCGCCTTCTTCGTGGCCGATGTAACCGGGCGGGCTTCCTATGAGCTTCGACACCGCATGTTTTTCCATGTACTCCGACATGTCGAAACGAATCAGAGCGCGGTCGCTTCCGAATAAAAACTCGGCCAGAGAACGCGCCACCTCAGTTTTGCCCACGCCCGTCGGCCCCAGAAACAGAAATGATCCGACAGGGCGATTGGGATTCTTCAGCCCCGCGCGCGAGCGACGAATCGCCCGCGACAATGCGGATATCGCTCGATCCTGACTGATGATGCGGTTGTGAAGTTCCAACTCGATGCGAAGCAGCTTCTGATTCTCTTCTTCCTTGAGCGAAGTGATGGGAATACCCGTCCATCTCGATATGACTTCTTCGATGTCGTCGCGCGTCACAACCGGCAGCGGCGCATCTACGAGGTTGTGCAAAAGGCGAAGCGATTCCAAACGATCAATCTCTTCCTCGCGGCGTTGTTTGAATATCTTGGCCTGCTCGTAGTTGCGCTCATAAGTCGCGCGCTCGAAGTTAGCCGTGTGGCGGCGCAATCTGCGTTCGCTTTCGAGAATTTCTTCGGGGAGATTCGCTTCCCTGAGCTTAACTCGCGCGCCCGCTTCATCGACTATGTCGATAGCCTTGTCGGGAAGGAAACGATCAGGAATGTATCGCTGAGATTGAAACACTGATGATTCCAGGGCGTCGAGCGTGTATCGCACCTGATGAAAAATCTCGTAGCGATCCTTGACGCCGTGAAGAATCTTGATCGTCTCGTCTTCCGTAGGCGGCGGCACTTTGATCGATTGAAAACGGCGTTCGAGCGAGCGGTCTTTTTCGATAGTCTTGCGGAACTCTGTCGGCGTGGTCGCGCCTATGCATTGAATCTCGCCGCGCGAGAGCGCCGGTTTCAAAATGTTGGCCGCGTCGAGCGATCCTTCCGCCGAGCCTGCGCCGACGAGCGTATGAAGTTCGTCAATGAAAATTATGTAGTGCGGGTTTTCCATGAGTTCCCGCATGATGGTCTTGAGTCTCTCTTCGAACTGGCCGCGATACTTCGTTCCGGCTACGATCAACGAAAGATCGAGCGCGAGTATTCGCTTGTCGCGAAGGAAAGGCGGCACATCGCCCGTGACTATTCTTTGCGCAAGCCCCTCGACGATTGCAGTTTTGCCCACTCCCGGCTCGCCAATGAGAACAGGATTATTTTTCGTTCTGCGACATAGAATCTGAGTCAGTCGCTCGATCTCGGCTTCGCGACCGATCAACGGGTCAAGCTGATCGGCGAGCGCGGCTTCCGTCAGATCGCGGCTGAATTCGGCGAGGTGCGGAGCTTCCTTTTTGGCCGAGAGAGATCGCTCGTTGGCCTGCGAGCGCATGAGGTCTTCGCGAATCTGACTGAGCCTCAAGCCCCGATCATTGAGCAGGACTGCGGCGCGCGATTTTTCTTCGCGCAGAATGCCTAACAGTAAATGCTCAGTTCCAATATGACGATGATGGAATCGCTCGCTCTCGTCGGCGGCGAATTGCAGGACGCGCTTTGCTGCGGATGAAAGAGGGAGGTCTACGGTTTGATTGACCTGACGGTCGTGAAAGACAGCGTTCTTTTCGATCTCGCGGCGAATCGATTCGACCGTCGAGTGCGGGCTTCTAAAAAAACGTTGTGAAAGCTGCTTGTCCTCGCGCAGAAGGCCGAGCAGGATGTGCTCGACTTCGATTGCCTGCGCTCCAAGCTGGCTTGCTTCATACCTTGCGAAAAAAATTACGCGGCGCGCTTTCTCGGTATAACGGTCGAACATAATGAGATTCCGCCAGAGTACTCCACTGAGTTAAGATACGCGGCAGCGCATCAGTCAATCAACCGACCATCTTCAAGACGCAACACCCGGTCGCAGGTGGATGCCAGCCTCTCATTGTGAGTCACAATGATGGAGGTGAGTTTTTGCGACCTGTGAATCCCCTTGAGAAGGCTATGAATGCTCTCACTCGTTCTGCTGTCGAGATCGCCCGTTGGCTCATCAGCCAGCAGCAGGCGGGGCCTCGCTACAAGCGCCCTGGCCAGCGCAACGCGCGCCTGCTCTCCCCCCGACATCTCACCCGGACGGTGCGTAATCCTCTCGGCCAGTTCCACATCCGTGAGAACTGCAAGAGCGCGCTCTCTAGCTTCGCTCATGGATCGTCGGGCGATGAGCAACGGCATCATCACGTTTTCAAGGGCTGTAAACTCGGGCAGCAGGTGATGAAACTGGAAAATGAAACCAATTTCCCTGTTCCGAAACCTCGCCAAGTCTACATCACCGAATTTGAATATGTCAAACTCACCCACCTTGACCGCGCCCGCATTGGGCCGGTCTAGTCCTCCCAAAATGTGCAATAGGGTCGATTTTCCTGCTCCCGACGGGCCGACTATCGCGATCATTTCACCTTCCGTGACCGTCAGACTCAACTCTTCGAAAACTACTACGCGATTTCTATTCGATTCGTAGATCTTCGTCACCCGTTCGGCCCAAAGCAGTGGCAAAGAGGGACGGGCAGAGTGGGACATTCGACCTTCCTCATCGCGAAAAATATTTTTAATGTGTGAACCGCTCGCTTCACTCATAACGCAACGCCTCTACGGGATCGAGACGCGACGCGCGCCACGCCGGATAGAGAGTAGATAGAAAACTGATGACGATGGTTATCGCGCACACCAGAATTATATCCGACCATCGAGTGTGAAAAGGCAGATAATCGAGCGCATACGCGCCAGCCGGAAGCTTCACCAATTTGTTTGAATTGGCAAAATGACTCAGCCCCAAGCCCGCAGCAAGCCCCGCGATCATCCCCACGACTCCGATCAGAAGTCCCTGAATCATAAACAGCCACATCACGCTTCGGCTAGTCGCGCCCATCGATTTCAGCACCGCGATATCCCTCTGCTTTTCCATCACGATCATCACCAGCACCGAGATGATATTGAGCGCGGCTATTCCGATGACGATGAGCAACGCGATGCCTGAAAAAAGTTTTTCATAACTGAGCGCGGTATAAATCGGCGCATTCAATTCCTGCCAGTCCTGAACCGTGTAGTCATCGCCGACGGCCTGGATCACCTCGCGCCCGATTGCTTTCACATCATCGACATCCTCGACCTTGATCTGAATTATATCGGCCACGTCTTCCGCGCCTGAAAGACGCTGCGCCGCTTCGAGCGAGATGTAGCCCCAGGTCGCGTCATATTCGCCAAGCCCGGATTCGAAAAGACCAGCGACGCGAAATTCTCTGTAACGCGGCTCGACGCCCATCGGTGTGAGATGCCCTTCAGGAGAAAGCACCGTCGCGATGTCGCCCGTCTTCAATCCGATTGACTCGGCCAACTGGCGACCTACGACGATGCGATCAGTCTTCACGCCGCTTTCCGGTTCTATCTCAGGTTGAGCAAGCAGCGCGGCATCGCCTTCGATAGTAAACCTGAAAACTTCATTAGCCTCGCGCGACGCGGCCATATCGACGCCTTTGAGTATCGCCCCCTCGATATCCTTCGATCCCTGAATCAACACTCTCTTGTAAAGGGTGGCCGAAGCGTCTCGGACACGGGCGACCCTGATCGCCTGTTCGGAGAGCGCGCGATAATTTTCTATCGGGTGGCCGTCCTTGCGCATCAGGTTGATGTGAGCGGTGCCTGAGAGAATCTTGGCCTGAAACTCCTCGCGAAATCCGGTCATCAACGCAAGCACGATTATGAGCGAAGCCACGCCCGCCGCGACTGCAAACGTGGCGATAACGGTGATGACCGAAATCATCACCTGTTTGCGCTTGGCTCTGAGGTATCTGAGGGCGATGAAGAGTTCGTAAGGCATGGCAGGTTACAGGGAACAGGTTACAGGGAACAGGTTCCAAGACATCTATTCTCTGTCCCCTGTCCCCTGTCCACTGTCCCCTTTTTCTGGTCGCATGTGAGGAAACAAAATAACGTCGCGTATCGATTTCTGATTGGTCAGGATCATCACCAGCCGGTCTATGCCTATGCCTTCGCCTGCGGTCGGCGGCATCCCGTAGGAGAGCGCGCGAAGATAGTCTTCATCAATGACCATAGCTTCATCGTCGCCGCGTTCGCGCAGTTTCATTTGATCTTCAAAGCGGCGACGCTGATCAGCCGGGTCGTTGATCTCGCAAAAGGCGTTGGCTATCTCCATACCGGCGATGAATAACTCGAATCGGTCGACGAATCGCGGATCGGTTTCGCTCTGCTTCGAGAGCGGCGAAAGCTCTACGGGAAATTCGGTGATGAAAACCGGGTCGTTCAGATGCGGTTCGGCCACCTGCTCGAACAACTCGCCGAGCAGATGCCCGTAATCGAGGGATTTGAGATTTGAGATTTGAGATTTGAGATTATCGGGCAACTTGTTGATCCACTCGACCAATCCTTCACGCGTTGCCAGATCGTCAACCGTTGGACGCTGTCTCTCTAATGGAGTTTCTTGCTCGGCTAGGGACTCCGACTGTCGCTTCCTTGCCGCATCACAGATCGCACATCGCCCTGGATCATGCGTAATCGTATATATGTCGTCTAACATTTGCTTCATCTCTCTAAGGCCGGTTTCCCAGGGATGAATGTTCGGCGGCAAGTAATCCCATTTATTCCAGAAATGAATCACAGCCTCGCGCATGGTGAGCCGCTTCCACGGGCGTGTGAAATCGATTTTGCGCTCGCCGTATTCGATCACCGTCGCGCCGCAGATTTTTTCGACCAGTTCCGAAATCAGATTCTCAGTCAGTCGGATGAGGTCTTCGTAATCCGAATAAGCCTCGTACCATTCGAGCATCGTGAATTCCGGGTTGTGACGAATCGAAAGCCCCTCGTTTCGGAAATTGCGATTGATCTCGTATACCTTTTCGAATCCGCCTGCGATCAGTCTTTTCAAATAAAGCTCAGGCGCGATCCTCGCGTAGAGATCGATGTCGAGCGCGTTGTGATGAGTTTTGAAAGGCCGAGCCGCCGCCCCCGTAGCAAGGGGCGTAAGCATTGGCGTTTCGACTTCGACGTACCCGCGCGCGTCGAAGTAAGAGCGAATATGGCGAATGATGGCGGATCGTTTCTCGAAGACTTCGCGGACGCTGCGATTGGCAATCAGATCGGCGTAACGCTGGCGATAGCGAATCTCTATGTCGTGAAGGCCATAATACTTATCGGGCGGAGGCGTGAGAGCCTTCGAGAGAAAAGTGAGCGATTCGGCGTGAATGGAAAGCTCGCCTGTTTTAGTTCGAAAGAGAAAGCCTTCGACTCCGATGAAATCACCGAGGTCGAGCAGCTTGAAAAGATTCCATGTTTTTTCGTCCACCTCGTTCGAGCGCAGATAGATTTGCAGAAGTTCGCGCCCGTCGGTGAAGCGAATGAAAGCGGCCTTGCCCATTTTGTTGATGGCGTGAATGCGGCCTGCGGCTTTTATATGCGGGCGAGCGGTCTGAAGTTCTTCGCCGGTCTTTGAAGAGAGCCGCGCGATTATTTCATTGATCGTGTGTGTGCTATCGAATTTATGCGGGTAAGGATTGAAGCCCTGTTGAATGATCTCGTCGAGCGAAAGGCGACGCTCGCGCATCTGGTCGTTCAGGTCGGTTTCACTGTGCTGCTCGTCTGTCATGGTTTTCTCCTGAATCAACAAAGAAGCGATTATAGGAATCGGTCGGAAAGGGTGTCAACTTGAGGGCAGTTGCAAGCGTTCAAGGCGCGCTGCTATGATAACGACAGTCTGGCTTGAGCCGATAAGACGGCGCGCACACTGACAATCATCGTTGATGCGCAGGTGGGAACCTCGAAAGGAGGTCGATATGAAGTTCCGATCCTCATTCTCGAAACAGGCAATCGCTATTTCGATCCTATTCATAATTCCGACTGCGACTTTCGCACAGCAGAAAAGAGACGTGAAGCCGCTCAAGGATAAAGATAATCCTCTGATGATAGGCAAGCGCGACATCAACAAAGGCAATTGGAATTTTTACTCTGCTGACAAAGAACTTGGCATCGGTCGTCAGCTTGCCGACGAAGTCGAGCGCAAGGCGAAGTTCGTCACCGACCCGGCTGTTACCGAGTACATCAATCGCGTGGCCCAGAATATAGTCCTTCGCTCAGACGCGAAAATCGTATTCGTCATCAAGGTCATCGATTCGCCCGACATAAACGCATTCGCGCTTCCCGGCGGATTCCTCTATGTCAACAGCGGATTGATCATCGCTGCAAATTCTGAGGCCGAGCTTGCCGGAGTGATGGCGCACGAGATAGCGCACGTGACCGCCCGCCACGGAGTAGAGCAGGCTACGAAGGGAACGCTTTTTCAGTATCTCTCCATCCCGCTGTTGTTCGTCGGCGGCGTGCCGGGTTTGATCATGCAGAACGCGGCGAATATTTTAGTTCCGCTCGGCTATCTGAAATTCAGTCGCGGGGCCGAAGAGGAAGCCGACCGGCTGGGGCTTCAGTATCTATGGGCCTCCGGGTATGACCCGACCGAGATGCTAAACTTTTTCGAGAAGCTCAAGGCGAAGGAGCGGAGGAAGCCCGGAACTCTCGAAAAAATTTTCAGCACGCATCCGCCGACCGGGAAACGAGTGGAAAAGGCTCACGCGCTGCTCGTGCGATTTCCCGAACGCGATGAGTACATGATTTCAAGTTCAGAGTTCGCTTCTATCAAACAGCGAGTGCTTGAAGTCACCCACCAGCAGCAATCAAACAAAGATGGAAGCGGCGGACCGACCCTCAAACGCAAGCCCACGATTGAAGACCCCGACGCGCCTAAGAATCCGCCGACTCTCAAACGCAAACCCAATTGAGAGTCTTGAGAGTCCAGAGAGTCTAGCGAGTCTTGAGAGTCGGGGAAGCATGAATTCTTCGACTCTCAAGACTCTCAAGACTCGCTAGACTTCTGATAAAAACCATTTATTACCTCGCTGCCGCAGGAATCGTGTATCATAATCGCTCTTTTATGCTGCGAGCCAAGAAGTCTCTGACGTACAACAGGCTGCCAGCCTGTTGACACCCTGAAAGTGCGAAAATTTGGGGAAGCAGCAGGCTGGCAGCCTACTGTACATGTTCGGAGGAAACTATCAGCAATGCCGCGAACACTTTTTGAAAAAGTATGGGACAACCATGTTGTTCACTGGGAAGAAGGCAAGCCCGCGCTCATCTACATCGATTGCCATCTCGTGCATGAAGTAACATCGCCGCAGGCATTCGAGGGCCTGCGACTGGCTGGGAGACGTGTCCGCCGCCCCGATCTCACCTTCGCCACAATCGATCACAACGTCCCGACCTGGAGCCGATTGCTTCCGATACTCGATCCCACGTCGAAAACTCAGATCGAAACGCTCGAACAAAACTGCAAGGATTTCGATGTGACGCTCTTCGGTCTCGACAGCCCGCATCAGGGAATCGTTCATGTGATTGGGCCTGAAATGGGACTGACTCAACCCGGTATGACGGTCGTTTGCGGAGACTCTCACACATCGACTCACGGCGCATTCGGCGCGCTGGCCTTCGGCATAGGCACGAGCGAAGTCGAACACGTGCTTGCAACGCAATGCCTGATTCAATCGCGTCCGAAAAGTTTTCTCATAGAACTTGAAGGCCGATTCGCTCGCGGCGTGACGGCGAAAGACGTGATTCTCTACATCATTCGCACGATAGGGACGGACGGAGCCACGGGACATGTGATCGAATACGCGGGCGAGATGATTCGCGCGCTTTCGATGGAAGAGCGAATGACCGTGTGCAATATGTCTATCGAAGCTGGCGCGCGCGCGGGAATGATCGCGCCCGATGAGACGACGTTCGCTTATCTCGAAGGGCGACCCTTTGCGCCTGCGGCATTCGAAGAGGCGGTCAATTATTGGAAAGCTTTACCGACAGACGAAGGCGCTTGCTTTGATCGCAGCATAGCGATTGATGTTTCCAGTCTTGCGCCGCAGGTTAGCTGGGGGACGAATCCGGCTATGGTTACGGATGTCACGGGCGAGATTCCCGACCCTGATTCACTTGAAGATGAGAACGCGCGCAAAGCCGCCCGCCGCGCGCTTGACTACATGGGCCTTGAGCCGGGAACGGCTATCGAAGAGATAAAACTTGATCGCGTGTTCATCGGTTCATGCACCAACTCGCGCATGGAAGACCTGCGCGCGGCTGCCACGGTGATAGCAGGAAGAAAAGTAGCGTCAAACGTCAGAGCGATGGTCGTACCCGGTTCGCAGCAGATCAAACAGCAGGCCGAGCGTGAAGGTCTGGATTTGATATTTCGGGAAGCGGGTTTTGACTGGCGCGAGTCGGGTTGCAGCATGTGTCTGGGGATGAACCCGGACATTTTAGAACCGGGCGAGCGATGCGCTTCTACATCCAACCGCAATTTCGAGGGCCGTCAGGGGCGCGGCGGTCGCACTCACCTTGTAAGCCCGCAGATGGCAGCGGCGGCGGCGATAGCGGGCCGCTTCGTCGATGTGCGCCAGTGGGAAAATTAAACGATGAAATCTTTTTCAAAACTCGACGCAATAGTCGCAACGCTTGATCGCGTCAATGTCGACACCGATCAGATCATTCCGAAACAGTTTCTCAAACGCATCGAGCGCACAGGCTTCGGCCAGTTTCTTTTTTATGACTGGCGTTATGCGGAAGACGGCTCATTGAGAGAAGACTTCGAATTGAATCACGGGCGATTCGATGGGGCTGCGGTGCTTTTGACTCGCGCGAATTTCGGATGCGGCTCTTCGCGCGAACACGCGCCGTGGGCTTTGCTGGATTACGGATTTAGAGTCATCATCGCCCCGTCATTTGCCGACATCTTTTATAACAACTGCTTCAAAAACGGTATGCTTCCCATCCGTCTCTCTGAACAACAGGTCGAAGAATTATTCGAACGCGCCCGCTCGACGGACGGCTATCGTTTGAGTATTGATCTTGAAAAGCAGACGATCAGCGATGAGCAAGGCGCGCAGTTTCGCTTCGACATCGATCCTCATCGCCGTGAGAGTCTGTTGAAAGGGCTGGATGATATAGGACTCACTCTTCGACAGGAAGATAGAATCAACGAGTACGAAGCGCGGCGGATTCAATTTCAATGAGCGATTCGGTATTGGCCTGACGCTGTGGTTTTATCTGTAAGATTTCCGTTCCGCCTTCTCTATACATCGTACTGACTCAGCAGCAGTTTTCCTTCGTAATCGATAAGCCCAAGCATGACCCTATCAAGCCAACCGTGACGCCCAAGCACACTGCGTTTGATCGCATCATCATCAGCGAAATAGACCATAGAATCGAACTCGAATCCTGCGACCGAGAGTGTGATTTCGTGGCCGTAGGTGATGAAACGATCCGTAGCGGTGCTGATCGGTTGAAGAAGGCCGCCTTCAATGTTCAAACCGAGCGCCTCGCCATGCCTGCGCTCAAAAATACAATAACTCGCTCCGGTGTCAACTTTCGCTGTAAGGCTGACATCCTTCTCAAAAAGTTTCAGTATAACCTCGATCGTTATACCGGAGAGTCCGGGGTCGTATTGCGCCAGCCGCTCAAAGCTCAGTTGATAAGCCATCTCTACCAGCCTCCGAAAGGCGCATCGTTTACAGACGAGACGTGAACCAGAAATGGGTGTTCGATGCCTTGCTCGCGGGCCTGCTCGCGAGCTTCGCGCATGGTCGCGCCGCATCCCACAAGAATGTCGCCATCAAGAGCCACATACTGTCCGGCGTATTCCTCACGATGCGCTTTCAGCCATACCATGTGCTGCTCTCGTTTGAGAGCGTCCGGTCTCTGCGCGCTGCCGGATCGCTCCGATTCAATCTGCTCGGAGAGGAAGCGCGCCATCTCCTGCTTCTGGCTCGGCGTTAGCTGCGCGAGTTGTTCTTTCAATGCGTCAAGTTGCTCGCTTGACATATCAAATTCTCCTTTGCGCCATCATTTTCTCTTATCTGCGCCATCCGTGCCATCTGTAGTTGACTCCATTCAACGGACGATTCTGCTGTACCCTGGCGTCTAGTGTCGCGGCGCGCACGATTCGACGAAAGCGCGCAATGCCTCGAAGTAATCTTTTCCTCCGACAAGCCATGTGTCGTTGTGGCTGGCCCCTTTCACTTCATAAAATTGCTTGGGTTCAGGCGCGGCTTCAAACAATCGTCGGCCCAACTCGTAAGGCACGACTTCATCCGCGGGGCTGTGAATGAAAAGCTTCGCGCATCGCACACTGGCGATCTTATTGATCGAATCCATCTTCGTTTTTATCAGCGCGCGCGGAATGAAAGGCATAATTTGCGCGGCCATATCCGCCGCCGATGTGAAACTCGACTGCACGATCAACCCGGCGGCTTCAACACGGCTCGCAAGATCGACTGCCGCCGCGCCGCCCAAAGATTTGCCGAATATGATTATCCTCTCAGCCGCGATGCCGCGCTCCGCGGTGAGATAGTCCCACGCCGCGCGAGCGTCTGTGTAAAGCCCTTCTTCTGATGGCGCGCCTTCGCTTCGGCCATAGCCGCGATAATCGATTATGAAAATCTGCGCGGGCAGTTTTATCAAATCTCTGAGCATGTCATAGCGATGCGATAGGTTGCCCGCGTTGCCGTGAAACCATAGAAGCGTCATCGCCGAAGGCACACGCTCGAATGCGCCGCCTATTTTTTTTTGAGGCGAGCAGAACCACCCGTGAAGTTTCACTTGGTCCGAAGTTTGAAAGTAAGTGTCTTCGATTGCAGGTATGATTTCGCCTTCGCGGGCGACGGGTTCGATGCGCCAGTCGCCTTCCGGGTACTTCGCGGGATAGTAGATGAATTTGTCCTCGAAAAACATAACCATAATCAAAAAGCCGATGACGAGCAGCAAGGCGACGCGGGTCAATCTCATAGCGAAAGATTTGCTCGTCCAGAGAATTTTAAGAAAGCGTTTCATTGTTTCAAGCCTGATCGTAAAAACCTGGGAGCGCGCGCATCTTGCGCGCAAGGCTTCAGGTGTCGAGCGATACCCGAATGCGCGAGACTGGCAGGCAAGATGCCTGCGCTCCCAGGGCGAAAAAATAATTGACTGCTCCCCGACAATCTCAAAATCGACATTGCCCTTTTCACGATTGGATGATAAAAGATGCACTTAATTTTTCGAGAGGCATTTGCTTGAACGCCTCCGGGTCGCTAAAAAATTATATGAGCCATCGGGAAATCGATAATTGAAAATCCCGATGATGCAATAATACGTGCGCTCTTACGATAAACGTCGCTGTCAGTGAGAATCAACCTTTCGGCCATTGATTCGGGTTGATGCTCTCCGTCAGGTTGATAAACGATGCAAGGCGCTTCAGGTTCATAACTATGGGGCAGATATTTCATCGCAGTACGAACGTCATCTCACGGGTTAGCATATTCGGGGCGGTGTTTTTTCTCGGCGCGCTGCTGTGGCTGATGATGGAGTTCAATCGCTCTTCATACAATACTCAGGCATTCATTCCTCGCGAACAGCCCGTGCAGTTCAGCCATAAACACCACGTCGGCGATGTCGGAATCGATTGCAGGTACTGTCACACTTCGGTCGAAACCGCGGCCTTTGCCGGAATCCCTCCGACCAAGACCTGCATGAACTGTCATTCGCAACTTTTCGCCGACTCTCCCTACCTCGAACCAGTCCGCGAGAGCTTCCGCACAGGCAAGCCCATAAAGTGGACGCGGGTGCATGACCTGCCCGACTTTGCCTACTTCAATCACAGCATTCACGTCACGAAGGGAGTAGGCTGCTCGACGTGTCACGGGCAGATAGACCAGATGCCTCTGGTCTTTCAACAGGCTTCGCTACAGATGGAATGGTGTCTTCAGTGTCACCGTCAGCCTGAGCAGTTCCTCAGGCCAAAGGACAAAGTATTCGATATGACGTGGCAGNNCGCCGCCCGCCGATCAAATCGATCAGGGGCGAAAACTGGCCGTCGAATACAAGATTCCGAGCGCCGACGTGTTGACAAGCTGCAGCACCTGCCATCGGTAATCAAAGGACATTGAGAATGTCTAATCAGGACGAATATATCGATATTGCTTCCTTAGGCTCGCGCCTCAAGTCGAAAAGCGGACGAGAGTACTGGCGCAGCCTGGAAGAGATTGCCGACACTCCCGAATTTCAGGAATATCTTCACCGCGAGTTTCCCTCTCAAGCCTCGGAATGGACTGACCCCGTTGGCCGAAGGAAATTTCTCAAATTGATGGGCGCGTCGCTGGCGCTTGCGGGGCTGACGGCCTGCACTCGCCAGCCGACCGAACAGATAGCTCCCTACGTCCGTCAGCCCGAAGGACTCACTCCCGGCGAGCCGCTCTTTTTCGCAACGGCGATGACTCTGGGAGGCGCGGCCCTCGGCTTACTTGTCGAGAGCCACGAAGGACGGCCCACGAAGATCGAAGGCAATCCCGATCATCCGGCAAGCCGAGGAGCGGCGAACGCGTTTGCTCAGGCCGCGATTCTTTCGCTCTATGATCCCGACCGCTCGCAGACCGTCACCTTCATCGGAGAAGATCGCCCTTACTCATCATTGCTCGGAGCCATACGCCGCGAGCTTGTTGAACAAAAAGCGATCAGGGGAGCGCGGCTTCGCATACTCACCGAGCAGGTCACGTCGCCCACTCTTGCCGCTCAGATAAAATCGCTGCTCGTTGAATATCCTTCGGCCAAATGGCATCAGTACGAACCTGCCGCGAGAGATAACGCGAGAGAAGGCGCGCGATTGGCCTTCGGTCAGCCGGTCAACACGATTTATCGCTTCGACAGGGCCGATGTGATTTTATCGCTCGATGCAGACTTTCTCGCCGAGGGGCCGACCGCTGTTCGTTATGCGCGCGATTTCATGTCGCGTCGAAAGCTCACGGACGGCAATAAGGAAATGAGCCGCCTCTACGCGGTCGAATGCACGCCTTCGATTACGGGCGCGAAGGCTGATCACCGCCTGCCTGCGAAGCCGAGCGAGATTGAAAACTTCGCTCTCTCGGTTGCCACCGGTCTCGGAATAGCAACAGGTCGCAATGCGCCGCCGACCGCGCATCAGAAGTGGATTGACGGGATAGTAAAAAATCTCCAGGAATCTCGCGAACGAAACCTCGTCATCGCGGGCGACCATCAGCCCCCATTCGTTCACGCGCTTGCGCACGCGATGAACTCTGCGCTCGGCAACGTAGGTTCTACGGTCATCTACACCGATCCCATAGAAGCAAATCCCGTCGATGGAGTCGCGTCTATCAAAGAGCTTGTCAGCGATATGAATTCCGCGCAGGTCGATGTGCTGTTGATACTCGGAGGCAATCCCGTATATGACGCGCCTGCCGATCTTGATTTCAAAAAGGCTATGGGACAGGTGCGCGTCCGAATTCATTCGAGCCTGCATCAGGACGAGACTTCGGAGTATTGCCAGTGGCATGTGCCTGAAGCGCATTTCCTCGAATCGTGGAGCGACGCGAGAGCCTTCGACGGCACTGCGTCAATAGTTCAACCCTTGATTGCGCCGCTCTATAACGGCAAGACTCAGCACGAAGTCCTCGCCGCTTTTTCCGATCAGCCGGAAAGGACGAGCTATCAGATAGTGCGCGATTACTGGAAAGCGCAAATGGGAGGTTCGGATCAGGGGTTTGAAAAGAAGTGGCGTCGCGCCCTCCACGATGGCCTTATCAGTAACACCGCGCTGCCTGAAAAACAATTTGCGCTCAAGGCGGACTGGTTCGCGGGCGCGAGTCCATCTCGCTCATCTGAAAAATACGAAATAGTTTTTCGCCCCGACCCGACCATATACGACGGGCGATTTGCCAATAACGGATGGCTTCAGGAATTGCCCAAGACTTTCACGAGTCTGACCTGGAATAACGCTGCCCTCGTAAGCCCCGCGACTGCTCGCGCTCTGGGACTTGAATCGAAGCCCGGAAAGAAGGGCGGCGATTACATTTCGGATCAAATAGAGATTGAGCACGCGGGCCGAACAATCACGGCTCCTGTATGGATACTGCCCGGTCAGCCCGATGATTGCATAACCCTTAACCTCGGCTATGGCCGCACTCGCGCTGGTCGCGTGGGCAACGACGCGTTATTCGACGCATACAAGATTCGAACATCCGATGCGCCGTGCAATGCTGCGGGCGCGCAGGTGAAAAAAGCAGGCGATACCTTCACGCTCGCAACCACGCAACTGCATCATCTTGTCGAAGGCCGCGACATCGTTCGCTCAGGCTCGCTCGAACATTACCACTCTCACCCCGACCTCGCGCCTGAGCATCACGGAGAGCATAAACCGCTTTCGCTCTATGAGCCTTACAAGTACGAAGGCTATGCGTGGGGCATGGCAATCGATCTCAACGCCTGTGTGGGGTGCAGCGCGTGCGTCGTCGCCTGCCAGTCGGAAAACAATATCCCCGTAGTCGGCAAAGAGCAGGTCGAGCGCAGCCGCGAGATGCACTGGCTTCGCATAGACACCTACTACAAAGGCGAAGAGGCGAATCCAGAAACATATTTTCAGCCCGTTCCCTGTATGCATTGCGAGAATGCGCCATGCGAAGTTGTCTGCCCCGTGGCGGCGACCGTCCACAGCGCAGAGGGTCTCAACGACATGGTTTACAACCGCTGCGTCGGCACGCGGTATTGCTCGAACAACTGCCCGTACAAAGTGAGAAGATTCAATTATCTCCTCTATCAGGATTTCGAAACCGCTCCGTTGAAGCTCGGACGAAACCCTGAAGTGACGGTTCGCAGCCGCGGCGTGATGGAGAAATGCACCTACTGCGTGCAGCGAATCCAAATTGCCAAGATCACCGCCGAAAAAGAGGACAGGACGATTCGCGACGGCGATATAAAGACCGCCTGCCAGCAGACCTGTCCGACCGAGGCCATTGTGTTCGGCAACATCAACGATGCGGAGAGCCGCGTGGCCCGACTCAAACAGGAGCCGCGCAATTACTCGCTGCTCGCAGAGCTTAACACCCGTCCGCGAACGACATATCTCGGAGCGGTTCGAAACACGAATAACGATCTGGAGAAGGCGTAAGCGTTATGTCGGATAACACAGAGATCAATCCAGACCTCGACACCACGACGCGGCCCGCGCCGGTCATCATGCCGGGCCACACGTTCAAGTCTGTCACGGACAAAATTGCGTCTATCGCGCTTGGTCGCCGCACGCCGATGGGCTGGATCATCGGCTTCGGCATATCATTCATGGTTTTCATGGTGATGATGTACACGCTCGGCTATCTGGTGATGACGGGCGTAGGCATCTGGGGGAACAATCAGCCCGTAGGGTGGGCGTTCGACATCATCAATCTGGTCTGGTGGATCGGCATCGGCCACGCTGGCACGCTCATATCAGCGATTCTATTGCTGCTCAGACAGGACTGGCGCACTTCGATCAATCGATTCGCCGAGGCGATGACTCTCTTCGCCGTAGCCTGCGCGGGACTCTTTCCGCTCTTTCACACAGGCCGACCGTGGCTCGCTTACTGGATGTTTCCCGTGCCGAACACGATGGGGATGTGGCCGCAGTTTCGCAGCCCGTTGATGTGGGACGTGTTCGCCATCTCGACTTATGCAAGCGTGTCGGCGGTCTTCTGGTTCATCGGACTCATACCTGATTTCGCGACCTTGCGCGACCGGGCGAAGAAGCATTCAGCGAAGGTCATCTACGGAATGCTGGCGATGGGATGGCGAGGATCGGCGCGTCACTGGCATAACTACGAGACGGCTTATCTGATATTGGCGGGACTGGCAACCCCTCTGGTCATCTCGGTTCACTCGGTCATCAGTTTCGATTTCACCGTAGGGATAATTCCGGGATGGCACGCGACTATCTTTCCGCCTTACTTCGTCGCGGGCGCGATCTACGCCGGGTTCGCGATGGTGTTGATGCTGGCCATTCCGATTCGTCGCTGGTACGGGCTGGAAGATTTCATCACGATGCGCCATCTGAAAAATATGTCGAAGATCATGCTGGCAAGCGGTCTGATCGTCGCCTACGGATATATGATGGAGACCTTCACCGCCTGGTACAGCGGCAACCAGTTTGAAGACTACATGATCAAGAATCGCTTCAAAGGGCCGTATGCCTTCTGGTACTGGACTCTTATAGCGTGCAACGTGATCGTGCCTCAGTTGCTGTGGATCAAACGCTTTCGCAACAGCATCGCTTCGCTGTTTACCGTTTCGGTCGTGATCAGCATAGGTATGTGGCTTGAGCGATTCATCATCATTCCAGTCAGTCTGCATCGCGACTTTCTGCCCGGATCGTGGGGCATGTACTCGCCTACCGAGTGGGACTGGTCGATGTACATAGGCACGATAGGATTTTTCGTGATGCTGTTGTTTTTGTTCGTTAGATTCGTCCCGATGATTTCGATCTTCGAGATGCGGACTATTCTGCCGCAGGCGGAAGTGAAAGAAGCGCAGTGAGAAGTAGATGTTAGATATCAGATGTTAGATGTTAGTAGAGAATGAGCGATGCCGGTTCCACTAACATCTAACATCTGGCCTCTAACATCTTCCAAAGAGAGCTTATGGAGAAGAAAGGTTTGTACGGACTGATAGCTGAATTCGACACTCCGACCGATGTGGTCAATGCCGTGCATAAAGCCTACGACGCTGGCTACAGAAAGATGGACGCCTACACGCCGTTTCCAATCGAGGCGCTGAACGAAGCTCTCCATCTCAAACGCTCGAAGGTTCCGTTGATCGTGCTCATAGGCGGCATAGTCGGAGCCTTAGGCGGATATCTTCTGCAATACTGGGCGTCGAACATCGCCTATCCGATGAACATAGGAGGTCGCCCTATGCACACGTGGCCTATGTTCATCGTCATCACTTTCGAATGCACGATTCTGGTGGCGTCCTTTTCGGCAGTGCTTGGAATGCTCGCGCTCAACGGCCTGCCACAGCCTTATCATCCTGTGTTCAACTCGCCGCGCTTCGAGCTTGCCTCGCGCACGAATTTCTTTCTGTGCATAGAAAGCGACGATCCTGAATTTGACGAGCGAAAGACGCGCGAGTTCCTCGAACAGTTAAGTCCGGGAAAGGTCTCAGATGTCGAGCATTGATAAGGCAAAAGGTAAAAGGTAAAAGGAAGAATTGGGAACTATGCAACGACTCGCAAAAAGACGAAAGGCGCGGACGACGAAGGCGATGGCTTTTGCCTTTTGCCTTTTTACTTTTGCCTTTCTTACGGCCTGCCGTCAGGACATGCACGATCAGCCGAAATATCGCCCGCTTCGCCCGACTGAGTTTTTTGACGATGGTCGCTCATCGCGACCCTTTGTAGAGGGAACAGTCGCTCGCGGTCATCTCGACGAAGATGATCTACTCTACCGGGGCCGCTCTGATCAGAGCGCGGCTACGGCGGGCGCGACCGGTCAGGGATTCGCCGATGTGTTCCCTTTTCCAGTTACGCGCCAAGTGGTTGATCGCGGCGAAGAGCGTTACAACATTTACTGCTCGGTTTGTCACGACAAAAGCGGCGCGGGGCTTGGCATGATCGTTCGCCGCGGTTATCGTCAGCCGCCTTCATTTCATATCGAGCGGCTGAAAACGGCTCCAGCAGGCTATTTCTTCGATGTCATCACCAACGGATTCGGCGCGATGCCCGATTACTCGGCGCAGATCACAGCGCAGGATCGATGGGCGATTGTCGCCTATATTCGCGCTCTGCAAAAGACCGAGCAGAATATCGAAGAGTTGAATGAATCAGACCGCGAGAAAGTCAAAGCCGCAAAAGCCGAGGGACAAAAGAAGACCGAAGGACACGAGAAATGAGTGAGATTACAGCCATAGCGCCGCCAGAACTTGATCGCTTCCGCCAGAGAGCCTTGTACACAGGGATCATCGCTCTTTTGGCGTGCGGCGTGGGCGCGGTCTATGATCGTCAGCAATTCTTTCGCTCGTATCTTCTGGCGTTCGTTTTCTGGATAGGCATCGCGTTGGGATGTTTCGCAATCCTGATGGTGCAGCACCTTTCGGGCGGCGCGTGGGGGCTTGTCATCCGCCGCGTGCTTGAGGGGGCGACGAGAACTTTTCCGCTACTGCTGCTGCTCTTCATACCGCTCTTGTTCGGCATGACGGGACTCTACACTTGGGCGCAGCCCCAAGCGGCACAGAATCCCCTGCTTCAGCACAAAGCTCCATATCTGAACGTGACGTTCTTCATCGCGCGGGCGGCGTTTTATTTCGCGGTGTGGCTCGCGGTGTCTTTCTTTTTGAATCGCTGGTCGGCAGAACAGGATCGCACGCGCGAAGAAAGTGTCACGCGACGGATGCAGAATATATCAGGGCCGGGGCTTTTGCTTTATGGGCTGACGACGACATTCGCTTCGATAGACTGGGTGATGTCGCTTGAGCCTGAATGGTTCTCGACCATTTTCGGAATGCTCTTTATGGGCGGGCAGGCGATATCGGCTATGTCGTTCGTGATCGCGGTCGTCGTCCTGCTGGCAAGCACGAAGCCTATGTCTGACATCCTGGCGCCCCGTCATCTGCACGATCTCGGAAAGCTGCTGCTGGCGTTCATAATGATCTGGGCATATTTTTCATTCTCGCAGTTTTTGATCATCTACGCTGGCAATCTTCCCGAAGAGATAACGTGGTACGTTCATCGCCTTCGCGGGCCGTGGCGTTACATAGGGCTTGGGCTTGTGATATTTCATTTCGCGTTGCCGTTTCTGCTTCTGCTTTCGCGCGACCTCAAGCGCAGCGGTCGCTGGCTTGCGACGCTGGCGGTGGCGGTGCTTGTGATGCGGCTTGTGGATTTATTCTGGCTGATGGCTCCCGATTTTCACGAAGGCACATTTCATCTTCACTGGATGGACTTGGCATTGCCGTTGGGACTTGGGGGAGTGTGGCTGTGGTTTTTTGCGTCGCAACTGAAATCGCGCCCGATCCTGCCCCTGGGCGATCCGGCATTGGCAGAGGCCATCAGCGCGCACGAAGGACATTGATGATAAGAGCGTGTTAGGAAATTTAAGCCTTGCGCCGAAGGCGCACAGAGAAGGTAGCCAGACGTGTAACGTCTGGACTGGAGTAGTCAGATTTCGCGCTCTGAAAGAGCGCCAGAATGTTCTCCCGCGTCTCCAACGCGGGTGGGTAGGGGGCGATGATTCCAGAGGTTTCACCTCTGGCTACCTTCTTCGAGCCGCTTCGCGGCAAAAGATAATTTGTAAACGCCCTCTAAGAACGAAGGAACGGAGTTATGAGTGAAGGCCACAACAAGGATGAAGACATCAAGCATGAAGTCGAACGCATAAATCTCAAGCCGTTGATCTGGTCTCTGTTTTATCTGGCGCTTGGGACTGCGGCGGTCGCCGCGCTGATGTACGTTATGTTTGATTATTTCGAAAGTCGCGAAAAAGCGGCAGACCCAAAGCCCTCGCCTCTCGCAGATGAAAGACCCGCGCTTCCGCCCGCGCCGCGCCTTCAACTCGCTCCGAGTCAGAAAGGACAAACCGAGCCTGATTTGAAAGAGCATCCGCTTGAAGAACTCAAACGAATGCGCGAGGAAGAAAACGCGAAGATCGCAAGCTACGGCTGGGTGGATGAAAACGCAGGCATCGCGAGAATCCCGATCAGTCGCGCGAAAGAACTTCTGTTCGAGAAAGGCGGCCTGCCTGTGAGACAGGCGACCGAGGCCGAAGTGAGAGAAGCCTTGAAGTCATCAATCGTTCCGAAACAAGCCGAGACGCAAACCCCGACTCCCAAACCTGCGGTGAAGAAACACGAGGGGCATCAATGAAGTCATCTGTCGTAAAAAAATTTTTATCGAGCCTCGCCGTGCTGTTGTGCTTGTTCGCGTTCGCCGCTGCTCAGACCTTCAATCGCGGCCCTGAGAGATCGTCTCAGCCCTCCGACGGCACGCCGAAAATTCTGCGCGACATAGGCATAGATCAACGACTCAACGAACCGGTTCCGCTCGATCTCGCGTTTCGAGATGAATCGGGCGAGACTGTTCAACTCAGCCGCTACTTCAAAGACAAACCCGTCATCATCGCGCTGGTTTATTATCAGTGTCCGCTGCTTTGCAATCAGATTCTCGGCGGGCTGGGGTCGGCTCTTCGCACGCTTTCATTCGATGTAGGAAAAGAATTCGAGGTCGTGACCGTGAGCTTCGACCCTCGCGAGACGCCTCAAATTGCAAGCGAAAAAAAGGCCCGCTACATCGAGTATTACAACCGCGAAGGCGCGGGCGAGGGCTGGCATTTTCTCACCGGCGATCAGGCGTCTATCGACCGACTCTGCGAGGCCATAGGATTCAACTACACATTCGACGAAGAGACCAATCAGTTCGCGCACTCGGCAGGCATCATGGTAGTGACTCCGCAGGGCAAGCTCGCGCGCTATTTTTACGGCATAGAATATCCGCCGAAAGATTTGAAGTTCGGGCTTATGGAAGCTTCGGAAAATCGCATAGGCTCGCCCGTCGATAGGCTGATTCTGTATTGCTATCACTACGACCCGATGACCGGAAAGTATGGCGTGGTGGTTATGAGAGTGATGCAGGTGGCGGGCGTCGTGACGGTCATCGCTATCATTATTCTTCTGCTCGCGCTGCGAAGGATGAGTCAAAGGCGCATCAGTGCAGAAGGGACGGTTTAGGTCATGCAAACATTACCCATGATGCCTGAACAGGCATCGACGGCAGCCTCGGAGGTCGATGCGCTCTACATTTTCCTGGTCGCGCTGACGACGGTCTTCGCCATCCTGATAGCCGGAGCGATAGTCTACTTCGCGGTGAAGTATCGCCGTCGCAGCCCGCAGGATTTGCCCCGACCCATTGAAGGCGCGCTCAAGCTGGAAATATTCTGGTCAGTCATTCCTTTCATCATCTCGATGGGCATATTCGCCTGGGGCACATCGATTTATTTCAAGCAGTATCGTATGCCTGCGGAAGCTATGGAAATCTACGTCGTCGGCAAACAGTGGATGTGGAAGTTTCAGCACATCGAAGGCCAGAGAGAAATAAACGAGCTTCACATTCCTCTGGGCCGAAAGGTCAAGCTGACGATGACGACAGAGGACGTGATTCACTCGCTTTACATACCGGCTTTCAGAGTGAAGACGGATGTCGTGCCGGGCAAATACACAAGCCTGTGGTTCGAAGCGACGAAGGCGGGTCGCTATCACCTGTTTTGCGCGGAGTACTGCGGGACGAATCATTCGGGGATGATCGGATGGATAGAGGTGATGGAGCCGCCCGACTATCAGGCGTGGCTTGCAGGCGGAAAGCAGGAAGGCTCGCTCGCTCAGGCGGGAGAAAAATTATTTCAGAGCCTCGCCTGCGCCAATTGTCACAAAAGCGATCAGGCGGGCAAAGGGCCTGCGCTCGATGATCTCTTCGGCAGCGTGGTCGCGCTTCAGGGCGGGCAGACGGTGACGGCTGATGTGGAATACATCCGAGAATCGATTCTCAATCCGCAGGCAAAGATAGTGGCAGGCTTCCCGCGCCCGCAGATGCCCGCTTCGATGCCGACATTTCAGGGGCTGGTCACCGAAGAGCAGATGCTCCAACTGATCGAATACATCAAATCGCTCAAGACTAAACAGGGCGCAAGCGCGCAGCCGACTCAGCCGCAGGCTTCGGAGACCGGAGCAGGGAAGCCGCAGAAGTAGTAACGTTCCTTGAGTACCCTCGCCGCAGAGCGGCGATTGAGTTTAGGCAGGTAATTCATTGCCTGCACGACGAGGTGAAAATATTTCTCGTCGCTGACGCGACGCTGAGGCTATTGGCCTGATCGTTTTCCCGGCTTTGAAAAACCGGGCTGAATTCATCGGGCCGCTGCGCGGCAAAAATACAGGTGGAAACTAAAGGCGCAGACTGAGAGCCTGCGCGAAGACAGGAATTATGGAAGCTATAGTAGATCAACCTCGCGTTCATTACATAAACAAAGAGTACGGCGTGAAGTCGTGGCTGCTTACGGTAGATCACAAACGCATCGCGCTGCTTTATCTCGCTTCGGTCACGCTCTTCTTTTTTCTCGGCGGCGCGTTCGCCGTAGCCCTGCGATTGGAACTGATGACGCCGCAGGGCGATCTGATGCAGGCCGAAACCTACAACCGCATGTTCACGATGCACGGGGTCGTGATGGTATTTTTCTTTCTCATCCCCGGCATACCTGCGGTGCTTGGAAATTTCCTCGTCCCGCTGATGATAGGAGCGCGCGACCTCGCCTTTCCCCGACTCAATCTTCTTAGCTGGTACATCTACAATGTCGGCGCGATCTTCACTCTCTATGCCATCATATCGGGCGGAGTCGATACAGGCTGGACTTTCTACACGCCATACTCCACGACTTATTCTTCATCGAACGTATTGCTGACCGGCATAGGCATATTCATAACGGGCTTCTCATCCATCCTGACCGGCTTGAATTTCATCGTCACCATTCACACCATGCGCGCGCCCGGTATGACCTGGTTTCGATTGCCGCTCTTTATCTGGTCGCACTATGCAACGAGCCTGATTATGATCCTCGGCACGCCGGTCGTCGCGATCACCGTTTTGCTGCTCGCGCTCGAAAGAATCGCGCGCGTCGGCATATTCGATCCGGCCTTAGGCGGCGACCCCATTTTGTTTCAGCACCTCTTCTGGTTCTACTCGCACCCGGCGGTTTACATCATGGTGCTGCCGGCGATGGGAGTCGTCAGCGAACTGATCGCCAACTTCGCGCGCAAGAACATATTCGGCTACAAGTTCGTCGCCTTCGCCTCGATGGCCATAGCCGTATTCGGCTTTCTCGTATGGGGCCATCACATGTTCACAAGCTCTCAGTCGGTTTACGCGGGGATGATCTTTTCGTTTTTGAGCTTCGCCGTAGCGATCCCCTCTGCGGTGAAGGTCTTCAACTGGACGGCGACGCTTTATAAAAGTTCCATCTCGTACTCCACGCCGCTGCTCTACGCGCTCGGCTTCATCGGGTTGTTCACCATCGGGGGAATGACGGGACTCTTCCTCGCCGCCGCAGGGCTTGACATTCACGTTCACGATACTTATTTCGTCGTCGCGCATTTCCATTATGTGATGGTGGGAGGCACGCTGATGGCGTACATGGGCGGGCTGCATTACTGGTGGCCCAAGATCACAGGACGCATGTACCCGGAGGGGTGGGCGAAGTTTTCGGCCCTGATAATATTCGTCGGGTTCAACCTGACGTTCTTTCCACAGTTCATACTCGGTTATCAGGGAATGCCCCGGCGATATTATGCCTACCCGCCGGAGTTTCAGGTTCTCAACGTGATGTCTACAGCAGGCGCGTCCATCCTCGGATTCGGCGTATTGTTCCCGATGGTTTATTTCGTATGGTCTATGCGATACGGCAAAGTTCCGGCGGATAATCCGTGGGGCGCATTCGGGCTTGAGTGGCAGACTTCATCGCCGCCCCCGACCGAAAATTTCAAACAGACGCCCGTCGTGACGTGGGAAGCTTATGAGTTCTCGCCTCGCGATAAGATGGAAATACTCGGACTCCGGGGCGTCGAAGAAACGAAGGTTTGATATTTTGTCAGTTGTCCGTCGTCAGTCGTCCGTTGTTCGCCCTTTGAAGTTATGAAGATGATTCGAGCAGTCGAAACAACTGACAACTGACAACTGACAACTGACAACGGAGATAAGAATTGGAAGACACGCATTCAGTAAAAGGGCTTGCTCATCATTTCGATGACATGGAGCAACAGCGTGAAGCCGGTACGCTGGGCATGTGGGCTTTTCTCATCACCGAGATCATGTTCTTCGGCGGGTTGTTCATGGCCTACATACTTTATCGTTCGAAGTACCCTGAAGCGTTCTCTTCGGCGAGCGGCCATCTCAACTGGCGACTGGGCGCAGCCAACACTGTGGTTCTGATCGTCAGCAGTTTGACCATGGCGCTTGCGGTTTACTATTCGCAGACGGGCAATAAGAGGCTGCTCATAACGATGCTCGTGCTGACGATGATATTGGGCGCGACGTTTCTCGTCGTGAAGGGTTTCGAATATCACACGAAGTGGGTGGATCATCTGATACCGGGATTCGGTTTCGAATGGCATCTGGCGGGCGACCCTCAGAAGGTTCAGATGTTCTACTTCATCTATTTCGCTATGACCGGCATACACGCTCTGCACATGGTCGTGGGATTAGGGATCATGGCGGTGATACTGCGGATGGCCATGAAGGATCGCTTCACGCAGACGTATCACTCGCCCGTAGAGATATCGGGATTGTACTGGCACTTCGTCGACATAGTGTGGATATTTCTTTTCCCGCTGCTTTACCTTCTTGGAGCGCACGAGGGGCATTGAAATGAGCGAGCATATAGTATCGAAGAAAATTTATTTTTTGATTTTCAGCGCATTGATGGTGTTGACGGTTCTGACCGTGTTTGTGGCGACTCTCGATCTCGGTCGCTTCAACGCGATAGTGGCGTTGAGTATAGCGGTGTTGAAGGCGATGCTTGTGGTGTTGTACTTCATGCATGTGCGCTACAGTTCAAAGCTCACATGGGCATTCGTGGGTGCGGGGTTTTTCTGGCTGGCGATATTGTTCGCGCTCACGTTGAGCGATTATTTCAGTCGCCCGTGGCTTGGTCAGTAGTTGATGGGGGATAGGGGATGGGTGATGGGAGATGGGGGAAGAGTCAGGACTCGTCGCGTTTGGATATGCTGACGCATCGTCGAAAGACAATAGGATGGTAATGGCTCAGTTCCGGGAGGTACAACAGGCTGCCAGCCTGTTGATGGCCTTGAGGTCTCTAAGACCGTCGGTCAGGCTATCGTACTTTCTCCTCCCATAACTGAGCGATTACATAGAATGGCAGATGGTTCTCAGATAAACAAACTGAGAGCCTGACCTATCAACCCGTTAGGATGGTCCGGCCCTTATCGATCTGAAAAATGGACATCTCTCTTACTTTTCACTACTGCTTAGACCAGCTTTTCCTCTTTCTCCTCTCTCTGAGCCGGTCTTCTCTTTTGTCATCGCCGATTTATTCCACACTTATATTTACTCCGCTCTTAGGCGGCTCTTTTCTCCTCCTCGTTTCAACATCCGACGAGTCTATGGCCCACTCATCTCGCTTATCTTTTCTCCTGCAATCAGAGAGGCCACATCATCTCCATACTTGATTCTATCCTCGGCCAACCACGCCTTCGCGTGCTCAAGTATGCTCACCAGATACAAACGCACCAGATAATGCGTCGCGCTTCGACACGGCCTCTGCCCCAGATTGTGTGTTACTTTCTTCACCGCGTTTGACCTCTCGCATCCGGTTCTCAACTTCATGATCTCTCGGTAGCGGGCGCTGTCGCGAGCTATCTCAGGATACAGACGCGGGTCCTTATCTGATCGAACATAAACTACTGGCCCCATCTTCGTAGTGGGCTGACACAACACTCCCAGCGGGCAGGCTTCCACCTCAGTGTTGCAAACAGTTTTACCCTTGATGTGAGTGGGCCGCTTGACCGGACAGTTGTAATAAAGCCGACGGTTGGGCGAGCGAGAGTGACGCCGCATCTCAAGAACAGCAGGACAAAGAGGGACTCCTTCCTTCGAGACTCTCTCAGCCGTGCCTGTCGCAGAGGGAAGCCCTGTCCTGTGATTGAGAGCGATACAAGGCTTGATCGCTTTTGCCGCCAGATACTCGTATATTCCCAGCGCATCGTGACCTGCATCCAAAGCGACGGCTTCGATCCTTAGCCATTTGAGGAGATTAGAGGATAATGATTTGCGGAAAGAAACGTGGGAAGAAATTTCCATGAAGAGTCTCCTTTCGCGGATGGTTAGAAGAAAGTCAAACTGCGAAAGGAGACTATCACGAATAAATGAGAGTGAGAGTAAGGAGAAGAAAGGAGATTGAACTGGCCTCAACAGACGCGAGCAAGTGTTGTTGACAGAGGGCAAAGAATTTCTGAGAACCCTCCGACTTTTAGCGGATTGAAACGGAACGGGGTGGGACGTGATGCGTGGAGGGAGGTTTAGATGTTGCCCCGCACTTCACACCCCACGCTCCACCCTCCACGCCCCATCCTTTCCCCGTTAGAATCGAAAACGCAATCATCGGCCCGTTGATACAAAATCGACTCCGCATTCCGCCCTCAACACAAGCGCCTGTATTGACAAGGATTCGCTCAAGCAGATAGCTTCTATTAGTTTGAAAGTGAAGGTGGAATATGTCAGCGACAGTGACAATAGAAGAAGCACAGGCTCATCTGATCGAGTTGATTGAAAAGCTGGGGCCTGGTGAAGAAATAATCATTCTGAAAGGCGATAATCCAATCGCTGCGATCAAGCGCAAAGATCGTGCCAGTTGGCCCTGCCAACCCGGCACGGCTAAAGATAAAAAGCACTGGATGGCTCCGGACTTTGACGCGCCGCTCGAAGATTTTCGCGACTACATGGAATGAATCTACTACTAGATACTCACGCCATTCTATGGTTCTTCTGGGATGATCCTCAACTGAGCGATGCAGCTAAAGGTGCTATTACTGATCCCGGCAACCGAAAACTGGTCAGCGCTGTCAGCTATTGGGAGATAGCCATCAAGGTCAGTCTCAAGAAGCTCGACCTCGGAGAACCATACCGTTCTTTTATGCCTCGCGAAATCGCGCGCAACTGTTTCGACATGCTTCCGGTATCTCTCGACCATGCTGCGGTCGTGTCGGATATGGCGTTCCATCATCGAGACCCCTTTGATCGGCTGTTGATCGCTCAAGCTATTTGGGAGAAGGTTCCCATAATCAGCGCTGACACAGCGTTCGATGCTTATTCTGTAACGCGAATCTGGTAAGGGATGGGCGCAAGATATATCAACGAAGTGCTCATCGTCGAGACCGTGAGAATCGAAGACGCGATCATTAGCGGATTGAAAAGCGAACCACCAAAGGCCATGCCAGTCGCGGTCACCCTGCCTTGAATCGAAGACGCCCTTGCCTCTATGGCCAGACAAGAAATCGAGAGTCCGTAACCTTGGGGGCTTCTTGTTGAATTTCTATTCACTGCTTCGTGTTCTTTAGGGTTTTCTTCGCGCGACTTCGTGGAATAAACTCTCTTTGATGAAAGTCTATCTCGACAACTCGGCCACGACCGCAGTCGAGGAGGAAGTTCTGCGAGCGATGCTGCCTTACTTTTCCGAAGAGATAGGCAACGCGCAGTCCGTGCATTCGTTCGGCAGACGCGCAAAAGCCGCTGTCGAACATGCGCGTCGTCAGGTGGCTTCTCTCATCAAAGCTGATCCGACAGAAATAATTTTTCTTTCAGGCGGAACCGAAGCCGATAACCTTGCCATTCGCGGCGTGGCCGGAGCATACAGCGCAAACGGTCGCCACATCATTACCACCCGCATAGAACATCCGGCTGTGCTGGCTGTGTGTGAATCGCTTGAGCGTGAAGGATTCCGCGTGACTTATCTCCCGGTCGGCGACTGCGGATCGGTCAGCGTCGAAAGCGTGCGCGATGCTATTGCGAGCGACACGATTCTCATTTCCATAATGCACGCGAACAACGAGACGGGCGCGCTTCAGCCCATCGAAGAAATCGGAAGAGTGATAGCTGAAGTTCGCGCATCGGGATCAGCGCATCTTTGCTTTCACACTGATGCCGTTCAGTCAGTCGGAAAGATGGCAATCGATGTCGACCGTCTCGGAGTCGATCTCGTCTCGATTTCGGCGCACAAGCTTCATGGCCCAAAAGGTGTGGGGGCGCTTTATGTGCGAAAGGGCGTGCGTCTGGCGAAACTCCTCTACGGCGGACACCACGAGCGCGACCGCAGACCCGGAACCGAAAATGTCACAGCCATAGTCGGGCTGGGCAAAGCCGCAGAGGTGGCTTTGACGCGGATGGAAGAGATGGATCGCGTGCGCGGACTGAGAGATTATTTCGAGCAGGAACTCAGGGCGCGGATAAGTGATGTGAAGATCAATGCGGGTGAAGTTGTGAGAGCGCCCGTTATCTCGAACATAACTTTTCGCCGGATTGACGGCGAAGCTTTGCTGATAGCTCTCGATCTTCGAGGCATCGCTGCGTCTACCGGATCAGCCTGCTCTTCCGGGTCTTTGGAGCCGAGTCACGTGCTGACAGCCATGGGGCTTCGGCGCAAAGATGTGCTGGCAAGTCTGCGCTTCAGCCTCAGCCGCGAGACCACGCGCGAAGAGATCGATTACACGCTTCGAGCGATTGAAGAAATCGTCCCCGGTATGCGATGCCTTTCGGAAGAAGATGATATGGATGAGGCTGAGATAAGCTTGCCGGTGGAGTACAGGAGTTGAAAAGGAGGCGACGATGTTTGATCGATACACCGAGAAAGCCCGCCGGGTGATCTTCTTCGCCCGCTACGAAGCAAGCAACTTCGGCTCGCTTGAGATCGGGCCTGAACATATTCTGCTCGGCCTGCTGCGTGAAGACCCTTTCCTCTTCCAAAAATTCTCATCTGCTGGCGATGATCTTGCTCGAATCATCAGAAACGAAGTCGAGACCGCTATTTCTCCGGCGTCGAAAAGAACGAATACCTCAATCGATCTGCCGCTGTCTACGACAGCTAAACAGTCGCTTCTAATGGCTGCTGATGAGAGTGAGAGATTGAATCACCATTATATCGGCACCGCGCATCTTGTGCTCGGCCTGATCATCGAGGGCCAGTCGCCCGCAAGCCGTATCCTCAACGAGAGAGGATTGAGCGTCGAGAGAGTGGTCGATCCGATAGCTCAACAGACGGCCCCGCCTACGGACCCCAGCAGAATCCAGCCGGTCGGTCCGGCTGAAGTTTTCAAAAAGCTCCGCGCCCTGATCCTTTTGCTTGCGCAGCGAGGCATTCTGTCGCCACAGGACTTTCCCGAAGAAACCGGCCACATACATAGATTGGCAATCAACCCTCAAATGCAGTTTCCTGCCCTGCTCGATATTCTTGTGCGTAAAGGCGTGATAAGCGAGGACGAAAGACAACGCCTCATCAATGATTATTAAGATGCCTTTGACTTTTATTCTCCGAGAAGCATAGCTCCACAGCCGGGGCAGAACATTTCATCTGATCGAATCTTCGACCCGCAGTCCTGGCAGACAGTCCGGTCATCTTCGCCGGATTTTTTTTCATTGAAGAGGTGGCCGCACTCTATGCAGATGATGGCCTGACGGTCTGACTGATGGCCGCAGGCCGGACATATCGCAACCAGCCCGCCGGTGTTTTCCGGTTCGGGCGGCGGCTCGTTGAGAAATCCTGTGATTTTCAAAGGCGTGCTGGCTCGGAGCAAATCTCCCGTCGGTTGAGTTGGAGACTTGGGAGAAGGCGGCTTTGCAGCAGGCGGCCTGGGCGGAGGCTCAAGCGGCCTGGTCTCGTGCATCTCCGGCGGCAGTTCGGTTGGTTCGGGAAAATTCGGCAGGGATTTGAGCGACCCGCTGGCTTTTTTCGGCGATTCTGGTTCGAGCGGCCCGCTGACTTTTTCCAGCACCTCCGGTTTGAGCGGCCCGCTGACTCTTTCCAGCACCTCTATAGCCGAAGGTGGAGTTTCAGCCTTTTGGGAGGTGTAGATCAACTCGTCTTCTTCGGCGAGAAGGTCTTCGGCATTGAGCATTATGTCTCCGGCGGTCGTGTCCTCCCGGATGGTTATGCGCGTGCCGGGTTTCTGTTTGTCGGCGGCTGATTTCTCCTTTGCGGCATCTTTAGTTGAGACCTTCTCCGTCGGTTTGTTCGATGAAACCGCCTGCGCCGGATCGATGGGAACTTGTTTCGGTGGAATTACAGCGGGAGTTTTTTCCACAGGTTTGACGGGGGTAATATTATTCGGCGGAATCGCTGCTGGAGCTTTCCCCGCAGGCTTGACTGGCGCAGTCTCTTTCAACCCGCTTGCCTGAGGAGGTTTCTCGAAAGGTTTGACAGGCGCGGCCTCTTTGGGCGGCGGAGCCTTCTCGACAGGTTTCGGTGAAGCCTCTTTCGGCGGGTCTGGCCGCGAAGCTCTTTCAGCGAGCTTGCTGGGAGAAATGCCCTCCAGAATGTCTTTGAACGATTCGTCTTCGAACATGAGCCTGAGCGAAGATTCATCGACGAGGTTTCTGATCTGAGCCGGGGTGATGGCTTCGACGACTTCGGGCGCAGTGGGTGTCTCCATGACCTCGACGACATCAGGCGCGGATGTAAATTCTATCTGCTCCTTGATGATTTGCTGATCGGGCGGCAGTTCGCTGAAGGCCAGCAATTCGTCGTAGAGGTCTATTTCATCTCGATTGGTATCGATTTCCATTTGGCAAATTGAATAAGAATGAAACCCCTGCCGCTGCAACCATAGAACGAAGCTGGAGGCTTGACCGCCCCATTCTACAACACGCCCTCCGGGGTTTTCTACCAAATTGTTGTCTGATCTTCGAGATGCTACTATTGGCCGGGAGGCAAAGATGCCCGGAGAGTGGGAAATAATAGCGAAGATCAGGCACAAGGCGCGCGCGTCCAATAGAGTCATCATCGGCATAGGCGACGATGCGGCGGTGATAGAAGAGCGCGGCGACCTTGAGATGATTGTCTGCTGTGACCTGACGGTCGAAGGCGTTCACTTTCGGCTGGGCGATCCTTTTATGATGGGCCGCAAGTCGCTCGCCGTTACGTTGAGTGACATCGCCGCGATGGGTGGGCGTCCGCAATACGCGCTCGTAAGTCTTGCGATTCCTCCCGCTTCATCCTCAGAGTTCATCGACCGCCTGTTCGATGGCTTATGCGATATGGCTCGATGGGCTGACGTTGCGATCATAGGCGGCGACACGTCCCGATCTCCCGGCCCGATGTTCATCGACACAATCGTGATGGGAGAATGTCTCAAAGGTCAGGCGGTTCGTCGCTCAGGCGCGCGACCCGGAAATCTGATATATGTAACGGGCGCGCTCGGAGCATCGGCCCTGGGACTAAGATTGCTTGAGCAGGGATTGAGTTTCGATGTAGCGGACGAGTTGCAAAAGCAGGCGATCATGAAGCACCTCGATCCTGAGCCGCGATGCGCTTTCGGGCGCGCGATAGGACTGGCCAATCTTGCGACGGCGATGATAGACGTAAGCGACGGCTTGAGCGTCGATCTCAATCATATTCTCGAAGAGAGCCGCTGCGGCGCGATCATAGATGCCCCTGCGATTCCCGTCGCTGAAAGCGCCCGTGTGATAGCTGAAGACGCCTTACAACTGGCACTTCACGGCGGAGAGGAATACGAACTGCTTTTCACCGCGAGGGCGGAAGATCACGAAAAAATACTCAACTGCTCGGCAATGGTTGGTCTGTCGGTCACACATATCGGCGAGATCAAAGCCGGTCGTGGTTTGCATCTTCGCCGCGGCGTCGTGATAGAAGAAGTCGAGCCTCGTGGCTATGAGCATATAATCTGACAGAACAAAAGCCGCTTTGCGCTAAAACGACACCAGCACCGGAAGTGGATCATCTGCTCGCAGGACGGATTGCTGTTGAAATGCCTGCTTGTAAGCCTCGCGAATCTGTTCGATCATCACGCTGCTCTCCGCCTGCGTCTCCACGGGGTAGAGCAGTATCAGCACTCTGGAGGTTTCCTTGATTATCTCGCCGATGGAGTCGCGGAACTGCCCGCTTCCCGTAAGCACGGTCAAGCCGTCGGGGAAGCGCGGCGTGATTTCAGTATTGAGAAACTTCTTCCACTCTTTGGCAGTCACTTCACTGCCATCTGGTTTCTCGGTGCCGAAGAATAATTCAGTTCGAATGAACGGATCGCCGATAGCTTGCGGCTGACTCGAGGTCGCAACGGTAGCGGCAACTGACGACGAAGCGAAAAACTGCGAGCCTGTGTAAGCCGATAGTATTAACAAACAGGCGAAGAAAAAGACGAGCGACAGGATTTTTTTCTTTTGGTTCATAGTCAACTCCATAGATTCAAAATCGTCGATTTTCATTTTGCTGACTCACATTGGAATTACGGACGCTTCCGTCCAAACCGATGCACCAATCCGGTTTCTAATCATTGGACTTTGGGAAATCGCTTCGCGCGTCGGATTCGATTAATCCCGATGACTCCGATATCGATGGGGTTGACCGCGCTGCGGGACAGACGAATCAGGGGAAGCCATGTGATCACTAAGTCATCTTCATCCATTCTTCCATTTCAACCTTCAAAAGATAGACATCTCTACAGGTCGCATTTAATCAAACCTTTTCGTTGCCAACGTATCAGGTTTCTTTGAGATCTCCTTTAGTAGGGATGTTGTATTTTCAGTAATGCTTGCAGGCGGATTAACTGATGGTTCGAACAATTCTCCCGTGTCCTTTACTTGCTTTTCCTCTTTTTGGGCTTTGAGCGCAGCTAATGCTGCCTGAGGAGATTTAGAAGTGGAATGGGCTTTTAATAGATCACGAATACCAAGCACAATGAATATGAATAGAACAACTGTGAGAGGAAGTCCAAAAAGAAGCCCCAAAAGACCATTGATGGTGATTAAAATTGACAGGAAGAAAAACGGTAAGGCAAGGAGCAGAGTTACAATGCCTCTGATTGTTATCCAGGCCATGTCCCGTTGTAGCTCTTTGATGGGGTCGTCGGATTGTTTCGCTGGTTGTACGGGTTGAGGAGTTATGTGCGAACCTGCAAGCGCATTATTAATTATTTGTAGATTGGTTCCGCACTTCCTGCAAAAATGGGTTTTATCCTCGCTCTCAGCCCCGCATCTTGGACAGAAGATAGAATTGATACTCATCGTATGCCTCTGTCAGGAACCAAGCTCAACACCTCACGTTCAGAGATGCGGAAAATCTCAGGACTCTTATCGACCTCTCGCTGCCGGGTCGCCTGATTGTGCGGCGCGGCCTTTGACGACACGGAGATTGAGATTCTCGTCAACCGCTTCGTAAAAGATGCGGCCCTGCATCATCTCGTCTTTTGTGAACTCGCCCCACCGCACAGTCTGGTTGGGGTCGGGATTGAATTTATTTCGCGCGCTGTTGTCGTAACCGCCGATGTATTCGACCGTCGTTCCCTTAGGCACGCGCATCGGCTCTTTAAGTATGTATGTGCGCTGCCAGTTGAAATCGTAATTCTGCACTTCGATGGCCGTCTCCTCCCGCCCGTCCGGGTAGCGGAGTTTCATCACGTAGGATTTGCCGCGCAGGTGCATGTGAATGTGAAAGAATTTGATTACAGCATCGGTCTGAAATGTATTGCGAGCGACGAACTCCGTCACCTGACCAGGCTCGATCACGAGGTCTTTGCGATCACCGAACAGCAGGCGCAGATTCTTGTTGACCACTCCGTTGGCGAAGTAGACGCCGACCGCAGTCTTATCGTCGAAACCTTTGTCGGTGGGCGCGTAATGAATCTGAATTCCGAGCCTCATCCCTTTGGGTATGCGAACTGAAGTGCCTTCGGATAATCGGACGGTGTTCGAGCCGGGAACCCAGCCCGAAATCATTATTGTGCCACGGGCTGAAGGATCGAAGTCGCCTGCGATGTAGCCTTCCGCCGGAGCTTTGAATGCGGGAGGGACGAGATGAACATTCGCGTGATGGACGACTTTCGCCACTCCGGGTCGCACCTGAATCGCGCTGATCCATGTGTCTTCCGAAAAGACGTGATCGAAGATGAAGAAAACGTAAAGGTCTTTTTCATTCTTTGCGAGGGAGAACGGGCGAGGATGCGAGACGACGAGATCGGGCTGTCCGAAAGACCAGTCGTCTTTCCACTCGCGGCGCGGCGGAAGATCGCGACTCGCTCCCGGTTTTGCGCCGCCGTCGATCCAGTCGCGTATCGTGGCTATCTCTGCATCGGTCAGTCGCGGATCGTTCACGTAGCGACCGACCGCGCCGGTGGCGTGAAAGGGCGGCATCTGGCGAGAGACGACTTTCTCTCTGATCGCGCGCGCCCACGGGCGAGCTTCTTCAAAAGTGGCGAGCGGCATAGGCGCGACTCCGCCCGCGCGATGGCATTCTTCGCATCTATTTTGAAAGATCGGCGCAACGTCTTTGCTGAAGGTAACTATGTTTGTTCGATCCTCCACACGGGCAGACGAGCCGCCAAATAATACGGCGCACCCTAAGACCATCGCCGCAACCAACGCTGCTTTCCTGATACCTGAATGATTCACCTTGATCTCCCTTTCTGTCTCAGCCTTCTAACTATGGCAACGCGCAGGCCATAATATAAGCTTCGAGCACTGTGACATCAAGGCGAGTGGGCGGCGTATCCGCATCCGAAAAAAGTCTGGAGTCGAGAGTCTGGAGTCTGGAGTCCGTTATGCGGAGTCATCACCTGTTTTTCATCCTGTCAGGGCGTCGTCTCTGACGACTCCAAATAACCGACTCCAGACTCTGGACTTTTTTCTGAGGAGTCTGATATGTAGAACCGTCGGCCAGCCCGTTCACGCACGGAGAGTAGAAGAATCGGGGGACCATCAGGCTGGCATCCCGCTGCACCTGTTCTGAGGAGAATCAGATGGCGACTAAAAAACGATTTCGCGTGTTGCTGGAAAAAGACGCTGCGAGCGAAGTGACGAGCATCGCGATTCCTTTCGATGTAGAGAAAACTTTCGGCGCGCGCGCCCGCGTCCCCGTTCGAGGCACGATCAACGGCTTCGAGTTTCGAAGCTCGATATTTCCGATGGGCGACAATCAGCACTACATGGTTGTTAATAAACAGATGAGAGAAGGCGCAGGTATCCGGGGCGGCGAGACTATATCGGTCGTGATGGAGCGCGATGACGCGCCGCGAACTATCACGCCTCCCGCGGATTTCGCAAAGGCTCTCAGGAAAAATAAAGGCGCGCTGACGGAGTGGGAGAAACTCAGCTACACGCATCGCAAAGAATACGTCAAGGCAATCGAGGAAGCCAAAAAGCCTGAAACACGGGCGCGCAGGATAGAGAAAGCCGTCGAGCAGATCGCTCATAAAATCAAACGTGCCTGATGTCGCGCAACACATCGCCTGTTTCCAAATCAACGACGATCAATCGGCCCCGGTCATCGGCTACGGTCATCACCCTCGGCGAGAGCCTCACCGCCACAGTTTCGCTTCCGCCGAGCGACACGAAAAGCCGCGAGCCGCCTTCAGTAATATCGACCAGAGTTATGAGCGCGCCTTTCTCTCTGATTATCGGAGAAGCGATCCATGCTGAATTGATCGCGGGAGGCAACGGCCTGCACTCTTCGACCGTTATAGCGATGTCGCGCAGCAGGAATCCGTTTCTGAAAATCCGCAGCCGCGGGTTCTCCAACCGCGCGATTCCATGCAGCGGTGACAGACTGGAAGTCGGTTGCTCTACGCTCTCCATCCCCATGTACTCCGATTGATCAGCTATGAATCCTTCGGCGGCGACAGAAGCGCAGAAGTTCATGCAAAAGCCCCCGTCAGGTATGAAATTCGTCGTCGTTCGACTGCGCAGCGTCATCATCGGCAACTCGTAATTCCAGTCTTCGAGTGTGCCGAAATTTGTCGTGAGAAACCGGACTCGCCCATTTGTGCGCGCCACGCCGACCGTTTTGCCTTCGACATCAGGCACGCGCCACAGCGCATCGAATCGCTTCGACAGCGCGTCAATCGCGTAGAAATTTTCTCCCTCTCCCGTGAACCATATCGATCCGTCATAATCCGACGCGAAAGCATCCACTCGCGCCTCGCACCAGTCTTCGCTGCGAAGCGCCAGCAGATCGATTCGCGCAAGCCGCCACACTTCACCCCGTCGCGCCATCGCTATCACCCGGTCGCCGTGATCGGAAACGACCAGACGATCAGCAGGCTGATCGATATGAGCCGCAACCTTTCCTTCGCGAGTAAGCACTCTCACGCCCGCTTCGCCCATCGCCACGACCATTCGACCGTTCGGCAAAAACGCCGCGTCAGTCGCCGGAATCGTCCCTGTATCCGATGATGCTACTTCTATCCACAATGCAGATTCGCGGCGAGTGAGTGACTCTGCTGTTTTAGCCGCAGGAAGCGGAGGCACGTCGGTTCGCAAAGAGATGTCGGCTGCGAAATCCTGCAACGCTCGCATACGCGCAGGATTGATCTCTTCTGAAGAGAATGATTCCGCGTCGCGCGCAATGGCGCGGACGGCTGCGCGGGCTATGGTCTTCGCTTGCGGCGTCTGATCCATCTTCATAAGCGTCAGTGCGAATGCCCGACGTGCAGGTTGAAGTTCTGCGCTTTCATCTTCGAGAAGCACGAGAGCGCGCGAGCCGCACTCTTCGAAGCTCGCCGGAAAGTGCGCGACCTTTCGCGCAAGCATTCGCGCGCCCGCCACTCCGCCCGTCTCGATTGCCTGATCGATCCATTTCTCAGCAACTCGGCGACCCGCTTCCACCGGCCATATCGCTTCGACCGCGCCTGCATAATCTCCCCCCGATGCAAGCGCAGTGGCCCAGAGCAGGCGCAAAACCTCGGCCTCTTTTTTATTCGTTCGTTCGAGCCGCAGGACGGCATCGGTAAACGCGCCTGTGCGACGCGCTATCCGAATCGCGCGTTCGCGGTCTCCCGCTAAAAACCACAACCTCACGACGAGTCCGGGCGCGAGACCGCGCGCTTCGGCTATCTCGGCGGCGAGCTTCAAGCGATTGTGACGCTCAAGGAATGCGACGGCCTCTTCATTGGCCTGAAGAAGCTCGGCCAGAACGAAAGCGGCTTCCTCTATTCTGCCCTGAGCTTTAAGCCGCTCGAACGAAGCGCGATAGAGTTTGCGCAACTCGGCCAACAGATCATCGCCCATGCTGATGGCTGATTTTGCCGGAGTCCTCGCGGGCGAGATGGCGAGCGATGTTCTCGGAGTCGGCGCCCTGAGCGCGGGAGCCTGTATGCGCGCCTGGAATTCTCCGCCGAGAGGGATGGCATGGCGCAAAGCTTCATTGATGTCGCCTCGCTCGAACATCTCCATCATCCGGCTGATATACTCAGCCTGCTTTCTGCCTATGAAAGCGGAAAGCTGCGTGGCGATCATCATCCTTGCCGCAAGGTTCCTCATTCGCGCGGAGAGCTTTTCAAACAGAGATGGTTTCGCGCTGATCGTTGATGACGCAGCCGCGCTTTTTGCTTTGCCGCTCGCTGACGCTTTGGCCGCGCGGGTTTTCATCCTGTCGAGCAGGGAAGAAAATTTTTCGAGCGCGCGAGCAAGCCAGCTTCTCAATCGGGCCAGTGCAGGCTGGCGAGTTGAAAGCGCATCTTCCGGCTTTTCATTCGATGAGATGGCGGCGAGAAATTCTTCGAGTCCAGGAGCAGCGGGCGGCACGCCATCGAGTCGGCTTCTCGCTTCGAACGGCTCAGGTTCGGCCACTGTGCGGGGCGGCGCGGGTCGCGGGCCTAGTGAAGTAACAGAGATGAGATTGAATTCATCCACGTCGATCCATGCTTCGACTGAATCGAGAAGAGAAGTCTGAAGTTGTATCGACGTTGCGACTCCGCCGCGCGCAATGACGACGGAATATGGGAGAGGATCGAGCGATTTCAATTCATCTTCCGCAAGAGGCAGAGCCGCAAGTATTCTTCCGCTTGCCGTGAGCGGAGCGCCTATCGCGCGGTCGCAGGATGTGCGCTGCGATTGCGGCAATCGAATTAGAAGAGAATTTGCGATGCGATAGACCTGCGCGCCCGGAGACCAGAGGCGAAGAATTCTTCGACACGCCTCGCGTTCATCGATCAGATTCAAATCCAAAAGGAAGCCCGCGGCATCTACCGAGCCGCGATGCGCAAGCCTGCGAGGGCGAATCTCTCTCATGGTTTTCCTCTCGGCAGAAAGCGGCACAGCGCAGCTTCATAAGCGAGCGAGTAAACTATCACCTCGCCCTCGATGGTCGAATAAGCGATGTTGGGCGCGGCGTGGCTGACAGCAAGGTGACTTATAGCCGCAGGCGCGGTCAGTATCTCGTGCTGCCATTGATTGCCGTAAAGCGTGAGCGCGCGGCGGTCGTCTTCGAGTGCGAGAAGTCCGGGTTCGTTTTTTCTGATGTGACGCGCAAATCCCACGATGTTTGCGCCGCTTGGCGGAGAGAGGATCAAATCTCCGCGCGCCGATATGACAGTCCACTCTGAAAAATCTTTTTCAAGGGCGAGCAATCCGAATTTATTTGTGGCGAGGCTGCCGCCGTGAGCGAAGAAAGCTCTCGTCGGGGTTCCGTCGAACGGGATGTCTCGCTTCTCGACATCTGCTCCCAGAGACACTATTCTCCACGACCCCGCTGGATGCTCGATGCCGACATAAACTACGCGGTCTTGCACAAGTGGAGTTATGGCAAGCACGCTCGAAGCCCATAGATAAACCGTGCCTACGACAGTGCGGCCCGTGACTGAAGCGTGCCTGTTCCCTTCGAGTCGAAACATCGAGCCGCGCGCATCCATAGCTATGGCTTCGACCGTGGAAAATTTTTGCGGAAGACGGAAGCAGGGCTGTAACTGGCTCTCAGAGCCGATTGCAGCCTGAAAGCTTTCATTATTGGCGCAATAATAAAGCCCTTCGGGAAGATTCGGGCTTCTACGGCCTACGTACTCGTAGCTGATCCTTTGATCGTGAGCAGTGAGCATACAGGTCACCCGATTGAATCGCCCGACTGCTGTGACTAGCTTGCCGCCGGTTGCGTGAAGGAGTTTCGGCGAGCCGGTTCCGGCCCTCGGCGAGTTCGGCACCGGGTATGAAATTATGCGATTGCCCGTCGAGCGCGCGAAGAGATTTCTGCCGCCCGAATCGAATACGAGATTAGAAAGGGGAGCGAAATCGCCCGCAGCCATGCGAGGAGAAGCGACCGAGACGCTGAAGGGATCGCGCAGCAATCGCGCGCAGGCTCGATCATCAGGCAGTTCAAGCGAGATTTCTTTCATCGCTCCCGAAACTCCGCGAACCGTCACCGCCAGCTTTCGCGCGTCGGGCAAGAGAACATCGCGCACTAGCAGGTGAGAAAGCCTGGCGCATTCATGAAAGCGAGCCACTCGCGGCCCGCCTACTATCCAGAAATCGTCAAGTTCGTGCCAGTCGCTTGTGAGAGAAATCCACGCGGCCAGTTCATCACGGGTTGTTTCTTTGAGGCTTCGTCCGTCGACGAGTCTCATCACGCCGCTTTCGGTCACGTCAGGAAATACCTTTTGTTCAGGATGCTGTAATATCCCCCACGCGAAACGCGCGCCCGCCGCTTCCGCTCTTCTTGCAAGGACGATGAGGGCGGCAAGGTGAGCAATGCGAGGGGAGCCTAATTGATTCGGGCCTGCGTCGAACAGCGCAAGCGAAACTCGCGAAGCGGCAGGCTCGCGTCGGGCTATGTGAAAAAAGAGATGTTCTCCCATCGCGGCGCGGCGCGCGAATTCTTCGGGAAGTTCGTCGGCAAGAAGCCATTCAGAAATCAGCAGTCGTTCATAAGAACCTTTTCTCGCGATGCCGTCGAATCCGTCGGGGTCTCCTGAATCTGTTCTGGCAAGCGAGCGCATAGGCCCGATAGCGATAGAGAGTCTTTGAATCAGCGGGCCGAGCGCGAGGCTCGTCTCTCGCGGAAAGACGTTGAGAATCTGCGCCCACGGGGCGAGCGAACGTGGAAACTCCATCAGACAGCCTCCATCCTGTTGATGAGCGATTCTCTTGCGACAGGTCTTACTGCGGAAACAGGAATCACTATAGCCGGATCGATCAGCACGGCGAGCGGAGACTCTTTGAACCGCAGCCTCAATGCGCGTTCGAAAAGCTGAACGGGAAGGGAAGGCTGGCGCGTGGTCGGCAGCAGCAGAGACGGAGCCAGTTCATCGCGTCCGAGATAGATTACGCCATCAACCCACGTCAACGATTCTTCATCAGCGAGAATGATCAACACATCGCGTCCGGCTGCGCCTTTGAGTCGAAGGAGAGCGTCGTCCGTGCGAGCGAGCAGGCGATGAGCGAGCGCGCGGGCGACATTTCCACGCGCAGCTACAGCGAGGGGCGCGAGGGGGTGTTCACGCGGATGCCAATCGATTTTTATTCTGGAAAGCTCGCTCATCGTTTTTTATATGCGTTAACGGAAGGGGACTTCGACGCAGAGACACAGAGACGCAGAGCCAACGCAGAGAAAAAAACTCTGCGCAACCTCTGCGTCTTGTATGTTCGACAAGCTGCCAGCTTGTCGTTGCTTCGAGCAACGGACGTTGCTTTCCAGAGACGAGAGGTGAAAGCCTGCGGCAAGCTGGCAGCTTGCCGGACAACGCGGCGCCTCTGCGGTTTATACCCCTCTCGTTGTTGATACATTCGAAGCTCTCTAAAGAAGTTTTGAAAAAAGCGAAAAGTTACTTTTGCCTTAACCTCTACCGAGCATCTCGACTATGCGGGCGCGAACGTCGGCGAGTTCCGCTGTCACCTGTTCGGGCGTGAACCCCGCATCGATTTCGCGGGCTATGCCTTCCAGCTTGAGCCGCCACGATTCTCTTTCTTCCGCTCCATCCATCGGCTGCGTTGCAAGAATCCTTCGACCTGATTCCACCAGACGCAAGGCGCGAGCCAGCCTTCCAAGCGATGCTTCTTCGGCGGCTGCCGGGAGCGTTGCGTTTTCGGTCTCGGCAAGCAGTTCGCGGAGAGTTTCGCGTGCGACTGATTGTTGATCGCGCGTCGGAACGGCGAAGATCAGAGGCCACAGATCAGACTCATTCGGTTTAGCGCGACCGGCAAGCACAGCGGCGGCAGCGACGAGTTTTTGCGCTTTGACTGCGCGGCGATCCGTCAGCGAAAGGCCCGCACTGCGAAGCAGACGAATCGCATGAGCCAGCAGCGGGCGCACGCGCGACATATCGGCGTTTAATGCTTCACCGGCCAGCGCATCGATGTCGCTGATGTTCGCTGCGCGCTCGATGTCGCGTCCGGCGAGCGTCCATCCGCCTTCGAGCAATTCTTCGAGCATAGGATCAGGGATAGGATCGACGAAGACTCTTACCAAAAATCGATCAGCGAAAGCCGCGAGCGCGTCGTCATCAGGGAGCGCGTTCGATGCTCCCACGCACACGCGCAGAGGACAACGCAGGCGAGTATGCCCGCGACGAAAGACACGTTCGTTGAGTATGCCGAGCAGGGTATTGAGAATGGCGGTCGAGCCTTGAAAGACTTCATCGAGGAAAGCTATTTCGGCTTCCGGCAGCATACCGAAAGTGTCAGTCTCGACGACGCCTTCTTTGAGTTTGCGAATATCGACGGGGCCGAATAGTTCGCTAGGTTCGGTGAAGCGACCGAGGAGATACTCGAAATAGTTTCCGCCCGTAGCATGAGCCACACGTCTGACGGCTTCGCTCTTGGCTGTGCCGGGAGGGCCGATGACTAAAACATGTTCGCCCGCGACTGCGGCAAGAGCTATGAGTTCGACAAGAGTTTCGCGCTCGACCAGCCCGCGAGCGGCATCTGAGACGGCGCTACGGAGAGATGCAGCCGCGTGAGAAATCGGATTATTCATAAAGGGGATGCTAACCGGACGGCGCGCGGGAGTTCAATGATAAACTGATTTCAGGCTGGGCTTTCGCATGTTTATTTTCTGTTCGTTATTTTCACATAAGTGCCGCTGTATCAAATTCCAAGCTTCTCGCAGGCTTCATCGAGAGTGATTCCTTCCTGACGATCCTTTGCTTCCAGAAGCCGTCGCTTCATGTTCTCGCTCTTGAGCAGGTAGGCCGTCTCTCTTTCCGATTCGATCTCGCGCCACAAGTCTATCAGGGCGATCACTCCGACAGTGTTGCCGCTTTCATCCGATATGTATTGAATGTCTGTCAGGCTCATCGATATCGCTCCTCCAACTCCTTGTGTGAGACGGTTGGTTCATTACGCCGTTCAGCCACCGCCGCGAGATCTTCCAGGTCTTCCAGAAGTTGCTCGAATTCGTTGATCGGCAGAATGACAGCCGTTTTCTCTCCTGCCTCGTTTGTAATGAATTGAAGTTGCATATCTTTCATGCTCGACATTCTCGCCCTCGGCTGATGGATTTTCAAGCGAAGCGAACAAGCCTGCTAACGAATATTCCTGATCGCTTCGACGACGATCTTCAGTTTTTCTATGCGCTCGCTCAGGTCTTGCGTGAAGCAGCCGCTCGCGCCGCCGCCGGGAACGGGTATCTTCATGTCGCCGAAAATTATGAAGAGACCGCCGTCCTCTGGAATCCATTGCATACTGGAGATGGTCAATCGAGGCGGAAGGGAAAGAGAGTCGAGTTTCAAAAGAGCTTCCTTGAGTCTTTGTATGGACAATGCGGCTTCAGTTTTACTCTCTGTCGGCGGCTCTTTTTGTTGAGCCATCGCCGTGACCGAAACTGTTGCGACGATCAGTATTGCTCCAACGAATCGGGTCATCAGTGTTACCCCCGGTCTGGTTTTCTTTGGGCTGGATGCGACGAAGTATAATTCTATTCGCCGCCTTGAGCAATCGAATCTTTTTCGTTGAGTACGATTCGGATTTTCGCAGATGGATTGAAATGCTGTCTTTGCCCCGGAGGGGCCGAGGATATTAGCCGGTGCTGAAGGCACCGGGAGACAATCGCAAATCTCAGGCGCCCCGGAGGGGAGCCGGATCGAGTCGCAATCCTGCGCCCTTTCAGGGCGCGCAAACGGTTTCGGCTCGCCGTCCGGTGGCTGCACCACCGGCTAATATCCTGCGCTCCTTCGGAGCGGGGAGAGAGTATTAATCTCGGCTTTTTCGCCCTTTGGTTGACTCTGCCACTCGCGGGTTGATACCTTTTCCAGCCAAAAGCGGCACACATAAAAGAAAGGAAATTTTTATGCTACCTCCATTCAGAAACGAACCCTTCCTGGATTTCAGCGACGAGAGAAACGCTGCTCCGATGCGCGAAGCCCTCGCTAATGTGGAATCCGAATTCGGGCGCGAATACCCGATCATCATCGGCGGCAAGCGTTACACTACGGGCGATATGCTCGCTTCTCCCAACCCTTCCAACTTCGATGAAGTCGTCGGCCTTATGCACAAAGCAACGCCTGACCTCGCCGATAAGGCCATCGAAGAAGCTACTCACGCATTTCAGGAATGGAAGCGCGTCGACGCGGTCGAGCGTGCGCGTTACCTGCTCAACTTCGCTTCGCTGCTCCGAAAGCGCAAAGCCGAATTCACCGCCCTGATGGTTCTCGAAGTGGGCAAGTCGTGGGCCGAAGCTGACGCTGACGTTGCCGAAGCGATTGACTTCGCCGAATTCTATGCGCGCGAGATGATTCGCTACAGCCGCGAGCAGGAGCTTACACCGCTTGCAGGAGAGCAGAACGAACTTTATTACATCCCGCTCGGAGTCGGCGTAGTCGTCCCACCCTGGAATTTTCCGCTTGCGATCATGGCCGGAATGACTCTCGCTTCGGTCGTCGCGGGCAACACCGTCGTCCTCAAACCTTCGAGCGACAGCCCCGTCATCGCCGCCAAATTCGTAGAACTGCTCGAAGCCGTATCGCTCCCTGCGGGAGTGGTGAATTTCGTGCCGGGCAGCGGCGCTCGCATAGGCGATCATCTCGTAGGCCATCCCAAGACTCGCTTCATCGCTTTCACCGGCTCGAAGGAAGTCGGACTTCACATCAACGAGCTTGCGGCGAAGACCGCCGAAGGACAAGTCTGGATCAAACGTGTCGTCGCGGAGATGGGCGGCAAGGACACGATAGTCGTCGATGAGACGGCTGACCTCGATGCGGTGGTCGAAGGCGCGGTCGCTGCTGCGTTCGGTTATTCGGGACAGAAATGCTCTGCCTGTTCGCGGCTGGTCGTAGTCGATGAAGTTTATAATGAAGTTGTTGCGCGCGTGGCTGATCGCGCGGCTCAGATCAAGGTCGGGCCTGTGAAAGATCGAGAAAACTGGATGGGGCCTGTGTCTTCGAAGAGCGCGTATCAAACGATTCTCGATTACATCGATATAGGCAAAGGCGAAGGCAAACTGATGGCGGGCGGCGGGCCATTGAAAGAAGATCAGCGCGGCTGGTTCATCAAGCCAACCGTGATAGGAGAAGTCGACGCTCAGGCTCGCATCTCGCAGGAAGAGATATTCGGCCCCGTTCTTGCGACTTTTCGTGCGAAGGATTTCGACGAAGCGATAGACATAGCCAACAATACCCAGTTCGGGCTGACGGGCGCGCTTTATTCGCGCGAGCGAAAGAGACTGGAACGAGCGAGAAGAGATTTTCACGTCGGCAATTTGTATTTGAATCGCAAATGCACAGGCGCTCTGGTCGATGTGCATCCGTTCGGCGGATTCAACATGTCGGGTACGGACTCGAAGGCCGGAGGACGAGATTACCTGATGTTGTTCTCTCAGGCCAAGAGCGTGTCTGAAAAGTTGTAAAAAATCCTGGGAGCGCAGGCATCCTTGCCTGCATGTATGGAGGATTCGCGCGTCCTCGGCCTCCTGCAATGCTAATACATGCTCGCTGGAAGCGTGCGCTCTCAGAAGCTATGATTGAGTCTGTTGCTCGTGCTTGTCCGCATGATTTCGGACTTGAAAAATTATGACTGTTAATGATGAACCAGTTTATCAGGATGCGCTCGGACACTATGATCTCGTCAAACGAGTAGGCCATCGTTTGCTGACCTGCTCGCCGCCCTACGTGGTAGGCGTCTGTGGTTCGTGGGGCGCAGGAAAGACCAGCTTTCTGAAAATGCTATGGGCATATCTTGGAGGTGCGTTCGACATGCCCGAAGGCAAGCGCGCAAGTTTGAATGACAAGAAACGCGGAGAGCAGCGCCGTGAATGGTTCGGAGAATCTCAAGACGATTTCAAAACGCTGGTCGGTAAAAGAAATCTTGAGTTGATATGGTTCAATCCCTGGCAGCACCAGTTCGAATCAAGTCCGCTTGTCGCGCTGCTCCACGAAATTCGCCAGCACTTCAGCCTCGCGCGCAAATTCTTCAATGAAGCCGGAAAACTTGCCGACGTTTCGACTTACGCGACGCTCAACGCGCTGATGGAATTCGGCAAAAATATCATCCCCACTCCGAACGTCAAAGGCATCCTTGAACGCGGGCGCGAGTACGAGGCCGAAACTTTTTCATCCGCTCTCACCTCGCAGCGATTCCGGGATTTCTTCGAAGGCGCGATTAGCAAAATCACGGGCAAAGATGGATTGCTCGTGATCTTCATCGACGATCTCGACCGATGCGAAGGAGAAGTTGCTTATCGTATGCTCGAAGCTCTCAAGCTCTATCTCAACGCGCACAACGCGGTTTATGTCATAGGGCTGGATCAGCAGCATCTCGAAAGCTCGATTGCAAAGGCGCTCTCAGGCGAAAAGGATACGTGGCGCTATCGACCTCTGGCGCGCGATTACCTCAGCAAGATATTTCAAATCTACTTTCCGTTACCTGTGCCGCGACACACGGAGGAGTACGTCGAACAATTGCTCGATGCGAGCGATCAGAGATTCAAAATTCGCCTCGCTCGACTTTTCGGCTTCAAAGGCGAGGACTGGTCTGATCTTGTCGCCGCGATTGACGAAAACCTTCCGCACAATCCGCGCAAGATCAAATCATTCATCTCGTCGTGGAAACTCTATCTGGATTCGCTGCCCATCCCCGCAGGCGAAAAGCTCGACTGGCGACTGACGGTGATTCTTCACTACCTCGCGCAGTTCGAAGAGCCTCTGTTTCGCAAAGTCGAGCAGTCGCCGGATTTCTACCCGGATCATATCCTGCCATTTTGCTTGAGAGGATTGAATCGCCATTATTTGTTTGACGATCTCGAACTGCCTTATGAGATATTAAAATCTGCTCTGGCGAGCGACGAAAGAGGCGGGCTTACTCCGCCTCCGGGCAAGCCGCAGGAGGATGAAAGCACGACACATCCGCAATCGCGCGTTTTCTGGATCAGCAGGCTGGTTACGCAACTGGCACAGGATGAAGCCGCGTTGAAGATCAGCGATGAGACGATTCATCGTCATCTGGTGCAGACTGGCGGGAAGTTCATCCCTCCACCGCCCGCGCAGGAGAGTAAGCAGTGACGAGCATCATCAAGAAAGACCTCGAAGGCGATTACAAGCTGCTCCTGTCGTGGCGCTACAATCAGGTTGAGTTTCTCGGCCTGCCCAGCCTCAAGGAAAATCGCCCGCTTACCCTCGAAGAGATTTATGTGCCGTTGAGCTTCACCTGGAAACTGGGCGATGAGGAGCGATTTTATCTGCCAAAGGCTCTGGAGAATTCTCAACATCTCGTGGTACTTGGCGATCCGGGTTGCGGCAAGTCTACGCTCGTCAAAGTAATCACTTATTCATTCGGGCGTTCAGCGCCGACTCCGCTTTCGAGTCGCTTCGGCTCGCTCGTTCCCGTGCCGATCATATTGCGCGATTACTATGTCCCATTGTGGGAATCCAAAGAAGACATGCTGAGGGATTTTATCTATCAGCTTGATGAAGAGATTCGCGATCAGGTGACAGTCGAATGGTTGTTAAAGGTTTTGCGCGGAGGTCGCGGGTTCCTGATGCTTGATGGGCTTGATGAAGTCGGCAGCCGTCAGGATCGCCTTCACCTCAGAGATAAAATCGTGCAACCGCTGTTTGCTGAAATGCAGAACAGCTATGCGGTCTTGACCAGTCGTATCGTTGGATACGAAGAAGCTTCGTTTGACTCGCTCTCGGTATTCGATATGCCAGCCAAGCGGCTGTTTCACCATTATCTGCGCCGCTGTTATGTCGCGCCATTCAATGATGAAGACATTGAGCAGTTCGTCACGCGATGGTATGCAGTTCGTGAGCCTGATACGGTGCGGCTTACGAGCGGTGTTGATTCGCTCCGTCAGGCTCTTCATCAAAACGACCGCATCAAACGACTGGCTGCGAATCCTTCGTTGCTCACCCTGATGGCTTTGATTCATCGAGTGACCGCGCATCTGCCGTCAGGCCGCGTGAAGCTTTATGACAAGATAGTTGAAGCATACCTCGAAACCATCGACCGCTATCGCAAACTCGGACAATACCATGCCTCGCTCGATCAGATGAAACGATGGCTTGCCCGCGTCGGCTGGGAGATGCAGTCGCGCCGCGACGCCGAACAGAAAACCGAACTGCTGGTCAGTCAATCCGACGTTCTGACGTGGCTCAAGGAAGCCATCGAAGCCGAAGGCCGAAAGGGAGCGGAAGAGGAAGCCGGAGAGTTTCTCGATTATGTGGCGCGGCGCAGCGGATTGCTCATCCCGCGCGGGCCGGATCAATTCGCCTTCGTGCATCTGACTTTGCAGGAATACTTCGCCGCCTTCCACCTGCGCAGCAAAATGAGACGCTTCGATCAACTCGCCGACCTCTGTGCGGAGCGCATTGCCATACCTCACTGGCACGAAACTTTCTGCGTGCTGTTCGAAATGTTGACCGAGTTTCCCAGCGCAGGCGACGACCTGATCGACGAGATAATTAAAAGAGCAAAAGAACAGGATGCGATGCGGCGCGGCGCGGCAGAGCTTTTCTCCGCGTTGCTGCCGGACGAAGAGAACGGACTCAGCCCGCAGAAATGTCAGGATGCCGCAGCCTTCGCGCTCAGTGCGGCGTGCGATAGTTATGACCAGGGCGTGATTGAAAACCTGAAGCAACTGCCGCCGGAACGGTTCGACGATTGGGTGTCTCGATGGTTCGATCAGCAGCTTGCCGAACGAAGGCCGAGTAATCTGGGCAGGGATTTCTTCGCTGTCGGCGATGAGTTGATCGAAGACTGGCCTGAGCGGTTGGGCGGTTGGATAATCAAACAGGCCGATGAAGGATTCGATGAACGTCAAACTCTGATGATCACAATTGTCGGCGCAGGCAACATGGATGTTTGCAACTGGTCGGCGACGCATCTGCCTGTGCAAACATGGTTGCGTCCGCTGCGGAGATATTATTTTTATCGAGCGGGGGGACTGAGCCTTGCGGATATTTACCGAAGCGGTCTCTACTCGCTATCCGACGAATCGCCCCGACATCGTTTGCTGGCCCAATCAAGCGCGGCTTCAGCCTTTATCAAATCACAGGTTTTTAGAATTGTGCCGATGATTTTAGCGATGGAGCGCGATCTGCCTCCCGATCTGGCTCGCGATCCAGATCGCGCTCTGGCTCGCGATCTGGATCGCGATCTGGCTCGCGATCTGGATCGCGCTCTGGATCGCGTTCTGGATCGCGCTCTGGATCGCGATCTGGCTCGCGCTCTGGCTCGCGCTCTGGATCGCGTTCTGGATCGCGCTCTGGATCGCGATCTGGCTCGCGATCTGGCTCGCGTTCTGGATCGCGCTCTGGATCGCGATCTGGATCGCGCTCTGGATCGCG
>DLHY01000093.1 GCA_002483445.1 Blastocatellia bacterium UBA7656
GCATCATCGCAAGCAGTCACGGCACGAGAGTAGGATTCAATGGCGGCATCGTTCTGAGTGAGTGTTGCCTGCAATTCACCGAGCCTTGCAAGCGCGAGGCCCTTGTTGTTGCAAGCGCCTGCATTGTCCGGCTCGTGGCGCAGAACTTCGTCGAAGCAAGTAATGGTTTCTTTATATTCCAGCCTCGCTTCATCGTATCTGGAGAGGCTTGCAAGAAAGTCTCCTTCACATTGTGAAACCTGTCCGATGGCGAAGGGCATTTCTATTATCAATTCATTACGGATTTCCAGCAATCCTCTGCAAAAATCATGTCGGCTCAATTCCAAAGCATGATCAAAAGAATTTACCCACTCCTCAACGCCCTTCTCCCATTCAAGGCGATTCGCGTGATAAATAGCTTCGATCTGAGATGCCTCATCGCCCGACTCGAATCCCGTGCGATAGATTTTTTCGAGAATTTCATCCGCCTGCCTTACTATTTCGTTGTTTCTTTCTCTGAGGACCCGGCGCATCAAGTCGTGGATGCGATACCAACCCTCGCCGCGCCGTCCGGCTCTCCACACGAAAGAGAATCGCATCAGCATTTGAAACGACGGCTCGGTTGCTTGAAAGTTCAGCGCTCTACCAAGCTCAAAATAAATCTCCCGGCTGAATGCCCGACACGCGCTCAACGCATAAACCGAGTACTCAATCTCGTCGTCGCACCATTGCAGAAGCCTATTAATGAGTTCTTCAGCTTTGTCTTCTATTCCCGGCGCGGCGCGAAAATCCTGCAAAGCGAGGGTCGCGCCCCGATTCCTCGCAGCCAGAACTACGTCAGCGCCAAGTCCCAGGTAGAACGGATGGACCTGCCCCGCCTCGACCTGCGCATAAGCGGTCAGGCATCGGCGCATCGACTCATCGACGATTTCGGCGCGTTTCAGATACTCATCGGCGTCAGATTCGGAAAGATGCCCGACCAGTTGAATATCGAGGTGTTTTTCGGGTATTCGGATTCTGGTCGCATCCGGCCAGAGCGGGCAGTCGCGTCCGGCCATGACCGTTACTATGCCTGCTTCGAGTTCCAGTGTTCCAAGAAGACGGCGCAACCATTCATCGCGCTGGAAGAAAATCTTGTCAGGCATCTTTTGCCTCTGACTGCCCCAGAATGATTCATGCGTGTCGAAAAAAAGAGCGACTCTTTTCGGCGCATCTTCAGCCGCCAGCGCAGCATTCAGGTCTTTGGCAAAGAGGTGCGGTAGTTGGTCGATCAATTCCGAGTTCGGATCCAGTCTCTGAATTTCCTCCAGAAGCGTTTCATCCACGCCGCGTTTGCGAATATAAATGGTGAATTTTTCGCGCAATCGCTTGTTGAATATCCCCAGCACCGCCTTCGACAATGCTCCCCAGGCCGAGCCGCTTATTGCGTCTGCTACAGCGCTGATGAAATCCGCCTCTTCTGAAGGAAAAAGATCTTTGAGTCGATTATCCGATAGTTGGCGGGTCTTGTGGAGATACCAGATACAGGCGAAATCAAACACGGCGAAGCGCAAATTGCTTTGTCCGAGTTCTCTTCTAAGCATCAGCAGAGCGGAGAATGCCTGCTGCGGTTGTTCTTCGCCGCGGGGCTGCCAGGCGAAATCTATATGAGCGGATATGACCTTCTCAGCATCCTGAGCGTTTTCTATATGCGCGGCAAATACATTGTCATCGGCGATAGTCTTTACGTGTCGCCAGTCGTCCGGGTGCAGTCGCTTGCAGCATCTTTCGCGGAGAAAGTTCAGGAGCAGCGTCTTGCCGTTGCCGCCATCGCCGTAGAAGAAAAGAATTGTGTCGCGAGGCGGATCATCATTGAGGTAGGATGCAAATATCCGCTTCGCATCGTTGCGGTCTGTGAAAAGCTCAAGAGCGCGTCTACCTTCTGTGATGGTGCCGCCTTGATTGGTTTCGTCGAGTATTGCCATATCACCCTCGCAGGATTGTCGAATCGGCACGGATTGTTGCTTTGTGGCCTGATACATCGAGCATGAGCGGCGCGTTTACTGTTCTATCGGCAGCGCGGCTCAATTATTGTTGACTCGGCTCCCTACTTGTACGCCTCTGTATCTGAAGTGTCAAGGCGGCTTCAGAATACGAGATTTCATACATAATAAAAAGCGTGGGCAGGGCGAAAGAGAATGGCACAGGGTAAGCAGGCGTGTGTTGCTTGATTTGTTCTTCTCTTATCTTCTTTGCTGTTGCTGCCGCAGCTAAGCGGCAGTTAATATGGCGTCTATGCATAGGAGAACGGCGGCAATAATCGTCATCGGCAACGAGATTCTCAATGGCAAATCCGAAGATAAAAATGCTGCGTTTCTTATATCCGAACTGCGCCGCCTCGGTGTCGCTCTCTCTCGAATAACCGTCATACCCGATGACCTCGACGATATAGCCCGCACCGTTCGAGAGTGCGCCGCCCGCTTCGATTATATATTCACTTCGGGCGGAGTCGGCCCGACACACGACGATCTTACAATCGAAGGCATAGCCCGCGCTTTCGGTCGCGCAGTCGTTCGCAACCCTGAGCTTGAGCGTATGCTCAAAGGTTACTTCGGAGACGACATCGATGAGACTCGCCTTCGCATGGCCGATATGCCTGAAGGAGGCTTGCTCATTCGCGAGCGAGAGATGCGCTGGCCTGTGCTTGCCATTGAAAATGTTTACATACTTCCGGGCGTGCCTGAATTATTTCGAAGCAAGTTCGAGGCGATCAGCCATCTGTTTCAGGCCGAGCCTTTTTATGCCTGCGCCATTTACACTCGCGAAGACGAATTCGATATCGCACCCCGGCTCAACCGCGTGGCAGCCGCGCACCCGGATGTCGAGATAGGTTCTTACCCGGTCTTTACCGAGCCGGATTACCGTGTGAAGATCACCATAGAATCAAAAGAAACTGAAGCCGTAGAACGCGCCCGATGCGCGCTGCTCGACGCGCTCGACTCTGATTCCGTCGTAAGAACTGAATGATGCAAGTGTCGCTTTCAAAGTTCTGCTGTTTGGCCTAAAAATAAAATCTCTTTTCAGACGTTTTCAGGAGAACGAAAGGATGAAAAAGACTCTTCTGCTGATCCCTTTGTTGCTGCTCTCATACATTCCTTCTCATCCAGAGCAAAACGACCCGCTGCGCTTCGAAGTGAGCATCGCCCAGCAACTAAGCCCCGACCGGCCTAATGGAAGGCTCTTCCTTCTGCTCGGCAAACGCCAGTACCCTGAGCCGAGAATGACCATAGGCAACACCGACCTTCAGGCTGATCCCTTCTTTGCCCGCGATGTCTCAGACTTCACACAGGGAAAGATCGCCGCCATCGATGACAAAGCCGCGAGTTTTCCCATTGAAAATCTCTCGCGCCTTCAGGCAGGCGAATACTACGTTCAGGCATTGCTTGACACCAACACGGATTTGAAATCGATCAACTCGCCGGGAAATCTCTACAGCGCGCCGCAGAAAATCACCCTCGACCCGGCGCGCAGCGGCGCGATCAAAATAGAGCTTACTCAAAAAATCCCGCTCGAAGAGTTGCCCGCGGACACCGAAAATATCAAGTACATCAAAATCAAATCCGAACTGTTGAGCAAATTTCATAATCGCCCCATCTACCTTCGCGCAGGAGTCATACTGCCCCGCGATTACGAAGCTGATCCGCAGCGGCGGTTTCCTCTGCGCGTTCATATCGGCGGCTACGGCTCGCGGTTTCTAAACGTCCGCGCGATGATGGCTCAGGGCGCAGGGTTCCGCCGTGCGTGGGAAGATAAAACCGCGCCCTCGATGATACTTCTTCACCTCGACGGCGACGGCCCTTATGGAGACAGCTATCAGATCAATTCCGAAAACAACGGCCCTTACGGAGACGCCATAACGCAGGAGTTGATTCCTTACATTGAAAAACAGTTTCGCGGCATCGGCGACAGTTGGGCGAGGGTCGTCGATGGAGGCTCAACCGGCGGATGGGTGTCGCTTGCGCTTCAGGTCTTTTATCCCGATTTCTTCAACGGCGCGTGGTCATACTGCCCCGACGGCGTGGACTTTCGCGCGTTCCAGTTAATCAACATCTATCAGGATCGCAACGCATACATCAATCGTCATGGATTCGAGCGTCCGAGCGCGCGCGATTTGAATGGCGATGTGCGATTCACCATTCGACACGAATGCCGCATGGAAAACGCGCTCGGAGAGGGAGACAGTTGGGCGATGTCGGGCGAACAGTGGGGCGCGTGGAATGCCGCCTACGGGCCTCGCGGAGAAGACGGGCGGCCTCGCCCGCTGTGGAACCCTGTGACCGGCGAGATAGATCACACCATATCCGAGCAGTGGAAAAAATACGATCTGCGATTGATCCTTCAGGAAAACTGGAAGACGCTCGGCCCCAGGCTTCGCGGCAAGATCAATATCTGGATCGGAGAAGCGGACGATTATTTTCTCAACAACGCCGTTCACATGCTCGACGCCTTTTTGTCGAAAGCGAACCCGCCCTTTGAAGGCAGGATCGTTTACGGGCCGGGCAAGGGTCACTGCTGGCTCGGCATCTCGGAGCTTGAGATGATGAAAGAAATGTCAGCCAGGATAGAGAAGTCGCGGCGATAATTGCAGTCGTCAGTTTTCAGTTTTCAGTTTTCAGTTTCCAGTTTTCAGTTGTTTTACTCTGACTTCTGACTCCTGACTTCTGACTCCTGACTTCTGACTCCTGACTTCTGATGAGCGGCTCAGGTCGTTTTCAACGATGCCTGGAAACGACGCAAAACTGAAAACTGAAAACTGAAAACTGTTCCCCATAGGAGAGACATGAAAAAACTTCTGATAGAACACGGGCTTGATGTGCTGCTGGTATTCATCCCTTTAGCCGTCGTTTTTCACTTCACCCATCAGCCGCCGCTGTGGACTTTCATCGCTTCGGGGGTGGCGATAATCCCGCTCGCCGGATGGATGGGGCGCGCTACGGAGAGCCTCGCGGAAAAACTCGGAGCCGGAATCGGCGGCCTGCTCAACGCCACGTTCGGCAACATGGCCGAAATGATCATAGCCTTTCAGGCGCTCCGCGCAGGGCAGACGGAAATCGTCAAGGCATCAATCACCGGCTCGATCATCGGCAATATACTTCTCGTCCTCGGCCTGAGCATAATGGCCGGAGGTTTCAAGTATAAAAACCAGAAGTTCAATCGAACAGCCGCTTCGATGAGCGCGACTCTTATGGTTTTGAGCGCCATCGGGCTGCTCATACCCGCAGTCTTTCATTTCGTAACTCAGGATCAGGCTAAGAATGACGCCGCGAGCTTCCAGCGATTCGAAGCCGAATTGAGCGTCGAGATCGCCGTCATCCTCTTCATCGTTTATATCCTGAGCCTGATCTTTTCTCTGCGCACGCACAAAGACTTGTATCTGGGAACGAGCGAAGAACACAGCGAATCGGTTCCGATGAAGACATCGCGAGCCATCATCCTTCTGCTCGTGGCCACGGGGCTTATCGCCTGGATGAGCGAACTTCTGGTTCACGCCGTAGAGCCTGCGTCGAAGGCTCTGGGCATGACCCCGCTTTTCGTCGGCGTGATAATTGTCGCCGTCGTAGGCAACGCCGCCGAGCATTCGACAGCAATACTCGTGGCGATGAAGAATCAGATGGATCTGGCTTTTCACATAGCCGTCGGATCGAGTATGCAGATAGCGTTGTTTGTCGCGCCGGTGCTTGTCTTTTTGAGCTATGCGGTGGGCAATCCCATGAACCTGCTCTTTTCGCCCTTCGAGGTGATAACCGTAGGGCTTGCCGTCGGCATCGTCACGGTGGTGGCCGTAGACGGCGAATCGAACTGGCTCGAAGGCGTGTTGCTGCTGGCAGTGTATGTGATATTCGCGCTGGCGTTTTTCTTCCTGCCCGCGTGAGCGCCCGCGTTTTGAATCGAAGTCGGGATATTGTGCGGCGGTTTCATCGGTTATGGTCTTTGAATAAATAATGCAATCACTATCATGCTCCAAACAATCAGCTTCTCAAGGGGTAAAAACCGCAGAGACACAGAGGCGCGGAGTTTACGCAGAGTTTTCTTCTCCGCGGCGTCTTGTATGTTCGACAAGCTGCCAGCTTGTCGTTGCTTCGAGCAAAGGACTGTTGATTTCCAGAGGCGAGAGGTGAAAGCCTGCGGCAAGCTGCCAGCTTGCCGGACAACGCCGCGCCTCTGCGGTTAGACACCCTTTGGAATAAGAGCGATTGATTGAGGCTCTGGATTCCAAACTTGATCGTGGTTCTATTATTTTTTTCAAAGACCATTATCGCCGGAGCCTCCGGCGGCGAGCCAAAGAGATTTTATGCAAATAGCCATAGTCCTTGGATTGCTCCTCGTCGCCATCGTGCTGTTTGCGATGGAGAAGCTTTCCGTCGATATAATAACGCTGCTGCTTTTGATCGCTCTGGTCGTAACCGGAATACTCAAGCCCGATGAAGCTTTCGCCGGGTTCAGCAACGACATCATCATCATACTTGCCGCGATCTTCGTCGTCAGCGGTGGATTGCAACGCACGGGCGTACTCGACGCCCTGGGCCGTCCGCTGCAACGTCTCGCCGCGCGGGGCAGCAACCCGCTGCTGCTTGCGATGATGTCGCTCGTGAGTTCAGTGTCGGCGTTTATGAACAACACGACCGTAACGGCGATCTTCATTCCGCCAGTTATGGGCGTGGCGCGTCAGGCTAAGTTGAGCGCGTCGAAACTGCTCATACCCGTCGCCTTCGCTTCCATTCTCGGCGGCACCTGCACTCTCATAGGCACATCGACGAACGTGGCTGTGAGCGGCTACATATCGCGCGCAGGGATGACGCCGGTATCGTTTTTCGAGATCACACCCGTCGGGCTTGTCATAGTCTTCGTAGGGATCGCTTACATGATGCTCATCGGTCGCAGACTCCTTCCCGATCACAGGGACGAAAACCTGACGGAAGAATATGAAATCCGCGAATACCTCTGCGAGATAGTCGTCACCGCAGGATCACATCTGATAGGGCAGAAGATATTCGAGTCGGATTTGTCGAAGATGGAGTTTCGCATACTCGAAGTCATTCGCGGCGAAGCGAAGTTTCTGCCCGACGCGAAAACCGAGATAGAACTGAATGATATCCTGCTGGTCGAGGGAAAAGTCGAAGACCTCATCAAAGTCAAAGAAGCAGCCGGAATAGAAATTCACGCCGAGGTCAAATTGGGCGACCGCGACCTTCAGACCGATCAGATCAAAATCCTCGAAGTACTCGTAATACCTCAATCCGACCTCATAGGCCAGACTCTCAAAGAGGCAAACTTTCGCCTGCAATACGGGATGACCGCGCTTGCGATTTATCGTCACGGCCAGTCGCTCCGCGAAAAAATCGGACGCATCAAGCTGAGACTCGGCGATCTGCTTTTGATACAGGGGCCTGCTGATCGATTGGATGAGCTTAGACATCAGACTGATTTCTGGATTATGGGCGAATACACTCCGCCCGTCTATCGCAAGAGCAAAGGGCTTTACACCGTAGCTTTTTTCGTGAGCGCGATCATACTTGGCACCATCGGAATTCTGCCTCTATCGATAGCATTTCTGTGCGCGGCGGTGGCGACTATTCTTGCGGGCTGCATAACGGTCGATGAAGCTTATGAGTTCATCGACTGGCGATTGATAATTCTGATAGGCGGGATGACAGCATTCGGCACGGCTATGGATGACCGTCACACAGGAGCCGCCGCGTTTCTTGCGAAACGTATAGTCGATGTCTTGAACCCTCTGGTATCCGCGCTGCCGGGCGATTACGGATTGATGGTCATCCTTCTGGGATTTTTCCTGCTCACTGTTTTGCTGACTCAGCCGATGTCGAACGCGGCGGCGGCCCTTGTTGTTTTGCCCGTCGCTTTGGAGACGGCTCAGACGCTTGGGGTCAACGAGCGGACGTTTGCGATAGCTATCATGCTTGCGGCCTCGGTTTCGTTCATCACGCCCTTCGAGCCTTCGTGCATTCTGGTCTACGGGCCAGGCAAATACAAATTCATCGATTTCATAAAGACGGGTCTTCTTCTGACGATCATCTTGATAATAGTGGCGCTGTTTCTGCTTCCCGTCTTCTGGCCGCTTCACACGATGCCGGGCCATTCGGTGGGGTGATTCGCGCAAGGAGTCAGGAGTCAGGAGTCAGGAGTCAGGAGTCAGGAGTCAGAAGTCAGAAGTAAATTGCTAATCCTTTGTCGCTCTCTGAGATAGTTTATGACCATCTCTGAATTCATAACCAAATGGCGGCGGGTCGAGCTTACGGAACGCTCGGCATCTCAGCAGCATTTCCTCGACCTCTGCGAAGCGATGGATCATCCCCGACCCGCCGAGGCCGATCCTCTGGGCGAGTGGTTCACCTTCGAGCGCGGAGCCGACAAACAGGGCGGCGGAAAAGGATGGGCCGATGTCTGGAAGCGCGGCTTCTTCGGATGGGAATACAAAGGCAAACATAAAAATCTTGAAACCGCTTACAACCAGTTGTTGAAATATCGCGAGGCTCTTGAAAACCCGCCTCTGCTCGTCGTCTGCGATATGGATCGGATCGTCGTTCATACCAACTTCACCGCGACCGCCAAAAGAATTTATGACATCCCTCTCGAAGAACTCTCCGCGCCGCGCAACATCGAGATACTCCGCCATCTCTTTCACGACCCGGAAAAACTCCGACCCGGCGCGACCAGCGCGACCATCACGACCGAAGTCGCTCGTCGGCTTGCCGAAATAGCTCAGTCGTTGCGCGCTCGCGGGCTTGACCCCTCGGACGTGGCGCGCTTCCTTGATCGAATAGTTTTCTGCCTGTTCGCCGAAGACGTGGGACTGCTTCCCAAATCGCTCTTCAGCCGCATAGTCGAAAAATCCAGTCGCAACCCTGAGCGGTTCGCGAAACTCATCGGCCAGTTATTCGAAGCGATGGCCGAAGGCGGCGATTTCGGCCTCGATACCATTCGTCACTTCAACGGCAATCTGTTCACTGAAAGCATGATGTTGGAGTTGACCGAATCGGAAATCGAAAGCATTCAGGCGGCGGGCCAACTGGACTGGAGCGCGGTCGATCCTTCCATATTCGGCACGCTGTTCGAGCGCGGACTCGATCCAGCCAAACGATCTCAACTCGGCGCGCAGTACACCAGCCGCGAAGATATAGAAACGCTGGTCGAGCCTGTAGTGATGCAACCTCTCAGACGCGAGTGGAAAGAAACCCGGCATGTGGTCGAGAACCTCCTCACGACGGGAAAGAAAAATCCTTCGGGCAAAGAAAAGCCGCCATCGAAAGAAGCGTTGAACAAGGCGCACCGCGAAGCCCGCGCCTTGCTCAGGCAGTTTCTTGAGCGATTGAGCGAGGTGAAGGTTTTGGATCCGGCCTGCGGATCGGGGAATTTTCTTTACGTGACATTGCAGAAGATGAAAGACCTCGAAAAGGAAGCGATAGTTTATGGCGGTGATCGCGGGCTTGGCTCATTTTTGCCGCTCGTCGGGCCGTGGCAGTTCTACGGCATAGAGGTGAACGCTTACGCGCACGACCTGGCGCAGACGACTTTGTGGATAGGTTATCTGCAATGGGTGCGAGCCAACGGATTCAACGTCGAGGCCGATCCAATATTGCGCCCGATGGACAACTTCAAACGCATGGACGCGATACTGGATTTGAGTGATGAGGAAAATCCGCGAGAACCCCATTGGCCCGCAGTGGATTTCATAGTCGGCAATCCGCCGTTTCTTGGAAACAAGCGTCAGCGTTCGGAGCTTGGCGCGGATTATTGCGCTGCGCTGTGGAGAATTTATGGTGATCGCATTCCGGCAATGTCTGATCTTTGCTGTTACTGGTTTGAAAAGACTCGCAAGATGATCGACTCGGGCAAATGCAAACAAGCCGGATTGCTCGCAACGACCGGCATAAAACAGGTAGGCTCTCGCCGAGTTCTGGAACGAGTCAAAGAGTCCTGCAAAGTTTTCTTTGCTGTCTCAGACCGCGACTGGATTCTTGATGGCGCTTCTGTGCGAATCAGCATGGTTGGATTCGGCCCGAAAGACGATGCAAGTCTAGCGATACTCGACGAAAGGGAAGTGCCGCAGATCAATGCTGACCTGACGGCTGGCTCTGACCTCACGCAGAAACGACAGTTGCCAGCCAACATCGGATTGTGTTTCATGGGAACGACAAAGGTGGGCGCATTCGATATCGACCACTCGATTGCGTTAGAACTTCTGCGCGGCGTCAACCCGAACGGACGACCAAACAGCGATGTGCTTCGACCGTTCCGCAATGGCAGCGATCTGGTGCGTGTCTGCTCTCATCGCTGGATCATCGATTTTGGAGTCGGCACTCCGATGTCGGAAGCCTCTTTATATGAAGGCCCATTCGAATATCTTGTAAAACACGTTAAGCCAGAGCGAGAAACAAACAATGACAAGTGGCGCTCTCAACATTGGTGGCTCTTGGGGCGGACTTTGCCAGATTTTCGGAAAGCCGTAAGCAACCACTTGCGCTACATCGCGACAGCGCGAGTATCTAAGCACAGAATATTCGTCTGGCTTGACGCAGTGATATTGCCTGACTCGAAAGTAATAGCTGTCCCGCTGATCGATGATTTCAGCCTGGGCGTCTTACAATCGCACACGCATAAAGTGTGGACACTCGCAACGTGCGGATGGCATGGCATTGGGAATGACGCTACCTACAATCCAAAAGAGTGTTTCGAGACATTTCCTTTTCCCGCACCGACGCCGGAACAGGAAGCCGTGATTGCAGAGGCCGCAAGAGAGCTTGATGAGTTGCGAAGCAGATGGCTCAATCCGCCTGAATGGATGCGCGAGGAGATACTCGAATTCCCCGGCTCCGTCGATGGCCCGTGGGCGCGATACGTCTCTGATGCAGACTCTCGCGGCATCGGAACAGTTCGCTATCCGCGACTCACGGCGAAAGATGAATCATCTGCCAGGCAGCTTGCCAAACGCACGCTGACCAATCTCTACAACCAGCGCCCGACGTGGCTCGATCTCGCGCACAAAAAACTCGATGAAGCGGTGTTCGCCTCTTACGGTTGGGGCGCGACTCTCTCCGATGAAGAGATACTGGCGCGACTTCTCGCGCTCAACCTTGAGCTCGAACCGGCGAAGGGCGGCGCGAAAGAGTAAAGCGAAACCCTCTCATTATAGCGGTATGCACTTGGGCGAACAGGTTGAATACATCAGGATCGCGGCCTTCTCATTAACACCGCGACCCGTCGCGGTGAAAAAACGAGAGAACGGAACCCGAAACTGTTTTAGGGAAGAGGAACGAAATAAAATCCCATGTCGAATTTGGGAAATGTCCGACAAGCTGCCAGCTTGTCGGGGAGCGCGAAAAGCCTCGGCGGCGGGAAACAACGACAATCTGGCAGATTGTCGGACATCGCGCAGCGCATCTTCAGGCTGACCGAATTCACCATCAGTATCGCTTGTCACAGCGCCCCAAATCAGGCTTGAGATACATGGGATGATATTTACTTCCGCTTCCCTTAACAGTTTTTCTGCCCGCGCAGATGTCAATCTCGGCAACATCTGCGCGCCTGACGACAAGCCGACCAATTAAAGATCGGCGGAGGGAAACGGTTAAAACCGTTCTTTGTATCTGGCGCGCTGACTTGCACCGCAATCAATCAGGGTGTTGATGAGCCGCATCGATTCATCACCGTGTTACGGTCAACACTCGCGCCACGCATCAGTCAGACGCTATTACATCCTGTATGTATTTTTTCAAAGGCTCAGGATACACCCTCTTCTGCTCTCGTTGTCGACTGAGCGTCTCTTCCAACTCCTCCTGCACCTTTTTCAGTTCGCGGGATTTGCCTGATCTAGCGGCCAAGTTTTCCTCTTCGAGAGGGTCTTCGCTGACGTTGTACATCTCGAACTCAGGCTTAACAGGTTTGGTCTTCGTCACGGTCTTTCCGTCGACGGTTACGGTGTCGGACTGGAACGGGCTGGACCAAAACTGCGGATTGTCAAAGTAGCGGGAATACTTCCAAAGCTGCCCGCCTTCCGCAGTCGGAAGAACCGCGATGACCGATTCGACATGATCCGGCTCGATGACTGAATCATAGTGATTCCCCGTGACTGGATTTGTCTGGTTCAAACCTTTGCTGGGTTCATCATCGGTCATAAAATAAAGCGGCGTGCCATTATCGGGATTCGCTTTGCCCTTGACAACGCGCGAGAGGTCGCGCCCTGCGAGGCTGCGCACTTCGTTATGATCGCGCCTCAATACCTTCTGCGCCTTTTCAAGATCGATTCCGGCAAGTCCCAACAGCGTCGGTATCACATCGACATGGCTTGTCAGCATCTCTGTAGATTTCGGCTTTTTGAAAAGCCTGGGATTGGAGATGATCAAAGGCACGTGTATCGCTTCTTCGTATGCAGAGTGCCATTTCTGATGCATACCTCCGTGAGCGCCCAGCATCTCGCCATGATCGGATGTGAAGACCACGATCGTGTTCTCGTAAAAAACAGAGTTTCGCAGATGTTCGAAAACTCTTTCGATGTGGCGATCAACCTCTTTTTGAAGGTAATAGTAAAACTGACGATATATCTCGACCGTCGGTTGCGGCATGAGCATTTTAGGGTAAGTGTCAACATAGCTCTGCTGACAGCGCGGCTTGGAGTCGAGTTTTTCGCCTTCAGTCGGCGGCGGAGGGACAGAGGGAACCCAGCCCTTCGTGTACGGATAGCCGAAGCTTTCCCAGGCCAGACCGAACAGGACGAGATCATGAGGGTTGACGAACGAGTTGACGATGAGCCACGGGCTTGAATCTGATTTCGATTTTTTCTGCTCCGCTTCGAGTTCTTCCAATACCTCAAGGGTTTGTTTTGCAAAGCCGGGGTCGCGATTAGTGCCGCAGTTTTGTTGCAGGTTTCCATGAGGCTCAGGGCCTATCCATCCGGTGAATCCGTAATCATCGAGCCGGTCGGCATTAAGATAAAGGTCTATGACGCGCTGAACGGGTCGCGGAACGATTTTGCCATTTTTAGTCGTGAAAGTATCATAGCTTTCAATCGCGTCATGGCTTCCGGGAAGGATGATGTCGGCGTGCGACACGTGCCACTTTCCTTTATAGAAGGTGCGATAGCCGGCGGCGCGAAAGTAATCGCCCATCGTGGGTACGCTGCTGGCGTCGAGCCAGAACACGTCCGGGTCGAAAGAACCTTTTGCCGCGCCGGTAGTCTGAGTGACTCCGTGAAGGGAAGGATACTGACCCGTATAGAATGAGGCCCGACTCGGAGAGCAGGCTGTGGCAGCGGCGTAATGACGATGAAACTCGATGCCTTCTTTGCGCATGGCCTCCTGCGCCTTGAAGTTCTTTTTGCGAAAAAGTTTGACGGCTTCGGTTTCATAAACGGGCGGGTAACGCTCTTCATCGACCATGAAAATCAGAAAGTTCGGCTTCTTTCCATTGAATTTCATCCTGGCTCTCCTTATGTGGTTTCAGTGTGGTATAAACAACCCCGGCATTCTACTTGAAATACTTCTTATCTTAAAGAGCATCCTGCGGATTGTCAGCGGCAGAAATTACAGTGGAGAGTCCGCTCGCTTGCGACTTTATATCAATTGAGTTCGGGAAGGATTATTTCGAAAGTGGTTCCTACTCCGACTTCGCTCTCGAAGCGGATCACTCCGTTGTGAAGCTGAACGGCGCGGTAAGCCTGAGCCAGACCTATGCCTGAGCCGCCTTTCTTCGTCGTGTGGTAGAGATTGAATATCCGCTCGCGCGCATCGTGAGGTATGCCTACGCCCCGGTCTGAAATTTTTATTCGCACTGATCCGTCCGGCCCTCTGAAGGTCGTGATTTTCAACGGCCCGCCTTCGGGCATCGCCTGGCATCCGTTGATTATTATGTTCAAAAGCGCCTGCGTGAGAAGATCAGCATCGCCTTTGACCATCAGCTTTCCTTCGACTATCTCGCGATTGATCCTCACTCCGCGCTCGCTCGCTTCTGTGGATGCGAGAAGTACGACCTGATTGACTATGGTGTTGAAATCGAGCGGCTGAAGTCTTACTTCGACGGGGCGCGTGAAATTCAAAAACGTGGCTACTACTCTGTCCAGTCGCTTGATTTCCGAATCGAGTATTTCCATCTGCGGCGTGGGGTCGCCCGTGCCTGATTCTATCTTCGAGCGCAGTATCTCAAGATGAATAACCATGGCATTGAGCGGGTTTTTGACTTCGTGAGCTATGCCGCTCGTTATTCGGCCCAGATCGGCGAGCTTCTTGGATAAATCCCATTGGGTTTCGAATCTCTGAATCGATTCGTAATCGCGCAGGCTCACAAGCGCGCCGACAGGCTCGCCGGCGTCTTCGATGTATTGAACCGAAACTATCAATTGGCGCGCTCTCGATCCGTCAGGCACGGACAGGGCCGCGCGAGTGATCGAATGCCTTTCGGCGAACGCCTGATCGATCAGCCCGACGAGCGGATGGATAGCTCCGAGGCTTTCGTCAATCGGCAGGCCGCTGATCTCGTTTTTGATGCCGAGCAATCTTTCAGCATCGGGGCTTGCGAGTATGACGCGGCCCTCGCGGTTTATCAAAAGCAGTCGCTCTTCGAGGTGGCTTATGACCTGACGCAGACGCCCTCGCATGATTTCAAGCTCGCTTCTTTCGCCCGCCACTCGTTCGCCGAGTTGACGCAACCGCGTAGTCACTCCCGTCACGGCGTGATCGCGCGGCAGATTGACTTTTTGCTGAGGTTCGGGCGCGGCCCCGCTTTCGATTCTTTCTATGCTCGTCGAAATGGCTTTCAAGGGGCGAAGCAGCAGGTTTGCCGAAGTGATGGCTACGAGAGTTGCGCCCAGTATCGCAAACATTCCGATGAAGAGATTGGTCGTTATGGGCGGGAGCGCTTCGCTTCGCATAGTGTCGGCTGAAACTCCTATGTGCAACTCTCCAGGAATCGAATCGTCTGCTGTAAGGTGTTTTCGATATTCGTAAACTCTGGGGCCGAAGAATACGCGGTAGAGTTGAATGTAGGCGCTTTGACCGGCAAGCTCAGTGATGTCGGGTTTGGGGGAAGAGATATCGCCTATGGTGTGCTGATTGACGGCAAGCTCCTGTTTGCCCTTCGCATCGGTGATTATGTCGCCCGCAGCATCAGTGAGGTAGAGATAAATGATCGGCTTCGAAGTGACGATGATCGATTCCATCAGTCGTCGGACTTCGGATTGTTCCTTTGCAATCTCAGTATAAGGACTGGCGTAGTCGTCGGTTATGTCGTGCGCAAGTTCCTGACGAATGGCGTAAGTTATCTGATCAGATAACCGACTGGCCTGCTCTTCAGTTCCGTTAATTATGACCCCTGTAAGATAGGCTATGTTGGCAATGGTAGTCACCGAGATGACCACGACGACGAACAAGGTGATGAGCGCGATCTGACGGGCGCGCACTCCGAACAGAGGAGTGATGGAGAACCGGCCCGCGCGCGCTGACTGTCGGGAGGCTTCCTGCTCTGTCAGTTTTTTTCCTGCTGTTGCCGTGATCGCCATGCTTTTTTAGCAGATGTTAGATGTCAGATGTCAGATGTTAGAGACAGAAGCCTTGAATGAGTGTGTGATCCGCGAGGTTTCACTAACATCCGACATCCAGCATCTAGCATCTACTCAACCTGTTCGTCGCCAGCCTCGCGATACGCTTTCAGTTTGTTGTGAAGCGTCTTGAGGCTTATGCCAAGAGTTTCGGCAGTCCGCGTCTTGTTGTAGTCGGTTCGGGCGAGAGTGCTGAGGATGACTCTTCGCTCTACCTCTTCGAGCGGCATACCGATAGGTATTGTCAAAGCGTCTGTAGCGAGTGAGGTCTGCTGGCCTGTGATGCGGGCGGGCAGGTGACGTTTTTCGATCTGCTCATCCTGGCAGATGACCACAGCGCGTTCGATTACGTTGCGAAGCTCTCGGACATTGCCGGGCCAGTGATGGCTCATCAGCACCTCCATCGCTTCGGTCGAAATCAATCGAACCGATCTGCCATGTCGCCGACTCATCTCTTCGATCATATGCTGAACGAGCAGCGGAATGTCTTCGCGATGCTCGCGCAGCGGGGGCAGCTTGATTGTAATGACGTTGAGTCGGTACAGCAAGTCCTCGCGCAGCAGGCCATCCTCGACCGCTTTGTAAGGCTCTTTGTTGGTCGCAGCGATCACCCGGACATCGACTTCCATTTCTTTCGTCGAGCCGAGCCTTCGCACCCGCTTGTCTTCCAGCACGCGAAGCAACTTCGCCTGAAGCAGGACAGGCATCTCGGCTATTTCGTCGAGCAGCAGTGAGCCGCTGTTTGCAAGCTCGAAGCACCCTATCCTTCTTTCAGCCGCTCCGGTGAACGCGCCTCTCTCGTGGCCGAAGAGTTCCGATTCCATCAGAGTTTCAGGCACCGCCGCGCAATTGATGGCGATGAAGGGCTGGCCTGCTCGCGGACTGAGCTTGTGAATCGTTCGCGAGACCATCTCCTTGCCCGTGCCTGACTCTCCTGTTATGAGGACTGAAACGGAGCTTGGCGCGACCTGTTCGATCAGCGTGTAGATGCGACTCATGGCTTCGGAATTTCCGACCATATCTCCGAATGCGCCGTATTCGCGAAGCTGGCGGCGAAGAATCGCGTTTTCCTGCCGCGCGCTGCTGTACTCGGCAGCCTTCTTGAGGACGAGTTGAAGCTTGCGCGTATCGATTGGCTTTTCGAAATAGTCGAACGCGCCCTGATCCTTGACCGCGCGGATGGCAGCCTCAATCGATCCCTGGCCAGTGAGCAGAATGACGGCGGCATCGGGGCGATCCTGTTTGACCCGTTCGAGCAACTGGAAGCCGTTCATATTCGGCATCACTACATCAGTGATGACGACGAGAGCAGAATAATCATCGAGACGATCAAGAGCTTCGCGCCCGTCGGCAGCGATTCGGGTTTCATAGCCCCAGCTTGCGACCAGTTCGCTCAAACCCTGTCGCGCCGCTTCTTCGTCATCGACTATCAAAACACGCTGGTTGGACATAGCAGGAAAGTTTAGCACGGCGATTTCTCAGAGCAAGCTGTTTGCTCAAAGTGCGATTCAAATTTTCGCTCGATCAACACCGCGTAGCGGTGATATGAATTTAGCCCGGTTTTTCAAAGCCGGGTCAGCAGGATCAATTGAGACCCCGTCGCGTCAGTGACGATTGAGGATTGTGAATGGATTCTTGTTCAACCGTCGCTGACGCGACGAAGATGGATTTCAATCGCGCGGCCCGTGCGCTGAAGCACACGGCTAAAGTCATCGGGCCGCTGACGCGGCTGAAAAGGGCAAATTGATCAGATTCAATTATTTCTTGCGCAAAGATATGAACTGCTCCCGTTTGCTCAGTTCGACTTGCCGCGCAACTTGTTTTCGCTTTCAGTCAGCGCCTCCCGCGCATACTTGTAATCGGGGTCGAGCGCAAGCGCCTCGCGGAAAGCCTCAACGGCCTGCTCGTGCCTGTTGTATGCTGCAAAATAAGCGCCCCGGCTGGCGAGCATGACTGTGTAGACGGGCAGCACCTTCTTCGCGACCACATCATCCTTTTCAAACTTCAGCGATCCGTCCGCAAGGCCGCGAAGCGAAAGCTTGATTTCCGCGGGCTGATAAAAAGCGCGGTCGCGCATCAACTGAAACACAAGCCCCTGCGGAACCGGCTGATAATCGGTCATGAGCGCGCGGGTGATTTCCCCGTCGCGATGAGCGCGCGAAACGATCAGATCAGAAGTCGCATAAACGGGCGCTCGCTCGATGTGACGCGCCACTATCGATAAAACCATATCGTTGTAGTGCTTATTGATTCGATCAAGCATCTGGCGGTCGTTGTTGAACCCGTCGGGGTCTTGCTCCCAGAGTTTAAGGTCTTCGACATAAGCGGCGATCTTATCGCGATTCTGCTCAACCATCTCAGGGTAAGCTCTTTTCAGATAATCGAAGTACCACGAGCGGCGCAACTGGTTGACATCGATTGCTACAACATCGCGTCGGCGCTTTTCGATTTCGTGGAAATAAAACATAGGCGAGTAAACCTGCCAGTCGAGCGTCAGCAGCATCCCGCCTTCATCAACTGTGCTGAGAATGTTCGAGACATAGTCTTCGGCTACGTGATAGCGACTGCGATCATTGAACGGCAGATTGAACACGAGCGCCACGGTCGGAATCAAAATCAGCAAGCCCGCCGCTGTCGCCTTTGAAAAAGACGCTCGAACGAAGCGAATAAGCCACAACGCGCCGAACGCCGCTGCAACAATCAATGCAAGGAAGACAGGCAGATAGTAAGCGTCTTTGTCTTCGGCTATGTCGTAGTTGAGCGCGTAGGCGAGATCGGCAAGAATGACGAGCGCGAGAAACCAGAACGCGCTTCGATCAGATCGAAACAAAGCGACGAGACCTGCGACGGCAAGGATCAATGCGGCAGGCAGCCAGACGGGGCCGAATTCGCGGCCCGCGAACAGGATGAACTCTTTGAACTGGCCCGCCATCGTTTCGAGCGAAAATGAAACGAATGCCTGATACTGCCTGCCCGTCACATGCCAGAGGATTCTTTCAAGCGAGCGCGGGTCGCCCCAGTTCATACCCGCGTTGCGCAACGCCGCAAGAGGGAGATAAGCGTAAATCAAAAGCCCGGAGAAGGCGAAGAGCGCGGCGCGAAGCAATCGTTTGCTTTTGAAAAACGTGAAGCCTTCGGTCGAATAAACCAGAGCGGCGAGCGCGGGCAGCATCAACCCGACTGTGACGTGATGCACTCCCATCGCAAGCCCGAAAAAGAAAGCGGCGATGAAAAGCAGCCGATCTTTATTTTCGCGCGGCTCTGCGGCTGCGAGAGTCGATTCGATCACTTTGCGCCGCCATCTCAGCAGGAGAAAAAAGACGATCACGATCATCAAGGTATTTAGCGTGTAGACTTCGGCTATCGTCGCATAGCCCCAGAGAGTGCGCGAGAAAGCCATCAGCAATCCCGCCATCAGAGGCGGCGCAAGCAGGATCAAAGAAGGCAAGCCCTCGAAGAGATTCGCGTCCTTCGCCTCTTTCTTTTTAGTTTTTTTCTGATGCTTCTTCTTCTCTTCTTTGCGTCTCAGACGAGAGAGAAGGGAAGCGCACCTCTGGGCTTCGAAGACCGCGAGCGTGAGCATAGCTGAAGCGAGGGCGGCGAAGATGGCTGATGCGAAATTAACTCTCTCAGCTATGTTGCCCAGAGGCGCGAGCGTCGCGAGATGAGCGAGCAGGGTGTAGAGCGGGAATCCCGGCGGATGCGCGACTCCGAGCGCGCGGGATGCGGCGATGAGTTCTCCGCTATCGACGAGCGTGACGCTCGGCGCGAGAGTCAGAGTGTAGAGAGTAAGTGACGCGGCGAAAACGATGATTGCGCAAACGAGTCGCGCTCGTTCAGAGGGAAACGAAGCGATTGGCTCACGGGTGTTGATGTTTGGCGTGATGTCGCTTGTGGTTTTCGCTTCGGCCATTCTGTTTTCGATCAGCTACGAAGTTTATCCATCGCTTCCCGAATTGAGCGGGATAGCTAAGGCACAATTTTATTGACTCCTGGGGATTAGAACCAGTCGAGCGCAAAGATTTGTATCTCAGACGTGTTTTCGGCCAGACGCCTGAGAGCGCGTCTGATGTGAAACAAGCGGAGGTCAGGCCATAGATCAAAGATATTACTTCGCAGATTATCTGAAGGGATTTCTTGCGCGGCGGGCCGATTCAGCGATGCCGTTTTCCGGTCATGCATGAAGAGCATACCTGTGAGGGTATGCTCTCACGCTTTCCTGATTTTCTCAGTTCATCTCGCAAATCTCGACGCCTATCTTGTCGGTTCCGAAAATCGATGCATAGACTCCTTTCACCGTTACCCGATAGCTCTTCCCGTTGAAAGTGAATTGCGTGGAATCTCCCTGCTTGCCAACATTCAATGTCCACCGGTTTCCATCGCCGATTCCGCTGATTCGTTTGCTGAAATCCGAAGGACTCATCCCTCCTGTCGGCAATGCTTCGGGATTGCTCACAACTATATGCACAGACGTGGAGCTATACCATGTGTAATGGATGTCTCCCACATAAAGGCAAACGCTGTTTTGAAACCCCGCGTATTTCAGGCGGCGGATATTTCTTTGATCGAGGCCGAAAGACTCGACAATCTGGCAGCCCGGTTTTTGAGCGGCATTCGAGCCTGTATATGATACTGGCGCGGGCGGCTGCGGCGAATAATTTACCCCCATCAATGCGCCATCGAAAAAGCTGCGCTCCTGACTTTTTGGCGAATCGGCGGGTTTGACATATTCATCCACCTTTACATCCTGATACAGTCTCACTGGTTCGTTGTGCGCCACTGTCAGATACAACTGAATAATCAGAGGCGCGGCGAGCAGGGAGCCGAAAATGCTGAAGAGCCATCTCTGATTTTTGGTCAGGCGCGAGGTTCTTCCATGCACAGGTCGCCACTTCCCTATCGAAAAATATTGTCCGGCAATTCCTGCGGTTACCAGATAGCATCCTGCCGATCCAAGCACGCCGCAGGGTCCCCACGAGCTAATTACGGTAATAATATCCATGAGATGTGCGATCTCCTTTCTGAAGAGTCGTTTCAATACAATCACAAACCTACTTGTCAATTGCGGTCTCACAATAGCGGTTGAGCAGGAGGACGATGTGTCCGATCAGAATAGTCGCCGGTAGGCTTGTGCCGCACTAAAAACCTTTAGATGTGAGAATGAGTCCTTATACTGCCCTAAAGCTTTGCCCGTCTTATGCCGCCTGCGGGAACGATCCATGGCTTCAGTCGAAGAGGATTCCATCGACAGGCAGACTGTGAACACCCTCTCACTACTCCCTCATTATATAAGGACGAAAAAAATATCCGAAACAATGCAGATTTTTGCTTTGAAGTTTCAGAGACGGAATGGAAGCCTTACTCTTGATGGATTTGGTGTGAAAACTCCTAGCCCTTCTTATAGCTCGTGAATCGCACCTTGACCATTACTCGCGTCACCCTTCGTCCTACTCTCACTTCATCGTCTGCCCTCGTATAAGCCGGGAACCAGTACTTGTCATAGTTCTGAAAATAGGTCTCGAATTTCGGCGTGCGGTGGTCGGTCTGCTCCGGGATGGCATTGCCCGCCGCTTTCACAACCTGTAGGTCCTGATCGTCTATCCATACGCGGCCTTTCAAAAAGCGATCCTTGCTCGTGCGCGGGTCGGGCATCTTCACCTTGGGGTTGACATCGAAAACGTAAGTGTTCAACTCGTCGACCTTCTCGCGGCCAATATAATTGAACTCGTACTGAGTCAGAGTGTCGGGCGTGATTATGAACTGATAAACGCGGGTCAGATTGTTTGCCGAGTTCGTCCCGATGTAGGAGGTTTCAGGCAGCGTGTTTTTCTCTTCGAAAAGTTTTTCCTGACGATTGCCTTCCGCGTCATAAGAAATTTTCGAGAAGCGATAATACGTCCCCGTGATCGTGTCCGACTGGCTCACGGTCTCAAGCGTAAGCTCCGCATAATAGCTGTAGCCGCGCAGGGCTTCAAAAGTTTTCTTCCCGTTTTCAGCCACCGCGCGCAGTATCTCATCGGGCTTTGCGCTTTGCCCGATCACGCCTGATGCGAAAATCATCACGAACAACACCGCGAGAACTTTGCGCATAATCTCTCCTGTGAAAAAGTAGATCACCGACCACCCTTCGAATGCGGAGTGTGGAATTGGGAATGCGGAATTGATCGATTCCACATTCCGCACTCCGCATTCCGCACTCGGCCCGCCGACCCCTGCCCCCTACTCTCTGCGCTGAACCCGTTTGTAGTTGCTGTAGTTGAATTTCATCTTGAGCGGCAAATCGTAGCTGGTAAAAGTGAGTACATCATCGACATAAGCGAAACTGGGAAGCCAGTATTTATCATCAACGTATTCGCGATAGTATTCGAATTTCGGATACTGCTCGCTGCTCTCCTTATGAGTCACGGCGCGGCCCTCGGCTTTTACGACCTGAAAATCCTGATCGTCTATCCACACTCTTCCAGCAAACGGCGGGTCTTTATCCTTGTTCCTGTTTCGTTTGATTTCTTCCGCCGGAGATACATCGAAGACGAAAGTATTGATGTCATCGATTTTCTGGCGCTCCACGAATTTGATTTTATAGCGCGAAAGCTCGCCCGTAGTGAGAAAGAAAGGATCGACTCCGAGGAAGCTTTTGAAATCAGGCTTCATCACGCCGAGCGACGTCATCAATCTCGACGGCGGAAACTCCAGTATACGCTCCACACGGTTTCCCAAATCGTCATAAGTGATTTCCGACAGGCGATGCAACTGGCCGCGCACGCTTCCGCCTTCGCCCATCAGTTGAGCTTCTATCTGCTGTCGGTATGTGTATTCTTTTTCGACGGCTCGGAGTTTTTCTTCATTGGCTGCCGCGCGGCGCAACGCCTCGTCGGGCGCTATCGATTGAGAGAACGCCGTTGCAACAGTAACAACCACGAATCCAGTCCGGAAAGCAGATAATCGCATATCTGACTGACCTCTGTGAAATTCGTTCCTGAAACCGAGGCTTGATTATATCCGGTTCTCTATGTACAGGACAAAAGTTG